>VGBT01000003.1 GCA_016870395.1 Actinomycetota bacterium | reverse complement strand
TTCGACGGCCACACCCTCCACGTCCTCCGCCCCGACGGCACCCAAGTCCAACCATGAGCCGCTCGGTCGGTGACCGAACCCGTCGTCACACCGGTCTGGATCACCAACGCCGCGACGGGTCGGGGCGACTACCGCGGTGACCGTGGTTCACCGCGCCAGACCTTGCGCACGGCGCGCGCCGGTCGGGCGACCAGCCGGTTGTACGTGGTCCCGGCAACGGTCATGGCCCGTTCGCGCCGGCTGAGCGGCTCCTCGTGAATGAGCCCCGGGACGACGCGCGCCTCGAATACCTCGCGCCAGCGCGTCGCGGGCACGTTCGGGTCGAGGAACCCGAGCTTGCGGTGGGTGTACTCCCAGTCCGAGGCGAACCGGGGGAACAGCAGCAGCGTATGCGGCACGTCGTAGGTGGCGAGCACGTACACGAGCTCGTACTGGAGCAGGGCCAACGCCTCGCGCTGCTTGGTCGCGTAGCGCGTTCCCAGCAGGCCGCCGAAGGTGCGGAGATCCGCGCCGTACTTGGTCTGACGCACTCGGCTCGCCGCCGCCACGTCGAGCGCGCGCATCGGGATGATGACGTGCTCGAGCTCGACGGTGCCCGAGGCGAGCAGTCTGCCGAGCCGGCGGATCACCGTCGGGCTCTTCACGATGCGCGGACCCGCGGGGTCGTCGAGGGGTGCCTCCAGACCGGCGCGCGCCTGCTCGTCGACAAGCGCGTCACTGGTGAACCCCGTGTCCATGCCGAGATCGGTGAGCACCTGCACGAGCAACGTCGTCCCGGCGCGGCCAGTACCGGTGATCAGCACCTTCGGGCGGGGCCCGGCACCGGGCCGGGGCTGACCGGGCTGGTCGATCGTGCTCACGCCGTCCTCAGACCTCGCCGTGGGAAGCGGGGCACCATACCGACGACGCCGCGCGACAGCAAGGCTATTCGGGACAATGACAGACCGTCTCGACGTTGTTGCCGTCGGGATCCCGCACGAACGCGCCGAAGTATCCCGGGTGGTACTCGGGCCACTCGCGTGGCTCGTGCAGCACCTCGGCACCGGCCCCCACCGCGACCTCGAAGAAAATGCGCACGGCGTCGCGGCTCGGCGCCTCGAACGCGATGTGCACCTCACGGTTGGGGTCACCGGTCGTCGACGGGATCACCCAGAACGTCGGCTTGCCGTCACGCCCGTACCCGATGACGGTCCCGAAGTCCATCACCCGGGACCCACCGAGCGGCAGGAGCATCGCGTCGCAGAACGAGGCGCTGGCCACGACGTCGGCGCACTGGCTAGAGAAGTGGTCGATCATTCGATGATGGTACCGACCTGCACGACAATGCTCGCCGCGCTCCTGGCCGACCTGCTCGTCGACCTGGCGCGCTGACGCGCGAAGCGGGCCGGCCGGTCAGCCGGCGATCGCGAGGACGATCACGCAGTAGATCACGATCGAGAGCAGGTCCTGTACCACCGTGGCCAACGGGCCCGCGCCGAACGCGGGATCGAGATGGAGCCGGGCGAGCAGCGGTGCCGCACGCGACGAGCAGCGCGAGTCCGACGGCCAGCACCACGTCGGGCTCTCCCCAGACGAGCAGGCCGATAGGCACGAAGGCCGCCGCGATGATCATGCCGATCGCGAGTCCCGTGACCGCTTCGCGGAAGAGCACCGCACGCACCGGAATGCCGACGCTCAAGCCGCGGATGATGATCGCCTCGGTCTGCGTGCCCACCGCGTCGGCGATGTAGACGACGCCCGGGATGAAGAACGCCAGCATCACGCGGCGAGCGAGCTGATCCTCGAACGCGCCCACGATGCCCGCCGAGAGGAGCGCACCGACGAGCCCGAGAAGCAGCCACGGGAGCCGGTGCCACAGGCGCCGAGCGATCGACTCGACCACGGCCTCACGCGCGTGGAGCACACCGGAGAGACGCGAGACGTCTTCGTCGTGCTCCTCCAGGAGCACCGTGAGCATGCGCTGGGGAGGGATCAGTCCGGCGAAGCGACCGAGCTCGTCGACGACCTCGTCCGGATGTGCAACCGGTACTGCCATCGTGGCGTGAGCGGGCGCCAGCTCGCCACTGTCACAAATCCCCGCCGCCTGGTCCATGACGCGATTGTGGTCCTCGCACCGACGCCCAACCGGGAGTCTCGCCGCCAGGGTCGCAGGGTGACCCTCGACCCTGGCCCGCGCGTTCGCCGTGCCGTCAGAATGCGGGCATCGTCCGCTCACCGGGAGCAACACCCATGCGAAACCTGGGCTCGTCGGTCTACTGGCTCGAAACGGCGCGCCACGACCCACGCGCGTCGCTCGGCCACTCCGTCGACGTCGACGTCGCCATCGTCGGCGCCGGCTTCACCGGGCTCTGGACCGCGTACCAGCTACTGGAGGCACAGCCCGGGCTGCAGATCACGCTGCTCGAGAGCGAGGAGGTCGGCTTCGGTGCCAGCGGTCGCAACGGCGGCTTCGCGATGACGCTGCTCGACATGAGCCTGGCGCACCTCCGCCGCAACCACGGCGACGCGGCCGCCAAGGCCGCGCACGACGCGGTTGCGACCTCGGTCGACGAGATCGGCGAGACCGTCGCCGCGCACGGGATCGCGTGCGAGTGGGTGCACGGCGGGCTCATGGTGGTCGGCACGAACCCGGGCCAGATGCAGCGCGTCGAGGCGGATTACCGGACCGCGCAGGAGCTCGGCCTCGACGGCTTCCGCCGCCTGAGCAGCGAAGAGACCCGGGCCGAGGTCGAATCGCCCACGTATCTGGGCGCCCTGATGGAAGACCACTGCGGCGTCCTGCACCCGGCCAAGTTGACGAACCGGCTCGCCGCCGTCGTGGAAGGCATGGGGGCGACGATCTTCGAGCGCACGCCGATCAGCCGCATAGAAGACGGCGGAGCGCGGCTGCACGTGCACACGCCGAGCGGGGTAGTCCGCGCCGAGCAGGTCGTCCTCGCGACGAACGCATGGGCATCGACCACTCCGTGGTTCAAGCACAAGGTCGTCCCCCTCTACACCTACATCGCGCTCACCGAGCCGCTCACGGATGCCCAGTGGGACACCGTGGGCTGGGAGCGTCGCCAGGGCATCGAGGACAAGCGCAACTTCGTGCACTACTACCGGCGCACCGACGACGGCCGGATCCTGTGGGGCGGCAGCGACGGCATCATCTATCCCGGTGGCGCGATCCGCCCGCGCTATGACCGGGCCGACACCGTCTTCAAGCGGCTCGAGTCCACCTTCCGCCGCACCTTCCCCCAGCTCGACCAGGTCCGCTTCTCGCACGGCTGGGGCGGTCCCGTCGCCATCACCGTCTCGTTCATGCCGCTGTTCGGGTCGCTGCTCGAGGGCCGCCTGCACTACGGCCTCGGGTACAACGGGCACGGGGTGGCCCCCAGCCACACCGGCGGCAAGATCCTGCGCGACAAGGTGCTGGGCAAGCCGAGCGAGCTCACCGAGCTCTGCTTCGTCGACACTGCCGAGCCGGGCTTCCCGCCGGAGCCGCTGCGTTGGATCAGCGCGGAGCTCACCCGGCGCACGCTGCTCCGTCAGGACGCCGCGTTCGACGGCGGCAAGCTCGGCGGGGAGATGGACCCGCTGCTGCTCCGCGTGATGAAGAAGCTCGGCTAGCCGCGGGCCCGGTCTCAGCAGAAGTCGGAGCCGCCGTCCACGTTCACGTTCGCGCCGGTCATGTAGCTGTTCACCGGCGAGCAGCAGAACGCGATCACCGGGCCGATCTCGGCCGGGTCGCCGGCGCGGGACAGGTGGGCCGGGTGACCGAAGTCCTCGCGGATCACGCGCATCGCGTCCTCGAGGCTGTCGGGATCCACGCCCCGGTCGGCCGGAAGCGCACGCAGGTAGTCGCGCATCCCTTCCGACAGGAACGACCCGGGCGAGATGGTGTTCACGAGGATGCCGTCGCCGGCGAGCGACAGCGACAGGTTCTTGGAGAAGCTGGTCAGCGCGGCCTTCGCGGCCGTGTAGGCCACGATCTCGGGCGATTGGCGCTTGGTCGAGTGCGCGGACACGTTGACGATGCGGGCCCAGCTCGCGGTCCGTAGGAGCGGCAGCGCAGCCCGCACGCACCGCACGGCGCTCATCAGCCCGACCTCGAGCGTTGCCGCCCACTCCGCGTCGTCGATGGCCTCGAAGGACCCGATGCCCACGTCGGTGGGGCCGGCTGCGTTGACGAGGGCGTTGAGCGCGCCCCAGCGCTCGCCCACCGCCGCGAACGCGGCGTCCACCTCGGCCGCCCGGGTGAGGTCGGCCGGGAGCCCGACCGCGTCGGGACAGCCCAGCGCGGTGAGCATCGCGATCGTCTCGTCGAGGGCCTCTCGCCCCCGCGCCAGCACCGCTACCCGCGCCCCCTCTCGGGCGAGGCACTCGGCCGCCGCGCGACCCATGCCCTTCGAGCCGCCGTTGACGACGACGGTGGCATCGCGCAACCCGAGATCCATCGCGTGCTCAGGAACCGAGGCGGTAGCGGCGGACGGCGAGGGCGGTGAACACAACGACGATCACCACCCACCACAGCAGGAAGTGCCACAACGCGGTGTGCAGATGCACCTGGTTCACCTGGTACAGCACCTCGTCGCCGAGGGCAAGCCCGCGAGCGCTGTCGATCGCCGCGGTCACGGGACTCCACTCGGCGAACGGCTGCATCCATCCGGGCAGGCGGGAGATGGGGGCGAACGCGGAGCTCGTGAACACGAGGGGTATGACGGGGATGAACATCGCGGCCTGCACCGTCTCCGGGTCGCGCACCGTGAGTCCCATCCATGCCGAGAAGGTGGTGAGCGCGAGGCCGAACATCACGACGATCACGAACATCCCGAACGCCGGAAGCGCGCCGTTGCCGAACCGGAAGCCCATCAGCATCGCCGCGACGACGAGCAGCGTTGCCTGCACCCCGAGCCGCAGGCTGTCGCTCGACGTCCGACCCACCAGGAACGCCGAGCGGGCGATCGGCAGCGAACGGAACCGGTCGATCATGCCCGTGTCGAGGTCACGCGCGATCCCGACACCCGAGCCCATGCCGGCGAAGGTCATCGTCTGCACGAGCACGGCGGGCACGACGTAATTCCGGTAGCTCATGCCCGGACCGATGTCGGCGATCGAGCCGAAGACGAAGACGAAGAGCACGAGCTGCATGAACGGCTGGATCGTCGAGAAGACGATGTACATCGGCATCCGGACCGACTTGATGAGGTTCCGTTGCGCGAGCAGGGCGATGTCGGCGATGACCCGCGCGGGCGGCAGCGCGGCACGCCGCGCCGGGGTACCGACCCGCTCAGGGGCGAGCGTCGTCATGTCAGCCTCCTCCCGCGGGAATCCGGGCCCGCCGCTTCTTCGCTCCGACCCGCGTCTCGGCGGCGTGCCCGGTGAGGTGCAGGAACACGTCGTCGAGCGAGGGGCGTCGCAGGCTCAGGTCGTCGATGCCGATCCCTGCGCCGTCGAGCATCCGGATGGCCGTGACCAGCGAGTCGGATCCTTGGGCGATGGGAACGACGACGGTCCCGAGATCGCGGTCGACCGTCACGTCGGACTCGCTCGCGCCGAACTCGCGGGTCAACGTCGTGACGGCGAGGTCGAGCTGGGCCCGATCGTGGACACGGAGGTCGAGGACGTCGCCGCCGATGCGGTCCTTCAGCTCGTCGGCCGTGCCCTCCGCGATGATCCGTCCTTCGTCGATCACGCTGATCGTGTCGGCGAGCTGGTCGGCCTCCTCCAGGTACTGTGTGGTGAGCACGATGGTCGTTCCCGCGTCCTTGAGCTCGACGATCACGTCCCAGAGGTCGAGCCGGCTACGCGGATCGAGCCCCGTCGTGGGCTCGTCGAGGAACAGCACCTCGGGTGCGAACATCAGGCTGCCCGCGAGGTCGAGGCGCCGACGCATCCCGCCCGAGTAGGTGCGCAGCCGACGGTCGGCCGCGTCGACGAGCTGGAACACCTCGAGGAGCACCGCGGCGCGCTCCTGCGCGGCGCGCTTGGACATCCGGCAGAGCCGCCCGACGAGCACGAGGTTCTCGCGGCCGGTGAGATCCTCGTCGACCGCCGCGTACTGACCGGTGAGCCCGATCGCGGCGCGCACCAGCTGGGGTTGCGTCGCGACGTCGAAGCCCGAGACCGTGGCACGGCCGGCGTCGGCCCGTAGCAGCGTGGTGAGGATCCGGATCGTGGTGGTCTTGCCCGCGCCGTTCGGACCCAGCAGCGCGACCAGCGCGCCTTCGGGAACGACGAAGTCGACCCCCACCAGCGCCTCGAAGTCTCCGAACCGCTTCTTCAGGCCCTCGGCCACCACGCCGCCGCTCACCGGTGCTGAAGATACAACACCATGTAGTGTCTTCAGCAATGCGGCCCGACGTGACCCCCGACACGACTCCCGATGCGGTGCTGTCGGCGTTGCTGCGGCTCGCGCCGCGCCTCGATCGCCTCACCGCGGAGGGGCTGCGCCGCCGGGGCCTCACCGACGCCCGCGCCCGGGTCGTGCTGGCGGTCGGGGAGCGGCCGGCCACGATGACCGAGCTGAGCCGGCAACTCGAGGTGACACCCCGGGCGGTCACCGCACTCGTCGACGGCCTCGAAGAGCTCGGCCTCGCGCGCCGCAACGCCCATCCCTCGGACCGACGGGTCACCGTCGTCGAGCTCACCGCCACTGGTGCCCGGCTCCGGCGGGACATGCACGAGGCCTGGCGGAAGCTCGCGGCCGGGCTGCTCGGCTCCGTCGCCCCCAGTGACTTGACCGCAGCCGCACGCGTACTCGACCACGTGCGCGAGGAACTCGACGCACGTGCGATGCTCGCGACCAAGGAATCCGAGGAGGCCGGTACCGAATGACACCCGAGGAGATCGTCGACGAGTTCATCGCTCGCTTGGTGCGACTCGACGTGGACGCCGCGTGCGAGCTCGTCACCGACGACGTCGAGTACGACAACGTGCCGATGGGCCCGGTGCGCGGTCCCGATGGCATCAAGGGAGTCTTCGCGCAGCTCTCCGGCATCGTCGGCGCGATGGAGTGGGTGATTCACCGCCAGGTCGCGGCCGGCAACGTGGTGATAAACGAGCGCACCGACCGCTTCTGCCGCGACGGCAAGTGGGCCGACCTGCCCGTCGCCGGGATCTTCGAGGTGCGCGACGGCAAGATCGCGCTCTGGCGCGACTACTTCGACATGAACACCATGACGACCAGGATCACCGAGCTGCTCGGCTGAGCCGCGAGGGGGAGCCCGGTCCGACGGACCGGCCCGGGCCGAGGTAGAACACACGACCCCGCAACCGAGGAGCACCCGATGCCCGAGGCCGTCATCGTCTCCACCGCCCGGAGCCCGATCGGGCGCGCCAACAAGGGCTCGCTCGTCGAGCTCCGCCCTGACGACCTCGCGGCGACGATCGTCGCGGCCGCCACGGCCAAGGTCCCGCAGCTCGACCCGGCCGAGGTCGAGGACGTGATCGTGGGCTGCGCGCAGCCCGCCGGCGAGCAGGGCTACAACCTGGGCCGGGTCGTGTCGCTGCTCTCGGGGCTCGCGGGCTCACCGGGGACGACCGTCAACCGCTACTGCGCGTCGTCACTCCAGAGCATCCGGATGGCGGCACACGCGATCCGCTGCGGTGAGGGCGACGTGTTCGTCGCCGCGGGCGTCGAGTGCGTGAGCCGCTTCGACAAGGGCCGCTCTGACGGCGGGCCGGGCACCACCAACTCGCGGTTTGCCGACGCCCGCGCCCGCACCAAGTCGCGTGAGCAAGGTGGGGCGGAGACCTGGGCGCCGATCGACGGCTTGCCCGACGTGTACATCGCGATGGGCCAGACCGCGGAGAACGTCGTCCAGCTCGAGGGCGTGACCCGCGAGGAGATGGACGAGTTCGCCGCCCTCTCCCAGAACCGCGCGGTGCGGTCCCAGGAGAACGGCTTCTTCGAACGCGAGATCACGCCGATCACCCTGCCCGACGGCACCGTCGTCGCCACGGACGACGGCCCCCGCCCCGACACGACGGTAGAGAAGCTGTCGACGCTCAAGCCGGTGTTCCGGCCGGACGGGTCGGTGACGGCGGGCAACGCGTGTCCGCTCAACGACGGCGCGGCGGCGGTGGTCGTGATGAGCGACGCACGCGCCGAGGCGCTCGGCATCACACCGCTGGCCCGCATCGTGTCGAGCGGCGTGTCCGCTCTGGATCCCGAGATCATGGGCCTCGGCCCGATCGAGGCATGCCGGCAGGCCCTGGGGCGGGCGGGGCTCACGATCGACGACGTCGACCTGGTGGAGATCAACGAGGCGTTCGCCGCGCAGGTGGTCCCATCGGCCAAGCACCTCGGCATCCCGTGGGAGAAGCTCAACGTCAACGGCGGCGGGATCGCCCTCGGGCATCCGTTCGGCATGACCGGCGCGCGCATCATGACCACGCTGCTGAACGGTCTCGAGGATGCCGGTGGGCGCTACGGGCTGGAGTCGATGTGCATCGGCGGTGGCCAGGGCATGGCGATGGTCGTCGAGCGCCTCGCCTGACTTCCGGGTATGTGCGTTCAGGAGCGGAGAGCGCTCCTCTCGCAACAATCCCGGCCTGAGGTTGGGAGCGATCAGGTGTACTGGGCGCGCAAGTCGCGCTTTCGCACCTTGCCCATCGGGTCGCGGGGCAGCGCGTCGACGAGCTCGACCCGACGCGGCGACTTGTACGCGACCAGATGCTCGCGCGCATACGCGATCACCGCGGCCGCGTCGAGCTCGCCCTCGGGGACGACGACGGCAGTGACGATCTCGCCGTACTCGTCGTCGGGGAGGCCGACCACCGCGACCTCGGCGATGCGCGGGTGGGCGGCGAGCACTGCCTCCACCTCGGCCGGGTAGACGTTGGCACCACCGGTAATCACCATGTCCTTGCGCCGGTCGACGACGAACAGGTAGCCGTCGTCGTCGACGTAGCCGAGATCGCCGAGCGTCGCGAGGTTGCCGCGGTAGACCGACTCGGTGAGCTCGTCCGGTCCCGCGTACCGGAAACCTCTCCCCCATTCCGAGCCGATGTAGACGAGGCCGATTTCCCCCGCGGGCAGCTCGTTGCCGTCGTCGTCGAGGATGCGGATCGTCGAGCCGGGCGCGGGACGGCCGACGCTGCCCGGCTTGGCGAGCCACTCCTCCGACGTGATCATGGTGCCCATCGTCTCGGTGCCGCCGTAGGTCTCCCAGAGCGCGCCCGACGGGAAGAACGCGATGACCTCACGCTTCAGGCTCGGTGCGCAAGGCGCCGAGCCGTGCAGCACGCGCTTCACGCTCGACACGTCGACTGCGTCGAGCACCTCTCGCGGGAGGTGCATCACCCGGTACAGGTGCACCGGCGCGGTCCACGCGTAGGTCGCACGCTCCACCTCGATCGCGCGCAGCCACGCCGCCGCGTCGAAGTGGCCGAGCAGCACCGTCGTGTGTCCGAGCAGGAGCGCGCTGTGCGGGCCGCTGAACCCGGCGAGGTGGTGCAGCGGTGACGCGGTGACGTTGACCTCGTCCGGATCGGCGAGGCCGTACGCTCTGTAGTAGCCGACCAGGCCCTCGATCGACAGGTGGGCCGGCACGTCGGGACGCAGCACGGCCTTCGGGCGGCCGGTCGTTCCACTCGTGTACGCGCGTAGGGTCACGTAGTCGGCTGTCGCGTCGGGAATCGGGGCGCTCGGGTAGCGCGCGGCCTCGTCGAGGAACCGGTCGAGCCCCGGCTCGTCGAGCAGGAACGCGACCTCGCCGTCCGTGCGGAAGTAGGCGAGCTCGTCGGGGGTCGCCCCGTAGGGGATCGGCACCACCTGGGCACCGAGACGCGCCGCGCCGAGCGCCGCGGTCATCCACTCGGGCCGGTTGCGCAACGCGAGACCGAGCCGGGCACCGGGGCCGACGCCTCGGTCGGCGAGCACCCGCGCGCCACGGTTCACCGAGCCGTCGAGCTCCCGGTAGGTGATCCGCCGGTCGCCAAACACGATCGCGACCTTGTCGGGCCGCAGCCGCGCGTGCGCGGCGACGCCGTACTGCGCGATCGTCTCCCCCACCGTCGGCTCCCCTCGCCTCCCGGTTAGGTGCCGTAGACGGGGGCCGACGTGGGGGCCTGCGCGAGCAGGTCCAACACCACAGGTCCGAGCTCCGCCGGATCCCAGCGCGCCCCCTTGTCCACCTTCGGGCCGTGCTGCCAGCCGTCGGCCACCGACACCATGCCGCCTTCCACCTCGAAGACCCGCCCGGTGACAGCACGCGACTCCGCGCTGGCCAGCCACGCCACGAGGGGGGCGACGTTCTCCGGCGCCATCGCGTCGAACGCGTCGTCGTCGGGCTTCGCCATCGTCTCGGCGAACACGGCCTCGGTCATGCGGGTCCGGGCCGCCGGTGCGATCGCGTTGGCGGTGACGCCGTAACGGCCCAGCTCGGCTGATGCGACGAGCGTGAGCGCGGCGATCCCCGCCTTGGCCGCGCTGTAGGTGCCCTGCCCGACGCTGCCCATCAGGCCGGCTCCCGACGACGTGTTGACCACGCGGCCGTCGACCGGCTCGCCCATCTTCTGCTGCTCGCGCCAGTAGGCCGCCGCGAACCGGGTCGGGGCGAAGTGGCCCTTCAGGTGCACCCGGATCACGGCGTCCCACTCCTCCTCGGACGTGGACACGATCATCCGGTCCCGCAGGAACCCGGCGTTGTTCACGAGCACGTCGAGCCGGCCGAACGCGTCGAGCGCGGTCTGCACCAGCCGCTGCGCGCCTTCCCAGTCGGCGACGTCGTCGCCGTTCGCGACGGCCTGCCCGCCCATGGCCCGGATCGCGTCGACCGCCTCGCCAGCCGGCCCCGAGGAGCCGCCCGTCCCGTCGATCTCGGCCCCGAGGTCGTTCACCACCACGGACGCGCCCTGGCGCGCCAGCTCGAGCGCGTGGCCGAGCCCGATCCCCCGACCGGCCCCCGTCACGATCGCGACCCGTCCGTGACAGATCCCCATGGGCCGTGCACCGTAGCCGGGCCTACGCGCGCAGCACCTGCCGGGCGAGTGCCCCCGGGTCCTCACGGCGCGCGTCGAGCGGGCGGAGCCGCCACGACCAGCGGAACCGACCGGGACCGACCCGGTACTCGGGCAACGTGTCGGGTCCGCACGACAGCGTTCCGAGCCCGCGGTGCGCGTGATCGACGTGAACGATCACCTCGTCGCGCATCACGAGCTCCTCGGCGTGCGTCGCGCGGGTGAGGTCCTCGGGCGTGAAGTGGCTCGCATTGCACTGGAAGGGCGCGTCGGCGCCGAGCAGCACTCCGGGCCCCTCGGGGCAGGCGAGGACGGCCCAGCGGGTGTCGGCGTGGCCGCCGTGCTCCTGGGGCATCATGTACGGGACGTACTGCTCTGCCACCTTGCCGTGCCAACGCCCGATCGCCGCGCCGCGCTTGCGATCGGGATACGACTCGTGCGGACCGCGGCCGAACCACAGCAGCCGGTCGTGGCCCGCGGGCAGCGTGAGACGCACACCCACCCGGGGCAAGTCGACGATCGCAGGAGGCACGCGCACGTCCTCGTCGACGAGCAGGTCGCCGGTGGGCAGGAACGTCCACGTCTCGCGCTGGGTGACCAGCACTTCGCCGACACCGCGCAGCTCGTGGCGCGCCGTGATCACCACGCTCCCGTTCCGGCGTTGCTGGACCCGGGTGCCCACGCAGGTCCGGGTCAGCGCGTCGATCCCGGCCGCGCGCCAGCGCCCGAGAGGCTTGAGCTCCTGGTGCGACGCGAGCTTGAGGCCGTCGTTGTCGGTGGGAGCGCGCCACAGCGCGAGCCGCGGGCCCTCGGCGAGCAGCTCGTGGCCGTCGAGCCGGAGCGACGACAGCGTGGCTGTCGCGTGGTCGAAGTCCGCGATCGTGTCGCCGATCACGACGCGGGCGCGGTCTTCGCCACGCTCGAGCTCGACCGGCCCGACGGCGCGGACCGGACGCGGCCGCGCACCGGTACGCACGGGGAGCTGCTCCCAGCCGAGATCGAAGCCCTTGGGCGCCCATTCAAGCGCCCGCGCCGTCGAGAAGTACAAGGTGAGCAGGCACTCCTCGCCCGACCCAACCCGGGGCATCCGCATCGGCAGCGTGATCGGGCCCGTCCGCCCCGGCGCGACGTCGGGGAGCGGCACCTCACCGTTCAGCCGGACGACGCCGTCGACCGCGACCTCGAACCGGCACGCGAGCCACGACAGGTCGGAGAACCACTGCTTGTTCCGGATCGCGAGCCGCCCATTGCGGATGTCGCGCGCGCTGACGGCGACCGGGAGCGCGAGCTTGCGGTGCTCCTCGAGTGCCGGCTTCGGGGTGCGGTCCGGCCACACCACGCCGTCGGCGCAGAAGTTCAGGTCGTTCGGGGTGTCGCCGAAGTCGCCTCCGTATGCCCATCGGCGGGTGCCGTCGGGAAGCAGCTGCTCCAGCCCGTGGTCCCACCACTCCCAGATGAACCCACCTTGGAGGCCCGGGTAGGCCTCGATCGCATCCCAGTACTCGGCCAGACAGCCGTTCGAGTTGCCCATGGCATGCGAGTACTCGCACATCACGAGCGGCATCGTGCCCGCGCCCGACCTCGCCCACTCGACGATCTCCGCGATCTCCGGGTACATCGGACACAGCACGTCGGTCGCGTGCTGCTCGCGGTCCCACGCCCACATGATCGCCCCCTCGTAGTGGAGGGGTCGCGTCGGGTCGTAGGCGCGGATCCACGCCGCCAGGGCCTCGTGCGCCGGACCGTAGCCGGACTCGTTGCCGAGCGACCACAGGACGATCGACGCGTGGTTCTTGTCGCGCTCGACCATGCGACTGCCACGATCCATCCACGCTGCGAGGTATCGCGGGTCGCGGCACAGCGAGAAGTTGAACGCGTGGCTCTCGATGTTGGCCTCGTCGACGACGTAGAGCCCGAGCTCGTCGCAGAGGTCGTAGAACACCGGGGCGTTCGGCGAATGCGACGTGCGCACCGCGTTGAAGCCGTACTGCTTCATGAGCACGAGGTCGGCGCGCATCTGGTCCTCGGTGACCACCCGACCCGTCTTCGGGTCGAAGTCGTGGCGGTTCACCCCACGCAGGAGCACGGCTTTGCCGTTGATCAGCAGCTCGCGACCACGTATCTCGACCCGCCGGAACCCGACGCGCAGTGCCGTGACCTCACGGTCCGCGCCCTGTGGATCGACGAGCTTCACGACGAGCCGGTAGAGGTGCGGCTGCTCCGCCGACCAGGCTGCAATCTTCGGGAAGTCGGCGTGCAGCTTCACGACGTGCCCGCTGAACAGGTACGGCTCCACCTCGGCCGGCACCGCGGCGCGGAGCCGCCTGCCGAGCGCGCGTCCACCCAGGGTCTCGAGCCAGGCCTCTACGGTCCAACCCGGTGCCGGGTTCCCGGCGAAGCCCACCGTGACCCGCACGTCGAGCGCGCCGCCGGAGCCGGTGACAACCGGTTCGGCGACCGTCTTCACGTCGGCGAGGTACACGCGGTCGGTCGCGTACACATACACCTCGCGCGTGATGCCCGCGTGCCACCACTGGTCCTGGTCCTCGACGTAGCTCGCGTCCGACCAGCGCACGACCATGACGGCGAGCGTGTTCCGACCCGGCTCCACGTGCTCGGTGACGTCGAGCTCGGCCTCGAGGCGCGCATCCTTGCTCATACCGACGGCGCGTCCGTTCACCCAGAGATAGCAGACGCTGTCGGCCGCGCCCAGATGAAGGACGACGCGCCGGTCGGACCAGGCCGGCGGCACCGAGAACGTCGTGCGATAGCACCCCGTCGGGTTGTCGTCGGGCACCTCTGGCGGCATGCCGGCGAACGGCAGCTGGATGTTGGTGTAGATCGGCCGGTCGAAGCCCTGCATCGTCCAGCACCCCGGCACGTCGACCTCGGCCCAGGCCCGGTCGTCGAAGGAGCGGGCCGGGAAGCCGGCGGGCGCGGCCTCGGGCCGTGCGACGAGCGTGAACCGCCAGCGGCCGTCGAGCCGCAGGAACCACGGGCTGCCGTCACGCGCTCCCGCTCGCGCGGTCACGACGTCGGGCGCGGGCAGCAGCGGGCTCCGCATCGGCAGCCGGTGGCGCGCCGTGACCTCGGGCGCGGTCCAGTCGCGCTGCTCGAGCACGGACGCGATCAGATGCTCGCTCACGCTGCGATCTCTCCTCCGCCGGACGCCGAAGTTTCGCGCCGCCCGGCGAACACGGGGCGGTCGGCCTCGGTCCCCCGACCCCAGACCCAGGCGAGCGCAGCGGAGACGGCGACCCCGACGGCCGCAATCGTCCACATCACCGCATCGCCCGCCGCGCCGTAGAGCGGCGCGGCCGCGAACGCGGCGACCGCGGCGCCCGCGGCAGCGGTGGCGCCGTAGAGACCCTGGCCCGCAGCGACCAATGACGGCGGGGAGCAGCGAGCGACCGCGGCCTGACCCGCCGGGGTGGTGAGGGCGTCGGCGGTGGTGTGGAGGAGCGCGAGCACCGTCGCCAGTGCCACCGAGCCGACGACGCCGTAGCCCACGACCAGTGGAACCGTTGCCCCGAGCGCGAGCACCCCGGCCCGCAACGGTCCCGACCGATCGGCCAGCCGACCTCCGAACGGGCTCAAGGCCACCAGCGGGAGCGCGAACAGCGCCAGGGTGATCGCGATCACCGGCGTGTCGGCACCGAGGTCGGTCAGGTACCGCGCCCAGATCGCGTCGAAGACGCCGATCGACAGGTAGAGCCCCGCGGCCAGCGCGAGACCGGCGCGTACGCCACGCCGGGCGAACAGCGTGCGCACCGCGCGACGCGGCGGAGCCCCCTCGACCGGGGGCTCCTCGACACGTGCGACCGCCGGCGACGTGCACGCGAGCGCGCCGGCCATCACCAGGAACGGAGCGTGCAGCCCGAACGCCGAGGCGAGCAACGCGGCGAGCGGCGGTCCGGCGACGAAGCCTGCCACCTCGACGCTCGCGAGCCGACCGAGCGCCTCGCCGGCCCGCGGACCCGCGCGCGTCACGATCACCCGACGGACCGCGGGCAGGAACATGCCCGAGCCCAGTCCCAGCAGGACGCGGCCGGTCACGAACAGCCAGAGCCCACCGGCCAGCCCGAACAGCAGCATCCCTCCCGCCGCGACGGCCAGGCCGAGTCGGAGCATCAGGCGCGTGTGCCCGTGGTCGGAGTAACGGGCGAGGCCGAGCTGGGCCACGAGGCCCGCGAGGAAGCTCGAACCGGTGATGAGGCCGAGCCCGTAGGTCGGCAGCCCGTAGGTGTCCTGAAGGTCCGCCAGGAGCGCGAAGATCGCGCCGTAGCCCATGGCCTCGATCGCCGTCGCCGCGTACAGCAGCACGGGCACTCGCAGGTCCGACGGCGCCGGTGAGGGGTGCACCACCAGATCCTCGCGCGGCCGTGCAGGTACGGTGCCCCCGTGCACTTCGGGGTGACGATGTTCCTCACCGACCAGACTATGGGGCCGGTTCCGTTCGCGCGGGCCGTCGAGGAGCGAGGGCTGCACTCTGTCTACCTGCCCGAGCACACCCACATCCCGATCTCGCGGCGCACTCCACCGCCCACCGGCGACGCGGAGCTGCGCGAGGAATACAAGCGGACGCTCGACCCGCTCGTCGCGCTCGCGGCTGCAGCCGCCGTGACGGAGCGGGTCCTGCTCGGCACCGGCATCTGCCTCGTCGCCCAGCGCGAGCCGATCGTCACCGCCAAGGCCGTCGCGACCCTCGACGCGCTCTCGAACGGGCGCTTCGTGTTCGGGATCGGCTTCGGCTGGAACGAAGACGAGCTCGAGAACCACGGTGTCACGATGGCCGAGCGCCGCGAGGTGGCCCGCGACCGCGTGCTGACGATGCAACGCCTCTGGTCCGACGAGGTCGCCGAGCACCACGGCCCGCACGTCGACCTCGCGCCGTCGTGGTCGTGGCCCAAGCCGACCCAGCGTCCGGGGCCACCGGTGCTCATCGGCGGCGCGCCGGGGCCGAAGCTGTTCGCCCACGTCGCCGAGTACGCCGACGGCTGGATCCCCATCGGCGGGGCCGGGATCCGCGCCGCGCTCGACGACCTACGCCGCGCGTGCGACGCGGTCGGCCGGGACGCCGCGACGTTGCGGATCGTGCCGTTCGGCACGATCCCGGATCCGGGCAAGGTCGAGTACTACGCCTCGCTCGGCATCGAGGAGATCGTGCTACGCGTGCCGGGCGGCGGCACCGACGCGGTGCTGCCCGTGCTCGACCGCTACGCGGAGCACGGGTGACTGACTCGTCGGCGCCGGAGATCGTCGGGCTCGTCGTCGGCGACGACGCCGAACCCTGGCGCGCGGCCGGGTTCACCGTGGTCGAAGGGATCACCCGGGTCGGTCACGTCGCGATCCGCCTCGTCGGGCGAGGCGAGGGGAAGTACCTGCGCGCGTGGGAGTGGCGCGCGCTCGAGGGCGACGGTGACCTCGATGGCCTGACCACGACCGTCGTCTCCGCGCCGGTGGTCGTCCCCGATCGCCATCCGAACGGCGCGTCCTTCGTCGACCACGTGGTGGTGACCACCCCCGACCTCGACCGGACGATCAGGGCCTTCGAGGCGCGCCACCTCGACGTCCGCCGGGTCCGGCACACCGATCAGTACGGCCCGCCGTTCCGGCAGGTGTTCTTCTGCGGAGGTGAGATCATCGTCGAGGTGATCGGCCCAGACGTCGCGCACGGCGACGATCCCGCGCGGTTCTTCGGCCTCGCCTTCACCGTCGCCGACCTCGACGCTACCGCCGCGCTGTTCGGCGACGCGCTCGGACAGGTCAAGGACGCGGTGCAGCCGGGCCGGCGCATCGCGACGCTGCGTCACCGCGACCTGGGCCTGTCGGTGCCCATCGCGTTCATGACGCCCTGACCCCCCGCCCTCGGCGGGTTGGTGACCGGATTTGTCATCGTGACGGTTCGGATCACCAACGCCCGGGGAGGGGGCGGGCCCAGGCGACGTGGCAACGGGCCCGCCGGTAGCCCGCCCGCTCGTAGAGCGCGACGGCGCCCGTCGGGTTCTCGGCGTCGACGTCGAGCGCCGCGTGGTCGCGCCCGGCGCGGGCGAACGCGCCGAGCGAGGCGTCGAGCAGCGCCCGCGCCACGCCACGGCCGCGCCAGGGCCGTCGGACCCCGAGCTGCTCAGTCCAGCCCTCGGTGAACCCGAGCGCGGGCCAGTCGTCGGGGTGCTCGGCACCGATCGCGTACCCGACCACCTCGCGGCCGTCGAGCACGACGAAGGACCGGTCGGCGCGAAAGCCCCGGTGCCCGGTGACGAACGCGGACCACTCCGCTGCGTCGGTCGTCGTCGCGGCCCAGTGGTCGGCGAGGGCCTCGTTGTGCGCGCGCCGCACCGCCTCGTCGAGCTCCGTCGAGTAGGCGACGAGCCGGAGCCCCGACGGCACCATTGGCTCCGGGATCGGCTCGGCGAGATCGCGGCGCATCTCGAAGTAGTGACGTTCCGGCGAGAAGCCGGCGCGTCCGAAGAGCGCGGCGCGCTCGGCCTCGCGCTCCCCCGCCGAACCCTCGAGCCACGTGGTGAGGGGCGGGCGGAGCGCTACGGCGAGCTCCGTACCTCGGCTCACCTGCCACGCGAGCAACGACCGCCCGATGCCGCGCCCGCGCCATGCCGGGTGCACCCCGCCTTCGAGCACGATGCGGTGGTGCCGAGACCCCGAGAGGACGAGCGCGGTGCCCCATGCCACCGGAAGCTCGCCGTCGGACCACGCCAGGCGCGCGTCACGCTCGCGATCGAAGCTCGGCAGGCCGAGCTCGTTGGCGAGGTCCGCGGTCGTGATCACCTCACCGGTGCCGTCGACCGCCTCGATCTCGGCCAGGAGCGCGGCCCAGGCATCGAGATCGCCGTCACCCGGCGCCCGCCACTCCACCGCGCCCGGCCCCCGCTTTCTCGGCACGTTCGAGACCCTATAGGGGCCTGCAGCGTGCCGAGAAGCGGGTCAGAGGCGCTCGATGACCGTGACGTTGGCCTGGCCGCCGCCCTCGCACATCGTCTGCAGCCCGTAACGGCCGCCCGTGCGCTCGAGCTCGCAGAGCAGCGTGCTCATCAACCGCACGCCGGTGGCACCGAGGGGGTGGCCGAGCGCGATCGCACCCCCGTTCACGTTCACCTTCGCGAGGTCGGCACCCGTCTCCTTCTGCCACGCGAGCACCACCGAAGCGAAGGCCTCGTTGATCTCCACGAGGTCGATCTCGTCGAGCGTCATCCCGGATCGCTCCAGCGCGTACGCAGTGGCCGGAATCGGGGCCGTGAGCATGTAGATCGGGTCGGCGCCCCGCACCGACAGGTGGTGGATCCGAGCCCGGGGCGTGAGGCCGTGCTCCTCCAGCGCGCGCTCCGACACCACGAGCATCGCGGCGGCAGCGTCGGAGATCTGGCTCGCGAGCGCGGCGGTCAGCCGCCCGCCGTCGACGAGCGGTGGCAACGATCGGATCTTCTCCCAGTTCGGCTCGCGTGGCCCCTCGTCGGCGACGACCTCGCCGAACGGGACGCTCTCGCGAACAAAGCGGTCCTCGCGTTGCGCCCGGAGCGCGCGCTCGTGCGATGCAACCGCGAAGGCCTCCATGTCTTCGCGGCTGACGTCCCACTTCTCGGCGATCATCTCGGCACCGCGAAACTGGCTCACCTCCTGGGTGCCGTACCGCGCGACCCAGCCTTCCGACGTGCTGAACGGGTCGGTGAACCCGAACTGCTCCGCGACGGTCATGGCGGAAGAGATCGGGATCATGCTCATGTTCTGCACACCCCCGGCGATCACGACGTCCTGCGTGCCGCTCATCACCCCCTGCGCCGCGAAGTGCACGGCCTGCTGGCTCGAGCCGCACTGACGGTCGACGGTCGTGCCTGGCACCTCCTCCGGCAATCCCGCCGCGAGCCAGCAGGTGCGGGCGATGTCGCCGGCCTGCGGGCCGATCGCGTCGAGGCACCCGAACACCACGTCCTCGACCGCGAGCGGGTCGAGGTCGTTGCGCGTGACGATCTCGCGCAGCACGTGCGCGCCGAGATCGGCCGGGTGCACCTGGCTCAGCGCACCGCCACGGCGCCCGACCGGGGTACGGATCGCATCGACGATGTAGGCCTCGGGCATGGCAGTCCCTCCGTCAGGTCCGGTCCAGGATCGCACGCGCCACCCGCTCCCGGTGCCAGGAGGCGTCGCCCCCGGCCCGGGCGAGCGTCCACACCCGCTTCATCCAGTGGTGCAGGTCGTGCTCGTAGGAGTACCCGATGGCGCCGTGGCACTGCAGCGCATGGCGCGCCGCGCACAACGCGGCGTCGATCGACTGCGCCGCGCCCATCGAGACATGCACCGAGGCGGCGGGGTCTCCGACCACGATGGAGCTGGCCGCTCGGTAGACGAGGGGGCGCGCGAACTCGAGCGCGATTCGAACGTCGGCGAGCTTGTGCTTGATCGCCTGGAACGATCCGATCGGCGCCCCGAATTGGTGGCGAGTGGAGGCGTACTCGACGGTCGCGTCCAACAGGTGCTGCGCGAGACCGAGCAGGTACGCCGCACGGCCGAGCGTCGCGCGGTCGATCGCCTCGGCGCACGCCACCGAGGCTCCTACCTCGACCGCGGCGTCGGAGGCCGACCAGTCGAGGGTGAACACGCGGCGCGCATGGTCGACCGACGGCTCGGGCTCCAGCACAAGTGCCGGCGCGGGCACCAGGAGCAACCGGTCGTCGTCCTGGACGAGCACTGCGTCGGCCGTGTCGGCGTACGCGACGAAAGACATCGCGCCCACGAGCGCGGTCAGGCTTTCGCGTCCGGCGCCCACGACCGGCGCGGCGACCACCGCGTGCTCGACGAGCGGCTCGGGCAGCGCGACCCGTCCCGCCTCCTCGCAGACGAGCACCAGGTCGAGCACCGTGAGACCGAGGCCGCCGTCGGCCTCCGGCACGAGCGCGTCGAGCACGCCCATCGCGCGCAGCGCCTCCCAGGCGCGCGTCGTCCGGCCGGTCGCGTTCGTCCAGGCCTCGGCGACCTCCGACGGCGGGCACTCCTTCGCGAGGAGGTCGCGCACCGCGTCGCGCAACGCCAGCTGGTCGTCGGTGAACGCGAACCGCACCGCTAACGCCTCGGTAGGCCGAGCACACGCTCGGCAATCACGTTGCGTTGGATCTCGTTGGTCCCGGCGTAGATCGGTCCGGAGAGTGCGAACTGATGCCCCTTCGCCCAGCCGTTGTCCTCGAGCTCGGCCGCGGTCCCGAGCAGAGCGAGCGCGATCTCGTGCAGTCGCACGTCGAGCTCGGACCAGAACACCTTGGTGAGGCTCGACTCGGCCCCGGGCGACGCGCCGTCGGTCAGCGCGGTGACGGTCGCCAGCGTCTGCAGGCGGTACGCCTCGGCGTCGATGACGGCCTGCACGACCTGGTGGCGCAGGCCGGGGTCGCTCGCATCCTCGCCCAGGTTCCGCCACAGCTCGACGAGGCGGTCCGCGGTGGCCGTGAACCGGCCCGGGCTGCGCAGCGTGAGGCCCCGCTCGGACCCGGTGGTCGCCATCGCGACCCGCCAACCCTCGTGGAGCTCGCCCAGGATCATGTCGTCGGACACGAACGCCTCGTCGAGGAAGACCTCCGCGAATCCCTCGTCGCCGTCGAGCCGGCCGAAGCCCCGCACCGTGACGCCCGGGGTGTCGAGCGGGACCAGGAAGTAGGTGAGGCCGCGGTGACGCTCCGCCGACGGGTCGCTGCGAAACAACCCGAACAGGTGGGTGCAGAACGCGCCGCGGGTGGTCCAGGTCTTCTGCCCCGACAGGCGCCACCCGGAGGCGGCGTCGTCGCGCACCGCGGTTGATCGGATCCCCGCGAGGTCGCTCCCGGCGTCGGGCTCGGACCAGCCCTGGCACCAGGTCTCCTCGCCGCTCGCCATCTTCGGGAGGAACCGGTCCTGCTGGGCGGGCGTGCCGAACGCGAACAGGGTCGGCCCCAGCAGGAAGATCCCGTTCTGGGTGACGCGTTGGGGCGCGCCCGCCCGGTAGTACTCCTCCTCGAAGATGCACCACTCCCAGAGCGAAGCGTCGCGGCCGCCGTAACGCTGCGGCCACGACACGACGGCCCAGCGCGCGTCGAAAAGGCGGCGCTCCCATTCGAGGTGCCGGGCGAAGCCCTCGCGCGTGTCCCCGCTGGGCAGGGGCTCGGCCGGCACATTGGCGGCGAGCCAGTCGCGGGCCTCGGCGCGGAACGCCTCCTCCGCCGGGCCCCACGTCAGGTCCATCGCCGCAGGCTACCGACGACCTGGCGGTGCGTCGGATTCGGGGCCTACGACCGATCCGTCGACCGCGGACGGCACCGGATCCCGCATCAGCTGCCGCCGTCGGTCGCCTGCGCCTTCGCCCACCGGTAGTCGGCCTTGCCCGACGGCGACCGCACGATCTCGTCGACGAGGTGGACCTCGCGCGGCACCTTGTACCCCGCGATCCGCTCCCGCGCGTGCGTCGCGAGCTCCTCGACCGAGGGCTGCTGACCCTCACGCGCCTTGACCACCGCGACGACCCGCTCGCCCCAGCGCTCGTCGGGCACGCCGACCACGACCACGTCGAACACCGCGGGATGGCTCTTCAGGGCGAGCTCGACCTCCTCGGGGAAGATCTTCTCCCCACCCGAGTTGATGCTCACCGAGCCGCGCCCGAGCAGCGTGATCGTGCCGTCGGCCTCGATGCGGGCCATGTCGCCGGGCATCGACCAGCGCCGGCCGTTGAGCTCCACGAACGTTGCGGCCGTCTTGGCCTCGTCCTTGTAGTAGCCGAGCGGCATGTAGCCGGAGCGTGCGAGATGCCCCACGACGCCCGAACCGGGTTCGACCGGCTTGCCCTCGTCGTCGATCACGGTCGTGTGGTCGCCCATCGCGAAGCGCGGCTTGCCCTCGTCGTCGGCACCGGCGACCGCACCCTGATAGCCGGTCTCGGAGGCGCCGAGCGAGTCGATCACGAGCACGTTCGGGAGCTTCTCGGCGATCTTCTCCTTCACCGCGGGCGACAGGATCGCCCCTCCCGACCCGATCACGAACAGGCCCGAGAGGTCGTAGTCGGCGCCCGGCTCGTCGAGCGCCTCGATGAGCGGGCGGGCCATCGCGTCGCCCACCAGGCTGATCGACATCACCTTCTCGCGGACCACCGTGGCCCACACCGCGTGCGGGTCCATGCGTCGCTGCGAGGTGAGCACCACGGTGTTGCCCTGCAGCAACAGCATGAGCGCGACCCACTGCGCCGCGCCGTGCATCAACGGCGCGATCGGGAAACCGACCGTTCCCCCGCCTCCCTTCGCCGCCTCGACGACCGCCTCCGGCGACGCGTACATCTCGCCGCCCATCACCATGAGCGCGCCCACCGTGGAGAAGAAGAAGTCGTCCTGGCGCCACATCACGCCCTTCGGCATCCCCGTGGTGCCCCCCGTGTAGAGCATGTAGAGGTCGCCCGGGTCGCGAGGCGGGAAGTCGCGCCCCGCCGGGGCGTCGGCGAGGGCAGCTTCGTACTCGACCGCGCCGATCGCGGCCAGGTCCTCGGCGCTACCGTCCTCGATCGAGACGAAGGTCGTGAGCTTCGGACAGTCGGAACGCACGGCAGCGATGCGCGCGACGAACTCGCGACCGTGGACGAGTGCGACGAGATCCGCGTTGTCGAAGAGGTAGGCGAGCTCTGCCTCGACGTATCGGTAGTTCACGTTGATCGGCACGGCCCGGATCTTCCAGGCCCCGAGCATCGCCTCCATCCACTCCGAGCCGTTGTAGGCATAGATCCCGACGTGGTCACCGGCTTCGACGCCGTTCGCGGCCAGGTGGTTCGCGAGCCGGGTCGCGCGCTCGTCGAGCTCGCGGTACGTGAGGCGACGCTCACCGCAGACGAGCGCGGTCCGATCCGTCACCACGTCGGCGACGCCCTCGAACATGTCGGCGAAGTTCCACTCCATACGATGCTCCCGCTCATGCACCTGCGGTGCAGGCCTGCGCACCCTCCTGGAAGATGCGCCCGCTCGGGCCCCGGCTCGGGCGGCTCACGATCCGTAAGCCGCTGATCCTCGCCTTCGGGCTCTCTTGCACTACTTCCTGAGAATGACGCAGCTTCCGTGGCCGAAGAGGCCCTGGTTGACGGTGAGTCCGACGCGGGCCCCCTCGACCTGGCGTTCGCCAGCCGCGCCCCGCAGGTGCCAGGCGACCTCGCACACCTGCGCGATCGCCTGGGCCGGCACGGCTTCGCCGAACGAACCGAGGCCTCCGCTGGGGTTCACCGGGACCCGGCCACCGATGGTCGTGTCGCCGTCGTTCAGCAGTCGCTCGGCCTCACCGGGCTTGCAGAGCCCGATGTTCTCGTACCAGTCGAGTTCGAGCGCGGTCGAGAGGTCGTAGACCTCCGCCAGGTCGAGGTCGTCGGGCCCGAGACCGGCCTGCTCGTAGGCCGCGTGCGCGATCGAGTCTCGGAAGCCGCGCTCGGGTGGTGCCACGCCGTACGCGGAGTCGGTCGAGAAGCTCGGCATGTCGATCAGGGTGTTCGGGTAGCTCGGGGTCACGGTGCTGACCGCCGAGATGCGCACCGGGTCCACGATGCCCCGCGACTTCGCGTAGTCGAGGCTCGACACGATCAGCGCCGCGGCGCCATCGGAGGTTGCGCAGATCTCGAGCAGTCGCAGCGGATCGGAGACCAGAGGGGATGCGGCCACCTCCTCCTCGGTGACCTCTTTGCGATACCGCGCGTACGGGTTGGAGAACCCGTGGCGCGCGTTCTTGACCTTG
Organism: Actinomycetota bacterium; assembly: GCA_016870395.1. GTDB lineage: Bacteria > Actinomycetota > Acidimicrobiia > IMCC26256 > JAENVU01 > SHUZ01. The sequence goes on along the minus strand of VGBT01000003.1, from coordinate 149,930 downwards.
ACCCGCGCGAAGTCGGCGGGAGTCGCGCCGTACATCTCGATCCGGCGCCGCGCGTAGAGGCCGAAGTACGTCGGGTTGGTCGCACCGAGGAGCCGGAAGCGCAGCCAGTCGGGATCGTCGCCACGCTCGCCCGCGTTGGGGGCGAGGAAGCCCTTGGGCGTCGTGTCGGCACCGACGACCAGGGCCACGTCGCAAAGCCCCGCGAGGATCTGCGCCCGCGCCGCGCTGAGCGCGGTGGCCCCGCTCGCACACGCGGCGTAGCTCGACGAGACCTGCGCGCCCTGCCAGCCGAGCGCCTGCGCGAAGGTCGCGCCGGCGACATAGCCCGGGTAGCCGTTGCGCATCGTGTCGGCGCCGCACACGAGCTGGACGTCGCGCCAGTCGACGCCCGCGTCGGCGAGGGCCTCGCGCGCCGCGACCACGCCGTACTCGACGAAGTTGCGCCCCCACTTCCCCCACGGGTGCATCCCGACCCCGAGCACCGCGATCTCTCTGGTCACTTCGCTTCGCCTCCGTGGGACGCGGTCGCGCGGTGGCTCCGCTCGGTTCCGGGCAGCCCGTCGTCACTCGCGCCGCAGTGCTCCTCGACCCCGGTGGTCACTGCGCTTCGCCTCCCACGACCTGCCACTGCCAGACGACGTACTCGTGGTCGTCGTCCTCGTAGAGCGTCCCCAGCACGAGCTCGACCTCGGTCCCGACCGAGAGCGACGCCGGGTCAGCGCCCGGGGCGAGCGGTCCCAGCACCACCATCTGCTCCTCGGGCAGCTCCACCGCGAGCACCGTGTAGGGCACGAACACCGCGGGCGCCACGTACGGCGCGGGCGGCTCGTAGTGGTTCGTCGTCCAGGACCACACCCGGCCCCGGCGCGAGAGCGTCACCTCCTCGAGCTCCTCGGCCGGCGCGGCCGGGTTGCGCGAGAACGCGAGGTTCTTCGGGAAGAAGTAGCTGCCCGTCTCCAGCCCGCGGCTCGCGAGCAGCCGGGGGTCGTCGGGGTCCATCGTGAACCAGCCTTCGACTGCGGGCACCCGGGTCTTGGTCACTGCGATCCCTCCAGACGCCTCAGCGTCGCCTCGGCCTCTCCCATGATGGTGCGCACGATCTCGGCCACGCTCGGCAGGGCGCGGATCTCGCCGACGACCTGCCCTGTCGGCAGCACCCCCGCATCGAGTCGCCCGTCGACGAGCGCGGCCTTCGTCAGCATCGGCGCGTTGGCGGCCATCGCCACCTGGGCCCAGGTGAGCCCCTCGTTGCGCTTCATCGCCGCGCCCTCACGGGCGAGGTCGGCAGCCGACCGGCCGGTCAGCCGGCGGAACCGCAGCGCGTTGACCAGCGCCCGCGGGAGCGCGGTGACCCGTCCGGCGCCCTCGAGGTGCTCGACCAGGTCGGTACGGATCACCCGCTGCGGGTAGCCGTCGATGGCCTTGGTGACCACCGTGTCGGTGACACCGGCCTCGAGGTAGCGCTCCTTCACATCCTGGGGAACCGTGCTCTCCGCCGAGCAGAGGAAGCGCGTGCCCATCGCCACGCCCGCCGCGCCCCACGCGAGCGCGGCCACGAGGCCGCGGCCGTCGTGGAAGCCGCCCGCGCCGAGAACCGGGATCTCGACCGCGTCGCACACCGCTGGAAGGAGCAGGCTGGTCGGGACCGTTCCCGTGTGGCCACCGCCCTCGGCGCCCTGGGCGATCAGCGCGTCGACGCCCCACCCCGCGACCTTCTCGGCGTGGCGCCGCGCGCCGACCGTCGGCATCACCACGACGCCCGCGTCCTTGAGCGTCTTCACGAGCCGCTCGCCGGGCGCCTGCGCGAAGCTCGCGACCCGTACGCCTTCCCGCACGATCAGCGCGATCCGGTCGTCGACGTCGCCCTGGTCGGAGCGGAGGTTCACGCCGAACGGCCGGTCGGTGCGGTCCTTCACCTCGTGCACGGCCTTGGTGAGCTCGTCGAAGGTCATGGTGGCGCTCGCCAGGATGCCGAGCCCGCCGGCCGCGCTGGTGGCCGAGGCCAGCCGCGCGCCCGCGACCCAGCCCATCCCCGTCTGCACGATCGGCACCTCGACGCCGAACAGCTCGCACGCCGCAGTGTGCAACGCGGGGTGCGTCAAGGGTCGGGGACCTCCTGCTCGCGCAGGGCCGCCGGGTCGATCACCTCGCGGATCAACGCGAGCTCGTCCGGGGTGGGCGCCCGGGTCTCGGTCACCTCCGCGGCGATCGCCAGCTCGAAGCCCGTGGCCGCCACCACCTCGTCCACCGTCACGCCCGGTTGCACCTCGCGCAGCCGCATCCGCCGGTCGGGCGTCTCGAAGTCGAGCACCCCGAGGTTGGTCACGACGCGACGGATCTCGTGGAAGCGCCCTGCGGTTCCGAGCGCGGCCGCGCGGTCGTAGCCGACGCCGCTGACCACGTCGACCTCCTCCACGAACACCCGGCTCGAGTGGTTCGGGATCCAGTAGCTCGTCACGTTCTGGATCGTGTTGCCGGGCGCACCGCGGAACCCGAGGAGCTGCGCCTTCGGGCGGGCCCACTCCCCCACGAACGCGAAGTTCTGGTTGCCGTGCGCGTCGATCTGGCTCGCGCCCATCATCACGTGGCGCCGGCCCGACCACACCACGTCGAACATCGAGCGGTAGGGGTTCCACGCCTCGACGGTCTTTGGCGCGTTCCTCACGCCGACGGGATACGGGCCGGAGACGAGCAACGCCTCGCCGTCGGTCATCACCAGGTCGGGCGAGAAGCTCGCGCGGGCGAGCCGACCACCGATCATCGGGATGGTGCCGATCGGGTTGGCCATGATCTCGCCGTCGCCGCGGAAGCACTCGGCTACCGCGACCACGCAGTGCTCCGCCCGGGTGACGAGCCCGCCGGTCCCGGAGGCGCTCACAGCCCCACGACCTTCCGGTACTCGGCGTGATCACCGCAGTCCAGGTACTTCTCCCGCCATGTCGCCCATGCCTCGGGCGACTTCGCGCTCGTCGTGTACTCGCGCTGGAACGCTTCGTCGCGGCCGTAGTCGGGAACGCACTCGGTGAAGTGCGCGCCGCCCGGCGCCTCCACCACGCCGTCGGTCATGAGACGGCTGATCCGCATCGACTGGATCGGGCCACCGCCAGCCAGCGCGTCGGTCTCGACGACCCGCTCCACGCTCATGAACCGGCGCTTCGCGGCCATGCAGAAGAGGTCGTCGAAGTACGGGTCGACGTTGAGGTACTGACCGTTGCCACGGGCGTCGCCGCGGTGCATGTGAACCAGCGCGAGGTCGAGCGGCAGCGCGGGAGCGGCCACCAGCTCCTCCGCATCGTCGTACGGCGAGCGCACCGTGCGGATCTCCTCCTGGCGCATCAGGTCGGAGCCCAGGCCGACGCGCGTCGGGAGGAACGGGACCCTCCAGGCAGCGGCCTGGAGGCCGAGCAGGAACATGCCCTCGTCGAGCTCCAGCGTCGAGATCGCACCCGCCTGCCGCGCGTTGCGGAAATGCGGCTCGAGGGCGATCGAGTCGAGCGAGCAGAACGAGTAGACCACCTTGCGCACGTTGCCGGTCGCGCACAGCAGCCCGACGTCCGGGCCGCCGTAGGACACGACCGTCAGGTCCTTGACGTCCGATCGGGCAACGGCGCGCACCAGGCTCATCGGCTTGCGCCGCGAGCCCCACCCGCCGATGCCGATCGTCATCCCGTCGCGCAGCTCGGCGACGACATCGGCCTCCGTGACCCGCTTGTCGCTCACTTCGAGGTATCCGTGTCTCGCTTGTCGACGAACGCGTCACGGTGCTCGTCGGCCACGCCGAGCAGGTTCAGCTCGAAGGTGAAGCCCTGCTCGAAGCGGTAGGAGCGGTTCACGTCGATCGGGTCGATGCCGTTGAGGCTCGCCTTCGCGGCCCGGATCACCGCCGGGCTCTTCGCCGCGATCGACTCCGCGACCTCCATCGCCGCGGCCCGCAGCTCGCCACGCGGCACCACCTTCAGCACCGAGCCGAAGTGGTGCAGCTCCGCGGCCGTCGCGGTCGCAGCGGTGTAGACCATCGCCCGCATCTTGTGCTGGGGCACGAGCCGGGCCAGATGCGTCGCCGCGCCCAGCGCCCCACGGTCGACCTCGGGGAGCCCGAACGTCGCGTCGTCGGAAGCCACGATGACGTCGGCATTGCCCACGAGCCCGATCCCGCCACCGAGGCAGTAGCCGTTGACGGCCGCGATCACCGGCACGGCGCACTCGTAGACCGCGGCGAAGGCGGCATAGCAGCCGCGGTTCGCGCCGACCAGTGCGTCGAAGCCCTCGGTGGCCTGCATCTCCTTGATGTCGACCCCGGCGTTGAAGCCCCGGCCCTCGGCTCGCAGCACCACCACCCGGACGGCGAGGTCCTCCCCGAGCGCACGAACGACGCGGGCGAGCTCGAACCAGCCGGCCACGGTGAGCGCGTTGACCGGCGGCGCGTCGACCACGACCTCGGCGATGCCTCGGTCGTCCACGGACTGGTTGATGGCCATGCGCGCTCCGGTTCCTGACGGGTCGTCAGATCGGGCGGGTACCTTATCCGGATGGTCGATCCGCTGGACATGACGGGCCGCGCCGTGCTCGTGACGGGCGGCGCCCGGGGCATCGGGCGCGGCATCACCGAGACGTTCCTCGCCGCCGGTGCGGACGTGATCATCTGCGGCCGCACCGAGCCCACCGACCGTCCGTCAGCCTCAGACCGGGTCGCCGGGTTCGCGGCCGCGGACGTCCGCGACCCCGACGCCGTCGACGCCCTCGTCGCGGAGACGGTCGCCCGGCTAGGCCGGCTCGACGTGCTCGTCAACAACGCCGGGGGCGCGCCGGCGGCCGACACGGCCACGGTGTCGGCGCGCTTTTCGAAGGCGATCATCGAGCTCAACTTGCTCGCGCCGTTGGTGTGCTCGCAGCGTGCCAACGCCGTGATGCAGGACCAGGACGACGGCGGCGTGATCGTGAACATCGCGAGCGTGAGCGGCCTGCGCCCGTCACCGGGCGCAGCGGCGTATGGCGCAGCAAAGGCCGGGCTGCTCAACCTCACCGAGACGCTGGCAATGGAGTGGGCGCCGAAGGTGCGGGTGAACGCGATCAGCGCCGGGCTGATCCGCACCGAGCAGAGCCACCTGCACTACGGCGACGAGGCGGGGATCGCCGCGGTCGGCGCCACGGTCCCGCTCGGGCGCATGGGCACCCCGACCGACGTCGCCAACGTGTGCCTGTTCCTCGCTTCCCCCCTCGCTGCGTACGTGAACGGCGCGAACCTCGTGCTCCACGGTGGCGGCGAGCGCCCCGCCTACCTCGACGCCGCCGAAGGGATCTCGTGACCACCGTCGACCACCCGCTCGCCATGCTCACCGCCGAGGAGGTCGCGCGCGCGGTCGAGATCCTGCGCGCGACGGGCCGGCTCGAGGAGCGCGTGCGGTTCGCACACGTCGTGCTCGACGAGCCGGACAAGCCGACGCTCGCCGCCTGGGCGCCGGGCGACCCGGTCCGGCGGTCGGTGCGGGCGCTGATCGTCCCCGGCGCCGAGCTCACGATGATCGAGACGCGGGTCGACCTCGACGCGCACAAGGTCGTCGAGTGGCGCGAGGTCGAGGGGATGCGACCCGCGCTGCTCTTCGAAGAGGCGATGAACGCGATAGCCACAGTCCGGGAGCATCCCGAGTACGTCGCCGCGCTCGCGATGCGGGGCGTCACCGACCCCGCCGCGGTGCAGATCGACCCCTGGCCCGCTGGGGCCTTCGGATACGCATGCGAGGACGGCCGTCGCATCGCGCGCTGCCTCTCCTTCCTGCGCGAGCACCCCGAAGACAACGGGTACGCACGGCCGATCGAGGGCCTGATCGTGCACTTCGACCTCGGCCGCAACGAGGTGGTCGAGGTCGTCGACCACGGAGCGGTCCCCCTCCCCCGCCAGCACGCCCGCTACTTCGCCGCCGACCACCAGCCCCTGCGCGACGACTTGAAGCCGATCGCGATCACCCAGCCCGAGGGGCCGAGCTTCACCGTCGAGAACAACCTGGTGCGGTGGCAGCGGTGGGCGTTCCGGCTCACGTTCGACCCGTACGAAGGCATGGTGATCCACCAAGTCACCTACGACGACCACGGGCGCGAGCGGCCGATCCTGCATCGCGCGTCGATCACCGAGATGGTCGTGCCCTACGGCGACCCCGGCGAGCTGCACGGGTTCAAGAACGCGTTCGACGCCGGCGAGTGGGGACTCGGTCGGATGACCCAGTCGCTCACGCTCGGCTGTGACTGCCTCGGCGAGATCCACTACTTCGACGCGGTCATGGCCTCCGAGTCGGGCGACCCGTACACGCTCGCCAACGCGATCTGCATGCACGAGGAGGACTACGGGATCCTCTGGAAGCACGTCGATCTCTTCGGCGGCACGAGCGAGGTCCGCCGGAGCCGGCGGCTCGTGGTGAGCTTCATCTCGACGGTGGGCAACTACGAGTACGGGTTCTTCTGGTACTTCTACCTCGACGGCAACATCCAGCTCGAGGTCAAGCTCACCGGGATCGTGTCGCCGATGGCGATCGAGCACGGCACGCACCCCGAGTTCGCGAACGTCGTCGCGCCCGGTGTCGCCGCGCCTCATCACCAGCACCTCTTCAGCGCACGCCTCGACCTCGACGTCGACGGGACCGACAACGAGGTGTACGAGGTCGAGGCCGAGACGCTGCCCGCCGGGCCGGAGAACCCCTGGGGCAACGCGTTCCGCCCCAGGGCGACCAGACTCGAGCGCGAAGGTGGCGCAAAGCGGGTCGTGAACGCGGCGAGCAGCCGCTGCTGGAAGGTGGTGAACCCGCACGTCGAGAACGGGCTCGGCATCCCCGTCGCGTACAAGCTGATCCCCACGATGAGCACGCCGACGATGCTCGCCCATCCGGACTCCCCGGTGGGCAAGCGCGCCGGGTTCGCCCGCCACAACCTCTGGGTCACGCCGTACGCGCCCGACGAACGGCGCGCCGCAGGCGAGTATCCGAACCAGCACGAGGGCGGCGACGGGCTCTTGCGCTGGACGGCACGCGACCGTCCGATCGCGAACACCGACGTGGTGCTCTGGTACACGTTCGGCGTCACGCACTTCGTGCGCCCGGAGGACTGGCCGGTCATGCCGGTCGAGTACACCGGCTTCCTGCTCGCACCGATGGGCTTCTTCGACCGCAACCCCGCCCTCGACGTTCCCTCGGGTGACGCCGCCCACTGCCACAGCAACGAGTGACCCGCGGCACCGACCCGCCCCCACTTCCGCCCGGTTTGTACGGCGACGCTCGCTATCCGCTCCTGAACGCGCAAACCCTGCGGAACGGTCAGGGGTGTTGGGAGCTGACGCTCACCACCTCGCCGGTCATATAGGTCGAGTAGTCCGACGCGAGGAACACGATCACGTTCGCCACCTCCCAGGGCTCGGCGGCCCGTTCGAACGCCTCGCGCGCCGTGAGCTCGTCGAGCAGCTCGTCGGTGGTGACCTTCGCGAGGAACGGGTGCATCGCCAACGACGGGGCGACCGCGTTGACCCGCACGCCGAAGTCCGCGGCCTCCATCGCGGCGCAGCGCGTGAGCGCCATCACCCCCGCCTTCGCCGCGGCGTAGTGCGCCTGGCCCGGCTGGGCCCGCCAGCCCAGCACCGACGCGTTGTTGACGATCACACCGGCTCCGCGAGCCTGGAGGTGACGCAAAGCGGCGCGTGTGCAGCGGAAGGTGCCTGTGAGCGTGACGTCGAGCACCTTCGCCCACTGCTCGTCGGTCATGTCCACGAGGTTCGCCGTGCCACCGAGGCCCGCGTTGTTCACCACGACGTCGAGGTCTCCGCCCCCCGCGACCGCACCGGCGAAGAGCGCCTGCACCTGCTGCTCCACGGTCACGTCACAAGGGATCGCCGCGACCACCGCGTCGCCCAGCCGCTCGCGCGCCTCCTCGAGTCGGCGCTCGTGGGCGTCGCTGATCACGACCAAAGCCCCTTCCGCCGCGCACCGCTCCGCCGTGGCGAACCCGATGCCCGTACCCGCGGCCGCGGTCACGAGGACGGTCTTGCCCGCCAGGAGGCCGTGCGGGGTGTTCGGTTCCATCACACCACCTTGGGCTCGGGCGGCAGGCCGAGCACCCGCTCGCCGATGATGTTCCGCTGGATCTGGTTCGCGCCCCCGTAGATCGTGTCTGCGCGCGAATAGAGGAACAAGCGTTGCACAGGCGTGAGCTCGTATGGGAGCTGCTCGCCCACCTCTGCCCACGGACCGAGCACGTCCACGGCGAGCTCGCCGAGCCGCCGGTGCACGCTCGCCCAGTAGAGCTTGGAGATCGACGTCTCGCGCGTCATCTCGCCCTTCGCCATCGCCGTGAGGCCGCGCAGCGCGGTGTACTTCATGATCTCGAGCTCGATGAACGCCTGCGCGAGCCGCTGCCGCAGCATCGGGTCGGCTGCGGCGTCGCGCGCCCTCGCCGCCGCGAGGGCCTCTTTCCACTCGTTCGCGAACGAGAGCTGCTGGCCGAGCGTAAGCGCCCCCCGCTCGAAGGCGAGGGTGCCCATCGCGACCTTCCATCCGCCGTCGACGTCGCCGACGACGAGGTCTGCGGCGGTGCGCGCGCCGTCATAGAACACCTCGCTGAACTCCGACGTGCCCGTCATCTGCTGGATCGGCCGGATCTCGATCCCGGGTTGGCGCATCGGCACGAGCAGATACGAGATCCCCCGGTGGCGAGGCGCATCGCGGTTCGTGCGGGCGAGCACGAAGCACCAGTCGGCCCAATGGGCGAGGGAGGTCCACACCTTCTGTCCGTGCACGACCCACTCGCCGCCATCGAGCTCGGCGCGCGTTGCGAGGTTCGCGAGGTCGGAGCCCGCGTTGGGCTCCGAGTAGCCCTGGCACCACAACTCCTCGCCGCTCGCGATCTTCGGCAGGAACCGACGGCGCTGGTCTTCGGTCCCGTAGTGGAGGATCGTCGGCCCGATCAGGCCCTCGCCAACGAGGCCGACCCGGCCCGGCCCGCCCGCCCGGGCGTACTCCTCGTAGAAGATCACCTGCTGGAGCAGCGGCACGTCACGACCGCCGTACTCGCGCGGCCACGACAAACAGGTCCAACCTCCGGCACCGAGCGCGCGCTCCCAGGCCAGTCGCTCGTCGAAGAGCGCGTGCTCGTCGCCCGGGCCGCCGCGACCCCGGACCACCGCGAAGTCGCCGGCGAGGCTCGCCTGGAGCCAGTCGCGGGCCTCGCGGCGAAAGGCCTCGTCCTCGGCCGAGAAGCGCAGATCCACGCGCGGAGGTCTAGCCGACGCGCGCGTGTGCAGAGAACCCGGGCGCCCGCTCAGACAGTGTGGGCAATCGGCGAGCCACCGGCGAAGAGGGCGACCGAGCCCGGCCGGACCCGCTTCGCGCTGAACAACGCTGCGTCCGCGTCGCGCAGGAGCCGTTCGACGCCGCGACTGCCGCCCACGTCGACGACGACACCGATGCACGCGCTGAGCGGAAGGCCGACGACCCCGGCGTCGACAGGCTCGGCGAGTGCGCGAGCGAGCCGGTGCGCCACGTTGAGCGCAGCGATCTCGTCGGCGACCACGGGGCAGAGCACGATGAACTCGTCGCCCTCGATGCGAGCCGCCACGTCACCCGTGCGTACCGCGCTGCGAAGCCGCTGGGCAACGACGCGGAGCACCTCGTCGCCCACCTCGTACCCGTGGTCCTCGTTGACCGGCCGGAATCCATCGAGATCGACATGCATCAGCGCGAGGGTCTCACCGCTGCAATCGGCTCGAGCAAGCGCGCGATCGGCCTCCTCGGTGAGCAGCGCACGATTGGGCAGCAGAGTCAACGGGTCGTGGGTCGAGCGTCGACGGGCCTCCTCGAGATCTCGGCCGAGGACGCTGTCGTCGCGCACGACCACAATCGCGACCGGTCGACCGTCGAGCTGCGCGTCGCCGCTTCCGATCTGCACCGCAATGGTGCTGCCGTCGCGCCGACGATGCAGTCGGGAGGCGTGACCCACACGGTCGTCGAGAGCAGACGGGACCCCCGGCGCGGGGATTTCCGGATCGGCACTGAGTTCGTCGGCCGACATGCCCACCAGGCGCGTACGCGGATAGCCGTACATCACGCACGCAACCGCGTTCGCGTCGACGATCTCTCGTGTCTGCGCGTCGACCATCAAAACTGCGTCGACATGGGCGTCGAACAACGCCCGGAACCGTGCCTCGCTCTCCGCCAGCGCGGAAAAACCCCGTCCCGGGCTCGGTGAGCCCGGGGCGCGAGGAGCTTTTGCCCTGCCCGACGCGTTCACGACGGCTCCATCGGCACTCGGTCCCCGCGGCCTGAGCGCGACGTCGCCCGGTCGATCCGAGGACCCGGAACCGGGGCCCGGCGAGTCTGCGACGACAAATCCCGTCGCCGCCTTGCGTCCCGGTTGGGCAGCGATCACAATTCGCTTCTTCCCCACGGGCCGCGTGCCTCGAGGTCGTCCATGCCCCGCATCCTCCGTCGAAGCACCCTCGTGGTCGCCTGCGCCCTCGCCGTCGCCGTCGCCGGCGGAGCGGCGTACGCGCTCGTCCCGTGGGAGCCGACGTCGGCCGCCTCCGGCTCCCGAGGCGCCCCGGCACGACCAGGACCGTTGCGCCTCGTCGCGTGGCCCCCCGAAGGTGCCCAGGGCATCCCACTCGAGACGCCGATCTCGGTCGAGGCCAAGAACGGCCGCCTGCGCTCGCTCGAGGTCACGAGTCCGGAGGGCTTCTCGATCCCCGGCTATCTGGTGAACGATTCGACGCGGTGGCTCACGAGCACGCGCCTCGCACCGGGAACGACCTACACCGTCCGCGCGCGGGTCACGTCCGAGCGCGGACGCACTCGTGCGCACGAGTGGGCGTTCACCACGATCGTCCCCACCGGCGCGCTGGGCGCGCGCGTCGTTCCGGGTGACGACGAGGTCGTAGGCGTCGGTCAGCCGATCTCAGTGCGCTTCACGAGCTCGGTTCGGAACAAGGCCGCGGTCGAGGAGCGGATGCTCGTTCGGACGTCGGTGCCCGTCGAAGGGTCATGGCGTTGGATGAGCGACAGTGAGGCGCACTGGCGACCGCGTAACTACTGGCCCGCGGGCACCGAGGTGTGGTTCGACGCGAACCTCGACGGCGTCGACGCCGGTGACGGCGTGTACGGCAACGTCCACCGGACCGCACACTTCCGGATCGGCGATGCCCACGTGAGCATCGCCGACACGAACACCTACACGCTGACGGTCTACGAGAACGGCGCCGTGATCAAGGTGTTCCCGATGAGCGCGGGCAAGCCCATGTTCCCGACGATGAGCGGCAAGCACCTCGTGCTCGGGAAGTCGCCGGTCGTGATCATGGACTCGAGCACCAACGGGATCCCGATCGACTCGGCCGAGGGATACCTGACCACCGTCTACTGGAACACCCAGATCTCGACGACCGGGGAGTACGTGCACGCAGCTCCATGGTCCGTGAGCTCGCAGGGGCGCGCCAACGTGTCGCACGGCTGCATCAACCTGTCCACCGAGAACGCGAAGTGGTTCTTCGAGTGGAGCCAGCGGGGCGACATCGTCGAGGTGCTCGGAACCTCGAAGCCGCCGAACCAGAACGCCGCCGTCGTCGACTGGAAGCTGAGCTACGACGAGTGGCGGTCGGGAAGCGCGCTCTACGACCCGGCGCCTGCTGGACGCGTTCGGCTCGCATAGGCGGACCTCGCGCCGGCGAGGACTCGGTCGATGGCCGACATCGCTCGGGTAGTGTGCCTCGCGCCGCGTCTGCATGCTTCGCGTACCGACACCCATGCATCGAGGAGACCGCACATGTCCCACTTCCGGGTCGGGGTGCAGCTTCACCCCCAGGCGACCACGGTCGACGAGCTCCGAGCTGCATGGAAGGCCGCCAACGCGCTCGGGGTGGACAGCATCTGGGTCTGGGACCACTTCTTCCCCCTCTACGGCGACGAGCACGCCAACCACTACGAGGCGTACACGCTGCTCGCCGCCATGGCCACCGAGACCCGGCACGCCCGCATCGGCGCGCTCGTCACGTGCAGCTCGTACCGCAACCCCCAGCTGCTTGCCGACATGGCGCGCACGATCGACCACCTCAGCCACGGCCGCTTCGTGCTCGGCATCGGGTCGGGATGGTTCGAGCGCGACTACGCGGACTACGGCTACCCGTTCGGCACGGCAGCCACACGCCTCGCGGACCTCGAGGCCGCGCTGCCGCTGATCGCCGACCGGCTCGGACAACTGGTGCCGCCTCCGATGGGTGACCTGCCGATCCTCGTCGGGGGCAGCGGCGAGAAGGCGACGCTGCGCCTGGTGGCCGAACACGCCGACGCCTGGAACACGTTCGGCCCTCCCAGCACGTACGCACAGAAGAACCGCGTGCTCGACGACTGGTGCGAGCAGCTCGGTCGACGCCCGGGCGAGATCGAGCGCACGGTCGCGATCCGGGCGCAGGAGGTCACCCACTGGGAGGCCTACCTCGACGCGGGCGCCGAGCATCTGATCGTGATGGCCGGCCCGCCCTATGACCTCGCGCCCGTCGAGCAGCTGCTCGCGTCCGCGCGCGGCTAGCACCGGGTGACCTCCGCGCCGGCACTCTGTTCGCCCGGCTCCGGGACCGGCTTCCTCGGCGCGCTCGCGATCCCGGCCGAGCTCTACTGGGTGATGCGCGACCCAGTCGCCCTCGCGGGGATGAGCTATCCGCGTCGCACCGAATGGGACCGACTGCACGACGCGGGCATCGGGCACGTGGTGTGCCTCACCCACGATCCGGTGCCGTACGACCCCACACCTCTGACGGTCGGTGCACATCGGCTCGAAGACCTGTTCGCACGGGCCGAGCCCACGGATCCACTTCACGAGGCGGCGGTCGTGCACGCCGCCGCAGCTGACGTCGTGACCCGGCTCGCCGACGGGACCGGCGTCGTCGTGCACTGCCACGCCGGGCGCGGCCGCACCGGTGCCGTGATCGGCGTCGCCCTCGTCCGGCTCGGTCACGAACCTGAGGCCGTGATCGACTGGCTCCACCGCGCCCAGCGCACGCGAGGCAAGCGGGGGTGGCCCGAGCAGCCCTGGCAGGCCCGGATCGTGCGCGAGGCGGTAGTCTGAGGGGTACACGGGAGCCCGATGCGTCGGGCTGAGAGGGAGGCGCGCAGCCTCCGACCGTCAGAACCTGATCCGGGTCATGCCGGCGCAGGGAGGCCGAGCTCCTGACCCTCTTGCGCGTGGTGTGCTCGAGCGCGAGGAGCGGGAATGAGGGCGATCGTGTTCGCCGGAGGCGATCCGTTGGACCCGTGCTGGCACGGGGCCGTCGCCAACGCCGATCTGGTGGTGGCGGCCGATTCCGGGCTGGGGCACGCCCGGACCCTCGGGATCCGCGCCGACGTCGTCGTCGGCGACATGGACTCGGTCGACGCCGAGACGCTCGAGCGGGCCCGGTTCCAGGGCACGCGCGTCGAGCGCTACTCGACGCTCAAGGACGAGACGGACCTGGAGTTGGCGATCGCCACGGCGCGTCGGCTCGGCGCGGACGCGGCGACGATCGTCGGCGCCGGGGGCGGCCGACTCGACCACTTCCTCGCCAACGCGCTCCTGATCGCGGCTCCGGACTGGGCCGACCTCCGCATCGACGCGCTGGTCGGGTCGGCTCGCGTCGCCGTGGTTCGGGACCACGTCGAGCTGCAAGGTGCGATCGGCTCGCTCGTCACCCTCTTGGCGCTCCACGGTCCGGCGAGCGGGGTCACGACCCGCGGGCTGCGCTGGGAGCTGACCGGCGACGTCCTCACACCCGGCTCCACGCGCGGGGTGAGCAACGAGATGGTCGAGGAGATCGCGATCGTGATGGTGGAGGACGGCGTGCTCCTCGCGATCCAACCGAACGGAGGGCGTTGACATGCGACGGCGAGCACCGCTGGTGGCACTGCTGCTCACGACGCTGCTCACGGCCTGCTCGGACGGCGCCGAGGAAGGCGGGACGGTCACGCTCGTGACCCACGACTCGTTCGCGGTCTCCAAGCCGGTGCTGCGCGCCTTCGAGCGCGAGACCGGTATCCACGTCAAGGTGCTCAAGAGCGGCGACGCGGGCGAGGTCCTGAACCAGGTGATCCTCACCAAGGGCGCGCCGCTCGGCGACGTGGTGTTCGGCGTCGACAACACGTTTCTTTCTCGAGCGCTCGCCGAGCAGGTCTTCGTCCCCTACCGGGCAAAGGGGCTCGACCGCGTACCGGCCGCGCTGCGTCTCGACCCACGCCACCGCGCCACACCGATCGACTGGGGCGACGTGTGCGTGAATTACGACGTCGCCTGGTATTCCGAGCGCGGGCTGGAGCCGCCCACGAACCTCGTCGACCTGCTCGACCCGCGCTATCGCGGACAGCTCGTGGTAGAGAATCCGGCCACCTCCTCACCGGGACTGGCGTTTTTCCTCGCGACGATCGCGAGCGAGGGCTCCGACGGCTGGGAGTCGTACTGGAGCCGACTGCGCGCCAACGACGTGCTCGTGGTCGACGGCTGGGAGCAGGCGTACAACACCGAATTCTCCGCATCGGCGGGCGACGGGCCGCGGCCTCTCGTCGTCAGCTACGCGACGAGCCCGGCGGCCGAGGTGATGTTCGCCGAGCCTCCCGTCGACGTAGCGCCGACCGGCAACGTCGAGGCGACGTGCTTCCGTCAGGTGGAGCACGCCGGGATCCTGGCCGACGCGAAGCACCCCGTTGAAGCGCGCCGGTTCCTCGACTTCCTCCTCTCCGAGCGCTTCCAGGCCGACGTGCCGGCCTCGATGTTCGTGTACCCCGCTCGCGAGGGCACCCCGCTCCCCGAGGAGTTCGTGCGCTACGCAGCGCCGCCGACCACCTCACTCACCCTTCCCCCCACCGCCATCGCAGCCAAGCGGGACGAGTGGATCGAACGCTGGACCGAGCTCACGCTGCGATGACCGTGACTGACCGACTCGGGCGGGTGGCCCTCATCGGCCTGCCGGTCGCCTTCCTCGCGGCCTTCTTCCTGTGGCCGGTCGTATCCATCCTCTGGCGCGGCCTCGCTCCGGACGGCAACGTCGACCTCTTTGCCATCGGGGCCGTGGCCGGCGACGCGTCGCTGCGCTCGGTCGCCTGGTTTACGTTCTGGCAGGCGGCGGTCTCGACGCTCGTCACGCTCGCGCTCGGCCTGCCCGGCGCGTACGTGCTCAGCCGGTACCGGTTCCATGGTCGAGCGCTGCTGCGCGCGCTGGTCACGGTGCCGTTCGTCATGCCGACGGTGGTGGTAGGCGCGGCGTTCGGAGCTCTGGGAGTGACCCGTTCGATCACCGCGATCCTGCTCGCGCACGCCTTCTTCAACTATGCCGTCGTGACGCGCACCGTCGGGAGCCTGTGGGCCCAGCTCGACGACCGCGAGCAGCAGGCGGCTCGGGTCCTCGGTGCGGGCCGCGCGCGCGTGTTCTGGTCGGTGACCCTTCCCGCGCTCCGTCCGGCGATCGGAGCAGCGGCCGCGATCGTGTTCTTGTTCTGCTTCACGAGCTTCGGCGTGATCCTGATCCTCGGTGGCCCCGGCTCCTCGACCATCGAGACGGAGATCTACCGACAGACCGCGCAGCAGCTCGACCTGCAGACCGCGGCCGTGCTCTCCCTGCTCCAGCTCGTCGCGGTGCTCGCCGTGATCGGTGTCAGCAACCGCGCGCGCAGGCGCCAGTCGGCAGCCGCCTCGCTGCGCGGTGGAGGGGAGCACACGCTCCCGGTCCGGGGCCGGCGACGGCTCGTCCTCGCGGCGAACCTGGCGGTCATGGGGACCCTGCTCGGCCTGCCGCTCGCCGAGCTCGTCCGGCGCTCGCTGCGGGGGGGGCTCGACGGCTACCGCGCGCTGACCGCGACGACGAGCGGCTTCCTCGAGCCACCGATCGACGCGGTCTGGACCTCACTCCGGTTCGCGCTGACCGCCACCCTCCTCGCGGTCGCAATCGGCGGCGCGGCGGCCGTTGCCCTGACCCGGACCCGTCGCCGCCACACCCGCCGATGGCTCGACGCCCTCGTGATGCTGCCGCTCGGGATCTCTGCCGTCACCGTCGGCTTCGGCTTTCTCATCACCTTCGACAGCCCGCCGCTCGAGCTGCGCACCTCGCCGGCGATCATCCCGATCGCGCACGCGCTCGTGGCGATCCCGTTCGTCGTCCGGCTGACGGTGCCGGTGCTCGACGCCATCGACCCACGCCAGCGCGAGGCAGCCGCCGTCCTCGGCGCATCACCTCGGCGCGTCTGGCAGGAGATCGACTTGCCGATCGCGACCCGGGCGTTGGTCGTGGCCGCCGGCTTCGCCGCCGCCATCTCGCTCGGTGAGTTCGGGGCCACGTTGTTCATCGTGCGTCCCGACACCACGACCCTGCCGGTGCTGATCTACCGCCTCCTCGGCCGGCCGGGCGAGGCCATGTTCACCCAGGCGATGGCGGCAAGCACGATCCTGATGATCCTCACCGCCGTGACGGTGCTGGCGATCGAGCGGCTGCGCGCCCCGGAGTCGGCGGTCTTCTGATGCTCGAGGTCGACGGCCTGCGCGTGCGTTACGGCAACGTCCTCGCACTCGACGGGGTGACGCTGCGCGTGGACGACGGCGAGATCGCGTGCATCCTCGGTCCGAGCGGCAGCGGCAAGAGCACGCTGCTGCGGGCGGTGGCCGGCTTCGAGGACACCACCCGGGGAACGGTGCGCTGGGACGGCGAGGACCTCGGCGCGGTCCCGGTGCACCGGCGTCGCTTCGGGCTCATGTTCCAGGACCATGCCCTGTTCGCCCATCGTGATGTGCTCGGCAACGTCGCGTTCGGGTTGCGGATGCTCCGTCTCCCCCGCGACGAGGTCGCGGCACGCGCCCGGGACGCACTCGATCGCGTCGGGCTGTCCGGGTTCGAGCACCGCAAGGTGCGCGAGCTCTCCGGCGGCGAGCAGCAACGCGTCGCGCTCGCCCGGTCGCTCGCGCCCGAGCCTCGGCTGCTGATGCTCGACGAACCCCTCGGTTCGCTGGATCGCGAGCTGAGGGAGCGGCTCGTCGTCGAGCTCCACGAGCTCCTGCGCGGTCTGGGGATCACCACCCTCTTCGTCACCCACGACCAGGACGAGGCGTTCGCCCTGGCCGACACCGTGGTGTTGTTGCGGGATGGTCGGGTGGAGCAGGTCGGCACTCCGGGCGAGGTCTGGGCGAACCCCCGCACCGCGTCGGCCGCTCGGTTCCTCGGGTTCGCGACGATCGTCGACGTCACCGGCAGCGACGCCGGGATCGTGTCGCCCTGGGGTCGGCATCCCGCGCCAAAAGGGATCGCGAGTGGGCGGGTACGCATCGGGTTCCGACCCGACGGGTTGCGAATCGACGACGCGGGCCCGGTCCCCGGCGTGGTCCGCAGCTCGACGTTCCGTCGCGACCACTTCCTCGTGCGCGTCGACTCCGAGCTGGGCGCGCTGGAGGTCGCCGCGGCCGAGCCGGTCCCGGCCGGGACCCCCGTCCGGGTCGCGGCCGATCCCGGCGCGGCGGTGGTGCTCCCCGCGTAGCCTCCGATCCCGATGGCCCCAGACCTCCTCCTTCGCCCCGCCGTCGCGCCGGTCCCGGTCGGGCTGGCGGGCGCCGGTCCCTGGGCGCGAGCGGTGCACGCGCCGACGCTGGCGGCAGGCCCGGAGACGCGCCTCGCGGGCGTCTGGTCCCGGACGACCGCCCGCGCCGACGCGCTCGCGCGCGCACACGACGCGCCTTCGCTCGCTTCCTTCGACGCACTGCTCGAGGTCTGCGACGCCGTCGCGCTCGCCGTTCCCCCCGCGGTGCAGCCCGAGCTCGCGGTGCGCGCGGCCAGAGCCGGCAAGACACTCCTGCTCGAGAAGCCACTCGCCCCGGACGTCGACGGGGCACGCCGGGTCGTCGACGCGATCGACGAGGCCGGGGTCGGATCGGTGGTGCTGCTCACCTACCGCTTCGCCGACGTCGTACGCGACTTCCTCGCTGCGGCCGACACGTTCGACGCGACCGGCGGTCGGGCCTGCTTCCTCTCCAGCGCGTTCTTGAGCGGGGACTTCGCCGCAGGTTGGCGCCTCGAGCAAGGGGCGTTGCTCGACGTGGGACCCCACATCCTCGATCTGGTCGACGTTGCGCTCGGTCCGGTCGTCGCCGTGCAGGCCGGTGGCGACCCTCTCGGCTGGGTCGGGCTGCTCCTCGAGCACGAGCGGGGGGCTCGCAGCGAGGTCACGATCTCATGCACTGCGGGGATCGACCCGAGCCGGACCGAGGTCGAGCTGTTCGGCCCCGGCGGGACGCTGTTTGTCGACGCCCGCTCCGGCGCCCGAGCCCGCTCGTTCGCGACGCTGCGACGCGAGCTCGCCGAGACCGTGCAGAGCGGCGGCGGGCATCCCTGTGACGCGCGGCGCGGTCTGCACCTCCAACGTCTCGTCGACGCCGCCCACCGGGCGCTCGGAGGCACCCGGGTCGAGGTGTCGACCTGAGGTGGCGGCCGAGTCGTTCCTCCTCGGGCTGTTGCTCGCGGCTGCGGTCGTGCTCGGTGGTCGCCACCTCTACCTGCGGGCCGACCGACCCGGTGGGTTCGACTGCTCGCTGCGGGTGGTGCAGGGGCACGTGCCCGGGCTCAGCCGCCGATTCCGCGCCGGCTACGCGGGGCGTGAGGTCGACGGCTTCGTCTGGCGACGCGTCGCCTGGCCGTCGACTCCGGTTCGCCTTCCGGCCGGCGCGATCCGCATCGAACGGCAGCGGGCCCCACGCGGCGGGGAACGCCTGCTCGCGGTCCCCGCGCACTTCGTCGTGATGCCCGTCGAGCTGGCCGACGGTACCCGGCTCGACATCGCGCTCGCACGCCGGAGACTGCCCCGTGTCCTCGCGGCGCTCGGTCGAGGGCTCGACCCGTAGCCTTCGTCGTGACCCGGGTCGCAAGGCGCGGGCGCCCTTCGACTCGAGTGTCAGCCGGTCGCGGCGAACGCGCTCCCGAGGGCCGTGAGGGCGCGGTCGACCTCGGCCTCTGTGACGACGAGTGGCGGCATGAAGCGCACGACGTTCCCGTACGTGCCGGCGTTCATCAGGAGCAGGCGGTCGTGCTCACGCGCGTGCGCGATCACCCTGCCGACGCGAGCGTCGTCGGGCTCGCCCGTGGCGGGATCGACCAGCTCCATGCCGACCATCAGCCCGGGACCACGCACCTCGCCGATCACCGGATGACCTTCGGCGAGCGCGCGCAACCCGCCGCGCAGCTGCTCGCCGCGGGCGACCACGTTGTCGAGGAAGCCCGCCTCCGTGAGCACGTCGATCGTCGCGAGCGCAGCCGCGCAGCCGATCGGGTTGCCGCCGTAGGTGCCCCCGTGACTGCCCTTCGGCCAGCGCGCCATCAGCTCGGCGGACGCACCGATCGCCGAGATCGGGAACCCCGAGGCGATGCCCTTGGCCATCACGATCACGTCGGGCGTCACTCCGGCCGGCTCGATCGCGAACATCGTCCCGGTGCGAGCGAAGCCACTCTGCACCTCGTCGGCGACGAACAGGATCCCGTGGAGCTCGCAGATCTCCTTCACCCCGCGCAGGAAGCCGGCCGGCGCGGGGAGATAGCCACCCTCGCCGAGCACCGGCTCGATCACCACCGCCGCGGTCTCGCGCGGCGCCGTCTGCGCCAGGAGCAGGTGGTGCAGCCCCCGCAGCGCCTGGGCCACGGACTCGTCCTCGGCGCGTCCTTCCCGCCAGGGGTGTGGGAACGGCGCCACGAACACCCCGCTCGGCAGCGGCGCGTAGCCCGCGCGGTAGCCGTGCTTCGAAGTGGTCATCGCCATCGTGAGGTGGGACCGCCCGTGGAACGATCCGGAGAACACGATGACGTTGGGCCGACCGGTCGCCTGCTTGGCCAGCTTCACCGCTGCCTCGGTCGCCTCGGCACCGGAGTTCGCGAAGAAGAACGTGTCGATCCCGGCGGGGGTCACCTCGGCCAACCGCGTGGCGAGCCGCTCGAGCAGCGGATGGCGGTAGCAGTTGACCTGCGCGTGGATGAAGCACGCGGCCTGCTCCTGGATCGCCGCGACGACCTTCGGGTGGCAGTGCCCGGTGCTCGTGACCGCGATGCCGCTCGTGAAGTCGAGGTACTCGGTCCCGTCCGCGGTCGTGACCGTGCATCCCAAGCCCGACACGACGGGCAGGTCGGTGACCTCGAACCAGACCTCGGAGCAGTGCGAGCCCATGGTCGCCAGGCTACGCGACGAGCAGGCGAACTCTGCGGGCCTGATCGCCCTTGCGGCCGCGCTCGACGTCGAAGGCGACGAGCTGACCCTCGGCGAGGCGCTTCGGATCCGTGCCTTCGAGCGCACTGAAGTGCACGAACACGTCGTCGCCGTTGTGACGCTCGATGAAGCCGAAGCCCTTGCGAACGTCGAACCACTTGATGCGTCCGCTCGGGCCCGCGTCGGCGCCTCGAAGTGCCGGGATCGTCGCGCCACGATCGCCACCGGACGACGACCCGGCGGCGGTTGCGACACGGATGCTGCCACCGGGGTGCTCGAGCCCGGGCCGGAGACCGAGGGAGCGCTGCAGCTTCGCGACCTCGCGATGCTTCTCGGGCTCGACCAGCGACACGACGACGCCCTCTGCTCCGGCGCGGGCCGTCCGTCCGGAGCGGTGCGTGTAGTCCTTCGCGTCGTGCGGCGGGTCGAAGTGCACAACGCAGGCGACCGCGTCGACGTGGATGCCGCGCGCGGCGACGTCGGTGGCCACGAGAGCGTCGACGTGACCCCTCGCGAACGCTCCCAGCGCGCGCTCGCGCTGGGCTTGCGATCGATTGCCGTGGATCGCCTCGGTGCGCACGCCGACCTGCTCGAGGCGTCGCGCGACCTGATCGGTGCCGCGCTTGGTCCGGCAGAAGACGATCGTCGGTCCTGCTTCCGCGATCAGATCCGCACAGACCTGCACGCGATCCTCACGCGGCACCTTCCAGAACACGTGGGTTGCGCGCGAGTCGTCCTCGGGGTCGCTCGGCAGCACGTGGCGGACCGGGTCCTGCTGGTAGCGCCGCACCACCGTGTCGACCGCGCCGTCGAGCGTGGCCGAGAACAGGAGCGTCTGACGGGTCTCGGGCGTGCGGTCCAGCAGGGCGCGGACTGCGGGCAGGAAGCCCATGTCGGCCATGCGGTCGGCTTCGTCGAGCACGACGATCTCGACCGCGCCGAGGTCGACCTCGCGACGCTCGATCAGGTCGGTGAGACGGCCCGGGCATGCGACCAGCACGTCGACACCCCGGCGGAGGGCCTTCAGCTGGCCGCCGAACCCGACGCCGCCGTACACGGGCGCCACCCGGAGCCTGCGGCCGTGCCCGAGCCACTCGAGCTCGCTGCACACCTGAGCGGCGAGCTCGCGGGTAGGCACGAGCACAAGGCCGGTGGGTCGCTTCGGTGCCGCGCGTCCGAGCCGGGCAACGAGCGGGATGCCGAAGGCGAGGGTCTTGCCCGAACCCGTCGGTGCGCGCCCGCAGAGGTCACGGCCGGCGACGCCGTCGGCGAGGGTCAGAGTCTGGATGGCGAACGGCTCGCAGATGCCGCGCGCCTTCAGGGTGGCGACGAGGTCGGTGGGCACACCGAGCTCGGCGAACGAGGAAGTCATGTGGGTCGTGTTGCTCCGAATGGCTGGGCGCGTCGTGTGAGTGCGCCGTTGGACAGGTCTCGAGAGGGTGAACGAACCCCGAGACGCTGATCCGGCCGGCGACCCCGTGGGTGTCGGGAGGCGGAGTCGCGAGTGAGAACGCGTACCCGTTGGAGAAACCGTGTTCGTCGCTACTGTGACGAACACGGAACGACGACAGCGTATCAGGTGTGGTCAGGTGCTCCGGGAGTCGAGGTCGAGAGCGAGGGAGTTGATGCAGTAGCGCTGTCCGGTGGGCTGCGGGCCGTCGTCGAACACGTGGCCGAGGTGACCGCCGCAGCGAGCGCAGACCACCTCGGTGCGCACCATGCCGTGGCTCGTGTCGACGCGCTCCTCGACCAGGCCGTCGCGCATCGGCTCCCAGAACGACGGCCAACCCGAGCCGGAGTGGTACTTCGTCTCGCTGGAGAACAGCTCGGCGCCGCATCCGCCGCAGCGGTAGACACCGGGGTCCTCGGTGTCGGTGTACGCGCCGCTGAACGCGCGCTCGGTCGCCTGCGCGCGCAGGACCGCGTACCGATCCGGGCCCAGGCGTGCCCTCCACTCGTCGTCGCTCAGCTCAAGTCGATCCGGTTCCTCTGCGTCGGCCACGCCCGACACGCTACGTGACGTATCTCCACACAATCTCCACATCACGAAAGGGACCCCCGGACCGGGGCCCCCGTATCCTGGTCGGGTGAGCTCCGCGGCACCCCTAGCGCGCTCCGCGCGGACCATTCTCGTCGTCGAGGACGAGGCCCCGATCGCCGCCGCGGTCGCGGCCCGGCTGCGTTCCGAGGGCTACACCGTCGAGATCGCCCCCGACGGCCCTTCCGGGGTCGAACGCAGCGCCGCACTGCATCCCGACCTCGTGGTGCTCGACCTCATGCTCCCCGGCCTCGACGGCCTGGAGGTGTGCGAGCGGATCCAGGCGGACCGCCCGGTGCCGGTCCTCATGCTGACCGCGCGCGACTCCGAGCGCGACCTGGTGCTAGGACTGGGCGTCGGCGCCGACGACTACCTCACCAAGCCGTTCTCGGCCCGAGAGCTCGCGGCGCGGGTTCACGCGCTGTTGCGCCGGGTCGAGCGCGACCGCACGGAAGCGGCCGGGGCCCCGGGCGGCGTCGGACAGACCCGGCACATCGGCGACGTCGAGCTCGACCCCACGACCAGACGCGTGACCCGCGACGGCGCTCTCGTGCACCTCACTCCCACCGAGTTCGACCTGCTCGCCTTCCTGGCGGCCTCGCCGGGCAAGGTCTTCACCCGCGAGGAGCTGCTCGGCGCGGTGTGGGGATACGACGTGGCCTCCGGCGGGAGGACCGTCGACTCCCACGTCCGTGCCATCAGACGCAAGCTCGGCAACGACATGATCCGCACCGTGCACGGCGTCGGTTACGCGCTCGACGGTGCCGACGCCCAGGCGGAGCTCGCACGATGAAGCACGTACCGGAGCGACCGCTCGACCGGCTCACCTCGATCAAGGTGAAGCTCGGCGGGCTGATCGTCGGCGCGGTCGGTGTCACCGTCTTCGTGTTCTGGTTCGGCGTTCGGATCGCGCACCTCTGGCCGAGCGTCGCGGGCGTGATCGCGGCCGTGATTGCCCTCGTGCTGATCCGCTACCTGGCGCGGGGCATGACGACCCCGCTGCGCGAGATGGCGGAGGCCACACAGGCGATGGCCCGGGGCGACTACACGATCCGGATCACCGACACGGCCAATGACGAGGTCGGGCGCCTCGCGCGCGCCTTCAACCGGATGGCCGCCGAGCTCGCGGAGACCGACCGGGTGCGGCGCGACCTCGTGGCCAACGTGAGCCACGAGCTCCGTACTCCACTGGCGGCGCTCCAGGTGACGCTCGAGAACCTGATCGACGGGGTCGCCCGAGCCGACCCCGAGACGCTCGGCACCATGCTGAACCAGGTCGAGCGACTCGGGCGCCTCGTTACCCAGCTCCTCGATCTCTCGCGCCTGGAGGCGGGGACGGTGCCACTCGATCGCCAGGACTTCGAGGTGGCGCCCGTGCTCGCGCACGCGGTGCGCGAGCAGAAGCTGCATGCACCCGGCGTCGAGATCGACATTTCCGTCGACGAGCTTCACCTCGCCGCCGACGGCGATCCCGAGCGGGTGCACCAGGTGGTCGCGAAC
This sequence comes from Actinomycetota bacterium, assembly GCA_016870395.1. Taxonomy (GTDB): domain Bacteria; phylum Actinomycetota; class Acidimicrobiia; order IMCC26256; family JAENVU01; genus SHUZ01. The sequence goes on along the minus strand of VGBT01000003.1, from coordinate 126,182 downwards.
CTGCTCGAGAACGCGGTGCGCCACTCGCCCGCAGGAGGCGCCGTCGAGGTGCGCGCCCGCCGCAGCGAGCACGGCGTGACCATCGAGGTGATCGACGAGGGACCCGGCATCCCCGAACCCGAGGCCAGCCGGATCTTCGAACGCTTCTACCGCGCCGACTCGGCGCGGGCCACCAGCGACGGTGGCGCGGGCCTCGGCCTCGCGATCGCCCGCTGGATCGTCGACCTCCACGGCGGCGAGATCCATCCCGAACGCCGGGAGCCCCACGGGTGCCGCATGGTCGTCACCCTGCCGGGCGCCCGGTATTGACCCAGGAGCAACGATGACGAGACTCGCGACGGTGGACGAGGCCCTCAAGCGCATTCGGCGTGGCGAGATGGTCCTCGTCGCCGACGACGAAGACCGGGAGAACGAGGGGGATCTCACCCTGGCCGCCGAGTGGGTCACCCCGGAGGCGGTGAACTTCATGCTGCGCTGGGCGCGAGGGCTCGTATGCATGCCGACGCACCCCACCTATCTCGAGCGGCTCGAGATCCCGCCGATGGTGCCTCCCGGCCACGAAGGGTGCGACACCGCGTTCAGCGTGTCGATCGACCATCGCGACGCGGGCTCGGGCATCGGAGCCGGCGACCGGGCGATCACGATCAAGCGGTTCCTCGACCCGGATGCCCGTCCCGACGAGTTCGTTCGTCCCGGCCACGTCTTCCCGTTGCGGGCGCGGCCCGGCGGGGTGCGAGAGCGCCGGGGTCACACCGAGGCGGCGATCGACCTCGCCCGGATGGCCGGGCTGGCGCCCGTGGCGGTCATCTGCGAGGTGCTCCACGACGACGGGTCACCGGCGCGCCTGCCGTTCCTCGAGCTCTTCGCCGGGGAGCACCGCATCGCGATGATCACGGTGGCCCAGATCGCCGAGCACCGCGACGCGTCAGAGGACCAAGGCGCCCGCCCCGCGCCCCTGCTCCTCTGACGGCTCGACCAACCCGGGTTTGGTGCGTGAGGAGCGGTATGCGCTCCTCACCGCTCAAACGGGGCTCGGGCCCTGGGGGGTCTCTTCAGGCCCCGGGGTCCTCTCCGATCTCGCGGAGCGCCGCGCCCATCGCGGCCCGCATGCGGCGTGCGGTCTCGGGCGCGAGGTGCGCGACGATCCCCCTGCCGGCCGAACCGCGCTCTTCGAGGGTGACGCTCACCCGCGGCTCGCCGTCGTCGGAGGCGTTCGGGTCGTCGGTGAGCCCGACCATCCAGGACACCGCCGGGAACTCGTCGTCGGGCGGGTGGTCATCGAGAGCATCGTCGATCGATCGCCGCATCCCGCCAGCGTATGCACGCGCTACCTCGCGAGCGAAAGGACGAGCAGCGCCTGACCCAGGTGGTAAGTGACGATGATCGCCAGCGGACCCCAAGCCCGGGGGACGACGAAGCGCGTCTCCCCGATCAGCGCGTCGGACACCATGAAGAGTACTGCGCCGGCGAGCGCAATCGCGTTCCCGCTCGCGGCGGCGCTCGCGACCATCGCGGTGATCACCACCACGTACGCGACGACGGGGCCGAGCAGCCCGGTGTGCCCGTTGCGACGGATCCCACCGACGAGCCGGACCCCGAGCAGCACCGCGACGATCACGACCGGGATCGCGAGCAGCCAGGAGCCGTCGGAGTGGAGATTCAGCCCGACGACGTAGGCGAGGTGGCCGATCAAGAAGGAGGCGAGACCCGCGACGAACGCATCCCGGGGCAGCATGAGGAAGACGTCGCCGGCCAGCGAGAAGACGAGAGCGACCACGAACCAGGTGCGCGTGTCGGCGTGTGTCGGGTCGAGGGTGAGCGCGACGGCGATCAGCAGTGCGAGCGTGGCCGGCTTGCACACGTAGACAAGCCGACGGTCGTCACAGATCACCCCTGCCCAGTTGCCGAGCGCGAACGCAGCCGCGAGACCGAGCAGCACCCACGCGGCCGCCGTCATCGACGCTTCCCGTCCGCCATCGTGCCACCATAGGCGTCGTGGTCAGCGCGGACCCTCTCCTCGACCGTCTGCGTGACCTCGTGGGAACGCGCCACGTGCTCACCGAACGCGACGTGTGCGCGAGCTACGAGACGGACTGGACCCAGCGCTACCACAGTTCGGCGCGCGCCGTCGTGCGACCCGCCGATCCCGCGCAGGTCAGGTCGGTGCTCGCATGTTGCAGCGAGCACGGCGCGCCGGTCGTCCCCCAGGGCGGGAACACCGGCCTCGTCGGCGGCAGCGTCCCGAGAAACCACGAAGTGCTGCTCTCGCTCCGGCGGCTACAACACCTCGAGCTCGACCCGATCGCCGGCGAGGCCGTGGTCGGTGCCGGGGTCACGCTCGGCGCGGTCCAGGACCGCGCCCGCGTCGCGGGCTGGGACGTCGGCGTCGACATCGGCGCGCGCGACACCGCGACCATCGGCGGGATGGTGGCGACCAACGCCGGGGGCCTTCATCTGCTGCGCTACGGTCCGATGGCCGACCAGGTCCTCGGATGCGACGCCGCCCTCGTCGACGGCACGCGCATCGGGCACGTCCCCGCCCTCCGCAAGGACAACACCGGGTACCGGTGGGAACGCATCCTCACCGGGAGCGAGGGGACGCTCGCGGTGCTCACCACGATCCACCTCCGCCTGGTGCCGTACCTGTCGGCTCGCGTCGTCGCGCTGGCGGCGCTCGAGACCATCGAGGACGCCGTACGGTGCTGCAGTGTCCTGCGTCGAAGGCTTCCGTCGTTGGTCGCGCTCGAGGCCTGCCTCGCGGACGGCATCGACCTCGTATGCGCGCACACCGCACTCCCCCAGCCGTTCGCCGAGGGCGCGCCGGTGGTGCTTCTGGCCGAGTGCGCCGGCCAGCCGGGCGAGGAGGACCGGCTCGTCGCCGCGCTCGGGAACGCGCTCGGCGAGACACCGGAGGTACGCGACACCGTCGTCGCGTCGGCGGCCGGAGCGCGCGCCCGGCTCTGGCGCTACCGCGAGGCCCACACCGAGGCGGTCAACGCGCTGGGGATCCCGCACAAGCTCGACGTGACGCTGCCCGCCTCGGAGCTCGCCCGCTTCGCCCGTGACGTCCACGCGACGGTCGCTGCGCACGGGCCGACGGCGCGCCTGGTGATGTGGGGCCACCTCGGCGACGGCAACCTGCACGTGAACGTGATCGGGCCCGAGCCCGACGACACGCGCGTCGACGACGCGGTGCTCGACCTCGTCATCGCCCGCGGCGGGAGCATCAGCGCGGAGCACGGCATCGGCGTCGCCAAGCGCGCCGCGCTGGCACGGGCGCGCCCGGCAACCGACCTCGCCGCGATGCGAGCCGTGAAGCAGGCGCTCGACCCGAGCTGGCTCCTGAACCCGGGCGCGCTCCTGAACCAGGCCTAGGTTCGCGCGGCCACGGACCGGCGCTAGCGTCACCGTCGTGCCGGGCATCGCACGCCTCACCGAGCGACTCGACGTGTTCGCGACGCGACACCGCTGGGTTCAGGTCGCACGCGCGGCCCAGCGGCGCTTCTCCGAGAAGCGAGGATCGAACCTCGCAGCGGCGATCAGCATGCGCGCGTTCATGGCGCTGTTCCCCGTCGTCGTCCTGACGATCGCGGTCGTGGGCTTCGTCGGTGGCGACCCTCAGGACGTCGCGGCCCGAATCGCCGGCGAGCTCGGGCTGAGCGGAGACACCGAAGCAGTCCTGACGGACGCGGTAGAGACGGCGCAGCGCACGAAGATGGCGTCGAGCATCGTCGGCGTCCTGGGGCTGCTCTGGACCGGCACCGGGCTCGCCGCTTCGTTGGCCTCAGCCTGGAACGCGGTGTGGGACATCCCGGGCGGGACCATGCGCGGCCGGCTCGCCGGGTTCCTCTGGCTGCTCGGTGGGCTCGCGTTCCTCGCGGTCGGTTTGCTCCTCCTCGCCGTCATCGCCGGATCCGACTGGCTGACTCCACTCGGCGTCCTCGGCTCGCTCGCCGCGGGAACCGTCGCGTTCGTGTGGACCGCATGGTTGCTGCCGACACGCCGTATCCCACTGCGGGCGATGCTCCCGGCCGCGGTCGTCGGCGGCATCGGGTTGGAGATCCTCAAGGAGCTCGGCGCGTTCGTGATCCCCCAGGTCGTCGAACGGTCGTCCGCGCTGTACGGGACGATCGGGGCGGTGTTCGCGCTGCTGGTCTGGATGCTCGTGCTCGGCTGGCTCACGATCGCGGTGATGCTCGTCGAGCGCCAGTCATGGGTCGAGCGGATACCCTGACGCCATGGCCTTCCACCACATCGCGATCGCGACGCGGGACGCCGAGGCGAACCACCGCTTCTACACGGAGGCGATGGGCTTCACCCTCGTGAAAGTGGAGGCCGCTGGAACTCCCGAAGGAGGGTGGGCCCGACACCTCTTCTACGACACCGGTGACGGGATGATCGCGTTCTGGGATCTCCACGACGACAAGATCGGCGACTTCGACCCCGCGATCTCGACTGCGCTCGGTCTTCCGGTGTGGGCGAACCACCTCGCCTTCGCCGCCGACGACCGCGACGCACTCGAACGCGCGAAGCAGCGGTGGCTCGACACCGGGAGCGACGTCGCGGAGATCGACCACGGCTGGTGCACGAGCATCTACGCCACCGATCCCAACGGGATCATGGTCGAGTGGTGCCTCACCACCCGGGTGTTCGACGCGTCGGACCGCGCCGACGCCGAAGTGCTCCGGGTCGCGGCCACGCCTCCGCTCGGCGAGGTGAAGTCCCCGACGTTCTTCCTCGCCGACGGCAGCGTCGTCAAGGCCTGAGCCCACCGTCTCGGGGCCGACCCACGGGACGGCTGACGGTAGGGTGCCCCGACCCCGGACGTGCGGGGCGCGAGCGCCGGAGGACGCCATGGACTTCGCCCTGAGCCCGCGGGCCGAGGAGCTGCGCGAGCGACTGCTCGCGTTCGTCGCCGAGACCGTCGAGCCGGCGACACCGACGTACTTCGCGCAGGTCGAGGCCTCGGGCGACCCTCACTTCTACCCGCCGGTCATGGAAGAGCTGAAGGCCGAGGCCCGGGCCCGTGGCCTCTGGAACCTGTTCCTGCCGAACGAGCGCTGGGGTGCCGGGCTCTCGAACCTCGACTACGCGCCGCTCTGCGAGATCATGGGCCGCAACCTGCTCACCGCCGAGGCGACCAACTGCGCGGCGCCCGACACCGGGAACATGGAGATCCTCTCGGAGTTCGGCACGCCCGAGCAGCAAGACGAATGGCTGGTGCCGCTGCTCGAGGGCGAGATCCGGTCGTGCTTCGCGATGACCGAGCCGTGGGTCGCGAGCTCGGACGCGACGAACATTCAGAGCCGCATCGAGCGTGACTGCGACCACTACGTCGTCAACGCGCACAAGTGGTTCACGAGCGGCGCCATGTCGCAGCGGTGCAAGCTCGCGATCCTCATGGGGGTCTCCGACCCCGATGCCGATCCCTACCACCGACACTCGATGATCCTCGTGCCCCTCGACGCGCCCGGGGTCTCGGTCGAGCGTGCACTCACCGTCTTCGGACACACCGGCGGCGGTGGGCACGCCGAGACCCTGTTCGAGGACGTGCGGCTCCCGCTGGGCAACGTCCTGGGCGGGGAGGGCAACGGGTTCGCGATGGCCCAGGCGCGCCTCGGGCCCGGGCGGATCCACCACTGCATGCGTGCGGTCGGCCTCGCGGAGAAGGCCCAGGAGCTCATGTGCGCGCGGACGCAGATGCGCGTCGCGTTCGGCAAGCCGCTGGCCGACCAGGGCACGGTGCAGGCCAACGTCGCCGAGAACCGGATCCTGATCGAACAGGCCCGTCTGCTCACCATGAAGGCCGCCTGGCTCATGGACACCGTGGGCAACAAGGGCGCGCAGTTCGAGATCGCCGCGATCAAGGTGGTCGCGGCCCGCACCGCGACCACGGTCATCGACCGGGCGATCCAGTGCTTCGGCGGGTCGGGCGTGATCCAGGACTGGCCGTTGGCCGACATGTACGCCCACGCCCGCACGCTGCACCTCGTCGACGGTCCCGACGAGGTGCACCTCCGTCAGATCGCCCGTCGCGAGCTCCGCAAGTACGAGGCGTTCCGCGCCCACTGAGGCACCCGTTGACGGTCCAGCGGGGGTGAACGGCGGGTGAGCGCGCCCGGCGCACGCTACGCGGTCTCGACCGCGAGCTCCCCCGCCGCGTGCCGGGCGCGCAGGACCTTCTTGTCGAACTTGCCCACGCTGGTCTTGGGCACCTCCTCGACGAACGCCCACCGCTCGGGAACCTGCCAACGAGCGACGCGATCTCCCAGGTACTCTGCGAGCTCGGCCGCGGTGACCTCCGAGCCGGCGCGGCGCACCACGCAGCCCAGGGGTCGTTCGTCCCAGCGCGGGTCGGGAACGCCCACGACGCTCGCCTCTACCACGTCGGGATGTCCCATCAAGAGGTTCTCGAGCTCCACCGACGAGATCCACTCGCCACCGCTCTTGATGACGTCCTTCGCACGGTCCGTGATCTGCACGTAGCCGTTCGGGCTGACCGAGCCGACGTCGCCCGTCCGCAGCCAGCCGTCGTGGAACTTCTCCGGTGACGGGTCCCGGTAGTAGGCGGCGGTGATCCAGGGGCCGCGCACCTCGATCTCGCCCACCGCGTCGTCGTCCCAGGGCAGCACCGTGCCATCGTCGGCGACGATCCGCAGCTCCACGCCGCCCATCACGCGGCCCGTGCGCGCGCGCCAGTCCATCTCCTCGGGGCTTTCCGCGACCACACCCCGGGGCGGGTGCGCGATCGCCGCGAGCGGGCTGGTCTCGGTCATCCCCCAGCCCTGCACGATGCGCAGCCCGTGGCGCGACTCGAAGCCCTCCATGAGCGAGCGCGGCACCGCCGAGCCGCCGCAGGCCACCAGCCGGACCGACGAGAAGTCGACGTCGTGGTCGTCGGCGTGGCGCAGCACGTCGTTCCAGATGGTCGGGACGGCCCCGGAGACCGTGGGTCGGAGCTGCTCCACGAGCGCGCACAGCGGCCCGGCCTGGAGGAAGCGCCCCGGCATCGCGAAGTCGGCCCCCACGAGCCACGCGGCATAGGGCAGGCCCCATGCGTTGGCATGGAACATCGGGACGATGGGCAGAACTCGGTCGTTCTCGTCGAGGGCGAGGACGTTGCCGGCCACGATCCCGAAGGAGTGCAGCACCGAGCTGCGATGGGAGTAGACGACGCCCTTCGGGTTGCCGGTCGTGCCGCTCGTGTAGCACATGGCGGCCGCCGCCCGTTCGTCGACCTCGGGCCACGCGTAGCCCGGCAGCTCGGCCGCGAGCAGGTCTTCGTACGTCACGATGCGCGCGCTCGTCGCCTCGGCGAGCGCGCCCGGGTCCCCGCTTCCGGTCACGACGAACGTGTGCACGGTCGTCAGCTCCGCGGCGACCTTCGCGAGCAGCGCAGCGATCGACTCGTCGACGATCACGACTTCGTCCTCGGCGTGGTTGATCACATACACGAGCTGCTCGGGGAACAGGCGGATGTTCAGCGTGTGCAGCACCGCGCCCATCGCCGGTACCGCGAAGTAGGCCTCGAGGTGCTCCTGGGTGTTCCACATGAAGGTGCCGACGCGGGTGGATTCCTTGACGCCGAGCCGTGCAAGTGCGGCCGCTAGCCGGTCGACCCGGTCACCGACCTCGGCGTACGTCGCGGTGCGAGCGTGGTCGCCCTCGAAGGTGGCGACCACGCTCGACCCGTAGACGGTGCGACCGTGTCGCAGGATCATCGCGATGGTGAGCGGGAAGTCCTGCATCGTGCTCTCGAACATCGTTTCCCCCTTTGGCTTCGCGCAGCGTAGGCAGGTCGGCCTCCTCCCGGAACGGCTCGCTAGCCTCGGCGGTCATGACCGACGGTGCGGGGCTCGAACGGGATCGTCCCGACGCCGAGCGCGAGGAGGCCTACGAGGAACTGGCGGGAGCGGCGGGTCCCGAGCGCATCCAGCGGTCGCGCTTCGCCGAGACCCGGAGACGGGCGACCGACGCGTACCGGCGCCTCGAGGAGTCCCGCTCGTCCAACCGGCTCATCGACACCGGCTTCGAGGTGTACGACCGCGACGTCACCAGCGGGGGCGGCGTGCTCTCGGGCGCCGTCGCCTTCCGGGCCTTCCTGTGGCTCATCCCCTTCGCGTTCGTCTTCGTCGCCCTGTTCGCGCAGATCGCGACCCTGCAGGACAAGGATTCGCAGGAAGTCGCCCGCAACGCCGGCATCACGGGCCTGGCCGCGAAGGCGATCGCCGACGCCCACAAGACCTCCGAGCCCTTCAGGTGGATCAGCGTCCTGGCCGGCATCGTGATCCTCGCCTGGACGAGCCTCGGGATGGTCCGGGCGCTGCGCGCGGTGCACGCGCTCGCCTGGAGGCTCCGCCTGCCGCGGATGCGACGCGCGTGGCGCGCCGTGCTCGTCTTCAACGGCGTGGCGCTCGGCTCGCTCGCGATGATCTCGTGGGTCGGGCACCTCAGGCTGGAGGGTCACGTCGCCGGGTTCGTGGCCACGGGACTCGCGGTGCTGCTGTTCTTCGGCATCTGGCTCCTCGCATCCTGGCTGCTGCCGCGCCCACCCGACGCCCCCTGGACGGCGCTCGTCCCCGGCGCGATCCTCGTGGCCGTCGTCGAGCAGGCCGTGCACCTGTTCATGGTGCTCTACGTGTCGCATCACCTCGAGAGCGCGTCCGACACCTACGGCGGCCTCGGCGCAGCCATCGCGTTGCTCGGAGGGCTCTACATCTTCGCCCGCGTCATCGTGGGCTCCGCAGTGCTCAACGCCACGCTCTGGGATCGGCGACAGCGAGCAATCACAAGGCCGTGAGCCCGTGAACGGTCACGTGCCGGTGCGGACTCTCCTCACCACCCGACGATCGCGCCGACGACCATCCCGAGGATGAGCAGACCACCCGCCCGGCGGGTGAGCAGGAACGCGTGTGGGGCGAACCACAGGGGCCATACCGGGTTGGGCACCGGTGACTCCGCCGGCTTCGGAACGCCGAACGTCTTCCACACCCGGGCGAGCAGCGGGTACGACAGGACGACCAGCAACGTGAACACCGGCAGGATCGTCGCGACGACCAGGACGGCAACGAGGAGGTAGAAGGTCAGGAACATCGCGCGCGTGACGTTGCGAGCGAGCGCGTCGCCCAGGATCACCGGCAGGGTGCGCGTGCCGGCCGGCCCGTCCCACGGCGCCTTGTCGATGTGCTTCCCCATGAGCACGGTGGTGCAGAGGATCGCATACGGCAGCGAGGCGAGCACGACCGCGAGGGGGATGCTCCCCGTCGCGGCGTAGTACACGCCACCCACCATCAGGGGACCCCACACCACGACCACCGTCGGCTCACCCAGCCCGTGCTTCTTCAGCCGGAGCGGCGGTGCGGTGTACGCAGCCGAGAGGAGGAAGCCACCGAGCGCGAACGCCACCACCGGCCACCCGCGCTCGGCCGCGAGGTAGATCATGATCACGAGGCACACGACGTTCACCATGAGCGCGTAGCCGACAAGGCGGCCGCGGGTCACCGCCCCCGAGATCACCGGGTGCGGCGAGTAGAGGTTGCGGGGGTAGTCGGCGGTGTCGGTGCCGACCTCCAGATCGAACAGGTCGTTCATCAGGTTGTTGGCCATGTGCGCGAGCACGATGCCGACCGCGGCAGACGTGAACAGGAGCCAGTCGACGCTCGCATCGCGGTAGACCGCGAGCAGCCCGGCGAGCCCGGCCGCGACGAGCGTCATCGGGAGCACGCCCGCGCGGGTCAACCAGAGCCACCGGGTGACGGGGTCGAGCTCGCCCTCGGGCGGGTTGGTGGTGGCGAGCACGTAGAGCCACCGCTTGGGCAGGCTCCGGCGCCCCAACGCGGCGTCCGTCATGAGACCGGCAGCGTACCTTCGTTCCTCCAGCGGCCGCTTCGACGGATCCATCCCTTGCAGCCCGAGGAGCCAGGCGCTAGCGTTCGGTCACGCGCTCACGGATGTCCCGATCTGTTCTCGCACTCCTCGTCGTCGCCGGCGCGACGCTGGCGCGACGCTGGCGCCCGCGACGACCGGCGGCGCGCACGAGGGCGCGCGCGACGTCAGCTACGACTGCCTGTTCGTCGAGTACGGATTCACGGAACCCGGGCAGAACGTGCTCATCCCCGAGTACCCGAACGACGTCGTGGCCGGATCGCAGTACGGCTTCCAGCTCACGTTCGAGGGCGGGGTTCCGTTCCGATTCCCCCTCGCGGACGGAACCACCCGTGACATCACCGTCACGGTGCAGTACGGCGTCGGCGACACGGTCCAGGGGGCCTTCGACAGCACGGCGCCCGGCGGACCCGGGAGCGGGCCGTACTCCTTCAGCGTTCCCCCGTCACCGGCGCCGGTGACCGCCCAGATCGGCCAGTGGTACTCGCTCGTGGCGATCCGATACAGCGTCACGCACCCGGTGATCCCGACGTCCGACCAGACGGTGCACTTCGACTGCCGCCCTCGTGGCGGTCCGTTCCCCCTGGGCCCGAACGTGGTTCCCGCGGACCAGACCGCCGGGACGGCCGTGCCGACGTGCAACGGTCGCGTCGCCACGCTCGTGGGGACCCGGTGGGCCGACGACCTCCACGGAACGCCGGGAGCCGACGTGATCGTGGCCGGTGACGGGAACGACGTGGTCTTCGGATCCGGAGGCCACGACCTCGTCTGCGGTGGTGGCGGCGGCGACTGGTTGCTCGGCGAGTGGCGCGGCGACACGCTCGACGGAGGCGACGGGGTCGACGTGGTCGTCGGCGGCCCGGGCATCGACGCCTGCATCGGCGAGTTCCTGGTGGGCTGCTGAGCGCATCCCGGCGGGCTCGACCAGTCTCAAGGCGGAGCTCCCACCTGCCGAGCGGACAGGGACGGAAGGGAGCCCCCGATGGGCAGATGGTGGTGGTTGGTCGCACCGAGCGCGCTCGTGACGAGCCTCGCGCTCGCGATGCTCGGTGCCTGGAACGCCGTCGGGATCGCGCTCGTGGCCGCGACGGGCCTGGGCCTGCGCGCGCTCCGTCCCTCGTCGCATCTGCGCCGCGCGTCCTGAGCGCGGGCCGGAGGTCCTTGGCGCGGAGCGGCCGGCGCGGCTAGACCCGCGGCATGGCGGCCCAGCAGGTAGCCCTCGAAGAAGCGGTCGCGCGGCTGCGACCGGTCGACACGCTCGGCGTCCCACTCGGGCCCGGGATCCCCGGTGCGTTCCTGCACGCGCTCGGTGCGCGTGACGACTGGGAGGACCTCACCGTCTTCGGTGCGCTGCTCGTCGACCTCTACGCGGTGTTCACGCACCCAGGGGTGCGCTTGCTCTCGGGCTTCTACGGACCAGCCGAGCGCTTCCTCGTCGACAGCGGCGCGCGGGTCGAGTTCATCCCGTCGGACTTCCGGCGCTTCACCCGGGTCGCCGAGCGTCTGGCCCCGCGCGTCGTCGCGTCGGTGGCGACACCCCCAGACCGCGACGGCTTCGTCTCCCTCTCCCTCCACGCCGGCGCCACGATCCAGGAGGCCCACCGCGCCGGCGCCGACCCGAAGCGGCTGCTCGTCATCGAGACCAACGAGCGCCTCCCGTGGACGCACGGCCTCGACCCCGAGCACCCCCACCGGCTCCACGTCGACGAGATCGACCTGCTCGTGGAGAGCGACCGGGACCTGTTCGTGCTCCCCGACGACGCGCCGAGCGACGTCGACCGCGCGATCGCCGAGCACGTCCGCCCGTTCATCCACGACGGCTCCACGCTCCAGACCGGCATCGGGGGCATCCCCTCGACGATCGTGAAGCTGCTCGCCGAGGGCGAGGGCGGCGACTACGGGGTCCACTCCGAGATGTTCACCACCGGGCTCATGCACCTGCACCGGGCCGGCAAGGTCACCAACCGCCGCAAGGGCCAGTACCAAGGGCTCTCGATCACCACGTTCTCGGCCGGCACACTCGAGCTCTACGAGTGGCTCGACGGGAACGACGACGTCCGCTTCCTTCCCGTCGACGTGGTCAACTCACCGCACGTGATCGCGGCGAACCACGACATGGTCACGATCAACGGCGCGCTCGCGCTCGACCTCTACGGGCAGGCGGTGGCCGACACGATCGGCGACCGGCAGTTCTCCGGCATCGGCGGCCACGAGGACTTCATCGCGATGTCGGGCCTCGAGCTCGAAGACCGGTCCCTCGTCTGCCTGCCGTCGAGCTCGGTCGTCGAGGGCGTGCGCATCAGCCGCATCCTGCCCGCGCTCCCCGAGGGGTGGATCGTCACGACGCCGCGCCACCAGCTGGACCTCGTGGCCACGGAGTACGGCGTCGCCCACCTGCGCGGCCACACCGTGCGCGACCGGGCCCGCGCTCTGGCCGAGATCGCGCACCCCGACTTCCGAGACGAGCTGCGCGAACGAGCCGGCGCCCTTCGCTGAGCGGAGGGGTTTCCCGCGGCTCGAGCCTGAGCACCGGTGAGCGGTGACCGAGCGGCCAACGTCGTCGTCGCCGCTCAGGCTGCGCTGAGCAGGGGTTTAAAACGCGGGGGTAGTCCCACCGGGGCCGCTGATCTCGTCGATGACGACCGCGGTGGGTCCGCGCTTGATCTCGAACGCGAGCACGATCTGGATGATCCCCGAAAGGATCGCGTAGCAGCCGATGAGCAGCAGGATCACGTAGGCGGTCTGACGCGGCCAGACGAGGATCGCCACTCCCACGACCCCTTCGACGACACCGAGCGCGAGCCGCAGCCCCCAGCCGCCATCGCGCAGCCAGATCGAGGCCACGACTCGGCCGATCGCGCCCACGATCATCGTGATCCCGAGCACGACCGCGATGACCCAGAACGTGACGCCCGGCCAGACGATCACGACGACGCCGCCCGCGGCCAGAATCAGCCCCAGGATCACCGCGACCGCGCGCGAGCCACCACCCCGCCCGCCGGAGATGAGCTCCACGAGGCCGTCGAAGATCAGGAACGCGCCGACGATGATCCCCACTGCTTGGGCCCCGACCTTCACGTCGAAGAGCATCACCGTCCCGAAGATCACGAACGCGACGCCCACGAGGAGCACGATCCACCAGTAGCGAGCGGTCTCGACCACGGTGCGGCGAACAGTCGGTTCCATGCGCCGAGTGTATCCCTGCCCCGTCGAGTGATCGTGGACCTCCCGGACCGGTCAGGTCCGGGAGGTCCAGTCGTAGATCACGGCGGTGCGCAGCAGCAGGTCGTGGAACCCGGCGTTGCGGCGACTGAGGAGGGACCAGCACAGCACCCACGGCCAGAACGAGGCGCAGATCAGCGCGCGCAGGAACGCCTTGCGCGAGCCGAGGTCGGTCCCGTCCCCGCGGACGACGCGCAGGCCCATCACGCTCTTGCCCACGGTGCGGCCGTTGCCGGTCCATCCGATCGCGAGGTATGTGACGAGGATCGACCACCCGAACCCGATGGTGAAGGCAACCTTCGGTGCCTTCACCTGGAACTGCTCGCCGAGCAGGAGCCACGCGGCGAGCTCGATGCCGAGCAGGATGCCCGTGTAGATCAGCACGACGACGACCCAGTCGATGCCGTCGGCCGCGAGCCGGCTGGCGAAGCCCGCGCGCCGACCCTGGAGCGAACGCGCGCGCTCGTTGCGAATCCCCGGATGCACCGGCATGGCTTCGGTCACGAGGGCGCTCCGTCGGCGTCGTCGTCCCGGCCCACCGCGAGGTCGCGCGGTCGTTTCCGGAACAGGATGCGATCCGACACGCGCTCGATCACCCCGTCGACGCGCATCGCGGTGACGCGGCCGCCGTCGACGACATCTCCCGTGATCGACCCCGTCGAATCCCGAATGAGCGCACCGATGTCGACCTCGTCCAGGACGCGCGCGACCATCGGGCCGAGGTCGACCCGATCGATGATCGCGCCCACGTCGACGCGCTTCACGATGGCGTCGACATCCACCCGCTCGAGCAGCGCGTCGAGGTCGACCTTCGCCACGATCGCGTCGACATCCACCCGCTCGAGCAGCGCGTCGAGGTCGACCTTCGCCACGATCGCGTCGACGGGAAGCTGGTCGACCAGCGTCGCGATGTCGAGCTGTTCGAGCACCGCCGTCGCGAGCTCCGGCGCGAGGCTGCGAACCAGGTCGCCCAGCCTGGCGCGACTGCGCGCCTGCTCGATGTCGCCTCGGTCGGCCCAGCGCACGAGGTAGGCCTCCACGTCGCGGATCGGAGCGCCGATCACCGGTGTCCGGGCGACCGCCCCGACGGTCGAGCCGACGGTGCGCTCGCCGGCGGCGGTCACGCGGAGCACCTGACGCTGTGCGGCGACCCCGAGCCCGACGAGCGCACCGGGAACGTGCCGCAGGAGTCCGGGGTCCGTCGGCGAGCCCTCCCCCGGCTCGGGCGGCACATAGCGCTCGATGGCGTCGACCGCGACGGTGCTGGCGACGCTCAGGGCGCCGAGCCCGAGATCGGTCACGCGGCGGACGAGGTCAGTCACCCCGATCTCGGGCGGCTCGGGACGCTCGTAGCGGATTACGTCGGTGCCCGGCGGACTCGCCATCTCAGCCGGCGCCAGAGAAGGTACGCCGGAGCTGAGTACACGCGGGCGCCTGCTCGATCGCGCGTTGCAGCTCACCCGCCGGGTCGAGCTCGCTAAGCTCGTCCACCGCCAGCTCCGTCTCGGCCCGCCCGGCATCGAACTCCCGGGCAACGGTCGCGATCACCTCGAAGCCGTCGAGGATCCCACCGTCACGGGCGTCGTCGCTCGCGGACCTCACCCGTTCGACACGACGCTCCAGGGATGCAGCGAGGTCGCGCACGATTCGCTCGGCATCCTGGCCCGTCGCGGTGTCGGGCAGGCCGGCGGCCTCGAGCTCGTCGACCAGCGTGCGGGTCGCGGTCTCGATGTCTGCGACCCGCGCGTCGATCGCTGCGCCGAACCCGTTCGTGTCGGCGGAGGACGTCGCGTCGAAGAAGTCGTCCAACGACGTCACCTCGTCGTACCACGACTGCACGTCGCCGCAAACCTCCTGCGCCCACGCTCGGGCGGTTTCGTCCTGCTCGTCGCCACCCGTGTCGACGACGAAAAGGAGCACCGCGATCACCGCGAGGAGCACGGCGGCCGCGATCGCGCCAGCAACGAGGATGATGCGGCTACGGCCCGACGGCACCCGAGGCTCCTCTCGACGTCTCCTGCGAGCGGCAACGAGAGTACCCTGCCGCGGCACGGCCAGAGCCGACATCACCCCGGGCGCGGCCCGATCCCCAGCGCGCCGGCGAGGGCTCGCAGCTGCTCCAGCCAGTCGGCGCGGGTGGCGACACCGTCGAGCTGCGCCGTGAGCCAGGTCACGCCCAGCGCGGCGTAGTCGGCAGGGTCGTCATCCTCGGTGAAGCGTGAGAAGGAGACGTCGAGCGGCTCGGTCCGGCCCACCGCGGCAACGTGTGCCCGTGCCGCGTCGAGGCGCTCGGCGAGCTCGTCGAGGTTCGTGATCGACGGCGTCTTCACCGTGGCGCTCGCGGCCGGCGGGTTCGGGAACGGCGACCAGCCCTGCGCGGTCTCGACCGCGCGGCGCATCGCGAGCGTGCTGTTGCCACCGACCCAGATGGGGGGATGCGGGCGGGTTGCGGGGCGAGGCCGCTGGGTCACACTCCGCGCTCGGAACCCGGCGCCCTCGACGGCGACGGCGTCCTTCGTCCAGGCACGCTTCATCACCGAGACCGACTCGTCGAGCAGGTCGTTGCGCGCGTCGAAGTCGACGCCGAGCGCGCCGAACTCGGGACGCAGGTAGCCGGCCGCGACGCCGAGGATCACCCGGCCACCGGACAGCGCGTCGAGGGTGGCGACGCCCTTTGCCGCGAGGAACGGGTTGCGGTACGCGGCTACGTAGACGTGCGTGTGGAGGCGGAGCGTGCTGGTCGCCGCGGCCGCGAACGCGAGGGCGACGAGCGGCTCGAGGGCGTGGTGGCCACCCCCGGCGAGCCAGCGATCGTCGGGCGCCGGATGGTCGGTGACGTACACCGCGTCGAACCCCGCCGCCTCCACGGCGGCCGCCATCTCGGCGATGGCGGGACCGGTCACGAACTCGTCGGGCGCGTCGACCCGATCCGTCGGCAGGCCGATCGAGAAGCGCACGGTCGCACGCTAGCGTTGGGCCGTCCGAACGAGGAGAACGCCGACCGTGAGCGACGTCACAGGCATCAAGCTGGGTGACCAGGAATTCTGGGCCGCACCCGAGGCGGAGCGCGAGGCGGGCTTCGCTCGGCTGCGTCACGAGGCGCCGATCTCGTTCCACGAGGAGCCGTTCATCGAGGGGTACGGGCAGGGTCCGGGGTTCTGGGCCTTGACTCGCTTCGACGACGTCGTCCACACCAGCCGCCACCCCGAGCTGTTCTGCTCCAGCCGGGGCGGCACGAACATCGGCGATATCCCCCAGGAGATCGCCGACTTCATCGGCTCGATCATCAACATGGACGACCCGCGCCACAAGAAGCTGCGCAACGTGGTCAGCGCCGGCTTCACACCGAAGGCGCTGAACCAGCTGCTCGAGAACGTGCGGACGCGGACGACGAGCGTGATCGACGCGGCGGCCGAGAAGGGCGAGTGCGACTTCGTCGCCGAGATCGCGGCACCACTGCCGCTGCAGATCGTGTGCGACATGGTCGGCGTGCCGCCGTCGATGGAGCAGACCGTGTTCGAGCAGTCGAACGTGATCCTCGGCGTGGGCGACCCGGAGTACGTACAGGGGATGGACGACCTGATGCGCGCGTTCCTCGTGCTGTACCAGATGGCCATGGAGCTCGGCCAGGACCGCCTCGACAACCCGGCAGACGACATCACGACCACCTTGATGCACGCGGAGGTGGACGGCGAGCGGTTGAGCGTCGCCGAGTTCGCGTCCTTCTTCATCCTGCTCGTCGTCGCGGGCAACGAGACGACGCGGACCGCGATCAGTCACGGAATGTGGGCGCTGCACAACCACCCCGACCAGCGCGCGCTGTGGGCGAGCGACTTCGACCGCTACGCAGTCGACGCGGTCGAAGAGATCGTCCGATGGGCCACGCCGGTCATCCACTTCCGCCGCACTGCCACACAGGACACCGAGATCAGCGGCCAGCCGATTCGCGAGGGCGAGAAGGTCGTGATGTGGTTTAACTCCGCGAATCGCGACGAGCGGGTCTTCGAGGAGCCGTTCCGGTTCGACATCACCCGCTCGCCCAACCCGCACCTCGGCTACGGTGGCGGCGGCCCGCACTTCTGCCTGGGCGCGAACCTCGCCCGGCGCGAGATCCGTGTGATGTTCGAGCAGCTGTTCCAGCGCCTCCCCGACCTCGAGATCACCTGCGAGCCCGCGATGCTCCAGTCCGCGTTCATCCACGGCATCAAGCGCATGCCCTGCGCGTTTACGCCGACGCTGTAGCCCAGATCGTCGCTCCCTCCGGGGGTACGGTCCACCCGTGAGCGTGGGTAACGGGTGGGATCCCGGGTTCGGGCCGCTGGTCGACACCACCCTGCGGGTCGCGGCGTGGAACGTGTGGGCGCGCTACGCCGACTGGGAGGCACGCAGCCCTGCGATCGCGGAGCACCTCCGGCGCGTCGAGCCTGACGTCTGCCTGCTGTGCGAGGTCTGGGAGGAGCCCGGCGGTCGATCCCAGGCCGCCGAGCTGGCTACGGCGCTCGGCGGGTTCGACCACGTGTTCGCGTCAAACCTCGTCGTCGCCGACGGCGTGCACGCGGGCAACGCGATCGTCTCGCGCTGGCCGATCATCCGTACCGAGGTGCGGACGTTGCCGCGTGAGGCGGGTGGCGTCGTCGACGACGAGGGCGAGGAGCGAATCTGCGTGTTCGCCGAGGTCGACGGGCCGCGCGGCGCGATCCAGTGCTTCTGCGCACATCTCTCGTGGCGTGGCGACCACGGCGCGATCCGTCAGGAGCAGGTGCGCGCCATCTGCGCCTTCGTGCGCGAGACACGGCCGCGGACCTTCCCTCCGGTCCTCGGCACCGATCTGAACGCCGACCCGGACTGCGACGAGATCCGGATGCTGACGGGTCGAGCGGCGGCACCGGTGCGCGGCGTGTGGTTCCGCGACGCGTGGGAGCAGGCCGGCGAGGGCGCCGGCAACACGTGGTCGAACGAGAACCCGTGGGCGACGAGCAACCTCGACGTAAACCGGCGCATCGACTACGTGATGGTGGGCCCACCGAAGCTCGGCGGTGTCGGCCACGTGCTGCACGCGGAGCTGCTCGGTGTCGCACCCGTCGACGGCATGGTCGCGTCGGACCACTACGGCATCGTCGCCGACCTCCGCTACTGACCTCGACCGTTTCTCGGCACGTTCGGGGCCCTATTAGGGCCCGAATCGTGCCGAGAACGGGGGGTTCGTCAGCGGGTGGTGCGAAACCAGTCTTGGGCGGCGCGGTCGAACGCGCGCTGGAAGCGCCGGTAGCCGTCACGCAGCTCGCGTCCCGGCCAGCCCGCCGGCACGAGCGCGGTGGGCAGCAGCGGGTCGGCACGCAGATGGCGAACGGCGGCCGCGCCGTAGACGAAGGCGTCGCGCACGAGTCCCTCGTCACCCGCCGCGAGCTCCTCGGTGACCACATCGAGGCTGGCGGCCAGGGTGCGCGCCCGGCGCGCCCAGACCGCGGGCGCGAACAGCTCCGCCGCGAGCGCGACGGGGTCCCGCTCGGGGACGACCTCGAGCCACTCGCAGCGCGGGTCCTCAACCAGATCCAGATTGTCGGGACGGAGCCACACGCCCTCGCGCCACTCGGCGAGGCGAGCCCCTCGGAGCCCGGTACGCAACGCGGCGCGCGCTCCTGCGGGTCGGCGCTCCGCCGTGACGACCGCCATCCGCCAGGCCCCGTCCCAGCGCCGCGTCTGCCCGGCGAGTCCGGCGCGCTGCTCCTCCTGGCGACCGGCAAGACGCCCGGACAGCTCGTACGCGCGCTCGCCGCGGTCGAGCTCGCCGGCCGCGACCATCCGGTGCAGCGCGACGCGGGCCGTGCCGGGGGCGATCCCGAACAGACCGCACCACCGCACGAGGTCGCCCGACGAGGCCCGGGCCGGGCTGCGACCAAGCAGGAGGCTCGCGATCACGGACCGGGCCGACAGCGGTCGCTCGATCGGGTCGCGCGCCCGCACCGCCCAGGAGGCGTTACGTAATTGCTGCATATGCTGTAATCATCGTAACGTATCGGGTCATGGTCGCCACCGTGCTCCCGGACCCCGAGCTGCTGGTCGTTCCCGACCCGGCCAGCCGGGTTACCCCTTCCGGCAAGCCGGTGCCAGAACTGCGCGAGCAGCTGCGCCGCATCCCGTCGTTGCGCAACGCCCTCAACGTCGCGTTGCTGTACGCGCTGACCGTCGCGATCGTCGCGATCGCAGTTCGCATCGACCACCCGATCACCTGGGTCGTCGCGTTCCTCCTCATGGGGCCCGTGCTCGCCCGGTTCTTCATCCTCATGCACGAGGCCGCGCACCGGCTCCTGTTCGCGAACCGGAAGGCGAACGATCTCGTCGGCAGGTGGCTGATCGCGTATCCCGTGATGGTCCCGATCGACCTGTACCGCCGCGGCCACATGGCCCATCACCGCGAGGAGTTCGGGCAAGACGAGCCCGACATCCCCCTTTACCGCGGCTACCCGATTTCGCTTGACTCGATGCGACGCAAGCTGACCCGCGATGCGTTCGGTATCACCGGCTGGAAGCAGACCCGGGGCCTGCTGCGCGGGCTCCGCGCCGACGACGCGGGGGCCCGCCGCCAGGCGTGGAGCATCGTCGGCGTGCAGGTCGTCGTCCTCGCGGTGTTCCTGCTCGCCGGTCACCCGTGGCTGTACCTGTTCCTGTGGCAGCTCCCGATGCACACCGTCTGGCGGGTGATGAACCGTCTGCGCGCCATCGCCGAGCACGGCGGGCTCAAGGCGTCGCCAGACCGGCGCGAGACCACCCATTCCGTGCGCCAGTCGTGGCCGGCCCGGTTCACGATCGTCCCGTACCACACAGGCCTGCACCTGGCACACCACGTCGACGCCGGCCTGCCGTTCCGGTCGCTGCCGGCGCTGCACGCGGAGCTCGTCCGGTCGGGCTACGTGCAACCGGGCCTCGAATACCCGAGCTACCGCGCGCTGTGGAGAGCGCTCGCGTCGGGCTGACCCGCAGGTGCCAAGATGGCGCGCATGGGACGCCTCGCCGTCATCGCGGGAAGTGGGTTGCGCTCCAGCCGGTTCGGATCAGGCGCCGCGCGCGTCGAGCACGGCGGCATCACGATGTTCGACGCCGGCACCCACCTCGTCCTCGAGCGTCACGGCAGCAACGGCTTCGTGCGCGCCCACGAGGTCGACCACGTGTCCCACGTTCGTGCGCTGATGCTCGCCGACTGCGACCGGGCGCTCGGGATCTCCTCCGTGGGGAGCCTGCGCCTCGACTGGCCGGTCGGGACCGTGGTGTGCCCCGACGACTTCTACGCACCGGACGTGAACCCGACCCTTTTCGACGACGCGTCGAGCCATAGCGTGCCCGGCTTCGACGATGCCTGGCGCCATCGTGTAATCGACACGTGGCGCGCCCACACCGACTCCCAGATCCTCGATGGCGGCATCTACACCCAGACCCGGGGACCGCGCTTCGAGACGCCTGCCGAGGTGCGCGCGCTCGCTCAGGTCGGAGACCTCGTCGGCATGACAATCGCGGCCGAGTGCATCCTGGCCCGCGAGGCCGGGATCGCCTACGCCGCGATCTGCGTCGTCGACAACCCGGCCAACGGCATCGAACCCACGCCGCTCTCGTTCGAGCAGTACTCGGAAGGCGTCGCCGCGAACCGGTCCCGCCTGTGCTCCGACCTCGACGCGGTGCTCCCCGCGCTCGCCGAGGCCCCGCGATGACGGCCCTGACCGTGACCGGAGCCCGGCTCGACGACGCCGTCGTCGGCCTCCGGGCGGTCGACGGGACGATCACCGAGCTCGGACCGGGCGTCGCGTCACAGGCCGGCGACGAGCACCTCGACGCGCGCGGCATGGCGATCTGCCCCGGCCTCGTCAACGGCCACACGCATGCTGCCATGACGCTGTTGCGCGGCTACGGTGGCGACCTCCCGCTGATGGAGTGGCTCCAGACGCGCATCTGGCCCGCCGAGGCGAAGCTCACGGGCGAGGACGTCTACTGGGGCACCCGCCTCGCCTGTCTCGAGATGATCCGCTCCGGCACCACCAGGTTCTGGGACATGTACTGGCACCAGCACGACGTCGCGCGCGCGGTGCTCGACGCGGGCATCCGGTCCACCGTCGGCCAGCCGATCCTGGAGTTCGACGGCGCACCCGAAGGCGCGCGCCCCCAAGACGCCTCCGAAGGCCTGGCTCGGCTCCGAGATGAGTTCGGATCCCGGATCACCGGCTCGCTCTCGCCGCACGCGATCTACACGGTCAGCGAGGACGCGCTCCGACTCGTGGCCGACCTCTCGGCGGCGCACGACGCGCCGATTCACATCCACCTCGCGGAGACCCGCCAAGAGGTCACAGACTGCGTCGCGGCGCACGGGTGCCGCCCCGTCGAGTACCTCGACCGCCTCGGCGCGCTGCACGAACGCACGATCATCGCCCACGGCGTCTGGCTCGAGCCCGACGAGCTCGCACTCGTCGCCGAGCGGGGTGCGACGATCGTCACGAACCCGTCGTCGAACATGAAGCTCGCGGTCGGTCGCGCGTTCCCGTACCCACACGCGCGCGACGCGGGAGTCGCGATCGGGCTCGGCACCGACGGCGCGGCCTCCAACAACGCGCTCGACCTGCTCGCCGAGATCAAGGCCCTGGCGCTGCTCCAGAAGCACGCGAGCGGTGATCCGGCGATGCTCCCCGCGCCAGACGCATGGGACATCGTCACCGGTCGCCACGCCCCGGCGCTGGGCGCGACGCCGCTCGAGGTGGGCGAGCCGTGCGACTTCCTCCTCGTCGACATGGAGCGTCCCGAGCTCGTCCCGGCACCCTTCCTGGACGCCGCGGTGTACTCGGGAGCCGGCCCGTCGGTCGACACGGTCGTGGTCGACGGCCGGGTGCTCATGCGGGACCGCCACGTCGAAGGAGTCCCAGAGGTCCTGGCGCGCGTCCGCGAGACGGCCGAGCGGGTGCGGCGGTAGCGTCAGGCGGCGCCCCGGCCCCGGAGGCCCGATGACCGACCAGCCCGACGACGCCGCGCCTACGCGGCGTCGCGCGCTCGGATCCGAGCCGTGCTCGACCGTGCCGATCAGACCCGCATCGACGCGATCGCCCCGGCGACACCCGAGTGACGCGTGGGCGACATCGTCGCCCACCTCGCGGGCATCCCGGACGACATCCTCAACGGTCGGGTCGACGGTGTCGCGACCGCCGCGTGGACCGCTGCCCAGGTCGACGCGCGGCGAGACATGCTCTTCGACGAGATGCTCACTGCATCGGAGGCGGACGCGCTCCAGGTAGAGCCGCTGGTCGCGAGCTTCGGGGCGGTGTCCGGGCAGTTCATCGCCGACCTCGCGACCCACGAGCACGACAGCCGCGACGCGCTCGAGATGCCGGGCGCCCGCGACAGCCAATTGATCGCGATCGCGTTCGACTGGCTCGGGGATCGGATCGCCGAAGCCCGACGGCATGCGGGCGTCGGCCGGCTGCGCGTCATCAGCGGGGCCGGCGAGTCGACGTTCGGCAAGGACGAATTCACGGCCACGGCTCGGACCGATCGTTTCGATCTGGTGCGCGCCGCGACCGGGCGCCGGGCGCTGTCGCAGATCGCGGAGTGGACCTGGGAGGGCGACGCGCGACCGGAGACCGTCGTCCTCGGCAGCTTCGCGCGCCGAGCCGAGCCGGTCGACGGCTAGCGAGCCGCTGGCCCCGCGTCGGGATCCGGATCACCCTCAGCCAACGCCGCCGCGCGCAGAAGCGCGTGTGCGGCATCGAGATCGTCGTCGAACACCATCACCCGGTAGCCGTCGACAAGCGCGAAGTGGGGTGCCCAGCCGTCGGCATCCCCGTTCTTGCCCATCGCCTCGATGTCGTTCTCGCGCAGCAGGGTGATCGCGACATCGGCCTCGTAGCGGGTCGGGAAGTTCCCGGCCTCGACGATGCGGCCCTTCGGTCGCGGTGTCCCCGTCATCGGCTACAGGGTACGCGGAGAAGCGCGAGCTCCGTTCGGTCGGTGAACCGGTTTTTCGCTCATGGCGCCTTCGGCGCCGGGCCGCTCGGGCCCACGGCTGCGCCTGCCGGCGCAGCCTCTAGGTCTCGCAGCCGAGACCGTCGCCGTCGCGGTCGAAGCCGTGGGGGTCCGGGGCGATCACCGCGAACCGGCGCTCTCTGAGCTGCGGGCAGTCCAGATCCGGTGGTGGCGAAGCGATGCACACTCCGGGATAGGCGGAATCACAACCGGTTCCTGCGGCCGGACCAGAGGCCACGCTCGGCGGCGGGCCGGCAGGCGCGCCGAACCCCGCGCACCCGCTCCAGAGGCCGCGGCCTGCCTCACGGGCCTCACGGGCGAGCGCGACGAGCTCGTCGGCATGGGCGACGTTGGGTGGATAGGTGTACGCCTGGGCGTAGCCCTCACGCACGAGGGCCGCGTTCACGAACAAGCCGTCGCTCAGGCGGTACACGTAGGCCAACGTGCGCCGATAGCGGTCGAACCGCTCCACGTCGTAGGCGAGGCGCACCGCGGTTCCGGCCGGGAGAAGCGAGCGGGTGTGCGCGCTCGCCTCCGCCCCGAAGCACTGCACCGGCTTGCTGGGGTGACGCGTCTCCGGGGTGTCGATGCCGATCAGACGGACCCGGGTCCCTCCGACGAGCACGATCGTGTCGCCGTCGGAGACCGAGCTGACCGCCGCGTCGTCGCCGTCCGGGACCGCTGCGGACGCCGGTGAAGTCGGCGGTGACGTCGGCGGTGACGTCGGCGGTGACGTCGAGGTCGCGATGGTCGGGGAGGACGACGACCCGTTTGCCGTGCGGTTCGCCGTCGTGCGCTCGCCGCCGCGACCCGCAGCGTCGCTGTCGGCACCACAGGCGGCGAGCGCCGCCACCGCCGCGAAGAGGAGCCCTACCCGTGCACGCATCCCGCCAGATTGTTATCGCAAAGGCGGGCGATGCGCTGGCAGCACCCTGAACCGCTCCTTCGCGCCGTCTCGACACCGAAGTCCGCCATGCTCTGGACGGGCGCGTTCGTGTCGAACATCGGCACGTGGATGAAGACCGTGGGAGTGGGCATCCTCGTCACCGCACGGACGGGCAACAGCGGCTGGACCGTTCTGGCCGCGGCTGCCGGGTTCCTGCCGAGTGGGTTGGTCTCACGGTTCGGCGGCGTCCTGGCCGATTGGCTCTCTCGTCCACCGCTCCTGCTCGGCACGACCTTCACCGAGACGCTGCTCCCCGACCTCGTGCCCGAGGAGGACCTCGTCGGCGAGGTCGCGCTGTCGTCCGCGCAGTGGAACCTGGGCCGCGTGATCGGTCCCGCACTGGCGGGCGGCGTCATCGGGATCGGCGGCTACGCCTGGGCGTTCGGATCGAACGCCCTCAGCTGCTTCGCAGTCATCGCGGTGGTGGCCGGGCTGCAACTGCCTCCGCCCGCGCCCCACGACCGCACCTCGCTGCTGGCGCGTTCCGAAACGGCGTCGTGTACACGCGCCGTGACCCGGGGCTACGAGTCGTCGTCGGCTACCTGTTGTGCAACACCTTCTTCGCCGCGCCGTTCATCGGGCTGATCCCGGCGATGCCACAGCTCGTGTTCGACGCGGGCGCCAACGCCACGGCGGCGCCCGTCAGGGCCCAGGGCGTCGGGGCGGTGGCGATGGCACTCTCGCTCGGTCCGCTCGCCACACACTTCCCCAGCAGGCGAGTCCTGCTCTTCGTGCTCTGGGGTCTTCCTCCCGCCCTCGTCGTGTACGCGCTGATGCCGACCCTCCTCCTCGCGTGCCTCGCGGTCGCCGTCGTAGGGTTCCTCTACCTCGGCGCGGTGTCGAGTTTCACGAGCATCTCCCAGCTCCGGGCGCCCGCGGCGGTTCGCGGCCGCGTGCTGTCCTTGCTCATCGTGATCCTCGGTGTCCTCTATCCGGTCGGGCTGGCGATCCAGGGACCCCTGGCCCACGCGGTCGGCCTCCGGGAGACCACAGTGGCGGCCGCGTCGCGGATGCTCGCGGTTCTGCTCGTCGCCCGAGCCGTACGGCCTCGCTTCGCCGACGCGCTCGACGCACTCCCGGCCGCGTTTCACGGCGAAGCGGCAGGCGCCGTCGAAGCGCCCTAGTCTCCGGAGCCTCCACTCCTCCGACAAGGGAGCACAGCACATGGCCGCGGTCCTGACCGAGCAGCGAGGTGGCGTGGGGATCCTCACCCTCAACCGTCCCGAGGCGCGCAACGCCGTCAACGCGGATCTGGCCCAGGGCGTGGAAGCCGCGCTCGACGGCTTCGAGGCCGACGACACGGTACAGGCGGTCATCGTCACCGGCGCGGGCCCGACGTTCAGCGCCGGCGCCGACCTCAAACTCATCGCCCAGGGTCGCGGGGCCGAGATGGCAACCGAGCGCGGCAACTTCGCGGGCCTCATCCGCCGCGCGTTCCCCAAGCCGCTCATCGCCGCGGTCAACGGGCCGGCGCTCGCGGGCGGCTTCGAGATCATGCTGGCCTGCGACCTCGTGGTCGCGGCCGACCACGCGACGTTCGGACTCCCCGAGGCCAAGCGGGGCCTCTTCGCCGCCGCGGGCGGTCTCTTACGCCTGCCCAAGCGGATCC
Organism: Actinomycetota bacterium; assembly: GCA_016870395.1. Lineage (GTDB taxonomy): Bacteria > Actinomycetota > Acidimicrobiia > IMCC26256 > JAENVU01 > SHUZ01. Next base: position 100,524 of record VGBT01000003.1, on the reverse strand, counting down.
CGCTCGCCATCGCGACCGAGATCGCGATCACCGGCGACCCGATCGACGCCCGCCGCGCCCACGAGCTGGGACTGGTCAACCTGGTCGTACCCCCCGACCGGTTGATGCAGGAGGCAATCGCCTTTGCCGACCGCATCGCGGTGAACGGACCGCTCGCCGTGCGCAACTCGCTGCAGATGGTGCGCGAGGCCGGTGAGCTCAGTGAAGAGGACGCGTGGCCGCGCAACTACGAGCTCGCGAACGAGGTGTTCGCGTCGAAGGACTCGATCGAGGGAGCCGTGGCGTTCGCGGAGAAGCGAGCGCCGCGCTGGACCGGTAGGTAGCCGTCAAATGCGCGTCGGCACCAACAGCTCGCCGTGCGCAGCGACCACCGAGACGATCATGTCTCTGGCAGCGACGGCGGCGAACAGCGCCAGGCCCACCGTCACGGCCGTCGTGGCGGCCAGCACCGTGTCGTCGACAAACGCGCTGCCGACGATCGCGAGCCCAGCCACCGCCGAGCCCAGGCACAAGAGCCACCAGCGCAGCACCTTCCGACGCGCCGGGTGACCCTGTGGCAGGAGGTCACACGTCGACTGGTAGGGCCACCATAGGTTGACGACCGGAATGACGAACGAAGCCACGGCAAGTCCCTTGCGCCGCCGCGCCGGGAGGCCGCTCGCCGCCGCGAACGCGGCCGAGCGGTAGAACCACATCAGGAACATGACGGCCGCCGCGCCGAGAGCCAGGAACGCGAGCTGACCCATGGTGGAGGCGAACGTGCTCGCGCCGTCCGGGATGCGACCGCCGTCGTTCGAGATCTCCTCCCAGTGCTCAGCGATCCAGATGGCCTGGAACGCGCTCGAGATCGCGTAGAGGCCCAGCGCCGGGCCGGCCCACAACATCGCCAACCGTGCCCAACGTGAGGCCTCGCGCTCGCTGGTCGGGCTCGGCACCGTGACCACTCCGCTCACGTGGCCGGTCCAGCGGGTGCCGTCCCACCAGCGCAGCGCCGCGGTCCCCCACGGGTCGGGGTGCCATCCGGGCGGGACGACGGGCACCTGGGCACGACCCGACGCCCCGGCGGCCTGTCCGGCGCCCACCTCGCCGCCGGTCGCCGCGAGCGCCTGAGCCGGGGCGGTCTGGCGATCGGGGGCGTCGTCGAGCCCGCCGGGGCGTCGGGTCGTGCGCGCCCAGGCGGTGCCGTCGTAGTACCGCTCCCCCTGGGTGCCCCAGGGGTCGGCGTACCAACCCGGTGCCCTCTCCTCGCCGCTCAACGCCGCTCCTCTCGGGTGCCATGCTCGCGCAGATGGACCCCCTCCTCGGCCTCGGGGCCCGCGCCGGGCCCCCATCCCGGCCGTGAACCGCCACCAGCTCCCCACTCCGGCACTCGTCGTCGACGCTGCGACCCTTGGCGCGAATCTGGCCCACATGGCCGTCACGTTGCCCGGTGCGCGTTGCCGCCCCCACGTCAAGGCGCACAAGACGACGGTGCTGGCGCAACGACAGGCCGAGCTCGGCCACCGGGCGTTCAGTTGCGCGACCCCGCGGGAGATCGTCGGCATGGCGGCCGCAGGGCTCGGCGACGATCTGCTCCTCGCGAACGAGACGGTCGACGACACGCGCCTGCGGGCGATGAGCGACTGCGAAGGGCGGGTCACCGTTGCGGTCGACTCGTCGGCGACCATCGCGGCCGCGGCGCGCAACGGCATTCGCGAAGTGCTGGTCGATGTCGACGTCGGCCTCCCCCGCTGCGGCTGTGCGCCGGCCGACGCACCACGTCTTGCGGATGAGGCCCGTGCCCTCGGTCTCGAGGTCCGCGGCGTCATGGGCTACGAGGGACACGTGTACCTGTTCGCCGATCGCGACGAGCGCCGCCGTGCCACCGAGGCGGCCATGGAGCTCCTGCTCGAAGCGCACCGCAGCGTCGGCGGCGAGGTCGTCTCGGCGGGCGCCACCGGCACCTACGACCTCAACGAGTGGGCCACCGAGATCCAGGCCGGCTCCTACGCGCTCATGGACACGGCCTTCGCTCCGATGATCCCGGCGTTCCGACCCGCGCTCTGGTTGGAGACGACCGTGATCAGCGTCTCGGCACGCCACGCCGTCGTCGACTGCGGGCTCAAGGCGCTCGGGATGGACCACGGTGACCCGGAGATCGACGGTGGCGAGGTGTGGCTCGTCTCCGACGAGCACCTCACGTTCAGACCCGACGAGCCGGTCCGCGTCGGAGACCGGATTCGCGTGTGGCCGGCCCACGTCGACCCGACCGTCGCCTATCACGACCGCATGCACGTGATCGACGGGGAGCACGTCACCGACGTCTGGCCGGTGGACCTACGGGGCTGGTGAGCCGCGCGTTGCCGACGTGCGTACGTGGTCACGGATGATCAGCGCGTACGCGAGCACCGTCTCGTTGAGCCCGACGACAGAGCCGATCGCGATGCCGAGCACCGCATGCAGCCCGACGAGCTCGACCCAGGCGTCCAGCCCGACCTGGGCCTGGAGCGCGTGCACGATCGCGTGCTCGACGAGCACGGGCATCGTGATGAACACGAGCGTCAGCGCGAAGTGCGGCGCGACCAGTCGCGTCGAACGGCGGAACGCGTGCCATGGGCTGTGGCGCTCGATGTTGATGATCGGGCCGACCAGGCACACGAACGTGAACGCCACCAGGCCCACGACCACGAAGCCGGCGCCGGTCACGAGCACGATGACCGAGATCACGAAGTCGGCGACGAGCAGCCGGAGCCAGGGGAGGTCACGGACGACGTAGCGGAACCGCGGGGTCGGGCGGTCGTCGAGCTCGCCGCCGACGACCTCGTCGATGAGGCCGGCGTAGAAGGTCGAGCCCAGCGCGCTCACGCTCGTGGCGGCGAGGAACAGCAGGCTGACCACGGTACTGCGGTCAGGGAAGTCGAGCAGCGTGTCGACGAGCGCATCGACCATCGCGACGACCGCGAAGATCACGGCCGCGGTGCCGGCCACCGCCTTGAACCGGCGGCGGTAGACGCGCGCCGAGGTGCGCACCAGTTCGCGCAGGAGCAACGGCCCCGGCTCGGCACCTCGCGTCGGCTCAGGCTCCGCCGTCATGGCGGGGAACCTAACCCGACGATGGTCGACCCCAGTCGACCTGCCGCGATCGCGCCGCCTACGGTTTGCGCCATGACTGATTTCGCAACCCTCGACGCGACCGCCCAGGCCGAGCTCGTGCGCGACGGCGATCTGAGCCCGCTTGAGCTCGTCGACGCCGCCATCACCCGGGTCGAGAAGTGCAACCCCGAGCTGAACGCGGTGATCCACCCGCTGTTCGAGCGGGGGCACACGACAGCCCGCAAACCGCTCGAGGGCCCGTTCGCCGGGGTTCCCATCGTGGTGAAGGACCTCGACGGGGAGCTCGCCGGCGCGCCACTGCATCTCGGCAACGAGCTCCTCAAGCAAATCGGCCACGTCGGCACCGAGGACTCGTACCTCTTCGCAAGGCTCGAGCAGGCCGGGTTCGTGGTCATCGGCAAGACGAACACACCGGAGTTCGGTCTGCAGGCGACCACCGAGCCCCACGCCTACGGCCCCACCCGCAATCCCTGGGACACCGATCACAGCACCGGCGGGTCGAGCGGCGGGTCGGCCGCCGCGGTGGCGAGTGGCATGGTCCCGGTCGCACACGCGGGCGACGGCGGCGGCTCGATCCGCATCCCGGCCAGCGAGTGCGGGCTCGTCGGGCTCAAGCCGACCCGCGGGCGTACGTCGCTCGGCCCACACGAGGGCGAGTCGTGGAACGGGCTCGTCGCGCGACACGTGGTCACGCGCTCGGTGCGCGACTGCGCCGCGGTGCTCGATGCGGTGAGCGGTGAGATGCCGGGCGACCCCTACACCGCGCCGCCTCCCGCACGACCCTTCCTCGCGGAGGTGGGGACGCCACCGGGCCGGCTGCGGATCGGGCTGCGCACCACCGCGCCGGCGGCGATGGCCGAGGTCGACGAGGAGTGCGTGGTCGCCGCCGAGGAGGCCGCGCGGATGTTGGAGGCACTGGGCCACTCGGTGGAGCCGGCCTCTCCCGCGGCGCTCGAGGAGACCGAGCTGCTCGAGCTGTTCGTCAACGTGCTCGCGACCAACACGCTCGTCGACGTGGAGGAGCTGGCACGAATCGTCGGACGACCGATCACCGCGGAGGACGTCGAGCCGGGCACGTGGGCGCTCGCGGAGATGGGCCGCTCGGTCACCGCGCTCGCCTACGCCCAGACGCTCCAAACCGCGCAAGCCTGGACCCGCCGGGTGCTGCAGTGGTGGCACGGAGGGAGCTTCGACCTGCTCCTCACACCCACCCTCGGCGCACCGCCGGCGCGGCTCGGCTTCCTCAACCCGACCGACGGCGACCCGTTCCTGGCGACCGCGCGGCAGACGCCGTACGCGGCGTTCACGGCCGCGTTCAACGTGACCGGCCAGCCTGCGATCTCGTTGCCGCTCTACCATTCGGCATCGGGGCTGCCAATCGGCGTACAGCTCGTCGCGGCGGCGTGCCGCGAGGACGTGCTGCTCCGGGTTGCGGCCCAACTCGAAGCGGCCCACCCGTGGGCCGAACGCCGCCCGCCGGTGTTCGCAGCGTGAGGGTGACGTCATGACCGACGATCTCGCCACGCTCGACGCGACCGCGCAGGCCGAGCTCGTCCGGCGCGGGGAGGCGACGCCCACCGAGCTGGTCGAAGCGGCCATCGCCCGGGCGGAGGCGACCCAGCCCCGGCTCAACGCGCTCACCACCGAGCGCTACGACCGCGGCCGGGAGGAGGCTGCGAGCGCCGCGTTGCCCGCGGGCCCGTTTTGCGGCGTACCGTTCCTGTTCAAGGACCTCACCTGCGGGTACGAAGGCGAACCCTGGCACGACGGCATGCGGGCGCTCAAGGATGCCGACTTCCGTGCGCCGCACACGACCGCCCTCGCGCAGCGCTTCCGTAACGCCGGACTCGTCACGATCGCCCGCACCAACACGCCCGAGCTCGGCATCATGCCGACGACGGAGCCACTCGCGTACGGCCCGACCCGCAACCCCTGGGACCCCACCCGGACACCAGGCGGGTCGAGCGGCGGCTCTGCGGCCGCGGTTGCGGCAGGGATCGTGCCGTTCGCTCACGCGTCCGACGGCGGCGGCTCCATACGCATCCCCGCGTCGTGCTGCGGGCTCGTCGGCCTCAAGACGTCGCGCGGGCGCATCTCCGTCTCGCCGAGCGGTGAGATCGCCCGACCGCTCTCGGTGCAGTTCGCCCTGACACGCTCGGTGCGCGACTGCGCCGCGTTGCTCGACGCGGTCGCGGGACCGGAACCGGGTGACGCGGTCGTCGCACCCATCCCGACCCGGCCGTATCGCGACGAGGTCGGCGCGGATCCCGGCCGGCTCCGCATCGGCCTGTGCACCACCGTCCCCGCGACGGGCAAGCCGGTCGCGCCCGACTGCGTCGCCGCAACCGAGCACGCCGGCCGGCTGCTCGAGGCGGCCGGGCACCACGTGGAGCCCGCACACCCCGACGTGCTGGCCGAGCGCGACATTACGGGCGCGTTCCTCGCGATGTGGAACGGGATGGCCGCGTCCAACCTCGCTCGCGCAGGCCGGCTCATCGGGCGCGAGCTCACCGCCGACGACGTCGAGCCGTTGACCTGGTACCTCGCCGAACGAGGACGCGAGGAGACGGCCGTCACGCTGATGGACGCGCAGTTCGCGATGCAGACCGCGACCCGCAGGTTGGCCAAGTGGTGGGAGGTCGACGGGTGGGACCTGCTCCTGACCCCGACGCTCGGTGAGCTGCCGCCCGAGCTCGGAGTGCTCCAGACCCCCAACGACCCGCTCGCCGGGTTCGCGCGGGGCGCGAGCTTCGTGCCCTATACCCCTTTCTTCAACGTCACCGGCCAGCCGGCGATCAACGTTCCGGTGGGAACCAGTGCCTCGGGGATGCCGATCGGGATCCATCTCGTCGCCGCATGGGGGCGCGAAGACCTGTTGTTGCGAGTGGCGGCCCAGCTCGAGGCCACGGCTCCCTGGGCCGACCGCCGCCCCGCCGTTCATGCCTGAGCGCTCCGTCCCCCGATCCACGCCCCAATCCACGCCGGGCTTGTGCGCCGAGGAGCGCTATCCGCTCATTCCTGAACAATCCCGGGGGGAGGTGGCGTGAGCATCCGGCTCGGGGGCGGGCAGGGGTTCTACGGCGACACCCCGCGCGCCGTCGAGGGGCTGCTGGCCGAGGGTGTCGACTACCTGTGCCTCGAGGCGCTGGCCGAGCTGACCCTCGCGATCCTGCAGAAGGATCGCGCCCGCGACGAGTCGCTCGGCTACACGCGTGACCTGCCCCGCTACCTCGCGGCTGCGATCCCTGCCGTGCTCGACGGCAGCACGAAGGTGATCACCAACGCCGGCGGCATCAACCCCCGCGGTGCCGCCCACGCGGCCGTCGAGACTGCGAGACGTCTCGGGGTGTCGGGGCTCAAGATCGCCACCGTGCTCGGCGACGACCTCATGTCACGCCTCGGGTCCGTGCGCGACGAGACCGCGGGCGGCCTCGCGAACATGGAGACGGGCGAGCCGTGCGACTCGCTCGGCACCGACCCGCTGTTCGCCGCCGCCTACCTCGGCGCGTTCCCGATCGCCGACGCACTCGCGCAGGGTGCCGACATCGTGATCACGGGCCGGGTCGCCGACGCGGCGTTGTTCCTCGGACCCTTGGTCCACGAGCACGGCTGGGCGCGCGACGACTGGGACCGTCTCGCCGCGGGGATCCTCGTTGGCCACCTGCTCGAGTGCTCGGGTCAGGTGGCGGGAGGCAACTTCTCCGGCGAGTGGTGGACGATCCCCGAACCCTGGAAGCTCCCATATCCCATTGCCGAGGTGGACGCCGACGGCGCCGCGGTGATCACCAAGCCCGCCGCGTCGGGTGGGCGCGTCGACGTCGACACCGTTCGCCACCAACTGCTCTACGAGGTGCACGATCCCGCGGCCTACTTCGCGCCCGACGTCGTCGCCGACTTCTCGTCCGCGCACTTCGAGGACCTGGGTGGTGATCGGGTGCGGGTGTCGGGCGTGCGCGGTCGACCGGCGACCGGCACGTACAAGGCGCTGCTCGCGCACCACGCGGGCTGGGCCGGTGAGACCCGGGTCGCGTTCTCGTGGCCCGACGCGCCCGAGAAGGCGCGCGCGACGGCAGCGATCCTCGCGAAGCGGGTGGAGATGGCCGGCCTCGAGGTGCAGGAGTGGTGCTTCGAGGAATGGGGGGTGCGTGCGCTCGGTGGACCGACCGTTCCGCCGCTGCCCGAGGGGGTGGAGCCGTCCGAATGCGTGATGCGGGTCGCGTGGCGCTGCGACGACGAGCGCACCGCGACTGCGGTCGGCCGCGAGCTGGTGCCGCTCGCACTCAGCGCGCCCCCGGCCGGGCTCACCGGCATGGGCCGGGGCATGGCCGGAGGTGTGACCGAGCTGCTGGGTATCTGGCCGACGCTCGTCGACAAGGCGCTCGTCGACCCGCACGTGACGATCACCATCGAGGAGGTGTGACGGCGTGATGCGGCTCGCGCTCCGGGAGCTCTGTGGCTACCGCGCCGGCGACAAGGGCGACACCGCCGACGTGGCGCTGTTCGCCGACGACGACGACGTGTACGCGCTCGTGGTGCGAGAGGTCACCGCGGCGCGGGTGAAGGCGCACTTCGGGTCGATGGTGCTCGGCGGGGTGGAGCGCTACGAAGCACCAAACGTGCGCGCCCTCAACTTCGTGATGCGCGGCGCGCTCGGCGGCGGCGGGCCCCGGAGCCTGCGCGCCGACAACCTCGGCAAGACCCTGGGCGGCGCGCTCGTGCGCCTCGAGATCGAGGTCCCCGACAAGCTCGCGGCCCGGCGCCGCCCCCGCCCCGACGTGGCCTGGGCCGACGCCATCCTCGCCACCCTCCCCAGACGCTGAAGGCCGCACCCTCCGCGGGGCTTTGGCGTCAGCAGACCGCGATAGTCGCGGTTTGGCGACGCCAAAGCGCTGGACGGCGTGTCGCAGGCCGGGGGTACGGTGATCCTGTGGCGGCGTCGCTCGAGCTCTTTTCCCCGGCGGTGCGGGAGTGGTTCGGCACCACCTTCGGCACGCCCACCGAAGCCCAGGGCTGACCCGCGGTCGCGGGCGGCGACCACACCCTGATCCTGGCCCCGACCGGATCGGGCAAGACGCTCGCCGCCTTCCTCTGGGCCATCGACCGGTGCACCGGCGAGCCACCACCCGACCCCAAGGCCCGCACCCGGGTGGTCTACGTCTCCCCCTCAAGGCCCTCGCCGTCGACGTGGAGAAGAACCTCCGGGCCCCGATCGCCGGCATCTGCCTCGCGGCCGAGCGGCGGGGCGAGACCACGGCGCCCAGCGGGTCGCGGTCACCAACGCGGGCACCATCTTCGATCGTGGCCGGTTCGGTGTCTTCCTCCCCGACGGGACGCGCGTGGGCGAGCTCGACGAGGAGATGGTCTACGAGAGCCGGCCGGGAGAGACGTTCGTCCTCGGCGCGTCCACCTGGCGCATCGACCAGATCACCCACGATCGAATGGTCGTGCTCCCCGCCCCGGGCGAGCCGGCCAAGCTCCCGTTCTGGCACGGCGACTCCCGCGGACGCCCACTCGAGCTGGGGCGCGCACTGGGCGCCACCGTTCGCGAGCTTCGGGCCGCGCCTCGCGACGACGCGGTGCGCCGCCTGGCCGACGACTTTTGCCTGGGCCCGCTCGCCGCCACCAACCTCCTGCGCTTTCTGGACGAGCAGGCCGAAGCCACCGGCGCCTGCCCCGACGACCGGCTCGCCGTGGTCGAGCGATTTCGCGACGAGATCGGCGACTGGCGGGTCTGCGTGCTCACCCCGTTGGGCGCCCGCGTGCACGCGCCGTGGGCCCTGGCGGTCGAGGATGTGCTGGTCGATCCCGAGGCGCTGGCCCGATTCCTTCCCGCATGGCAGGGCGTCGGCGAGCGACGTCACGGGCCGGCCGCGCTGCTCGACGCTCTCGAGCAGCTCCAAGGGACCCCGATCCCGGCTTCCAGCCTCGAGGCCGACGTGCTCGCGGCGAGGGTGGCCGGCGATCGCCCCAAGATGCTCGACGAGCTGCGCGGCACCCGCCGCCCTCGACCCGGGGGATCTGCGCCGCCTCGGCCCTCCCGGAGCGCGCGGTCGATGGTCTCTCGTCGCCCATCTCGGCCCGCGCGGGAGCCCGACGGAGCGCGCACGCGCACGCGCTGCTCGCGCGGCACGGTGTCGTCACCCGCGAGGCGGCCCGCGCCGAGGGGATCGCCGGCGGCTACGCCGCCGTGTATCCCGTGCTGCGCGCCCTCGAGGAGTCCGGCCAGGCTCGCCGCGGCTAGTTCGTCGCCGGCTCGGCGCCGCGCAGTTCGCGTGGCCCGGTGCGGTCGACCGCCTCCGCGGCCTGCGCGACGCGGATCCCGGGTCGGCCGGGATCACGCTGGCCGCCACCGATCCCACACAGCCCTACGGTGCCGCACTCCCCTGGCCCGACCATCCCGCCGAGCGCGGTCGACCCGCGCGTCCGGCAGGGGCCTTCGTGGTGCTCGACGCCGGGCGCTGTGCGGCCTACCTGAAACGAGCAGGGCGCACGTTGCTGACGTTCGCGTCCCCGGACCACAGGGTCGACGCGCTCAGCCGGCTCACCGAGGACGGGCGGCTGTCTCGCATCGAGCCCGCGCAGATCGACGGTCTCGCCGCCCGGGAGTCCCCGGCAGCCGGCGTCCTGCGCACGGCGGGGTTCCGTGACGTCCCCCGCGGCCTCGTCCTAGGGGCTGAGCCAGGTCGGCGGCCCCGAGGAGCTCCTTCAGAGGGACGTACCCCATCTGGTCGCGCGCCCTGTGCGCGCGTCGTAGCCCTAACCTGGGCTCATGGGATTCCTGGACAAGGTCAAGGACACCGCGAGCAAGGCCGCCGAGAAGGTGCAGCAGGCGGCCGAGACCGGGCAGGAGAAGCTCGAGGAGCAGAAGACCAAGAAGAAGGTCGGTGACCTCAAAGAGGCGCTAGGGAGCATCGTCTACGCCCAGCGGACCGGGGCTGCGCCCGAGAACGCGGAGGCCGACATCACCCGGATCGTGCAGGAGATCCAGGCTGCGGAGGTACAGCTTGCGGCCGCGGCAGACGAGTCAAGCTCGAGCTCGGTGGCGACCGACGGGCCCGCCGCCACCGATCCGACCGCCTGACGGCATCGGTTCACCGACCTCTATTCGGCGCCGCGCCGGCGCGCGTCGGCGAAGGCCCAGAGGATCATTCCGGAGCCGACGACCGCGAACGCGAGCAGCCCCGGTCCCGGCTCGGGCCCCCAGAGGTTGGGCCAGTCGAACGCCCACCACAGCGCGGCGGAAGTGACCCAGATCGCGCACGCGATCTGGGTCCCTCGCTCGGCGCGGCGCGAGACGAGGGTCCCGAAGAGCGAGGCCACGAGGTCGATCGGGAAGAACGCCGGAAACACCGCGAGGCACGCGCCGGCCGAGGTGGCAACCCCCTTGCCTCCGCGGAAGCGGCTCCACACCGGGAAGATGTGGCCGCCGACGGCCGCGGTCGCTCCCACGTACGCGCCGACGTCGCGCGCGAGTGCGAACCCGGCGAGGCCCGCGGCGATGCCCTTGGCGAGATCGAGAACGAAGACGACGACCCCCCACCACTTCCCGAGCACACGCGCGGCGTTGAGCGTGCCGGGGTTGCCGCTCCCGTTGCGCCGGATGTCGACCGCGCCCTTGCTGGCGATCCGGGCCACGAGGTCCGCCGAGGGAAAGCTCCCCAGCAGGTAGCCGACCACGGCGGCGAGAACGATCACCGCCAGCTTCTCACCACTCGCTGCCCTAGCCCCCGGAGACGTCGCGGGGCTTGGCCTTGCCGGCTGCGATCCAGGGCATCATCGCCCGGAGCTCCTCGCCGACCGACTCGATCTGGTGGCCTGCGCTGGCCGCCTGCAGCTTCTTGAAGCTGGGCCGGCCGGCCTCGTTCTCGGCGATCCACTCCTGGGCGAACTCGCCGCTCTGGATCTCGCCGAGGATCTTCTTCATCTCGTCCTTGGTCGCCGGGGTCACGATGCGCGGCCCGCGGGTCATGTCGCCGTACTCGGCCGTGTCGGAGATCGAGTAGCGCATGTTGGCGATGCCGCCCTCGTAGATGAGGTCGACGATGAGCTTCACCTCGTGCAGCGTCTCGAAGTACGCCGACTCGGGCTGGTACCCGGCCTCGACCAGCGTCTCGAAGCCGTTGCGGATCAGCTCGACGAGACCGCCGCAGAGCACGACCTGCTCACCGAACAAGTCGGTCTCGGTCTCCTCCTGGAACGTGGTGTCGAGCACGCCGGCACGCGTCGAACCGATGCCCTTGGCGTACGCGAGCGCGAGGGCGCGCGCGTGACCCGACGCGTCCTGTGCGACGGCGACCAGCGCGGGCACGCCGCCACCCTCCTCGTAGGTGCGGCGCACGAGGTGCCCAGGGCCCTTCGGCGCGATCATCCAGACGTCGACGTCGGCCGGAGGGTGGATCTGGTCGAAGTGGATGTTGAAGCCGTGCGCGAACGCGAGCGAGCTCCCCGACTTGAGGTTCGGGGCGATGTCGGCCTCGTACACCTTCTTCTGCTCGGTATCGGGCAGGAGCACCATGACCATGTCGGCGGCCTGCACGGCCTCGCCGGTGGTGAGGACGGTGAGCCCGGCCTGCTCGGCCTTGGCCGCGCTCGACGAGCCGGCCCGCAGACCGACGACCACGTCGACGCCCGAGTCCTTCAGGTTGAGCGCGTGGGCGTGGCCCTGCGAGCCGTACCCGAGCACCGCGACGGTCTTGCCCGAGAGCATGCCGGCGTCGGCGTCGGAGTCGTAGGAGATCGTGGCGGGCATCGTTGGTTCCTTCGGGTTCGACGTTGAGGAGTCAGGCGGACCTGGGTGCGACGACCCGCAGCTTGGAGGGCTGGCGGGACAGCTTGGGGAGCGCGATCCGCCCGGTGCGCTGGAGCTCAACGATACCGAACGGCTGGAGCAGGTCGGTCATCGCGTCGAGCTTGTCGGGCTGGCCTGCGACCATCAGCGTCATGGCCTCGTAGCCGACGTCGAGGATCTTGGCCTCGAAGATCGCCGCGAGCTCGGTGGCCTGCGACCGGGCATCCTGTCCGGCCTTGATGGTCACCAGCATCAGCTCGCGCTCGACGGCGTCCTCGGCGGCGAGCTCGGAGATCTTGATCACCGGGATGAGCTTGTTGAGCTGCTTGGTCACCTGCTCGATCGGCGCACTCTCGCCGTCGACCAAGATCGTCATCCGCGAATAGCGGTCGTCCTCGGTGGGGCTCACGGCGAGCGAGAAGATGTTGTACCCGCGCCGCGCGAACAGGCCTGCGACGCGTGAGAGCACGCCGAACTTGTTCTCCACGAGCACACTGAGGATGTGGTGCTGACCGTTCATGGCTAGCGACCTCCTTCGCCGATCTCGGGACCGAGGATGACGTCGTCGTTGCTCGCCCCCGCAGGGACCATCGGGTACACCTTCTCCCGGTAGTCGGTGCGGAAGTCGATCACGACCGGACGATCGTCGATCTCGTTGGCCTTCTCGATCGTGGGCACGACCTCGTCGGGCGAGTCGACCCGGAAGCCGACGCAACCCATCGCTTCGGCCCACTTGACGTAGTCGGGCAGGTCGGGCGAGAGGTACACCTCGCTGTAGCGCTCCTCGTAGAAGAGCTCCTGCCACTGCCGGACCATGCCGAGGTACGCGTTGTTGAGGATCCCGACCTTGATCGGGATCCTCTCCGAGCTCGCGGTCACCAGCTCCTGCGCGGTCATCTGGAAGCAGCCGTCGCCGTCGATCGACCAGACCATCCGCTCGGGCCGGCCCACCTTCGCTCCGATCGCGGCCGGGATCGAGAAGCCCATCGTGCCCAGGCCGCCCGAGTTCACGAACGTGTACGGGTGGTCGAAGCGCCAGTGCTGGCTCGTCCACATCTGGTGCTGGCCCACGCCGGCCGCGACGATGGTGTCGGCCGGCGTGTGGTCACAGATCGCCTCGATGCAGAACTGCGGCTTGAGCGGCCCGTCCTCGAGCTGCTCGTACTGCAGCGGGAAGTCCCGCTGCCAGCCACGCACCTGCGCCATCCACGGCGTGAGGTCGGGCCATTCACGCTTCGCTCGATCGGTCTCGACCACCTTGACCAGGCGCTCGATCACGTTGCGGCAGTCGCCCACGATCGGCACGTCGGGCCGGCGGACCTTACCCAGCTCGGCCGGGTCGATGTCGACGTGGATGATCTTCGCGTCGGGCGCGAACGCGTCGACCTTGCCCGTCACGCGGTCGTCGAAGCGCGAGCCGAGCGCGATGAGCAGGTCGGCTCGCTGGAGCGCGGTGATCGCGGTGTAGTTGCCGTGCATGCCAGGCATGCCGAGCGCCAACTCGTGGCGATCCGGGAACACACCGCGCGCCATGAGCGTCGTGACCACCGGGATTCCGGTGAGCTCCGCCAGCTCGCGCAGCGCTTCCGCCGCGCGCGCCTTGAGCATCCCTCCACCCGCGTAGATCACGGGCCGCTTCGCCTCGCCCATGAGGCGCGCGGCGTCCTTGATCTGCTTGGGGTGGCCCTTCACGTTGGGCTTGTAGCCGGGAAGGTCGACCGAGTCCGGCCATTCCCAGTCCATGATCTGGTTCGCGACGTCCTTGGGCACGTCGACCAGCACCGGGCCGGGCCTGCCCGTCATGGCCACGTGGAACGCCTCGCGAACGATGCGCGGGATGTCCTGCGGATCGGTCACGAGCCAGTTGTGCTTCGTCACGGGCATGGTGATGCCGACGGTGTCGCACTCCTGGAACGCGTCGGTGCCGATCGATTTCAGCGGAACCTGTCCCGTGATCACCACGAGCGGCACGGAGTCGAGGTATGCGTCGCACAGCGGCGTGACGATGTTGGTGGCCGCGGGGCCGCTCGTGACCATGGCGACGCCGGGGCGGCCGGTCGCGTGGGCGTAGCCCTCGGCCATGTGGCCCGCGCCCTGCTCGTGGCGCACGAGGATGTGGCGGATCGAGCTCTCGATCAGCGGGTCGTAGACGGGCAGGATCGCCCCGCCGGGAAGGCCGAACATGACCTCCGTGCCTTCCATCTCGAGGCTCTTGATGAGGGCCTGGGCCCCGGTGAGCTTCATCACGGCTCCTGGTGACGGGTCCGGATGCCACCGACTGCGTCCGGACATGAAAAACCCCCCGCAGTTGCGAGGGGCAGGGGCGCACGGACGCGGGTGGTCGCCGTGCGCCTAGGCAACTACGAGGAGGTCGGCGATCCGGAACATGCGTGCGCGATTATCGTCGAGATTCCGTCCCGAGGCAAGTCCTTTCACGGGGCGAAGGGGTTCTCGATGCGGACGCCGTCGAACACCCGGCCGTGCGAGAGGTCCTCGGTGAGCAGCGTCTCGGCGCCCACCCGCTGGGCGCTCACGACGATCATGGCGTCCCAGAAGGAAATCGAGTCTCGCTCGGTGAGCTCGGAGGCCGCGAGCACCGTTGCCGGGGTGGGGTCGTCCCGCGGCCAGATCGCATACATCGCCACCACGCGCCGGGCCATCGCCGGGGCCAGCGGGTCGGCGAACTTGCGGGTCAACACGACAGAGAGCTCCTGCAGCACCTGCATGCTGACGATGCCTTCCGCGCGCGCCCAGAGGTCCTCGAGCACGTCGATCGCTCTCGACTGCTTCGCCGGGTCGGCCGTGTCGTAGGCGTAGGCGATGACGTTCGTGTCGACGAAGACGCTCACGAGCGTTCGTGGAGCTCGCCACGTGTCCAGGCGTGACCGCCGCTGCTCGCGCGGCTCGCCCGCATCGACGCCGAGGCCTCCCGCCGCGCCGCCTGGTACCGGGCGTCGTGGCGAGTCATGACCTCGAGCTGCTCCGCGACCAAGCGGCTGATCGACGTGTCGCGCTCGGCCGCCAGCCTCCGGGCTCGCCGCAACACCTCCTCGTCGAGCTGAATGGTCACGTTGCGCCTTGCCACAACGCGACGGTACCACAGTTTCAGTGGGCCACAGCTACTGTGGCCCCTCTTACCCCTGGTGGAGGGAGCAGGAGTAGGTGGTTCGGCCGCCGACGGTCCGCCGCAGCATGGGCGCGCCGTCGCGCGGGCAGCAGCTGCCCGGCCGGCGCACCTCCATGTGGTCGCCGGTGTGTGAGCCGCCACGGCGCCCCAGCGTCCGCAGCGTCGTGGAGATCGCCCGGGCGAGCTTCCGCCGCTCGTCGGCATCGAGGCTCGCCGCGGACCGGGCCGGGTCGAGCCCGGCGCGAAACAGCGCCTCGTCGGTGAGCAGGTTGCCGAGCCCGGCGATCCGGGACTGGTTCATCAGCACCGCCTTGACCGGAGCACGCGAGCGGGTGAGCACGGGCTCGAGGTCGCGCAGCCGCAGCGCGAACGCGTCGACGCCGAGGCGATCCTCGTCGGGATCGAGCTCGACGGCGCCGAGCCGGCGGGGATCGCGCAAGTACAGGGATCCTCCGTCGGCGAAGCCCAGACCGAAGCGGCGCCACTCGGCGTTGTCACCGTTCGCGGCGTACAGGAGCGGGTCGCCGGCGGCCTCCCCGTCGATCACGACCCGACCGCTCATCCCGAGATGCATCGCGAGCGTTGGGCCGGGCTCGTCGGTGTCGACGAGCAGCAGCTTCCCGCGCCGGCGGGCGTCGACGAGCCGCCGCCCCGTCAGAGCGTTGCGAGCCACGAACGCCGTGAGTCCTCGCTTGAGGAACCAGGCGTCGGGCGCGTGCACCGCGACGATCTGACGCCCGAGCGCGCGCTGAGCGATGAGGACACGGGCGGTCTCCGCCTCCAGGATCTCCGGCACCCACACTCCCCGATCTCGGCACGATGCGGGCCCCTATGCGGCCCGCATCGTGCCGAGAATGCTCAGACGTTGGTGATGGCGCCCTTCTCGGCGCCTTGTGCGAGGCGTGCGTACTTGGCGAGGAACCCGCTCGGGTAGCGGGGCTCGGGCAGCTTCCAGTCGACCCGGCGACGCGCCAGCTCTTCATCGTCGACCACCAGGTTGATCGTGTGGGCCTCGGCGTCGATCACGATGCGGTCGCCGTCGCGCACGAACGCGATCGGCCCGCCATCGACGGCCTCGGGCGCGACGTGCCCGACGCAGAACCCGTGCGTACCCCCGCTGAACCTCCCGTCGGTGACGAGCGCGGCATCGCCGCCGCGGCCGGCGCCCTTCATCGCGCCGGTGACCGCGAGCATCTCGCGCATCCCGGGGCCGCCCTTCGGGCCCTCGTAGCGGATCACCACGACGTCACCGGGCTGGATCTTGCCGGCGAGGATCTCGTCCATCGCGGCCTGCTCGCCGTCGAAGACGCGAGCGGCCCCGTCGAAGCGCAGGTGGTCGAGGCCGGCAACCTTCACCACCCCACCGTTGGGAGCCAGCGAACCCTGCAGCACCGCGATGCCGCCGACGGTGCGGATCGGGGCGCGCAACGGGTGGACGACCTCGCCGTCGGGCGCCGGCGGGTCGAGCGCGGCGAGGTTCTCGGACAACGTCCGGCCGGTGACCGTAAGGCAGTCGCCGTGCAGCAGCCCCGCGTCGAGCAACTCCCGCATGACGACCGGGACTCCTCCGATCCGGTCGATGTCGAACATGTGGTACTTGCCGTGCGGCTTCGTGTCGGCGATGTGGGGCACGCGCGCGCCGATGCGGTTGAAGTCGTCGAGCTCGAGCTCGACGCGCGCCTCGTTCGCGATGGCCAGCAGGTGCAGCACGGCGTTGGTGGAGCCACCGAGCGCCATCACGACCGCGATCGCATTCTCGAACGCGGCCTTGGTCATGATCTGACGGGGCCGCAGGTCGAGCTCGAGGAGCCGCATCACCGCCCGGCCACTCTCGAAGGCGAAGTCGTCGCGGCGCCGGTCGACTGCCGCGGGCGAGGCGCTGCCGGGCAGGCTCATGCCGAGCGCCTCGCCGACGCTCGCCATCGTGTTCGCAGTGAACATCCCGGCGCACGAGCCCTCACCCGGGCACGCGGCCCGCTCGATCTCCCCGAGCTCGTTCTCGCTCAGCGTTCCGGCGGCGCAGGCACCGACCGCCTCGAACACGCTGACGATGTCGAGTACCTGGTCGCGGTAGTGACCCGGCAGGATCGACCCGCCGTAGAGGAAGACGCTCGGGAGGTTGCAGCGTGCAGCGGCCATCAGCATCCCGGGCAACGACTTGTCGCAGCCTGCGAAGGAGACGAGTGCGTCGAGCCGTTCCGAGTGCATCATGCACTCCACCGAGTCGGTGATGATCTCGCGGCTGACGAGCGAGCCGCGCATGCCCTCGTGGCCCATCGAGATGCCGTCGCTGACGGCGATGGTGACGAACTCGATCGGGAACCCCCCGGCGTCGCGCACCCCGTCCTTCGCCCGCTTGGCCAAACGGTCCAGCGGGAGGTTGCAGGGGGTGACCTCGTTCCAGCTCGACGCGACACCGACCTGCGCCTTGCCCCAGTCGGCGTCGGTCATACCGACCGCTCGCAGCATCGCCCGGGCGGGCGCCCGCTCCATCCCGTCGGTGACCTCGTGGCTGCGGGGCTTCCGATTCGTCATGGCTCGCAAATGTAGACCGGCCCGCGCTCGACCCCCAGGTCGCTCCGGTACCCCGGCGATCACGCGACCTGGGACGGTCGGGGAATTTCGCCTACGGTGCCGACCATGATCGACAGGGGGCTCCTCTACGGCGCATGCCGCGAGCGCGTGATCGATCTCGTGGCGCACCTCACCCCGGATCAGGCGGCTGCCCGCGTCCTTGCGTGTCCCGACTGGACGGTGCACGACACGATTGCGCACATGGTCGGCATCGTCACCGACGTCAACGCGGGCAACCTCGACGGGGTCGGCCAGGACCACTGGACTGCGGCCCAGGTCGAGACCCGGAAGGACGCGTCGATGGCGGAACTGATCGCGGAGTGGGAGACGGGCTCGCCCCAGCTCGAGGACGGCCTGCGCGCCGTCGGCGGAATCCCGGCTCTCGTGGCCGTCGCCGACGTGTGGAACCACGAGCAGGACATCCGGGGCGCGCTCGGCACCCCCGGCAGCCACGACCCGGCCGCGGAGTTGGCGGCGCTCGAGGGCTACATCGCCGTTCGGGCGGCACTGTTCGACGGCCTGGCGCCGCTGCGGTTCGTGGCCGGCAACCACACTTTCCAGTCCGGGGACGGCGAACCCGGGGCCACCGTCATTTCCGAGCCGTTCGAGCTCGCCCGCATGATCTGCGGACGCCGCACCGCCGACCAGATCCGCGCGTACCGATGGGACGGCGACGCCGAGCCCTACCTCACCAGGCTCGCCGACCTCTGCCCCGCTCAGCCCCTTCCCTGCTGATCGAGCGGTGAAGGTCGACTCGCCGCTCGTCGTTGAGGCCCTCGACGACGTCCCGGCTCGGGCCGCCGAGATCGAGGCTGCCGGCTACGACGGGGTGTACACGTTCGAGGGACCGCACGACCCGTTCTTCCCCCTGGCGCTCGCGGCCGAGCACACCTGCCGGGTCGATCTCATGACCGCGATTGCCATCGCGTTCGCGCGCAGCCCGATGACCCTGGCCAACGTCGGATGGGATCTCCAGATCATGTCCGAAGGCCGCGCGATCCTCGGACTCGGCTCGCAGATCAAGGCGCACGTCGAGCGGCGCTTCTCCATGCCGTGGTCGGCGCCCGCCGCACGCATGCGCGAGCTGGTGCAGGCGATGCGGGCAATCTGGGCCGCCTGGCAGGACGGCATCCCGCTCCGGTTCGAGGGGGAGCACTACCGCCACACACTCATGACCCCGTTCTTCGACCCCGGGCCGAGCGAGCACGGCGCACCGCGCGTCTTGCTCGCCGGCGTCGGACCCGCGATGACGACGGTCGCGGGCGAGGTCGCCGACGGCTTCCTCGTACACCCGTTCTCCACCGTGCGGTTCCTGCGCGAGCACACCTGGCCCGCGCTCGAAGACGGGCTCGCCCGGGCCGGACGCGAGCGAACCGGCTTCGAGGTTGCCTGGCCCGTCATGGTCGTGACCGGCACGACCGAGGAGGAGCTCGCGGCGGCCGAGGCCGCGACCCGCGCGCAGATCGCGTTCTACGGGTCGACGCCCGCCTACCGGGTCGTCCTCGACGCGCACGGCTGGGGCGACCTGCAGCCGGAGCTCAACCGGCTGTCGAAGCAGGGCCGGTGGGAGGAGATGAGCACGCTCGTCGACGACGAGGTGCTCGAGACGATCGCCGTCCGAGGCGAGCCCGACGAGCTGCCCGCGCTCCTGCGCGATCGAGTCGGCCAGCTCGTCGACCGGATCGCCTTCAACGCGCCGTACCGATCCGATCCGGGGGCATGGGTCCGGGTCCTCCAGGGGTTGAGGACGTGACGTGGACCTTCGCATCGGCACCGCCGAGGGACTGATCGGGCCCGCAGGGGCCCGGAGCGTCGACGGGCCCCTGCGGGTGCTCGGCGCCTCCCTCCTCAGACCCGACGGTCGGATCCTCTGGCACGCGGGCGACACCTGGCGGCTCCTCGACACGGCACCCGCGCCGGCACCGTCTCGCAGTCCGACGACGCGGGAAGGCGCGGGACCGACTCCTGGACGGTCTCGCGCCGGTGACCTCGATCAGCCTCGTCCCCTGAGCACCCCGAGAATCCCCCAGTTTGTGCTCCGAAGAGCGCATACCGCTCCAGAGCGAACAAACCCGGGGGACGCGGGGTGGGGATGCGGGTCAGCGGGTGTCGACGGCGCGGAAGATCTCGGCGCAACGCCCGTCCGGCAGGCCCGCGTTGCGAGCCGAGTCTGCGGCCCAGTCGCGAATCAGGCGCTCGATCATCGTCGGGTCCTGCACCTGCGAGGCGTGCGACTGCAGTGCGGCGATCTTGCGCTCGAGGACGTCGGTGACGTCGACGGCGACGTTGGGATCCGGACGTGCCATCAGCCAGAGCTGGGGAACGGTCCAGGGCTCGAGGCCCTCGCCGTCGAGCAGGTCCGGATGCGCGAACGGGTTCCGCGCGTCCGGGTACAGCGCCGCGGTGGTTGCCTCACCCACCGCAAGGTGATCGGGATGACTCGCGTAGATACGGTCCCACAAACGCTCCGGCGACTGGGTGATCACCCGCTGGGGACGCTCCTGCCGGATCACGCGCGAGAGGTCCCGGCGCAGGTCGAGGTTGGCCTCCACCCGGCCGTCCGCTTGGTGCAGGAACCGGAGCCGGTGCACGCCGACCAGCGCGGCCGCGGCCGTCTGCTCGGCCTCGCGCACCCGCGCCATCTCCTTGCGCGGCTGGTCGCGGTCGTCCCCGCCGGCGTCGCCGCTCGTCACGAGGCAGTAGGTGACCTCGATCCCCGCGTCGGTCCAGGTCGCGACCGAGCCGGCGACGCCGAAGTCGATGTCGTCGGGATGGGCCACGACGACCAGGATCCGCTCGACGCCTGCGTCGGTCGCGAACTCGGGCCGGTCCATCACCTGAGACGGTCGTCGAGGAGCCGGTTGAGCACCTGCGGGTTACCCTTCCCCTTGGACGCCTTCATCACCTCGCCCATCAGGAACCCGCGCTTGCGCTTGCGCGCCTTGTCGTCGCCGTCACGCCACTCCTGCACCGCCGCCGCGTTCGCACCCAGCACCTCGTCGACCAGAGCTGCCAGCTCACCCTCGTCGCTGACCTGCGCCAGACCGCGCTCCTCGACGAGCTGCCTGGGTCGCACGGGTCTGGTCAGGCACTCTCGCAGCACCTCCTTGGCGAGGTTGCGCGAGAGCGTGCCGTCGGCGACGAGACCTACGAGCTCGGCCAAGCCGTCGGGGGCGAGTGGAAGCACCTCCGCCGAGAGCCCGTGCTCGTTGCAGTGCGCGAGCACCTCGCCCAGGCACCAGTTGGCCACGTCCTTGCCCAGTGCGCCCGCAAGCACCGCGGCCTCTGCGTAGCGAGCGAGGGCGGCAGACTCGACGAGCACCCGCGCGTCGCTCTCGGAAATCCCCCACTCCTCGACCAGGCGCGCTCGCTTCGCCGCGGGCAGCTCGGGCACGGCAGCACGCGCCGCGTCACGCATCTGCTGCGTCGGAGCGACGGGCACCAGGTCGGGCTCGGGGAAGTACCGGTAGTCGCTCGACCCCTCCTTGGACCGCATGCCGTGGGTCACGCCGGCAGCCTCGTCCCAGTGCCTCGTCTCCTGCAGGACGCGCTCACCGGCGTCGAGCATCCTGGCTTGGCGGGCGATCTCATGGTCGATGGCCCGTCCAAGCGAGCGAAGGGAGTTCATGTTCTTGACCTCGACCTTGGTGCCGAGGATCTCGCTCCCGACCTCGCGCAGCGACAAGTTGGCATCGACGCGCATCGAGCCCTCTTCCATCTTCACGTCGGAGACGCCGATCGCCTCCAGCACCGCACGCAGCTCACCGACGTAGTCGCGGGCCTGTTCGGCCGAGCGGATGTGGGGTCGGCTGACGATCTCCATGAGCGGCACGCCGGCGCGGTTGTAGTCGACCAGGCTGTGCGCGGCGTCGTGGATCCTCCCGCCGCCGCCGACGTGAGTGGTCTTGCCGGTGTCCTCCTCCATGTGCGCGCGCTCGATGCCGATCCGGTCGCCGTCGACCTCGAGCCAGCCGTCGACGCAGATCGGTGCGTCGTACTGGCTGACCTGGTAGTCCTTCGGCATGTCGGGGTAGAAGTAGTTCTTCCGGTGGAAGATCGAGCTGGGCGGCACGTCGAAGTGGAGTGCCTCGCCGAGACGCAGCGCGAAGTCGACGACACGGCGGTTCAGCACCGGCAGCGAGCCGGGAAGCCCCAGGCAGACCGGGCACACGTGCGTGTTGGGCTCGGCCCCGAACTCGTTCGCGCAACCGCAGAAGAGCTTGGTCGTGGTGGCGAGCTCGACGTGAACCTCGAGCCCGATGACAGCCTCGTACACATTCGAGGACGTCACGCCACGATGCCTTCAACGGCGCGTGCGACGCGGAACATGACGGACTCGCCCTGCGCGGGCGCCAACACCTGCACCCCCACCGGCAGGCCTTCGGCCCCGGTACCGAACGGCACGCTCATCGCCGAGTGTCCGGCGAGGTTCGTCGGGATCGTGCACACGTCGCTCAAATACATCGCCAGCGGGTCGGCCGTCTTCGCCCCGAGTGGGAACGCCTCGGTCGGCGAGGTCGGTGACAGGAGCACGTCGAACCGCTCGTAGGCCTGCGCGAAGTCGCGGATGATCAGCGTTCGCACCTTCTGCGCCTGCCCGTAGTACGCGTCGTAGTACCCGGCCGACAGGGCGTACGTGCCCAGCATGATGCGTCGCTTGACCTCGGCTCCGAAGCCCGCGTCCCGGGTCTTCGCGTTCATCTCGGCCACGTCGGCCGCGTCGACGCGGAGTCCGTAGCGCACGCCGTCGTAGCGGGCCAGGTTCGACGATGCCTCTGCGGGAGCGATGAGGTAGTACGCAGACAGGCCGTAGGCACAGCTCGGCACGCTCACCCGCTCGACCCTGGCGCCCGCCGCGTCGAGACCCGCCGCCGCCCGCTCGACGGCGGCCTTCACCTCCGGCGCGATCCCCTCGACGTCGGTGAGCTCCTCGACGATGCCGATGCGCATGCCCGCGATGTCGGTGTCCCCACCGAGAGCTTCCGGCTGCGAGGGGATGGCGGTGGAGTCCATCGCGTCAGGACCCCAGATCGCCTCGAGGAGCAGCGCAGCATCGTCGACCGTCGTGGCCAACGGGCCGATCTGGTCGAGGCTCGACGCGAAGGCGACGAGCCCGAAGCGCGAGACGCGACCGTAGGTGGGCTTCACCCCCACCACACCGCAGAGCGCAGCCGGCTGACGGATGGAGCCACCCGTGTCGGAGCCCAAGGCCAGGGGTGCATAGCCGGCGGCGACCGCGGCGGCAGACCCACCGCTCGAGCCACCCGGGACCCGAGAGGTGTCGTGCGGGTTGCGCGTGGGGCCGAACGCGGAGTTCTCGGTGGACGAACCCATCGCGAACTCGTCGAGGTTCGCCTTCGCCACCGGGATCCCACCTGCAAGCAACAGGCGCTCGACCACGGTCGCGGTGTAGGGCGGTCGCCACCCGTCGAGGATCCGGGATGAGCACGTCGTGGGGACACCGCGCGTGCAGAGGTTGTCCTTCAACACGACAGGCACCCCGGCCAGAGGGCCCGCGTCTTCACCGCGCGCGACCGCTGCGTCCACGGCGTCGGCCGTCGCGAGCGCGTCGTCGACCATGACATGGTTGCACGCGTGCAGCTCCGCGTCGCGCGCGGCGATCACGGCGAGGTGCTCCTCCACGACCGACCGCGCGGACCGCTCACCGGAGCGCACCGCACCCGCGATCCCGACCGCGGTCGAGGTGGCCGTCATCGCTCCACCTCGGCGCTCCCGGTTTGCTGCGAGAGGAGCGGTATTCGCTCCTGATCGCACAAACCCAAGGAGTGGTTGGGGACATAATCGTGGGTGTCGCGCGTGGGAGTGTCGCGCGGGCCGGTCACGGGGCGTCGCCCATGATGCGAGGGACGCGGAACCGGCCGTCCTCCGCCTCGGGAGCGGCCGCAAGCACCTCGGCGCGATCGAGCGAGGGGCGTACCTCGTCGGGGCGCAGCACGTTCTCGAGCGGGATCGGGTGCGCGGTGGGCGGGATCCCCTCGAGGTCGAGCGCGGCGACGTCCTGCGCGTGGTCGAGGATCACACCGAGGTCGTCGGCGAGCCCGGCGACCTCGTCGTCGGCGAGGGCGAGCCGGGCGAGGTTCGCCACGTGCCGGACCTGGTCCCAAGAGATGCGGGTGGACACGTCGGGGATCCTACGGGTACGGGTCGTCCGGGCCGCCCGGGTACTTCCACCAGCCGTCGGGCGCCGGAGTCCAGTCGGGATCAGAGAGGATGCAGTCGACCGGGCAGACGGGCGGCAGGCACTTGCCGCAGCCGCTGCAGAGCTCGGGGACGATGATCACGTCGATCCCGTGGTTGAAGATCGCGCCGAACTGCGGCGGGCAGTGCCGCAGGCAGGTGTCGCAGTTGATGCAGATCGACATGTCGATCCGCAACGGCGGCTGCTGCCACTTCAGGTTGCGCTCGTGCGATGCGATGCGCTCCTCGCGGGTCGTCGCGGCCATGGCGGCCAAATCTAGGCGGGGCTCGTCCGGGCTTCTCCGGCGGCAGGGTCGACGGGCCCGGTGAGCAGTCGGTAGTGTCCGGACACTCGCAGCAGCCGGATCTCCGTGGAGGCACCCGTGTCCAAGCACCCCTTCCTGTCCGACGAGTGGTTCGCGGTCGTCGAGAAGCTCGTGGAGGACCACGGCGCCGAGGTTCCCGCGCACCAAAACGTGAGCGTGAACCTCGTGATCACCGGCTCGCCGTTCGGAGACGAGCGGCACATGCACATGGGCACCCGCGATGGCAAGGGAAATTGGGGCCTCGGGCTGGTCGACGGGGCAGACGTGACCCTCACCACCGACTACGACACCGCCAAGGATGTGTTCGTCTCGGGCAACGCGCAGGCGGGCATGCAGGCCTTCATGGCCGGCAAGGTCAAGGCCCAGGGCGACATCACCAAGCTCATGGCGGCAGGAGCCGGCGGCGGCCCGGGCGGGAACGAGGCGCTGCAGGAGGCGATCCAGGGCATCACCGAGTAGCCAGGGACGCGACGCCTCTTGGAACCGGGCGAGCACGACCGAGAGACCACCACCGACGTCGGATCGCCTTCCCCGACCAGCCGGGTCGACCTCGCTCACGACCTCGACCCATGGATCGACCGCTGGGTCGGGGCGCACCTGCTCAGCGCGCAACAGGCCGAGGCCATCCGAGCCTACGAGGCCGCACCGGCCCCGACGCCGCCGGTTCGCGCCCCCGCCGGTTCGCGCCCCCACCGGGTACCGGTCGTCGCCGAGGCCCTCGGCTACATGGGCAGCGTGCTCGCGCTCAGCGGACTCGGCCTCGTCACCAGCCGGATGTGGGCCGACTGGTCGACTGACACCCGACTCATCGCGATCGGGGTGACCGCACTGGTGTTGCTCGGCGCAGGCGCGCTCGTGCGCGAGCGCCTCGATCCCGCGCTCGCCCGCCTCCGCGGCTTCCTGTGGCTCGCCGGGACCGCGGCCGCCACGCTGTTCACGGGGGTGCTCGTGGCCGACGGGAAGGTGGTGGGAGAGCGCACCGCGCCCACGGCGTGCGCGGCGACCGTCGCCGTCGCGAGTGGTCTCCTCTGGTGGCGCCGCGAGCAACGACCGCTCCAACAGCTGAGCTTCCTGCTCGGCCTGGCCGCCTTCGTCGGGGCTGCGATGTCCGCGCTCGCGGGGCCGATCGGTATGGGTCTCGCGGTCTGGACCGTCGGCGCGGCGATGTTGGCGTTCGGCCTGCGACGGGAGACCGTCCGGCCCCTCCTCACGTCCACGATCGGCGCGCTCGCACTCCTCGCTGGTGCGGCACTGATTGGGGGCCGGTCGCCGACGATAGCGACGCTGTTCGGCCTGGCGACGTCGGTGGGACTCGTCGTGCTCGGGACGCGGCCTGGCCAGGTGCTGTGCTCGGCGTTCGGATCGGTCGGGCTCCTCGTGTTCGTGCCCTGGGCCATCGGTTGGTTCTTCCCCGGCGAGAACCGGGTGCCGCTGCTCGTGATCGTCTCCGGCGTGCTGCTCATCGGCGTCGCCGTGCTGTTGACGCTGATGGGCGGACGGTTCCGCCGCGAGCTCCCGCGCGACCACAGCACGAGCACGGCCTGAACCGGTCTCCCCCTCGCAAACGCCTCGGGAGTGGCGGTCGCGCTCCGTAACCTCGGACGAGATGTTGTTCCGGCGTGCGCACGACCCCCAGGCCGACGAGGCGACCGACGCGATCCTCGACGGCGACCGGGTTCTTCGGGTCGGAACCGCGCAGGCAGCGCTGCGCCACCGTGACTTCCGTCTCGTCTGGGGTGGCACGTTCGCATCCAACATCGGAACGTGGATGCAGAACGTGCTGCTCGGCGCGTTCGCCTACGAGCTCACGCACGATGCCGGGTTCGTCGGACTCGTCTACTTCGCACAGCTCGGACCCCTCCTGGTCCTCGCGCCGCTGGGCGGGGTCATCGCGGACGCAGTCGACCGTCGCCGTTACCTGGTGCTCATGCAGCTGCTCCAGCTCGTGCTGAGCCTCGGCCTCGCCGGGATCGCGGCGGCCGACCGACCATCGGAGACGGCGATGTTCCTGTGCGTGCTCGCGATCGGTGTCGCGAACGCGCTCAGTGTGCCCGCGCTCGGCGCGATCCTGCCGACCCTCGTGCCGCGCGACGACCTGTCCGGCGCGGTCTCGTTGCAGTCGGTACAGATGAACCTGTCCCGGGTCATTGGCCCGGCGATCGGCGCGCCGCTGTACACGACATTCGGTGCTGCGCCCGTCTTCGCGATCAACGCGGTCACATACCTGTTCGCGGTCGCCGGGCTGTTGCTCGCTCGCTATGCCACCCGCAACCCCGAGCCGATGGACGGCAGCCCGGTCGAGAAGCTGCTCTCCGGATTCCGCGTCGCCAGTCACGACCCACTGATCCGCCGCGTGCTCGTGACGATGACGACGTTCTCGTTCTTCTCGTTGATGTTCGTCGGGCTCATGCCGGAGATTGCAGCGACGAACCTCGACATCGCACCCAAGAGCGTCGCTTACGGCATCCTCTACGGCCTCTTCGGGCTCGGGGCCACGCTGGGCGCGATCACCGTGGGCACCTACCTCGCACATCACTCCAGGGCCATGATCGTGCGGTGCTCGTTGGTCGCGTTCGCGGTGTTGCTCGTCGTCTTCGCCCTCCTCCGGACCGAGGTACACGCGTACGTGGTGGTCACAATGCTCGGGTTCGCCTACTTCCTGGTGATCACGAGCCTCGCGACGGTGCTGCAGGAGCATCTCGACGACGCGGTGCGCGGGCGGGTGATGGCGCTGTGGATCATGAGCTTCGGCGGCACGGTCCCGATCGGGGTGCTCGTGGGGGGCTTCGTCGTGGACCAGCTGGCGACGATCACGGTCGTCGTGCTCCTGGGCGCGCTGGTGGCGCTCGCACTCGCCGCCTACTGCGACCTACGGCGAGTCGGTGTCAGCTGATCCGCACCGGCGCGAGCACGGGTGCCGAGACCGCAGGCGGTGACGATCCCGATGGCGGACGCAACCGCACCGAAGCGGAACGACGCGGCATAAGCACCCATGCCCGGATTCGCCGCCGTCACCGCGGTCGCGACCAGCACCGCCTGCATCCCGGCGATCCCGATCGACGACCCGATCGAGGCGCCCATGTTGAGGGCGCCGCTCGCGGACGCCAGGTCCGCCGGCGCGGCCTCGTTGGTGACCGTTGCCGCCGACGGTGGCGCGACCAGGCCGAGCCCGATCCCCGAGAGAACGAGGCCCGGGAGGATCACGAGGTACGGCGAGTGCGGCTGGAGCCAGGCAAGCGCCACCATCGAGGCGAAGATCGAACACATGCCGAGCACCGCCATGCGCCGGCCGCCGTAGCGGGCCGCGAGATACCCGCCGACCGGTCCCATGATGCCGAGCGAAGCAGCACGCGGTGATACCGCGAGCGCGACCTGGTCGGCGCGGTATCCGAACAGCGCGGGTTCGGCGAGCATCAGTGAGGTGACGAAGAACCCGCCCATGTAGGCGAAGTTCGCGAAGAAGTTCGTCGCGACTGCCGCCGAGAACCGTCGCCGCGCGAAATACTGCACCGGGAGGATCGGTGACGGACTCCGTCGTTCGATTAGGACGAACGCAGCGAGCATCACGAACGCCGTGACGGCGGCAGCGACCGACCGCGGCGACCCCCACGTCCAGTCACCTACCGGCCCCCGGTTGAGCACGAGCAACAGTGCCCCGAGCCCACCGATCGAGAGCACGCACCCGGCGACGTCGAAGGGCGGGTCGCGATCACCGCGGGATTCGCGCAGCACCACGATCCCGAGCAGCAACGCGACCACCGAGAACGGGAACTGCAGATAGAAGAGCCATCGCCAGCCCAGGTCTTCCACCACGAAGCCGCCGAGGATCACGCCCAGCAGCGGCGAGACGGCGATCGTCATCGACCACCAGCCGAGCGCCTTCACCCGCTCGTCGGGTTCGAACGCCGCCGCGATCAGCGCCATCGACGACGGGATCACCGCGGCGCTGCCGATCGCCGCCAGGGCGCGGAACAGCACGAGGAACGCCAGGTTCGGCGCGAAGCCGCATAGCAGCGAGGCGAAGGCGGAGAGCGCGAAGCCCAACAACCACATCCGCCGACGGCCGACGACATCGCCGGCCTTGCCGAAGGCCGGGACGAAGATCGAGCGGAAGAGGAACGGCGCGGACACGACCCAGGTGACCGCACCGAGCGGAGCGTCGAGGTCGGCGCGGATGAAGGGGACGGCCGTGGTGAGCACCGTGATCGTGAGACCGGTGGCGAACAGCCCCGAAAGGACGGCGACCAGCACCCACCATCGGTAGGTGGGACGTTCGTGCACTGCCCGGAGCACCGCCGGGACGCGAGGCGAGACGGGTTCGAACAGGTCCCCCTGGACAAGGACCCCCGGCTGCTCCTGATCCTGGGTCACGCCGCGTCGGGGCTCACCATGCGCAGGGCAGCACGGGGCGACGACCGTACGAACAACGCACCGGCCACAGCCCCCACCGCGAAGATCGCGCCGACCACGTATGCGGCCGTGAACGAGCCCGCCGTGCTCGAGCCGCCCTGGATCGTCGAGAGCACCTGGATCCCCGCCACCACGCCGATCTGCGCGACCATCTGCTGCGCGGCGTTGGCGACACCGAGGTCGCGCTCGTCTACGGCGTTGGCAACGACGGTGACCAGCGAGGGGGACGACGCTCCGAGCGCAAGGCCGGAGAGCACGAGGCCCACGAACACGAGGGCGAGCGCGTCACCCCACGCAGCCGCGGCGAAGAGCGCCATCGAGACCACGAGGAGCGTGGTGCCCAACAGGCTCGCCCGCCGTTCCCCCACCCGCGTTGCGACGTAGCCGGCGACCGGTGCCGACAGGCTGAAGCTCAACGGCCGGCACACCATCGCGAGCGACGTGGCCGCCACCGTGAACCCGAACCGGTTCTGAACGAGCAGCGGGGTGATGATGAAACCACCCATGTACGCGAAGTTCGAGGAAAACTGCGCGACCAGCGACGGGGTGAAGCTCGGACGGCCGAAGAACTCCAGCGGCAGCAACGGGTGCGCGGCCCGGCGTTCGGCACGCACGAACGCCCACAACCCGCAGGGAGCAAGCGCGAACAACCCGAGCACGACCGGGTCGGCCCAGCCGCGCGCCCCGGCGAGGGTGAGGCCGACCAACGCTGACACCGTCGCGACGGCAAGCGTGACCACTCCGGTCACGTCGATCGGCTCACGCTCCCGCCGCGGCGTCTCGTGCAGCACCACCAACGCGATCAACAGCGCGATCAACGCGAGCGGAGCTTGCGCGACAAAGATCGCGCGCCAGCCAAACGCTTCGACGAGCGGCCCGCCGGCGACCAGGCCGATCACCGGCGCGCCTGCGCCGACGAGCGCCCACCACCCCATCGCCTTGACCCGCTCGTTCTCGTCGAAGGCCGACATGATCAGCGCCATCGACGCCGGGCCGATCGCGGCTCCGGGGAGCGAGCCGAGGGTGCGGATCGCGATCAGCGCCGGGCCGCTCCACGCGACGGCGGTGAGCGCGGTACCGACCGTGAACCCGGCAAAGCCCCATAGGTAGAGGCGCCGATGCCCCCAGATGTCGCCGAGCTTGCCGAACAGGGGCATTGCGAGCGCGAGGCCGAGCAGCGGGCCGGTAACCACCCACGTGAGCGACGTCGCCCGGGTGTCGAGGTCCTCGGCCACCGTTTCGAGCGACACGGCGATGATCGTGATCGTGATGCCAGTGGCGAACAGCCCCGCCAGCACCGTGACGAGCACCAGGGTCGGGTAGTGGTCGCTGCCGTGGAGCCGACGACGCAGGCGGTGCTGGAAGAGGAACGGCCACGCGACGACCGGGACCTCGTCGCCACCCGGCGCATCCGAGACGAACGGACTGGGCATCGGATCCAAATCGCGCTCGGCCATGGTGGGCGCGAGGTTACGAGGCGGGAGCAACAGGCCACCGAAGCCGACCGTTGCTGTCACCGCCGACCGCGCAATGCGGTCTAGGAGCGCTGCCCGTTCGCATCGGACGACGCCGGCGACGGCCGGGTCCACCACGCCGGGTCGTGCCACGGCCGGGATCGCGCCTGACGTCCGGGCCGGGGCCGCAGCGGCCGACCGAACCCGTGTCCGGGTCGGGCCAAGGCCGGACGGGTGGTGCCGCCCTTCGCTGGTCTGCGCACTCCGCCCACCCGTCCCCGCTCACCCCGGACCAACCACTCTGCGCGGTAATTATGCGGGAAGCGGGTGCCGCCAACAAGGGAGGCATTCAGCCAAACGCAGCATGACACGGTAGCGAATCGGACCATGACATCGATGAGTCATCCGCGCGAACCCGCAGGTCAGCGCGTGGGCATGGCGCAAATGCCTCGCACCCGCCCATCTCACCCAGGGTGGCCGCGATCAGGCCGACGGGCGTCAGGCCCGGAGGGCCCCGGCCTGAGCGGCGAGCTCGGTGACCGTCCAGCGGTCACCCCGGTCGATCTTCTCCGCGAGGGTCCACGGCTGGAACCGCTGGACGACTCCGCCCTGCACGAGGAACGCCTCGCCGGTGAACGGGCAGTCCTCGGTCGCCAAATACGCCACGAACGGCGAAACGTTGGCCGGGTCCCACACGTCGAACTTGGCGGCGTCCTCGGGCGCCTTCACGACCTCGGAGAGCCCGGGCGTCTGCTCGGTGAGGCGGGTACGCGCTGCGGGTGCGATGGCGTTGGAGCGCACGCCGTAGCGGTCGAGCTCCATCGCGCAGATCTGCGAGAAGGTGGCGATGCCACTCTTGGCCGCGCCGTAGTTCGTCTGGCCCGGGTTGCCGAGCAGCCCGGACGTCGACGACGTGTGGACGACGGACGCCTTTGGCTGGTTGCCCGCCTTGCTCTGCTCGCGCCAGTACGACGCGGCCATGCGAGTCGGGCAGAAGTGGCCCTTGAGGTGGACGTGGATGACGGAGTCCCACTCCTGCTCGGTCATGTTCACGAGGACCCGGTCACGCAGGATGCCCGCGTTGTTCACGAGGACGTCCAGCCCGCCGAAGGTGTCGACCGCCGTCTGGACGAGGCGCTGGGCACCGTCCCAGTCGGCGACGTTGTCGACGTTCGCCACGGCCTCCCCACCGGAGGCCTTGATCTCGTCGACCACGAGCTGGGCCGGTGCCCGATCGTCGCCGGTCCCATCGGGGTTGCCACCGAGGTCGTTGACGACGACCTTCGCGCCCTCTTGCGCGAAGCACAGCGCGTGATCGCGACCCAGACCGCGCCCGGCGCCGGTGATGATCGCGATGCGCCCGTCCAGTGCACCCATGGTTGGACTTCTCCTCACTCGTTCCGCCTTCGAGGGACCGCGCATCGTAGGCGCACGGGGCGAGCCCTGCCGGAACGCGCCGCTAGAAGAAGATCGTGACCACGCTGCCGCGCTTGACCTGCGTGCCCTCGGCGGGGTCCTGGGCCCGGACCTTCCGGCCACCGGTGAAGACGCCCTGGGCCTGCACCTGCACCCCACCCGCGGCGGCCGCCGCGCTCGCCTGCTCGACGGTCATGGCCTTGAAGGTCGGCACAGGAACGAGGTCGGGACCCTTGCTGACCACGACGGCCACCACCGAGTCGCGGGCGGCCTGCTGGCCGGCGGGCGGATCCGTGCGGACCACCTGTCCGACGGGAACGGTGTCGTGGAACTCGTCGACCTGCTGCGCGCCGAGCCTGGCGTCCTGGAGCGCCTGGGCCGCCTCGGCGAACGACTTGCCGGTCACGTCGGGCACCGTCACAGGGGCCGGCCCGTCCGAGACGATCAGCTTGACCGTGCCGAACCGCGGGGCCTTGCGGGCAGGCTCGGTGCGCACCACCAAGTCTTTCGCGACCGTCTCGTTGTACTCGGGCACCTTCTCGACCACGTAGTCCGCGGCAACCAGAGCGGCCTCGGCCTCGGCGCTCGGGCGACCCAGCACGTCGGGCAGGTTCGTCGGCTTCGGGCCCTTCGAGACGACGAGACGGACCGTCCCTCCACGTCCCAGGTAGTCACCCGACGCGGGCTCCTGGCTGATCACCGTGCCGAGCGGGTCGTCGGCGTGGCGCTCGGTGAACGACGGGAGGAAGCCGGCATCCTGGGCACGGTTCCGGGCGATGTCCTCGGTCGTGCCCACGAGCAGCGGCACCGTGACCGGCGCGCCCGTCGAGGAACGGGTCAGCGCGAACACGACCGCCATAACAGCAAGGAGCAGAACCGCGGCGAGCACGAGGGGCGCCACCCGGCTCTCCCGGGTCGCGACGCGGCGGGGGGCGGGCGGCGCGACGGCGCGAGCGTCTTGGTCGAAGACCGGGTCGACCCGCACCCCAACGACCTGGGTCGGGTGGGGATCGACCGAACCCTCGCCCAGCCCGCCGAGCGGGAGCGGGCCGGGCGGCGGTAGCACGCGCACCGCGTCGTCGAGCGCGGCGCCCATCGTGGCCGCGTCGGGGTACCGCTCCGAAGGATCGGCGCGGCAAGCACGCTCGACCACCGGACCAAGTGCACTCAGGGCCGCGGGCGCGGTGACCGACTCCTCGTCTCGCAGGCGCAGCGTGCCGAGCGGCGTCTCGCCCACGAGCGGCACCACTCCGGTGACGGCTTCGCTCAGCACCAGCCCGAGCGCGTAGAGGTCGCCGCGTCCGTCGGCACGCGCACCCGAACCCTGCTCCGGCGCGGCGTAGCGCGCGGTGCCGAGAACGGTGCCTGCCGGCTCGGTCCAGCTGGCCTCGGCCAGGGCGCGGGCCAGTCCGAAGTCGGCGACACGGACGATGCCGTGCTCGTCGAAGAGCAGGTTTGCGGGCTTCACGTCGCGGTGCACGAGGCCGCGCCCGTGCGCGTACTCGAGCGCGGAAGCCACCTGGCGGCCCACGTAGGCGGCCTGGGCCGGTGTGAGCCGCGGTCCACGGTCGAGCATCCCTCGCAACGAACCGCCGACGAGGAGCTCGAGCACCATGAACGGCACCCCGTCGTCGCCCCAGTCGTAGACGGCCATCACGTTCGGGTGGTTCAGGGAGGCCGCGAGCTGGGCCTCGGTGCGGAAGCGACGCAGGAACCCGGCGTCCTCGGCCAGCGCGGCATGGAGGACCTTCACCGCGACGCGTCGGCGGAGGCGCACGTCGTCGGCCACGTACACGCGGCCGCTCGCGCCCGCGCCGATCGGCGCGAGCAGGCGATAGCGACCGGCGAGGACCCGGCCGACCAGGTCGGCGACGGCACTTCCGGGCATCAGGACCACGGTACCGGCCACGACCTGCCCCGCCGGGGCACCGGGCGGGCCCGATAGCCCGATGACGCCGGAGCGGCGGTACCGTCCTGGCCATGGGAGAGGTCACCGGGCTCCCGCGCTCGGCCCCGCAGCAGCGGCAGCGAGGGGCGTCGCCGCGCCGGAAGGCGGTCGAGCACCCGGGACGGTTCGCGATCGTGGCGGGGGGCCTGATGCTCGTGGCGACGCTCGTCGCGATGACGGTTGGAACCGCCGACACGAGCGACGTGCGCAGCGCGCTGCCCAACCAGGTGAAGGGCGTGTCGCCGCAACAGGGCGCGATCGTCCCGCCCCAGGAGCAGGTCAGGATCGACCTGCGCGACGACCTCGTCGCCGACCTGCGGGTCTGTGACCAAAGCGGCCGGTGTCGCGACATCCCGTTCGACCAGCTGGACTTCGTGAAGGCCCTCGGACAGCTTGCGTTCCGTCCCGGCGACGGCAAGGAGCTCGAGCGGTGGGAGCCGGGCCGCAACGACGTCACGGTCACCTACCGCTCCCAGGCTGACCCGGCGCAGGACAACGGTACCTACACCTGGTGGTTCGTCTCCAAGTCCTGAGCGGCTGCGACGACGGTCGCCGCTCGGTCACCTCCTACCTCTGCTCAGGCCCGGCCCACGATCGGTACGGGCCGCTCAGCGAAATGCCGGGCTGACGGCGAGGACCGCGGCGCCGCGCACGGCATCGCGCTTGATCGCCTCGAGTGCGTCGCCGGCGGCCTCGAGCGGGTAGGTCTCGTACTCGGCGCGCACCCCGGCCTCGGCCGCGAGCAACATGAACTCCTCGGCGTCGCGGCGCGTCATGTTCGCGACGGATCGCAACGTGCGCTCGCGCCACAGACGCGAGTAGTCGAAGCTCGGGATCCGCGTCATGTGGATCCCGGCCAGGCTCACGGTCCCGCCGGGTCGTACGAGATCGAGGGCGACCGGCACGAGCTCCCCCGCAGGGGCGAACACCACCGCCCGGTCGCACGGCTTGCCGGGCAGGTCGGCCGCGTCGCCCACCCACGCGGCACCGAGGTCGCGCGCCAGTGCGCGGTGGCGCTCACCGCGGGTGAGCACCACGGCCTCGCAGCCCCAGTGGTGCAACACCTGGATCGCGAGGTGCGCCGACGCGCCGAAGCCCATGAGCGCGACGCGCTCGCCGGGCTGCACCTCGGCCCGACGGAGCGCGCGGTACCCGACGACCCCCGCACAGAGCAGCGGTGCCGCTTCGAGGTCTCCGAGTGTGTCCGGCAGCGACACCGCGAAGTCCTCCGGCACGGTGCATGCGTCCGCGTAACCCCCGTCGACCGTCCACCCAGTGAACAGTGCGGACTCGCAGAGGTTCTCCTCGCCGCGGCGGCAACACCCGCACTGCCCGCACGCACGATGCAGCCACGCGATGCCCACACGCGCTCCGAGATCGAGCCGTGTGCACCTGGGGCCCAGCGCCTCCACGTGGCCCACGACCTGGTGTCCCGGCACAATCGGCAGGCGGGAGACCTCGAGCTCCCCCTCGATCACGTGGAGGTCGGTTCGGCAGCACGCGCATGCGTGGACGGCGACGCGCACCTCCCGTTCTCCAGGCTCCGGTCGCGGCCGCTCCTCCAACGCCAAGGGAAGGGCCGCGGCCGGGCCCGGCATGTGCAGGACCTGCGCGCGCATGACGCGACTAGGCGACCGCGAAGGTCGCCCAGCCCTTGATCGCCGCGCCGCCTCCCTGGCGGGTCACCAGCAACTCGAGGTCGACGGTGCGCTCACCTTCACCCTCCTTGCGGTCGACCACCTTGCCTGTGCACACCAGCGTGTCGCCGGGCCAGACCTGTTCCCGGAACTGCACTCCGAAGCCGCGCACGTTGTCGGGGCCCAACCAGTCGGTCGCAAAGCTCGCGAGGATCCCGGCCTGGAGCATCCCGACCGAGAACACGGACGGATAGCCCGCCGACTGCGCGAACTCCTCGTCGTGGTGGATCGGGTTGAAGTCACCCGACGCGCCCTGGTACCGGACGAAGTCGGTGCGGGTCAGCGGTCCGACGGTGCGCTCCGGCGCCTCCATTCCCAGTGCGAGCTCGTCCCAGGTCGCCATCACTCGCCCTCCTTCGTCGCCGGCTTGCCGGTCTCGATCGCGCTGGATCGGGCCTCGGCTACCACCTTGCCCGTCTCGTCGGTGAACTCGGTGACGGTGACCACGAAGGTCATCGTGCCACCGCGCTTGCCTTCCTTCTCGTAGATGTCGGCGACGCGGGTCTGGACGGTCAGCTTCGTCCCCGCCTTCGGGGGCGGTCCGAAGAAGCGGTACTCCTGGCCGCCGTGCAGCAGGCGACGCAGGTCCATCTTCACCTTGGCGAACACGCTCTCGCCCGGAGGCGTCCAGAAGGCCACCGTCGTCAAGAACGTGGGCGGGATCGGCGGGACCGGGTCCTCGAGGTACTCGGGGCTGTGCGACATCGTCGCCCGCGCGAACTCGCGGATCTTTCCCCGCTCCACCTCCATCATGAACGGCTCGTCGATAGCACCGATCGCGTTCTTGTCGACCATCAGTCCCCTTCCGGGTCGGGTGGCCCCTCGGCGAGGAGCCTGCGAAAGCCTTCCTCGTCGAGTCGGGCCACGTCGAGCTGCTCCGCCTTGGCGAGCTTCGAACCTGGATTCTCGCCCACGACGACGTATCCCGTCTTCTTCGAGACGCCGCTCGTCACCCTGCCCCCGCGACCGACGATCTCGGCCTCGGCCTGTTCGCGGGTGAAGCCCTCCAGCGCGCCGGTCAGCACGAAGGTGACCCCGGTCAGGGTCTGCGCGGCCGTCGGGACCTCGAGGACGGGGCCCTCGAGGTTGACGCCCGCGACGCGCAGCTTCTCAACGAGCGCACGGTTGGTCGGCACCGCGAACCACGCCTGCAGGCTTTGCGCGATCACCGTACCGACGCCGTCGACCTCCACCAGCTCCTCGGTGGATGCCGCCGCGATCCGGTCGAGGTGACCGAACGCGCGGGCGAGCGCGACCGCGGCCGTCGGACCCACGTGGCGAATCCCGAGCGCCACCAGCACCCGGGCCAGGGGCCGGCGCTTCGACGCCTCGATCGCCACGAGCACGTTCCGCGACGAGACGTCGCCCATGCGCTCGAGCGCGACGAGCTGCTCGTAGGTGAGGTCGTACACGTCGCCAGCATCCTGGACGAGACCGGCGGCCACGAGCTGGCGCACGCGCTCCTCACCGAGACCCTCGATGTCCATGCCCGCACGGCCGGCGAAGTAGATGATCTTCTGTTCGCGCTGCACCGGGCAGTCGGAGCTCACACAGCGGTGATCGGCCTCACCCTCGAGCCGCACGAGCGGCTGGCCGAGCTCGCACGGGCAAACCCTGGGGAACTTCCACCTGCGAGCCCCTCGCCTTCGCTTGGCGAGAACCGGCCCTACCACCTCCGGGATCACGTCACCTGCCTTGCGCACGATCACGGTGTCGCCCGGGCGCACGTCCCTGCGTACGACTTCGTCCTCGTTGTGCAGCGTGGCGAGACCGACCGTTGACCCACCGACGAACACCGGCTCGAGCACCGCGAACGGCGTCGCCCGGCCCGTGCGACCGATGCTCACCATGATGCTGCGCAGGAGGGTGGTCTTCTCCTCGGGCAAGAACTTGTAGGCGATCGCCCACCGCGGCGAGCGACTCGTACGGCCCATCTCCTCACGCTGCGCGAGATCGTCGACCTTCACCACCGCGCCGTCGATCTCGTAGCCGAGGTCGTGACGCTGAGACTCCATGCGCCTGCAGAACTCGTGCACCGCGTCGAGGTCGGCGAGCGCCTCGACGTGCGGGTTGACGGGAAGGCCGAGCTCTGCGAGCCAGGCCAGCGTCTCCCGATGGGTGTGCAGGCGTGGACCCCCTTCGACGGCTCCCGGCTGGTAGCAGCACAGCGAGAGGTTGCGGCTCGCGGTGATCGACGGGTCGAGCTGACGCAACGAGCCGGCCGCGGCGTTGCGCGGATTCGCGAAGAGCCGCTCCTCCGCGTCGGCCTGACGCCGGTTGAGATCGTCGAAGGACCCGAGCGACAGGAACACCTCGCCGCGCACCTCGAGCACCGCAGGGGGCTTCGAGCCGAGGAGACGATCAGGGGCGTCGGCGAGCGTACGCACGTTCGCGGTGACGTCTTCGCCGACCTCTCCGTTGCCCCGGGTCGCGGCACGGACGAGGCGGCCGCGCTCGTACAGGAGCGAGACCGCGAGCCCGTCGAGCTTGGGC
Source organism: Actinomycetota bacterium (assembly GCA_016870395.1). Taxonomy (GTDB): domain Bacteria; phylum Actinomycetota; class Acidimicrobiia; order IMCC26256; family JAENVU01; genus SHUZ01. The sequence goes on along the minus strand of VGBT01000003.1, from coordinate 63,000 downwards.
TCGCCCACGTAGGCGATCGGGGCCGGCACGAGCTTGCCGATGCGCTCACCCCAGGCCACGAGGTCCTCACGTGAGAACGCGTTGTCCAGGGAGAGCATCGGCTGGAGGTGACGTACCTCCGAGAACGGCGTGGGAGCCGATGCCGCGCCAGGCCGTTGGGTCGGCGAGTCCGGCGTGATCGCCTCCGGGTACTCGCTCTCGACGGCACGCAGCTCGGCGACAAGCGCGTCGTACTCGGCGTCGGAGATCTCGGGCTCGTCGTGACCGTAGTAGCGCTCGTCGTGGTAGCGGATCAGGTCGCGCAGCTCAGCGGCCCGGGCACTGACATCGTCGGGAACGGCCATCGCGGGCGATGCTACCGACCGGGTGTGACGCTCAGGCCCCGACGGTGAGCTTCACCGCGGCCGCCTGGTCGCCGACGCGCTCGGCGAGGGAACCGGCGAGGCGCAACGCGCGCTCGGCCTGGCTGGGACCGTGGCCCGCGAGGCCGCACGCGGGTGTGACGATCCCGTGGGTACGCAGTGCCACCGGGTCACAGCCGCGCCGCGTGAGCTCGCACCAGACCGCGACCGTCGCTCGCCACAGCGGGTCAGCCGACTCGCCGATCGGACGATCGGTCGGCACTGCGCCCCATGCGAACCATCCGTCGGCGTCGAGGTGGCGGGCCACCACGTCGGCGTCGGCGAGGAGGTCACCGGACACGGGAGCTCCCAAAACGCGCGGGCCCGCCTCGTACGCGAGCCGGAGGTCACCTTCTCCGCAGACGTGCACGCCGGTCGTCGCGGTGAACGCGGCGAGCGACCCGGACAGAACGTCGACGGCCGCCTCGCGCTCGAGCGGGGCCTCGCCACGCCGCCACAGCACCAGGGAAGGCTCGTCGAGGAACACGAGCACTGCGGCGTCGGGGAGTGCACTGGCCACAAGTGCCTCGAGCGCCGGTGCCCACGCGCCGAGCGCGGCACCGGCGCGTGCGAAAGCCGTCTCAGGGTCGAGCCCGGCGCGCGTCAGCGCGACGCCGAGCGTGAGCGGGCCGCAGAGCTGAAGCTTGACCCGAGCCGGCGCATGCTCCATCGCGACCGCCTGCTCGAGGAAGGCGAGCAGTCCGCCGTGCGCCTGCTGGGTGAAGACGGGCACGACCGGCTCGAAGACCCTGGTCGCGTCGACCGCGAGGCTGCCGTCGTCGGCGATCGCCACCTCCGGGAGGGCGGCGGCCCACTGTGCCACCACGCCTTCACGCGCACGCGCGAGCTGGGGTGCGGCCGGAAGGCGAGGGTGGGCCTCGAGCGCGAGCGCGGCGGCCTTGTGCGCGTCGGCGAGGGGCAGGCTCCCGATCGCGGTCGCCAGGCCCGGTACCAGGACCTCGGGGCGCAGCGCGCAGCGTCCGGATCGCCTGCTGATGAGGTCGCCGTTTCGGTCCGCCCGCATTGGGTTCGTAGTATACGAACACCCCTCGCGTGTTCTCCGAGCCGGAGCCGATCATCGCGGTGAACATCTGGTGGTTACGCGTCGCGTGGGTCACGTTGCCCATCACCGCCGGGTGGGCTGTCGCCGAGGCGGTCGCTTCCTGGTCGACGCCGACTCGTGTCGTCGCCGCGGTGCTCTTGTGGGCGATGTGGGGAGTGGTGCTCGTCGCGGTGCTCGCGCCGCACCCGCTGAGCCTCACCGCAGTGCGCACCGCGGCACCGCTCGCCCTCGTCGTCGTGATCCTCGTTGTCGTCTCGGGGCGCGCGTCGACGGTCGCGGAGGTCGTCGCGGTCATGGGCGCGCTCACGTGCGCCGTCATCGGGGGATCGCCCGAGATCGGCATCACGTGCGCGCAGGGCTCGGCTTACGGCGACGAGGAACGCTTCCCGCTGGCGGTGCCGCCAGCGCTGTTCCTCGGGGTGCTACCCCTCGCGGTGCTCGCCGTCGGGACCGGCCTCGCGGCCGGGCCACTGCTGCTGGCCGCGGGGGCCTGGGCTGCAGGGATCACCGCCATCCTGGTGGGCCTGCCCCTCGCGGCGCTCGCGCTGCGACCGCTCCACCAGCTGTCGCGCCGCTGGCTGGTGCTCGTGCCCGCCGGCGTCGTCGTGCACGACCCGATGACGCTCACCGATCCCTATCTCTTCACCCGCGAGCACATCGCCGGCCTCGGCCCGGCCGATCCTGCCACCCGGCCACCCGAGCGGGCGCTGGACCTCAGGCTCGGCGCGGCGCGGGGATCGCTCGCGCTGCTGCTCGACCAGGAGACCGACGTCCAGCGCCGTTCGCGCAACCGGGGCGTCGGCGTCCGGACGAACCTTCTGCTCGTCGCACCGGTCGCGTCACGACGCGTCCTCGCCCGCGCCGAGGCGCGCCGGATCAGCGTGCGTCACCGGGCCCGCAAGCGCGCGTGAATCAGCGCAGCACGACCGCGAGCACGAAGCCCGGGTACAGGGCGACCAGAAGGATCCCGGCGTGCCGGACCAGCAGCTGCCGTCGCCACGCGAGCGCGGCGGCGATGCCGGGCGCCCCGACCATCGCGACCGACGGGACGCGCATGAGCGCGGCGTCGACCGCCACGAGGGGCCGGACCAACGCCGCTGCGCCGAGCGTCATCGTCGCGTTGTACGCGAACGAGCCGGCAACTCCGGCGACCGCGGCCTCGGTCACCGCGGCGAGCAGCCGACCACGCGACCACGACGAGCTCGAATGCGGTGACGAACCCCACGAGGGTCAGGCCGAGCACGGCCTGCTCGCCTTCGATCTCGGTGATGGCGACCACGCTGTCCACCAGGACGAATGCGCCGACCCCCATGGCCGCCATCCCGGCGACCACGAGGAGAAGCTCCCGGCAGACACGGCGACGCGTGACGGCGGCAGCGGCGAGGTGACCGGCGAACGTCTCCGCTCCCCACACGATCGCCGCCACGCCCGCGACGATCGCGACGTCGCCGAGCAGGTCGCTCACACGGCGCTACGCCGCAAGCGCGCCGCCGAGCACCACGTCGTCCCGATAGAGCGCAACCACCTGACCAGGAGCGACCCGCGGCTGGGGCCGGTGCCAGGCGACGCACCCGCCCTCCCAACGCGCCGGAAGTGCCTCGCCGTGTGCACGCACCTGGGCGAGCACCTCCGATCCCGGAGCGAGCTCGCCGCCGAGCACACGGAGGTCGCGCAGGGGCTGGGAGTCACAGAGCAGATCGTCGTGCCTGCCGATCGTGACCGTTGCCGCGTCGGCATCGACGTCGACGACGAAGCGGCGCTCCCCGAGCGCCACGCCGAGTCCACGACGCTGGCCGATCGTGAACGCGGAGACCCCGGTGTGCTCGCCGACCACCTGGCCGTTCGTGGTCACCATCACGCCCGGCCGCTCCTCGGCGCGCCCCGCGACGAACGACCGGCGCTCCCCCCGCTTCACGAAGCACACGTCCATGCTCTCGGCCTTGGCCGCAGTGCGGAGCCCGAGCCGGGTCGCGTGCGCCCGAACGTCCGCCTTGGTGAGCTCGCCGACCGGCAGCAGGGTCCGAGCCAGCTGCGGAGGCCCAAGTCGGGCGAGCACGTAGGACTGGTCCTTGGCCGCGTCGGCGCCCCGTCGGAGCTCCAGCGCGCCGTGCATCGTCTCCACCCGCGCGTGATGGCCCGTGGCGATCGCGTCGAAGCCGATCGCGAGGGCGCGGTCGAGCAGTCGGCCCCACTTCATGGTGTTGTTGCAGTCGACGCATGGATTCGGGGTGTGGCCCGCGACGTAGGCGGCGACGAACGGCGAGACCACGGACGCGTCGAAGTCGTCCGCAAAGTCGAAGACGTAGTGCGGCAGGCCGAGCTGCGCTGCGACCCGACGGGCGTCCTCGACGTCGGCGACGCTGCAGCACCCGGCGTCGGCATCGCCGCCCCACAGACGCAGGGTCACACCCGTCACGTCATGGCCCTGGTCGCGCAGCAGCGCGGCCGCGACGGACGAGTCGACGCCACCGCTCATCGCCACGAGGACCCTGCTCACGCGACCGACGCGGTCCGGTCGCGCAGCCGTTGGACCAGCCCGGGCAGCACCGCGAGGCAGGCGTCGACGTCGGCATCGCTTGACGCGAAGCCGAGGCTGAGGCGGATCGACGCGAGCGCGTCCGCGCGGGGCAGCCCCATCGCCGCGAGCACGTAGGACTGCTCGGTCGCGCCCGAGGAACACGAAGACCCGGCAGCCCCACAGATCCCCGCCTGGTCGAGCATCAGGAGCAGCGCCTCGGCCTCGACGCCCGGGAACCCGACGTGCAGGTTCCCGGCAACCTTCCGGCCCTGCTCACCGTTCGTGAAGAGGTCGGGGAGAGCCGCCCGCAGTCCCGCGGCCAACCGGTCGCGGAGCGCGGCGATGCGCGTGGTCTCCTCGACCCGGCGTTCATGGGTGACGCGCAGCGCGGTCGCCAGCCCCACGGCGCCGGCCACGTTGACCGTCCCGGCCCGCAGGCCGCGCTCCTGGCCGCCGCCTTCGATCTCCGGGACGAGCGCGATGCCCTCACGCACCACGAGCACGCCCATGCCCTTCGGCCCACCGAACTTGTGGCCGGAGATCGTGACCAGGTCACAGTCGCGCGTTGCGTCCGCGACGTCGATCCAGGGAACCGCCTGCACTGCGTCGGTGTGCAGCACCGCGCGAGGCGCCCGCTCCCGCAGGAGCCGGGCCACCTCGCCCAGTGGCTGGATCGTGCCGACCTCGTTGTTCACGAGCATCACGGAGGCGACCACCGTCCGGTCGTCGAGGGCCTCGGCCAGGCCGTCGAGATCGACGATGCCGGCGCGGGTCACCGGGACCTCGCCGACCCGGAAGCCCTCCCCCTCGAGCCGGTGGGCCGGGGCAAGCACGCCCTTGTGCTCGAACGCGCTCACGACCACGCCGTCGCCGGATGCACGGCGGGCCCGGGCGCTGCCCTTCACGGCGAGGTTGTCACCCTCGGTGCCACCGCCCGTGAACACGACCTCACCCGGCCCGCACCCGAGAACGTCGGCCACCGCCTCCCGGGCCTCCTCGAGCGCAGTCTTGGCCTCGCGGGCGGCCGCGTGGCCACCCGACGGGTTGCCGGGGTGCACGGCGAGGAGCGGGAGCATCGCCTCGACGGCCTCGGGCCGCACCGGCGTGCTCGCAGCGTGATCCAGGTAGTGCATCACCTCCGAGTGTACGGGCCGTCCGCCCGAGGCCCGCTTCGACCGACGGCCCTGCCCGACCGGGAACCAGCCGCTGATGATGGGCGTTGGACAGGACAACGGAGCGGGCGGAGCCGCACGTGCGGAAGGGAGGCCCCGGATGAGTGTCACACCCCTCACCGATACTGGTGCCGTGACCCGCCAGCTACGTCTCGTTCCCGGAACCAACCACGGGTCGATGCCCTCCCGGCTCGACGCGCGAACCCGTCGAGCGGGCCGCCAGGGGATCGCGGAGGCCCGCCGTCGCCTGGCCGCGATCCAGCCGCCGGAGCCCATCGCCGACCGGGCGCTGCGCCGCGCCGGCTGACAGCCCCGTCTCCACCGACCGCCAGCCCGCTACCGGGCGGGTTGGTACACGCCGAACTCCTCGCGCAGCACGTCGGAGACCTCGCCGAGCGTCGCGTAGGCGCGCAAGGCCTCCTTCATCGGCGGCAGCAGGTTCTGGGTGCCGCGGGCCGCGGCGCGCACCTCGGCGAGCGCCGCGTCGGCAGCGGCCTGGTCGCGCCGGGCACGCAGGGCACGCAACCGTTCGGCCTGGCGCCGCTCGAGCTCGGGGTCGATGGGGAACACCTCGGGCTCACCGGCCTCCGGGTCAACGAAGCGGTTGACGCCCACGATGACCTTCTCGCCGTCGTCGACGGCCTTGGCCCACTCGAACGCGGCGCGTTCGATCTCATCCTGCATGTAGCCGGCCTCGATCGCAGCGACCGAGCCGCCGAGGGCGTCGATCTTGTCGATGTAGCGCCGGGCCTCCGTCTCGACCGCGTCGGTGAGCGCCTCGACGAAGTAGGAGCCCGCGAGCGGGTCGACGGTCTCGGTCATCCCTGTCTCGTAGGCCACGATCTGCTGGGTGCGCAGCGCGATCTTCGCCGCCTTCTCGGTGGGCAGCCCGAGCGCCTCGTCGAAGCCGTTGGTGTGCAGGCTCTGGGTGCCACCGAGCGCGGCCGCCATCGCCTGCAGCGCGACGCGCACGATGTTGTTCTCGGGTTGCTGGGCCGTGAGCATCGAGCCGGCGGTCTGGGTATGGAAGCGGAGGAGCTTCGAGCGATCGTCCTGCGCACCGAAGCGCTCCGTCATGATCCGATACCACATGCGCCGGGCGGCCCGGAACTTCGCGACTTCCTCGAAGAAGTCGTTGTGCCCGTTCCAGAAGAACGAGAGGCGGGGCGCGAACTCGTCGACTCCGAGGCCGGTGTCGATCGCGGCCTGCACGTACGCGATCGCGTTGGAGAGCGTGAACGCGATCTCCTGCACCGCGGTGCTGCCCGCCTCTCGGATGTGGTAGCCGGAGATCGAGATGGTGTTCCAGCGCGGAATGCGGTCGCGGCAGTAGGCGAAGATGTCGGTGATGATCCGCATCGACTGGCGCGGCGGGTAGATGTAGGTGCCCCGCGCCACGTACTCCTTGAGCAGGTCGTTCTGGATCGTGCCGCCGATCCGATCGGCGCCGACGCCCTGCTGCTCGGCAACCAGCTCGTAGAGCAGCAGCAGGATCGCCGCCGTCGAGTTGATGGTCATCGACGTGGTCACCTGATCGAGCGGGATGCCGGCGAACAGCAGCTCCATGTCCTCGAGCGAGTCGATGGCCACGCCGACCTTGCCGACTTCGCCCTCCGCGCGGGGGTGGTCGGAGTCGAAGCCCATCTGCGTCGGAAGGTCGAACGCGCACGAGAGCCCGGTCTGGCCGGCGCCGAGCAGGAAGTGGAACCGCTGGTTGGTCTCCTCGGCGGTCCCGAAGCCCGAGTACTGCCGCATCGTCCAGGGCCGGGCCCGGTACATCTGCGCGTACACGCCCCGGGTGTACGGGGGCCGGCCGGGCTCGCCGAGCTGCTCGGCAGGGTCGAACCCGGCCAGGTCGTCGGCGGTGTAGACGGGCCGGATCTCGATGCCGGAATCGGTGTGGCGGGTGGTCTCGTCGGCCATCGGCGCATGGTACCGGGGCGATCCGCCCGCTCTCCGGTCCCGGATCCGGCCCGGATCCCGCCGATGTTCGTCCTCAGGACGTCGCCTTCCGCGGCTGACACAGAGACGTGGGAGCCTGCACGGGCGACCGGCGCTCCGATCCGTGGGGGAAGCCCGCGAACGCCGCGCCGGTGAACCTGCAGGAAACCCGGCGCCAACGTGTCGCGCTGCTCGTCGTGATGGTCGGGATCGTGGCGATCGGCGTCGCCACCTCCTGGCTCGAGCGCCCCGCGGGCCCGCTCTTCTTCCTGGCCGCCGTCGGGCTCGGCCCGGCCGTGATCGTCGCGGGCTTCACTTTCGTCCGGCGCCAGGAGCGCGCGGAGCGGGCGCTCCGCGACCTGGCCGAGGGACTTGCCGACCTCGCGTTCCAGGCGATCCACGACTCCCTCACCGGGCTGCCCAACCGGGTGCTGTTCATGGACCGGCTGCGCACGGCACTGGGACCGGGGCGGCGCCACGGGTCGCGCGTGGCCGTCGTGTTCGTGGACCTCGACCCGTTCAAGCTGGTGAACAACAGCATGGGTCACGCCGTGGGCGACCGGCTGCTCGCCATCGTGGCCGGGCGGATCGGGCACGCGGTGCGCCCCACCGACACCGTCGCCCGCTTCGGCGGCGACGAGTTCACGCTGCTCCTCGAAGACATCGGCGACGAGGACGAAGCCCTCGCCGCCGCACAGCGGGTCGCCGCGGTGCTCGAGCGGACCTCGGTCGATCCGGCGCGCCTCGTCTTCGAGATCACCGAGACCGCGCTGATGCAGGACCCGGAGCACACCGCCCTGGCACTGCAGGCGCTGCGCGACCTCGGGGTGCGGCTCGCGGTCGACGACTTCGGCACCGGGTAGTCGGCGCTCTCGCACCTCAAGCGATTCCCGGTGAGCGCGCTGAAGGTGCACCGCAGCTTCGTCGACGGGCTCGGCACCGACCCCGAGGACAGCGCCATCGTCGCCGCGGTGGTGAGCCTCGCCCACTCACTCGGGCTGAGCGCGATCGCCGAGGGCGTGGAGACCGACCTGCAGGTCGCCGAGCTCATGACGCTCGGCTGCGACGACGCGCAAGGCTTCTACTTCTCCAAGCCCAAGCCGCCCGAGCGCATCGACCTCGCGGGCCTCGGCGCGCCAGCCGCGGCCGACGAGCGGGCCGCGAGCTGACGATCAGCCGGTGCGCGGCGCCGCCGTCGCGCTCGCCCCGATCTGCTGCTCGCGCATCCCGACGATCCGCAGGAACGTCGTCGGCACGGACCGACGCAACCCCACCGTGACTCGCTCCGGGGTCACCTCGACCGCGACCGCCAGATCCGAGCGCGCGCCCGACGCTGCCAGCACCCGCGCCGCGGCCTGCCGGGCGGCCGCCGGATCGAGCTGCGTCACCTCGCCGGCCGATGCCCGGTAAACCTCGGCGTCGAGCGCGGAGGCCGCCGCGAGAGCCGCGGCGTCGGCCTGGTTCTGGAGATCGCGCCGAGCGGTGAACATCCGAGCACCGTCGATGCCGAGGCCGGCGAAGGCCAGCGCGAGCAGCAACGCACCGACCAGCATCGGCGACGCCTGCCCCGTCGCGCCACGGCCGCTGCTCACCCGAAGCCCCGGTAGCGGTCGATCTGGACCGCGTGGGTCGACTCCACGGGCACGCCCAGCGAGGGCCAGACCTCGCCGACGAACGGCAGCCGTGCGATCGGCACCGACGTCCGAACCCGCACGACGAGCAGCTCGCCGCGACCCCGACGTCCTTCCACCGTGGCCACGAGTGCCTCGGGCTCCAGGCCGTGGTTGCCCGCCGCCTGCGCAACGACCAGGCGACCTCGCGCCAGCGCGTCGGCCTCCGAGTCGGCGAGCATCACTGCCCGGCCGTACTCGCGAGCGGCGGCGCTCGTGGCCAGCGTGGCGCGGTGCAGGGTGCCGAACAGCACGACAGCTTGCACCAGCAGCCCGAAGATGAGGCTCCCGAGCACCGCGAGCTCGACGATCGCGGTCCCGCGCTCGTCCCGGGTCACGGCAACCCTGCATCCTCGTCGGCGGCGGTTGCCCTGGCCTCGACGGCGAGTGCCGGAAGGAACGGCACGAGCGCCGGCGCGCGTCCGTGTGCGCGCACCGCGACGACGTCACCCTCCTGCGCGGCCTCCACCACGAACCGCGCGGCCGACTCCCCGAGGCCATCACGCAACAGCGCTCGCGCCCGACCGATGCCGTCGTCGAGCGGACGCCCCGATTCCGCGGCGGTACGCGCCCCTTCGTGCGCAGCGGTCACCGCGACGTCGCGGGCCCACACCCACACCGCGAGCTGCGCGACGGACAACACGCAGGCGACGGTGAGCACGCTGACGCCGAGGAACTCGACGATCGTGGCTCCGTGCTCTTTGCGACGGTCCGCACTACCCGCGCAGCTGGTCGAGCGCATCCGTGACGATCTCGCCGAGGCTCGGCTGGACGATCGCCCAGAGGGCCATCACGACACCGATGCCCATGACCAGCAGCATCACCCATTCGGGGATCGAACCCCGCTCATCGGCCCAGAACGCACGCATCCTTGCTCCTCTCAACCGGCCAACGTCCGAATCGCCACGATGCCTGGATAGAACGCGAAGACGATCGCCACCGGGAGGATCAGGACGACCACCGGCACCAGCATCGACACCTGCTTCCGCCCCGCGGCCTCGATCACCTCTCGCTTGTCGCGCTCCCGTTCGTCGAAGGCCATGGAGCGAAGTGCATCCCCGAGCGGCACGCCGCGCTCGTGCGCCAACGTCACCGCATCCACGAAGCGGTCGAAGGCAGGAAGACCGAGGCGTCGCGCCCGATCGTGCAACGCTTCGCCGAGTGAGCGCCCCCCTCGGGCCATTCGCAGCGCGGCTCGAAGCTCGACCGCGACCGGACCGGACCCGTCTGCCGCGACGAGGTCCAGCGCGCCGCGGAGACTCTCCCCCGCCGTTGCCGCGATGCACACCATGTCAAGCACCGTCGGCAGCTCCGCTCGCGCTCTGGCACGCCGCGCTTCTACGGCGCGACTGAGCCGGCGGTCCCTGGCTACGATCCCGATCGAACCGAACACCAGCGCAAGGACCAGGACCGTGCCCGGCGACGGGGCGCGGCCCAGCAGGCCGAGGGGGAGTCCGCATCCCAGGCCGATCGCGAAGCCGACGAGCCCCCACAGCACCTGCTCAGCACGGAACGCCGAGCCGTCGAGATCGCCTCCGGCCGCCTCCAGCCGTTCCGAGAGGTCTCGTTCGTCGCCGACGACCCGGGCCAGCACGGCGCCGAGTGCGTCGAGGGTCGGTTGCGCAACGGCGCGAACGCCGGTTGCGGCATGCGCACCGCCCAGCAGGAGCGAGCGGCGTGGGCCCAGCGCGCCGAGATACGGCACCGTCCGGCGCGCGAGCGACACCCGACGCAGGCGCCGGTGTGCACTCACGACCAGGATGCAACCGCCGACCGCGCCCGCGACCACCAACATGGCTCGGAGCTCGTTCACGCGCTCGATCCGGATCGCGCGACCCGCAAGACACGGGGTTCCTCAGGAAGTCGCCCGAGCGCGACCATGAGCCGGTATCCGAAGATTGTCATCGCGCCACCGACCGCGACCACGACGAAGCCTGCGAACGAGTCGAACGCGTGAGCACCCTCGGGACGGCTGGCGACCAGCAGCAGCACGAGCACAGGTGCCGAGGCAGCAACACGGGCGGCCACGAGCGTCCACGACTGGCGCGCGGCGACCTCCTTGCGGACGGCGAGGTCCTCCCGGAGGAACGCGCCGAGCGTGACGAGCACCCGGACCAGCTCCCGGCCTCCGACTCGGTGTGCGACGACGAGCGTCGCGACCACGCGATCGGCCACGGGGTCCGCCAACTGGTCGCCGAGTCGAACGAGCGCGCCGACGAGGTCTCCCGAGACGCGGTGATCGGACACGACCGAGCGAAACGCCGGTTGCAGCACGCTCGGTCCGCGATCCGCGAGGACCGCCAAGGCCGCCGGCAGGGTGTCGCCCGCCCGTACCGAACCGGCCAATAGGTCGACCGCTTCGGGCCAGGCCTCGCGGCGCCGCGCTCGAATCTCGCGACGACGGCGACCATGGAACTGAGCCGGCATCCAACATCCACCCAGGAGCGCAGCTGCGGCGATCGTCGGCGATCCCACGAACACGAGGCACACGGCCGCCGCGCCCAGCCCACAGCCCACACAGGCACCGATGAACGCGGCCGGGGTGACGTGTCCCAACCCGCCCGCGGCCAGCCACGTACGCAGCAGCAGCGACCACGACAGCCTCGCTCCGGCCACGCGGCCCGAAGCGGTGGCAGCGTCGTAGACGGCGAAGACGCCGATCGCGAGCACCAGGGCCACGAGGACGCTCATGACGCCGTCGACCAAGCCGGTCCGGCCGGTGTCATCCGAGGACCTCACGAAGGTCGATGCCGCGCGCCTCGAACCGCTCGGTGCCGCGCGGGAGCTCCCCGGTCCAAACCAGGCCGCGACCGACGCCCGTGAAGACCGCGCCCGCCGTCGGCTCCTCGCCGTCATTGAGCTGGTCTCCTACGGCCAGGATCTCGGACACCGCGCGCTGCTCGCCATCTCGACGGGCGAAGACGACGAGGTCGACGCATGCCGCGACCGTCGACCCGACGAAACGTCGATCGACGTTCTCCCCCGCCAGGAGCGGAAGGGTCGTCAGCTTCCTCAGGGCCTCGCGCGCCGAGTTGGCGTGCACCGACGTCATGCCGGCGGCGCCGCTGTTCAACGCAAGGAGCATGTCGAGGCTCTCCGCACCTCGGACCTCCCCGACGATGATCCGATCGGGGCGCATGCGCAGGCTCTCGCGGACGAGGTCTCGGAGTGTCACCGCACCTTCCCCCTCGAGGTTCGCCTGCCGACACTGCATCGCGACGACGTCAGAGCGCTCGAGCCCCAGCTCGAAGACCTCCTCGCAGGTCACGAGCCGCTCACGGGCCGGGATGCTCGACGCAAGGCAGCCGAGCATCGTGGTCTTGCCAGAGCCCACGGCGCCGGCCACGACGATGGTCAACCCGGCCCGCACCGCGGCATCGAGGAACGCGGCCGCGGACCTCGACAGTGAGCCGAGCTCCACGAGCTCGTCGAGATGGCGGGCGCGCAGACCCACGAACTTCCGGATGTTCACCGCCCATTCGTCGGTGATCGGTGGGATCACGACGTGAAGACGGCTTCCGTCAGGAAGCCGTGCGTCGACGAAGGGACTCGATCGGTCGAGGCGTCGCCCGCTACGGGCCAACATCCGCTCGACGAGCTCCTCGACGTCACGACGGCCCAGCACGACGTTGGTCAGCTCGTGTTCGCCGCGCCGCGCGGCGAACACCCGACCCGGCTCGTTGACCCAGATCTCCTCGATCTCGGGGTCCTCGAGGAGTGGCGTCAGCGGGCCGAGTGCCAGGATCCTTCGGCGCAGGTTCTCCACGTCGTCGCCCCTCAAGGGAGGCAACCCTCCGTCGAGGTACCGGTCGTGGTAGTCCGACACGACCTCTTCGAGCAGCCGCCCGAGGTCGGCGTCATGGTCGAGCGCGATCTCACGGCGTTCGAGCACCTCCCGCATCTCCCGCTCGACGATCTCGGAGGCACTGACGTCGCGGCCCACGGCACGAGAGGGCCATTCGTCGGGGAGGGAGGCATCGCGACCGAGTTGGCGCACTCGCTCGGCCTCGTGCGCGCTGCTCATACGACCGCCGTCACGAGGGCATGGAGCTCGCGCAACCAGGCCGATCTCGGCGCGACGGCGCGGAGGGTGCGACCCTCCCAGACGCAGCGGTCGAATGCTCGTTCCACGGGCAGGAAGGCGAGCGGGGGTGCACCTGTCCACTCCGCGAGCAGCGTCGAGCACTCCTGGAGTCGCCGCGGCGATCGCGGCGCGCGGTTGAGGACCACCTTCGTTCGTCGCGCGACCGCGGGTCGGACCTGCTGCAACGCCCGATGGGCAACGACGGCGCGTCGAACCGCCACGGGATCTGCGGCGGCGACGAGAAACACGTCGGTCGCAGACTCGAGTGCAGTGAGCGTCATCAGGTTGCGGCGATAGGGAACGCGGTCGAACGCGAGCTCCTCGTCCTCCTCGACGGGCGCGCCGACGTCGACGATCACGAGGCCGGCCTGGGCCCGCGCTGCATCGACGACCGCGCGCCACGCGTGGTCCCGGATCTCGGGCCAGAGGTCGGGGTGGGCGAGGCCCGCCAGGACCGCGACGCCGTCGGGCCCCACCTGGAGGCAGGACGCCAGCGACTCGGGCCAGCCCTCCGCGGCAAGTCGCGCCGCCTGGGCTACAGACGGAGACTCGGCCAGGCCGAGCACCTGCGCCACCGCCGGAGCCCAAGGATCCGCGTCGACGAGCACGACCTTCGCCCCGGACCGCGCTGCTTCGACCGCGAGGTGCACGGAGACGGTCGTCCGCCCGGGTGCTCCCGGGCCACCCCAGACCGCGACGACCCGACCGTTCAGACCCGAAACCTCGTCGGCGTCGGGGGGCCGAACGGACGGCGCGCTGTCGCCGCCGATGCCGTGCAGGTGGGCTACCACTGCCTCGACCGTCGCATCCGCGTCGAGGACACGGCTGACCCCGAGACGGTCGAGCGGTCGCCCGCCGAGCGAGTCGATCGCCACGACCGCGACTCCCGCATCCTGCAGCGTGCCGACGAGATCGCGATCCAGCCAGGGCAGCTCGGCCGCGACCAACGCTGCGCGCGGCCGGTCGCGCAACGCGATGCCGAGGAGCTCACCGTGGTCGACGCAGCGTCGGACGAGCTCGATGCCGAGCTCACGACGCTGGAGCCCACGCACGAGCGGGGCCTCCCATGCCGCACCGCCGGCACACGTGACGATCCGCACCTCACTCACGGCAGCTCCACCGCTTCGAAGGCGGATCGGGCTCCTCGAGCTGCGGACTCCACCACGTCGAGCTCACCGTTTCTCGCCGCGAACACGACCACGACCACCTCGTCCGGAGCCACCACGAGCGTCACGGCGCCGAGGGCACCTTCGTCCTGACCGAAGAGGCCCTCGGCGCGCAGGACGTCAGCGACCCGCGCGCCCGCGGCCACGGTGATCGTGCGAGACACCTCGGTTCCCTTGTCGAAGGTGGCAAGCACGTCCACGCGGTCACCCGGGCGGATCGCGCCACCGAGCGCGTGGTCCGCGCTCATCGGCACCGTGACCGCACGCCCGTCGGGAGCAGTCGCACCGAGCGCGTCGCGGGTGAGCAGGGCACCCGCAGCGAGCGGCTGGCGCAGCACGCGCCCGACGGGGGGGCCGGATTCCGCGCGCTGCAGTCGATCGAGCACAACGCCCTCGGCCGTCAAGCGCGTCGGCTCGAGGTCGGCGCCGGTCAGCGCATGGCCTGCCGGAAGGTCCGCCGCAGCTCGGAACACCCCGACCGAATCGTCCGCGCGGCTCGAGAGTCGCAGTCCACCGAGGATCGACACACCGATGAGGGCGATCCCGACCACCAGCCGAACGTCGACCCGCGGCAGGCGGACCCCGATGCGCCGGATGCTCCCGGCCAGAGCCGTCACGACGGACCTCGAGCCGCGACAACCACACGGCTCGCTACGCTGTGCAACGCACCCGCGGTCAGCGAGGCCGCGTTCGACGAACCCAGGAGGATCAGCGTGGACGATCTGCCCCCGCCCCTCCTGCGCCCCGCCGAAGTCGCGGAGGTGCTCAGCGTCACCGTGTCGCAGGTGTACACGCTCATGCGCAGCGGCGAGCTTCCCGCATTGAAGATCGGCCGCAAGGGCGTCTGGCGCGTGAGCCGCGAGGCGCTCGAGGCATACCTGGCCGAGCTCGAGGCGGACGCCCGAGCTCGAGCTCGGTAGCACTTGACTCGCGGCGAGCTCACGCGCCCTGCTCCCGCACGATGCGGACGATCGCGTCGACCCTGACCTCGTGAACGCGCCGCAGTCGCGCCCGCGAGGTCCCGGTGGGGTCCGCGACTTCGCCGAGTCGAATCCAGTCACGACCGTGGGCCAGGACCCGCCCGACGAGGACGCTGCCGTCGAGCGTGACAACCGCGACGACCTCGCCGCGCGGGATGCGGGCGAGCACGTCGACGAAGCAACGGTTCGCGGTACCCGCGACGACGATCTCCCGCGCCTCGGCGCGCTGCTCCCAAGCGGCTTCCCGTCGAAGCTCCTCGGCGATCGCGTCGAACGCGTCGAACGCGTCGTCCATCCCTAGACCACCCCTTCCATCCTTGGAAGCGAGGGCACGGAACGTAGCAGTGGCCGCGCGTTCCCGTCGAGAGGCGATCTCAGCGCAATGGGGTTGACACCATCGCCGGCATATGTGATGGTAACGAAGGCATCAGAACGAAACCCAACGATTTACGTTGGATCTTCGTCCACTTCGGTGCCTGCACACTCACCCGGGAGCCACGGATGGTTCGGGAACCGCTCGAAGGACCGCTGCGGAACATGGTCGGGCTCGGTGCCGCGGTCGTCGGCGGCGCGGCACTCGCCGCGCTCGGCGTCGCCCTCCTCGGCGAGTGCCTCCGCCGCCGGCGGCGCGCACCGAGGACGACCGCGCTGATCCGTCGGATCGTCCCCGCGCCCCTCGGCTTCGCGGCAACGGCGCTGCTCGCCACGCTCCCCCTGCTCGCCCCCCGCCCCGCGACCGCAAACGACTCGGTCCGGGACTGGCTCCACGGCACCAGCGGGTCAGTCACCATGAGGGCCACCAGCGCGCCGCCCGCAAGCCCGGGAGCCGGACCGTCTCCCCCGGCCCCGTCTCCCCCGGCGCCGGTGCCCCCGGCGCCGGGGCCGGCCACGGTCCCGATCGAGCTTCCACCCCCGCTGATCGTGATCGCACCCGCATTTGTGCCTCCGACGACGCCGCCGACGCACGCCAGGACCGTCGCGCCGCCCGCACCTGCAGAGCGCTACGTGGTGAAGCGGGGTGACTGCCTCTGGTCGATCGCGGCAGCGCGACTCGGCGCGGGAGCGCCCGCCTCCGCGATCGACACGGCGTGGCGGCGCATCTACGCCGCGAACCGTGCGGCGATCGGGGCGGACCCGAACCTGATCCTCGTGGGCGCCGAGCTCTCGGTGCCCCCGCTCGACGTCTCGCGTTGACCGAACCCAACAGGAGGCACCGATGACTGCCCTCGTGATCCAGCCCTGGCCCGATCCGATCATCGACACGCTCGGCCACGATCCGCGCTCCGAGTACGTGGAACGCTTCTGGCTCCCGACCCTCGGGCCTACGAGTCTGCTGTTGCTCCGGCGCCTCGCGACGGGCCTTCAGCGCCACGAGGACGGGATCACCATCGAAGTGGGGGAGCTCTCACAGGCACTCGGGCTCGGCTACCGCGACGGCAGCTCGTCACCTCTCCTGCGCAGCTTCGACCGGCTCACCCAGTTCGACCTGGCCTGCGCGACCGGCGACGGGCAGTACGCGGTCCGTCGCAACGTCCCTCCGGTCAACCAGCGCCACATCCGCCGGCTCCCCGCCGCCCTCCAGCACGAACATCGCTCCTGGGTCGAGGTCCAGCTGTCGGAGCCTCCGATCGCCCTCGCCCGACGCCGCGCGAAGCGCCTCGCCTTCACGTTGCTCGAGCAGGGTGACGACGTCGAGCTCGTCGAGCGGACCCTCCACGACCTCGGCTTCCACCCGTCGATCTGCCGAGACAGCGCGCAGTGGGCCGCCGAGCGGCACCGGATCGCGTTCGCGGTCGCGCAGGAGAGCGCCGGTGTCGCCGCGGCCGGGTTCGACCCGGCCGCGTAGCTCCGGGTGCGGCGACGCGTCGGGCCCCCTCCACCCCGGCGCGTCGCCGTCACCCGTCCCACCGGTACCCTCGACAGGTGATGCGCGAAGCGAGCGACGACGGGCTCGACACGATCGGGGACTGGCTGCGCGACGCCCAGGCGATCGTGGTCCTCACCGGCGCCGGGATCTCCACCGAGTCGGGCATCCCCGACTTCCGCGGGCCGAACGGCGTGTGGACCAAGAACCCCGAGGCCGAGAAGACCGCCACGCTCTCGCACTACGTGGCCGATCCCGCGGTCCGCAAGCAGGCGTGGCAGAACCGGCTCCACAGCGAGGTCTGGCAGGCGCAACCGAACGCCGGCCACCGGGCGCTCGTCGAGCTGGAGCGCAAGGCCAACCTGCACACCCTCGTCACCCAGAACATCGACGGGCTGCATCTCGCGGCCGGCACCTCGCCCGAGCTCGTCATCGAGATCCACGGCACCGTGCACGCGGCGAAGTGCCTCCAGTGCGCCTGGCGCGGGCCGATGGACGAGACCCTCGAGCGGGTGCGCGCCGGCGAGGAGGACCCGCCCTGCCTCGCATGCGGCGGGATGCTCAAGTCGGCCACCATCAGCTTCGGCGAGAACCTCGTGCCCGAGGACCTCGAGCGGGCCCAGCGAGCCGCAGCCGCCTGCGACGTGTTCGTCGCGCTGGGCACGTCGCTCGGCGTCTACCCCGCCGCGGCGCTGCCCGAGGTGGCGCTCGCGAGCGGTGCGCGGCTGGTGATCGCCAACGCCCAGCACACCCCGTTCGACGCCCACGCCGACGCGGTGAGCCACGCACCCCTCGGCGACCTGCTCCCCGAGCTCGTCGCGCGCGTCTGAGACCCGCCGAGGACCGGGACCCGGTTCGCGCGGCGCTATCGTTCGACGTGCTCGATCGACCGGGGCGGAGCCGGCCGCCGAACGGGGGACACGACATGCGGGGACGGCGGAGCTCGCAGCGGGCGGGGCGCGCAGGGCGGGCGGGACTGCATCGGACGCGTCGGGCCGCGGCCCACCTGCTGGTGGCGCTCACGCTCGTGTTCGGCGCGCTGGTGGTCGCCGTGCCACCGGCGGCGCCGGCCCTGGGTGACTGGGAGCAGCTGGGCGGCAACCTCGTCGGCGAGCCCGCGGCCGTCTCGTGGGGGCAGGGCCGGATCGACGTGTTCGCCCGGGGCACCGACAACGGCCTTTACCACCAGTGGTACGACAACGGTTGGAGCGGCTGGGAGTCGCTCGGCGGGGTCCTCGCGTCGGCACCCGCCGTGTCGTCGTGGGCCCCCGGGCGGCTCGACGTCTTCGCCCGAGGCGCGGCCGGCGACCTCATCCACCGCTACTACGACAACGGCTGGAGCGCCTGGGAGTCGCTGAGCGACCCGGGCACGATCGGCTCTTCGCCGAGCGCGACCTCCTGGGCGCTTGGCCGCATCGACGTGTTCGTGGCGAGCGCGACCGACAGCCAGCTCCTCCATCGACCGTACGCCCACGCGTGGGGCACCTGGGGAGCGTGGGAGGGCCTCGGCGGCGTGCTCGTGGGCGCGCCCGCGGCCACCGCGTGGACGCCCGAGCGGATCGACGTCGTGGTGCGCGGCAGCGACAACGCGATGCACCAGGCCGCGTACCGGTCGGGCTGGGCCGGCTGGTCCTGGGTGGGAGGCGTCCTCACCGCACCGCCCGCCATCGTGTCGTCGGCGTTAGGGGTCCTCGACGCGTTCGTGGTGGGCACCGACGGCGCGGTGTACCGAGGCACCAACTTCGGCGGCTGGCACGGCTGGAAGCGCGTCGGCGGCGCGGCGACCTCGGGCCCGGCGGTCGCGAGCTGGCGCGCCGGGCGCATCGACGTGTTCGTGCGCGGCACCGACAGCGCCCTCTGGCACACCTGGGACAACCCGCCGTCGGGCAACGGTTCCGGGCCGCCATCGGGCTCGGGCTCCGGCCGGCGCATCGTGTACTGCAACTCTTGCCAGGCTGTGTGGCACGTGGAGGACAACGGCGACTGGTACACGTTCCCCGTCTCGGGGCGCGCCGGGGTGCCGCCACCGGGGGCCTACCGCGTCATCCGGCGCATCAACCCGGGCGGCTCGGGCAACCTGCGCCTGCCGTACTTCGTGGGCTTCGCGTACGGGCGCACCACCGACATCGGCCTCCACGGGATCCCGCTGCGGCCCGACGGCAGCCCGATCCAGAGCGACGCCGAGCTCGGTCAGTACCGCAGCCGCGGCTGCGTGCGCGAGAGCCAGTCCGACGCGATCCGCACCTGGAACTTCGGCTCGCTCGGCACGCCGGTGGTCGTCACGCGCTGACCCGCAGGTTGGGAATATCCGACCTCTGCGGTAGCATTTACGTGTTCCCGAACGGACCCTCCCAGGAGCACCGATGGCCAGCTTCCGCGAGCTCCTCGCCCGCACGAAGGCGAACATCACCGAGGTCACCCCGGCCGACGCCGAGACCCGCCTCGGCGAGGCCACCTTCCTCGACGTGCGCGAGCAGGACGAGCACGACGCCGGCACGATCCCCGGCGCGATCTTCATCCCCCGCGGCCACCTCGAGAGCCAGGTCGAGTCCAAGATCCCCCAGCGCGACGGCGAGCTGATCGTGTACTGCGCGGGCGGCGTGCGCTCCGCGTTCGCGGTCGAGACCCTCGCGGCGCTCGGCTACACCAACGTCGCCTCGATGTCGGGCGGGTTCGGGCAGTGGAAGAACGAGGACCGGCCCTGGATCACCCCGGCCGTGCTCTCCACCGACCAGCGCCACCGCTACAAGCGCCACATCCTGCTCCCCGAGGTGGGTGAGGCCGGCCAGCAGCGCCTCCTCGAGTCGAAGGTCCTGCTCCTCGGCGCGGGCGGTCTGGGCTCCCCCGCCGCGCTGTACCTCGCGGCCGCCGGCGTCGGCACCCTCGGCATCGTCGACATGGACGTGGTCGACGCGTCCAACCTGCAGCGCCAGGTGCTGCACAACATCGACCGGGTCGGCGAGCGCAAGGTCGACAGCGCGAAGAAGACGCTCACGCTGCTCAACCCCGACGTCAACGTCGTCACCTACGACGTGCGCTTCGGCGCCGACAACGTGCTCGACATCATCGACGGCTACGACGTCATCCTCGACGGCACCGACAACTTCCCCACCCGGTACCTGCTCAACGACGCGTCGCTGCTCAAGCAGATCCCCGTCGTACACGGCTCGATCTTCCGCTTCGAGGGCCAGGTGACGGTCTTCGAGCCTTACAACGGGCCGTGCTACCGCTGCCTGTTGCCCGAGCCGCCGCCCCCCGAGCTCGCGCCCAGCTGCGCCGAGGCCGGCGTGCTCGGCGTGCTGCCCGGCATCGTCGGCTCGGTGCAGGCGCTCGAGACCATCAAGCTGCTGGTCGACCTCGGCGAGTCGCTCAACGGTCGCCTCCTCGCGTACGACGCGCTCGAGCAGTCGTTCCGCACGTTCAAGGTGCGGCGCGACCCCGAGTGCCCGGCCTGCGGTGAGCACGCGGGCGAGATCGTCATCGCCGAGTACGACCAGCACTGCCTCCCCCACGCCACCCTCCGCTCCGGCGAGCCCGTCGGCCACTGACCGCGGTCTTCGCGACCGCTATGGGTGCCCCCTTCCCGAGAGACCTTCCGCCCGGACACATCGGGTATTCACCAACCCGCGCCAGCGAGCCGATAGCGTGCTCGGTCCCTGGGATGTGCGGGCGGCGGCGAGGGGAGTGGTTTCGTGGGGAGTCGACGCGAACGCCGCTTGCGTCGAGCCCGCCGGGTGCGGATCGGCCTGTCGCTCGGTGCGGCACTGACGCTCGTCGGCGGTGCGGTTGCGATCGCCGCGCTCCTCGGACCTCCCGAGAACGCGTCGGCAGGTACCGACACCGCGCGTCGACATCGCACCGCGACGACCATCACTACGACGTTGCCACCCACGACCACGCGGCCTGCTGTCAACGCCGCCTACCCGCCGCCACCACCCGAGGCCGGTACGGGCCGCCGCATCATCTACTGCAACTCTTGCCAGCGGGTGTGGCTCATGGAGGACGACACGTACGCGTTCACGTCGTACCTCGTGTCGGGCCGCCGCTACACCCCGTCTCCCGGCACCTACTCGGTGTTCCGCAAAGTCGAGAACGGGTACTCGAAGAAGGACCCGAGTCTGCGACTCCCGTGGTTCGTCGGCTTCACCTACGGCAGCACGACCGACATCGGCTTCCACGGCATCCCGCTGCGGCCGAGCGGCGCGCCGATCCAGAGCGACGAACAGCTCGGCCGGCCCCTGAGCGCCGGCTGCGTGCGCCAGCAGCAGTTCACCGCCAAGGTCCTCTACGACTGGGCACCGATAGGAACCACGGTGATCGTCACCGCGTGAACCCGCTGGGCGGCCCGGACCGCTCGCGGCTCGACACTGAGCACCGGTAAACCGGAACCGGCTACGGACCGCCGGCGCCGCCGCCCAGGATCTCGCTAGCGCTTGAACCTCGCGATGGCGTTTTCGTCGGGGAGCTCGACGGCGTCGACGTCGACCGCGATCACGATGTCGACCGCCGAGCGCGGCCTGGCCTTCGCCGGGTTCCGCATGCCCGGCAGCTTCGGCGGCTTCGGCGTCTTGGCCTTGCGGTAGTCGACCGAGGGCGGCTTGTCCGCGAGGAACGGGTCGGGCGGCAGCTGGTCCTGCGGCGCCGGGACCGCGTTGGGGCACGGGTACACCTGCTCGATGTTCGCCGGGCGTGAGGTCTCGAAGGTGTTGCCGGCGAAGCAGTTGCGGTCACCGCCGAGCGTGCCGAGGTCGGCGAGCCCGGAGCCCTCGACGACGTTGTCGGTGAACGTGTTGTCGTTGGACGACCAGAACGTCTTGTCGGGGTTGGGCAGCGCACCGATCCCCACGTATTCGTGGTCGATCACGCGGTTCTTGGTGATCAGGTTGCCGTTGGCCCCGGCGGCGATGATCCCGTTGTAGGAGCCGAGCACCGCGGCGTCGATCGCCGGTGTCTTGTCGTTGTTGTTGTCGATCACGAGGTTCCCGGCGAACACTGCGTCGTGCTGCGGGGCGAGGAGCTCGCCGTCACCGCTGTTCGGCACGATGCCGGCCCGGTTCTTCGTCCACACCGAGTCGATGACGTAGAGGTTGCCGCTCGCGTTGGTGCCCGAGTAGCCGAGCCCGTTCCATTCCGCGAAGACGTCGCGGATCACCGCGTTGCACGGGTTGCACTGACCGATGTAGTAACCCGCGTCGGGTGATCCCGACGCGAAGCTGTGCTCGAAGATCCCGTCGGTCGAGTCGAAGGCGTACACGCCGTAGTCGCCGGTGCGCGTCGTCGTGAGGTACGACCCCCGATACCCGGTGACACCGGTCCAGAAGAAGCCGTTGCGCGTATACCGGCGCGCGGTCATGTTCTCCACCGCGACGCCGTCGGCGTCGAGCACCTTGACCCCGTTGTCGAGCGTGTAACCGCCGTCGAGGATCACCTTGTTCCGGTCGAGCCCGCGCAGCACGAGCCGATCCGTGGTGACGGTGACCGCTTCCTCGTAGACCCCCGGCTCGATGAGCACCATGTCGCCCGGCGCGGCCTTGTCGACCGCCTTCTGGATGCGCTGACCCTCGGCCACGCGCAGCACCCGAGGCTTGCCGTTGACGCGGGGCTTCGGCGCGCGCTCCTTGGCCGCCTTCGGCACGGTTCCGTCGGCGTTCTTCACGATCACCGTGCCGTACATCCCGCGCTTCGGCGCGCCGTGGAAGGAGCAGAAGTAGCCGTACACCCCGGGCTGGTCGAAGAGGTGGTCGTAGGTCTTGTCCGGCTTGATCGTGTTGCTCTTCCACCCCGCGTCCGAGTCGTCGGGGATCACGTTGTGCTCGGTACGGCCGTCGTTGGTCCACACGACGTTCGTGCCCGCGTCGAGGGTGAGCGTCTGAGGGATGTAGTCGTTGTCCAGCATCTGGACGTCGACCTCCTCGTACTCGTCGGCCGGCAGCTGCACCGCGCCGGCAGGCGGCGCCCCGAGCGCCGCCGCGACCAGTCCAACCGCGAGCATGACGACGATCCTTCGAACTCGCACCGACGAGCCCCCTCCGCCTACGACGAAAAGACCCTACTTGCGGCGCGGCTTGCGGAACCTGGTCGCGACCTCTGCCAGGGTGCGCACGCCGAAGCCGGTGCCTCCCTTGCGGACGTAGCCGTTGTCGGACGGCGCCCTCGACGGGCCGGCGATGTCGAGGTGGACCCACGGCACCTCACCCACGAAGTGCTGCAGGAACAGTCCGGCGGTGAGCGCGCCGCCGTAGGTGGAGGTCGCCGTGTTGCGTATGTCGGCCAGCTCGGACTCGATGAGCTTCTCGTAGTCCTTCGGCAGCGGCAGCGGCCAGACCGGCTCGCCGACCTGGTCGGCCGCAGCTCGCACCTGGTCGCCCCAGGGCTCGTCGTTCGTCATGAGACCGGCGATCCGCTCGCCCAGTGCCACCATGCAGGCACCGGTGAGCGTCGCGAGGTCGACGATCGCGTCGGGCTTCGCCTCGGCGGCGAGCGCGAGGGCGTCGGCGAGGATCAGCCGACCCTCGGCGTCGGTGTTGAGCACTTCGGCCGTCTTCCCGTTGCGGAACGTGAGGACGTCGCCGGGTCGGATCGCGGTGCCGCTCGGCATGTTCTCCACCATCGGGGTGAATGCGACGACCTTCGCCTTCACCCCGAGGTCGCGCAGCACCGACATCGTGGCGATCACCGCGGCCGCGCCGGCCATGTCGGTCTTCATGGTCTCCATCCCACCGGCCGGCTTGAGCGACAGCCCGCCCGAGTCGAAGACCACGCCCTTGCCGACGAGCGCGAGCGTGCCCCGCGCTCCGGTTGGGGCGTAGGTCATCTTCACGAGGCGCGGGGGCTGCTGGGAGCCCATGCCCACACCGAGGATCCCACCGCACCGCTCGCGCTTGAGGGCGGCCTCGTCGAGCACGTCGACCTTTACGCCCTTACCGCGCAGCAGCCGCTGCGCGGACTTCGCGAACTCGACCGGGGAGAGGTCCTTCGCAGGCGTGTTGACGATGTCACGCGCCCAGATCGCGGCGCTGCCCACCGTCGCGCCGCGCTCGACCCCGCGGCGCAGGGTGGCGGCTGCCCGGCTGACGAGCGTGACCTCCGCGAGCTTGGACGGCATCGGGGCCGACTTGTACCCGAGGAACTCGTAGCCGCCGAGGAGCACGCCCTCCACCACCGCCTGGCCGACCTCGGCCCGGTCCAGTGCCGCGGGCGCGGCTTCGGCCAGCGTCGTCACGACCGACGCGACCTTGGTCGCACCTTTCGCGAGCGCTGCGCCCGCCTTCCGGAACGCGTCGACGGTGAGCTCGTCGCGTGCACCGAGGCCGACGAGCACGGCGGCCGAGGCACCGAGCGCGCCGTTCGTGGGCACCGCGAGCGTCTGGCCGGTCTTGGCCTCGAAGCCGGCCTCGGTCATGAACGCGGCCAGGCCGCCTCCGAGCGCGCGGTCGACGGCGTCGGCGCCCGGCCCGAGCAGGTTGCCGGCGAAGACCGGTACGGCCAGCAGGTCGGCCTTCACCTGGTCGGCGGGCGCGGTCGAGACGGCGAACGCTACGGGCACTTGATCCTCCGGGGGTCAGTCGCGCTCGCGCGCGGGGCGGTAGCCGTGCTCCTGCCAGCGCGCGAGCGTCCAGCAGAGGTCGGCGAGTCGATTGAGGTACGCGACGACGAAGCTCTCTGGCTCGAGCCAGCCGACCGAGGTCGCGGTCACGCACTCGCGCTCGGCCCGGCGCACGACGGTGCGGGCGACGTCGAGCGCCGCGGCCACCCGGTTCTCGCCGGGGAGCACGAACTCCGTCGGCGCGTCGAAGCGCTCGGTCACGTCGTCGATCAGGGGCTCGAGAGCGCCGACCATGGCTCCGGTCACCCGCGTGGTCCCGTCGGTGAGCTTGCGACGGTTCTCCGGCGCGGTGGCGAGCTCGGCACCCACGACGAAGAGCTCGCGCTGGAGTCGGACGAGGATCGAGAACAGCTCGTCGGTCTCGCCGACCTCGGCGCGGGCGAGTCCGAGCGCGGCCACCGCCTCGTCGGTCGCCCCGTAGGCCGTGGGCCCGGGCGCGTCCTTCGGCACCCGGCCGCCGTAGAGCAGCGCCGTCGTGCCGTCGTCGCCGGTGCGCGTGTAGACCTTCACTGCGGGCGAGTCTACGAGTCGCCGGCGGCCCCGCTTCTCCCCGTGGGCGCCCGGGATCCTCCACTAGCCTGATTCGGCGATGTCCACCTTCCTCGACGCCCTTGCCACCCGCGTCCTCGTGCTCGACGGGGCGTTCGGAACCTGGGTCCAGGCCCGCGACCTGACAGCCGACGACTTCGGCGGGCCCGACCTCGAGGGCTGCAACGAGCATCTCGTGCTCACCCGGCCCGACCTGATCCGGGCGATGCACGACGACTACTTCGCCGCCGGCGTCGACGCCGTCGAGACGGCGACGTTCGGCGCGTTCGGCCTCGTGCTCGCCGAGTACGGCATCGCGGATCGGACCTTCGAGCTCAACGTGTCGGCCGCCCGGATCGCCAGGGAGGCCGCCGCGGCCGCCTCCACCCCGGCGCGGCCGCGCTGGGCGATCGGCTCGATCGGACCCGGCACCCGCCTCCCCTCGCTCGGAGCGATCCCCTTCGCCGTGCTCCGCGACGACTACCAGCTCCAGGCGACCGGGCTCCTCGAGGGTGGCGCCGACGTGCTCCTCGTCGAGACCGTCTACGACCTCCTCCAGGCGAAGGCCGCGCTGATCGCGTGCCGCCGGGCGATGACCGACGCCGGCCGCGAGGTCCCCCTCATGGTGCAGGTCACCATGGAGACCACGGGGCGCATGCTCGTGGGATCCGAGATCGGCGCGGCGCTCAACGCCCTCGAGGCGATGCAGCCCGACGTGATCGGGCTCAACTGCGCGACCGGCCCCACCGAGATGACCGAGCACCTGCGCTACCTGGCGCGCCATGCCCGAACGTACCTGTCGTGCCTCCCCAACGCCGGGCTCCCGTCGGTCGTCGACGGCCACACCCACTACGACCTCACCCCCGACCAGCTCGCCGACGCGCACGAACGGTTCGTGTCCGAGTTCGGGCTCAACGTGGTCGGCGGCTGCTGCGGCACGACGCCCGAGCACCTGCGCGCCGTCGTCGAGCGCCTCGGCACGCGCGCCCCGGCGCCACGCGAGCCCGTGTTCGAACCCGGCTGCTCGAGCATCTACAGCGCCGTCCCCTACGCGCAGGAGCTCTCGTACCTCGCGGTCGGCGAGCGCACCAACGCGAACGGCTCGAAGAAGTTCCGCGAGGCCATGCTCGCCGAGGACTGGGACACCTGCGTGCAGATGGCCCGCGAACAGGTGAAGGAAGGCGCGCACGTGCTCGACGTCTGCGTCGACTACGTGGGGCGCGACGGGACCGTCGACATGGAGCGGGTCGCGTCCCGGTTCGCCACCCAGGCCGCGCTACCCCTGGTGTTCGACTCGACCGAGCCCCAGGTGATGGAGGTCGGGCTGCGCCACTCCGGCGGCAAGGCCATCCTCAACTCCGCCAACCTCGAGGACGGCGAGCACCCGGGTTCGCGCCTCGACCGCGTGTTCTCGCTCGCCCGCGAGTACGGCGCGGCCGTCATCTGCCTCGCGATCGACGAGGAGGGTCAGGCTCGCGACGCCGACTGGAAGCTCCGGGTCTGCCACCGCATCTACGACCTGGCGACCCAGCGCTACGGCATCGACCCCACCGACCTGATCTTCGACCCGCTCACGTTCCCGCTCGGATCGGGCCAGGAGGACCTGCGCCGCGACGGCATCGAGACGATCGACGCGATCCGCCGGATCAAGGCGGAGCTCCCCGGCGCGTCCACGGTGCTCGGGCTCTCGAACGTGAGCTTCGGGCTCAAGCCCGCGGTTCGGCACGTGCTGAACAGCGTCTTCCTGCACGAGTGCAGGGAGGCCGGCCTCGACGCCGCCATCGTCCACGCCGCCCGCATCCTCCCGATGCACAAGATCGACGACCATGCCCGCGAGGTCGCGCTCGACCTCGTCTACGACCGGCGCCGCGACGGCTACGACCCGCTCACCGAGCTCATGGCCCTGTTCGAGGGCGTCGAAGCCGGCGCCGTCGAGCGGGAGGACCGTTCGGGCTGGCCCGTGGAGGACCGCCTCAAGCACCGCATCATCGACGGCGAGCGCGACGGCATCGACGCGGAGATCGACGAGGCACTGGCCGGCGGGAGACCCGCGCTCTCGATCGTCAACGACGTGCTGCTCGAGGGGATGAAGGTGGTCGGCGACCTCTTCGGCCGCGGCGAGATGCAGCTGCCGTTCGTGCTCCAGAGCGCCGAGACCATGAAGACCGCGGTCGCGTACCTCGAGCCGCACATGGAGAAGGCCGACGCCGGCGGCAAGGGCGTCGTGGTGATCGGCACCGTCAAGGGCGACGTGCACGACATCGGGAAGAACCTCGTCGACATCATCCTCACCAACAACGGCTACGAGGTCCACAACATCGGGATCAAGGCTCCGCTGCAGGACTTCGTCGACAAGGCCAAGGAGGTCGAGGCCGACGCGATCGGCATGAGCGGCCTGCTGGTGAAGAGCACGCTCATCATGCGCGAGAACCTGCAGGAGATGAACGAGCTGGGGCTCGCCGAGACCCCGGTGCTCCTCGGCGGCGCCGCCCTCACCCGCAACTACGTGGAGGTCGACCTGCGTGAGGTCTACGACGGTCGCCTCTTCTACGGGAAGGACGCCTTCGAGGGGCTGCGCACGATGGACGCGCTGATGGACGGCAAGCGCACCGGCGCGCTCGATGCCGACTTTGGCCGTGCACCGGGAGGCCGCCGCCTACCGCCACGGCGCTCACAGCCCACCGACGAGACCGTGGCCGTCCCGGCCCGTTCCGATGTCGCCACGGATGTGCCGGTCTTCGCGCCGCCGTTCCCGGGCGCGCGCGTGGCCAAGGGCATCTCACTGGACGAGATCGCCACGTACGTCAACGAGACGGCGCTGTTCCGCAACCAGTGGCAGTTCCGCCCGGAAGGCGGTGAGCCCGACGACGAGTTCAAGGCCCGGATCCGCCCCACCCTGCGGTCCGAGCTCGACGCCGCCAAGGCCGAGGGGTGGCTCGTACCGGCCGTCGTCTGGGGCTACTTCCCGGTCAACAGCGAAGGCGACGACCTGGTCGTATGGCGCGACGAGGACCGCCGCGACGAGCGGCTGCGGTTCCACTTCCCCCGCCAGCGCAAGGACCGGTTCCTCTGCATCTCCGATTTCTTCCGCCCCGCCGACTCGGGTGAGGTCGACTACGCGGCGTTCCACGTCGTCACCGTCGGGGCGCGGGCGAGCGAGCGCGAGCGCGAGCTCTTCGCCGCGAACCGGTACCAGGACTACCTGCTCTGCCACGGCCTCTCCGTGGAGATGACCGAGGCGCTCGCCGAGCTGTGGCACCGCCGGATCCGTGAGGAGTGGGGCTTCGCCGACGAGGACGGCCCGTCCCTCGCCGGCCTGTTCCGCCAGCAGTACCGGGGCTCCCGCTACTCGTGGGGCTATCCCGCGTGCCCCGACCTCGACGACCAGGTCAAGCTCGACGAGCTGCTCGAGCTGGCCCGGATCGACGTGGCGCTCACCGAGGAACGCCAGCTCGAGCCCGAGCAGTCGACCAGCGCGATCGTCGTCCCGCACCCCGAGGCCAAGTACTTCGTGGCCTAAGAGGATCGCCAGCGGCCCGGGACGCTCAGCAAGATGCCGGCTTCAGTCGTCGATGCAGGCCTCGGTCGCGTCGTCCACGACGTCCCAGATGGCCTCGTAGTCGGCGTCCGCGGGCTCCTCACCTGCGTTCTGTGCGGAGACGATCTTCGCGAACTCGGGCGTGGTCACCACGCCGCCCGCCACGCACTCGGTCTCCTCGGCGTCGAGACCCGAGTCGTAGAGCGCCCACTCGATGTCCGATCGGCCGGATACGAAGGTCAACGCGTCGAGCACCGAGTTGGGTGGTGCCGCCGCCGCATCGCCGGGATCACACACGCGGAATCCGAGCCCGTTGGCGCGCTGGGTCACCGCGCCCGGCGGCATCGCCGCGGCCCACATCTTCAGCGCGCCCGAGAGCCGCGCCGCGCCCGACTCGTCGAACGTGCGGAACGCGACGTCGAAGCACAGCGCGCCGTCGTCCCGGTACGCGTTCGCAGCCCCCGCCTTCACGTCGTCGGCCGCAGCGAGCGCATCGAGCGCGGGAAGCCGGCTCGCCAGGAGGAAGAACACGTCGAGCGCGCCGAGGTCGTGCGGGAGGTCATCGGGCCACGCCGCCTTCGTGCCCTCGGGCCTCCGAGGGGGCCGCACGGTCGCCTCGGGGGCCCGGTCGAGGACCGTCAGCGGATCGAGGATCTGGCGCTGGGTCGTGGGCGGGTGGCGGAACGCCCGGTCGACCCGGCGGTTGCCGCCGTCGACCTCGAGGATGCTCACCATCGACGGCCCGAGCGCGTACGGGGCGTCGAAGGTCGCACCGGCGAGCGCCGAGCTCGCGTCCACGGGCTCGTCGAGCACCGGCTCGTCCGGATCGGTCCCGAAGGTCTCGGCCTGCTCCCAGTAGCGGTCCTGCTCGTCGTCGTCGAGGGTGTCGAGGTACTCGAGCTCGATGCGGGTGGCGTCCCCCTCGACCAGCGCCGTGACCGCCTCGGTGGCGCCCGAGCTGTCGGCCGCCTGCTCGTCGAGCGCCGCGAGGTCGAAGTGCTGGTCCTGGAGTGCGTGGGTCAGCTCGTGGGCGACCGACACCTTGGTGAACGGGTCGAGCCGCTTGCCGCGGATCACGATGCGACCGTTGTCGGGGTTGTAGTACGCGACGACGCCGGATCCCACCTCCTCGTTGACGGTTGCGAAGAGGTCGATGTCGCCGCCCACCAATCCGAGCGCGCGCAGCTCGGCCTCGCTGAAGCGCAGGTCGAACTTGTCGGACTTCGTGAGGTCGTCCTCCTCGGACGTGACGCGCTTGCGGAACGCCTTGTCGCCGAGGAACAGCGCCTCGACCGGCTCCTCGAACTCGAGGCCGCGCAGGTCGGCGACCTCCTCGGCGATGGCCTCGATCCTCGGGTCCCACTCGTCGCCGGCCTCGGGCGCAGCACCCGCCGGAACCGGTGCGACCACGGTGCTCACGGCTGCGAACGCCGCCGCGAGCCAGATGGTCCTGCCCCGCCCTGCAGTCATGGCGGGGCAGGCTAACCGCCGGGTCGCGGGCCTACGGCGCGAGCAAGGCCCGGGCGACCAGGTCGGTGCCGAAGGCCGTGAGGATCGCCAGGTACAGCAGCCCCGTGGCGGCCATGACCGCCGAGTACGCGCGTTCGCGCAACGCGAGCCAGGTCACGCCGACGAGCGCGATCGTCCCGAGCGCGCACACCACCCACATCCAACCGAGCAGGCCGTCGTAGCCGTCGTCGATCGTGCCCGCGAGTACGGAGAGCATGCCGACAGGGATGCAGAGCGCGACGATCTCGACAGGCCACGCGATCGCGCTCGCGAGCACGAGGTCCTTGAGCGGGGCGCGGGAGAGCCCGGGCTGGGTGAGGTACCAGTGTCCCAGCAGCATCGCGTCGGTGACGGAGCCGAGGAACGCCGCCCCCGCCAGGAGTCGTAGCGCCGCGAGCCACCACGCGCCGCCGCTGAGCCCCGCCGCACCCAGGAGTGCGACGACCCCGAACGCCGGTGCGATCAGGTCGAGCACCGGAGGGAACTCGGGCGTCGTCTCCGGCTCTTCGGTCGGCGTGCTCGGAGGCCCGTCGACCATCGCTGCGACGCGCGCGGCCCGGCGCACCCGCTCGGCGCGGGCTCCGGACACGCCGGCACCGCGGCGCACCACGCTCACGAACAGCGCGACCGCCGTGGCCGCGACCATCGCGGCAGTTCCGGCGACGAACACGGCCTCGGCCGCACCGTGATGCCCGGCGCGGGTCTCGGCGTAGACGGCGAAGGCACCCATGGCGCCGTACACCGAGCGCAGCAGCCACCCGTAGCCGAGGCTGACCACGCGCAGGCGCGAGGTCACCCAGAGGAACGCCAGGCCGCCGGCGGCCCACTGGACCAGGAACGTGGCGAGATCGAGGCTCACGGCGGCGAGCAGCGCCGGGCGGGGCGGGTCACGACGCCTCGACCCGCGAGGGTTCGATGGCGGCCGCCCCATCGCGGGCGTGGTAGCTCGACCGTACGAGCGGTCCGCTCTCGACGTGGGCGAAGCCGAGGGCGCGCGCATGGTCTCCCAGGGCGGCGAACTCGTCGGGGGTCCACCAGCGGGCGACGGGCAGGTGGGCCCGGGACGGCCGCAGGTACTGGCCGAGCGTGACGATGTCGGTGCCGACCGCCCGCAGGTCGATCAGCGCAGCGCGCACCTCGTCGTCGGTCTCCCCCATGCCGAGGATGAGGCCGGACTTGGTGACGAGGCCCGCGTCCTTGGCGCGCGCGAGAACGGTGAGCGAGCGCGCGTACCCGGCGGAAGGCCGCGCCGACCGCTGGAGCCGCGCGACCGTCTCGAGGTTGTGGTTCAGGACGTCGGGACGGGCGGCGAAGATCACGTCGAGCGACTCGGGATCGCCCTTGCAGTCCGGGATCAACACCTCGACGGTGGTCGTGGGGTTGCGACGGCGGACTGCGCCGATGGTCGCGGCGAACGCCGACGCGCCACCATCGGCCACGTCGTCGCGTGCGACGCTCGTGATGACCGCGTGCGCGAGCCCGAGACGACCGACCGCGTCGGCGACGCGCTCGGGCTCCTCCGGATCCACGGCGAGGGGCTTGCGGGTGTCGACGAGGCAGTAGCCACACGCGCGCGTGCACCGCTCACCGAGGATCATGAAGGTCGCCGTCCCCTGGGACCAGCACTCGAAGATGTTCGGGCAGCCCGCCTCCTCGCAGACCGTGTGGAGCGCCTCGTCGCGCACGAGGCGCTTGAGCCGGCGATAGCCCGGGCCGAGATCGGCGCGCACCTTCATCCACTCGGGTCGCCGGAACGCGCTGGGGTCGGCCCCGAGCGCCACCGGTACCGCCGCGCGCTCCCAGGCCACGTCGGCGCGCTCCACCGTCGTGCCTCCCAGATGCTCCGAGAAGGCCTGGATGCAGGCGTCGACGACCGCGCGCATCGGTGGCGCCTCGCCGAGCTGCGCTGCGAGCGAGGTCACGCCCCGATCGGCGATGCCACAAGGAACGATGTGTCCGAACATCGCGAGATCGGGGTCGACGTTGAGCGCGAAGCCGTGCATCGTGCGCCCGCGGGCGACCCGCACGCCGATCGCGGCGATCTTCGCGCCGTTCACCCACACGCCGGCAAGCCCGTCCTCGCGCGCGCCGCGGAGCCCGAATCCGGCCAACACGTCGATGAGGGCGGTCTCCAGGCGCCGCACGTGCGCGACCACGTCGCGCATCCCCGCCGGGGTCTCGTCGAGCGTGACGATCGGGTAGCCGACGAGCTGCCCGGGACCGTGATAGGTGACGTCGCCGCCCCGGTCCGTGCGCACGAGCTCGGCTCCAACGGCGGCGGGAGGCGTGAGCACGTGGGCGGGATCTGCGCGCTTGCCGAGCGTGTACACGTGCGGGTGCTCGAGGAGCAGCAGGTAGTCGTCTTCCGTGCGCGCATGCAGCGCACGCTGTAGGTCGAGCGCCTCCGCGTACGGGAGCCGTCCGAGCCAGCGAACCCGCAGCGTCATGCGAGCTCCGGCGCCCAGTTGCGGGTCTCGAGGATCTCGCGCAGCGCGTGGAGGAACGACGCGGCGTATGCACCGTCGAAGGCGCGGTGGTCCCAGGTGAGCGCGAGCACCCCGACCGGATGGACGGCGATCGCGTCGTCGCCGTCGGGGCCCTCCACCACCACCGGCCGCTTGCGGATCGCGTCGGTGGCCAGGATCGCCACCTGAGGCTGGTTGATGATCGGAAGCGTCATGAGCGTGCCGAACGGACCCATGTTGGTGATCGTGAAGGTGCCGCCGACGACCTCGTCGGGACCGAGCTGCTTGGCACGCGCCCGGCCCGCGAGGTCACGGATCTCCCGGGCCACCAGCCGGAGCCGCTTGCCATCTGCCTCGCGGACCACGGGCGCGATCAGGCCGTTGAAGTCGAGGTCGACCGCGATGCCGAGGTTGAGGTCGTGGTGCATGACGAGCGCGTCCCCGTCGACGCTCGCGTTGACGCGGGGGAACTCTCGCACCGCGTCGCAGAACGCTCGGACGATGAACGGCAGGTAGGTGAGCGAGAAGCCCTCTTCGGCCACCCAGTCGGCCTGATGGGCGCGGCGGACGCGGTCGACGCGCTCGTAGTCGACCTCGACCGACGTGTAGACGTGCGCGCTCGTGGCCTTCGACCGCACCATGTGCTCGGCCGTGCGCCGCCTGATGTTGTCGAACGGGAGCACCTCGTCACCGACCTTGGGCGCTAGCGCGGCTCCCGGCGTGCGCGCCGGGGCGCCGGGCGCGTTCAACACGTCGCGGCGCGTGATGCGCCCGCCCTCTCCCGTCCCGGTGATCCGGGCCGGGTCGAGGCCCCGCTCCGCCATGAGGCGCCGCACGACGGGGGACGTGACCCTGACATCGGCGGCCACGGGGGCCACGGGGGGCGGCGGCGAGGGCGGCGTGGCAACCGGTGCGGGTGCGGGTGGATCCGGGGTGCGTGGCGCCGGCGCGGGCGCGGTGGGTGGTGCCACCGCGGCGACGTCAACCGCGGCGACGTCAACCGCGGCGATCACCGCGAGACGCGCGCCCACCTCCACCGTGTCACCCTCCGGGACGAGGATCTCGGTCAGCACACCGGCGGCGGGCGAGGGAACCTCGGAGTCGACCTTGTCGGTGGACACCTCGTAGAGCGGTTCGTCGAGCGCGACCGACTCCCCCACCTGCTTGCACCAGCGGGTGATCGTGCCCTCGGTGACGGTCTCGCCGAGCTGGGGCAGGGTGACGTCCAAGTGCGCTCCGATGGTCCTAGCCGTGCAGCCCGCGGCCGGTGAGCGCGAGCGCGGTCTCGCCGAACAGCTCCGAGAGCGTGGGGTGCGCGTGGATCAGCGCGCCGATCTCGGCTGCGGTCGCCTCCCAGCTGACCGCGAGGTACCCCTCGGCCAGCAGCTCGGTGGCCCACGGTCCCGCGAGGTGCACCCCCAGGACGGGGCCGTCACGCTCGGCCACGATCTTCACCATGCCGTCGGTCTCGCCGAGGACGATTGCACGGCTGTTGCCGCCGAACCGGTGTACGGAGGTCACGACGTCGTGGCCCCGCTCACGCGCGACGGCTTCGGTGAGGCCGCTGAACGCGACCTCCGGGTGGCAGTAGATCCCCCAGGGCACCTTGTCGTAGTCGAGGGGGGCCGGGTCCTCGCCCAAGACGGACTTGATCGCGACGATCGCCTCCGCGAACCCCACGTGCGCGAGCGCCGGGGTCGCGACGAGGTCGCCGACGGCATAGACGCCGGGCACGGCGGTGCGCATGCACCCGTCGACCACGACGTAGCCGTGGGGGTCGACCGCGACTCCAGATCCCTCGAGCCCGATGCCCTCGGAGCGTGGCCGCCGCCCGACGCTCACGACCACCGCGTCCACCTCCAGCGTGGAGACGTTCCCTGCTTCGGTGAAGCGCACGACGGTCGGCTCAACGCCCTCGACGCCCTCGACGTGCACTCCGGTGTGCATCGAGATGCCGCGGCGACGAAAGGCGCGGAACACCACGTCGGCGACCTGGGCGTCCACTCCGGGGAGGATCGCGGGAAGCGCCTCGAGGAGGGTGACCTCGCTGCCCACGTCGTGGAGGTAGGAGGCGAACTCGCAGCCGATCGCACCTCCGCCGATGATCGCGGTGCGCGCCGGGACGCGGTCGAGCGCGAGCACGTGATCGGACGAGAGCACACGCTCACCGTCGACATCGATGCCGGGGATCGAACGCGGGGCGGAGCCGGTGGCGAGCACGAGTGCGTCACCGGTGCACTCGGTGCCGTCTGCGACGCGCAACCGGCGATCGGCAGCATCGGCGATCATCCCGGTGCCCGGCACCACGGTGACCTGGCGCCCCTTGAGCAGCGACTCGAGCCCCTTGGTCAGCTTGTCGACGACCTTCTGCTTGCGGGCGAGCGCGACGGGAAGGTCGAGCGTCGGCTCGCCCACACCGACGCCGAACTCGGCGGCGTCGCGGACCGTTCGCAACACCTCCGCGGTCTGGAGGAGCTCCTTGGCGGGTATGCAACCTCGGTGCAGGCAGGTGCCACCGACGCGGGACTCCTCCACCAGCGCGATCCGCAGGCCGGCCGCCGCCCCGTAGAGCGCGGCCGCGTACCCACCCGGGCCGCCGCCCAGGATCACCACGTCGAAGTGCTCGGCCACGCTCATCACCTCGTCGGCTACGGGCTCGTGCTCGGCGCCATTCTCCCCCTCCGCGCGCCCTCAGCGGGCCATGAGGATCTGGACCGCCCCGGCGGCCAGGATTGCCATCCCGGTGACCAGCGCGAGCAGCATGAGCGTGCGCGTCTTCACCCCGTGATGATCGCACCAAGGAGCCGGGATCGGCCCATCCCGCCGCTATGCTCGAACCCGTCTGCGGCGGCTCACCCGCACGCACGCCAGCACCGCACGCCAGCATCGTCGCCGACCCAGGATCGAACGTCCGCCTGTGAGGGACCACGCGAGCAAGCTCATCGGCAAGGTCCGTGATGTCGCCCCCGAGGGGACCTTCGCGGTCGGCGCGGGCCTCGCAGTCGCCGCGGCCACCGCCTACGTCTTCGTCATCGTCGCCCTGAACTCCCTCGGCGAGGGCGGCGAGACCGCGTTCGGCCTCTTCTGGAGCTTCATCTTCGTCGCGGGGCCCGGGCTCTTCCTGCCGCTCGAGCAAGAGGTTGGCAGGGCCCTCGCCCACCGCCGGGCCCAGGGTCTCGGCGGCAAGCCGCTGGTCGTGCGCGCCGCCCGCCTCGGCGGGATCCTCACGGCGGCGTTGGTGGTGATCGTGATCGCGACGTCGCCGCTGTACATCGAGCGCTTCGACGACGACTGGCTCCTCGTCGCGAGCCTCGCCGTCGGCCTCGTCGGCTTCTACTGCATGCACACCGTGCGTGGAACGCTCTCGGGGAACGCTCGCTTCCGGCCCTACGGGGAGATGCTCGCCACCGAGGGCGCGGTGCGTCTCGGCGCCGCGATAGTGCTCACGTCGCTCGGGGCCAACACGGCCGGCGCATACGGGATGTGCATCGCGCTGGCGCCGTTCGCGGCCGTGCTGTTCGCGCTCCGCAAGCAACACGGGCTCCTCACCCCCGGTCCGCCCGCGCCCTACTCCGAGCTCTCGAATGCGCTGGGCTGGCTCCTCGCCGGCTCCGTGCTGATGCAGCTCCTCGCCTATTCCTCGCTCCTCGGCATCAACTTCCTCGAATCAAGCACCGGCAAGGCCGCAGCTGCCGCGTTCACGTCGGCGTTCTTCGTGGCGCGCATCCCGGTGCTCCTCTTCCAGGCCGTACAGGGCACCTTGCTCCCGAAGCTCGCCAACCTGGCCGGCGCGGGCCGCCACGACGACTTCCGGACCGGCTTCAAGCAGCTCCTGCTGGTCGTGGTCGGGATCGCGGGCATCGGCACCCTCGCGGCCTTCGCCATCGGGCCGGCCGCCGGCAAGATCCTCTTCGAGGACTTCACGATCGACAACCTCGACCTGGGGTTGCTCGCGCTGGGGAGTGGCATCTTCATCGTCGCCCTCACGATCGCGCAGGCACTGATCGCGCTGCACGGTCACCGGACCGTGACCTTCGCGTGGGGAGTCGGCGTGCTCGGCTTCCTGATCGGCACGGCGGCCATCGACCGCTTGCCGTTGCGCGTCGAGGTCGGCTTCGTGGTCGGCTCGACTCTCGCAACCGCGGTGATGGCGGCAGCGCTCATCGGCCGCATGCGCAAGGGTGTTTCCGAGAGCATCGACTCGCTCATCACGGCAATCGGACACGAGCCACTCGAGCTCTGAGCGCGTACGAACCCCGCGCCCGGCCGGTAGCATGCGTTCGATCAGCGCCCTCCGCATTGCCGTCGACGGCACGCCGCTTCTCGGCAACCGCACCGGTGTGGGCGAGGTGGCCGCCGGCCTCCTCCGCGCCCTCGCCGCGCGTCCTGACGTGGAGCCGATCGCGTACGCCCTCACGTGGCGCGGGCGCGGCGGCCTCGCTCCCGTGCTGCCTCGCGGGGTCCGCGGCGCAACTCGGCCAGCTCCGGCGCGCGTCGTGCGCGGCCTGTGGGAACGGGGCAGCGTCGAGCCACGGGTCGAGCGCTGGACCGGACCGGTCGATGTCGTGCACGCGCTCAACTACGTAGCACCGCCGGCTCGCGCGCCCGTGATGGTGATGGTCCACGACCTGACCTTCGTGCGGTACCCGGAGCTGTGCACGCCCGACACCCTCCGATATCCGCTGCTCCTGCGCCGGGCCGTCGACCGCGGCGCCACCGTCCACACCCCGAGCCGCTTCGTGGCCGACGAGGTAGCGGAGCACTTCGGGCTCGCGCCCGACCGAATCGTCGCGGTGCACAGCGGCGTGCCCGACGTGGGCGCGGGCGATCGAGCGGGCGGTGCTCGCCTCGCAGGTGCCGAGCGGTACGTGCTCGCACTCGGCACCGTCGAACCCCGCAAGAACCTGCCCGCGCTGGTCCGAGCCTTCGGCCTCGTCGCACGGGCGGACCCCGACGTCGTGCTCGTGGTCGCCGGACCCGACGGGTGGGATCGCGAGCGCTTCACCGCCGCAGTCGACATCTCCCCGGCCCGCGAGCGCATCGTGCGGCTCGGCTACGTGCGCGACGCCGCGCGCCGCGATCTGCTGGCCGGCGCGTCGGTGTTCGCCTACCCGTCGATCTACGAAGGCTTCGGCTTCCCGGCGCTCGAAGCAATGGCGGCCGGAGTCCCTGTCGTGGCCGGCCGGGCCGGCGCGCTCCCCGAGGTGCTCGGCGACGCCGCTCTTTTCGTCGACCCGCACGACGACGACGCGATCGCCGCCGCGCTCCTCGACGCGCTCCACGCAGACACGACGAGGCAGCGACTGGTCGCGTCCGGTCTCGCCCGCACGCGCCGGTACACGTGGGAGCGGATGGCCGCGACGTTGGTCGAGCGCTACCCTGTGCTCAGGTGAAGGTCGCGCTGCACGTCGGCCAGCTCCTCCAACCGGTCCCCGGCGGGATCGGGCGTTACGTGTCGTCGCTCGCAGAGGCACTCCCCGAGGCCGACGTCGATGTGGTGCCCTTCGCCGCCGGTGCGTCGCCGGCGCGCTGGAGCGACTCGTTCCGGGGCTACCAGAACCTCGGTTGGCCGCCGGCTCCGTGGCGCTACGAGCTCTGGCACCGCGCCCGGCGGCCGGTGGTCGACCTCGGGACCGACGTGCTGCATGCACCGAGCCTCGCAGTGCCACCGGGCGGCCGCACGCCGCTGGTCGTGACCGTGCACGACATCGCCTTTCTCCGCCACCCGGAGGCGTTCACTCGCCGCGGGGTCGAGTTCCACCGACGCGGCCTCGCGATCACCTATCGAGAGGCGGCGGTCATCGTCACCGCATCGCAGTTCGCGTGTGACGAGCTCGTCCGGATCGGCTTCGACCCGGGCCGGATCCACCTCGCACCTCACGGGGTGACCGTGCCCGAGCCGGAGCCCGACGAGGTCGTCGACCCGCGGATCCGGCGCATCGGCGTGCACGCGCCGTTCCTTCTCTTCGTGGGAACGATCGAGCCGCGCAAGGGCCTCGACACGCTCGTCGCGGCGTATACCGTGCTGCGTCGGCGACGCCCCGACCTGGCGCTCGTCGTGGTCGGCCCCCGGGGCTGGCTCGCGGTGCCCGGGCTCGACAGCCCCGGCATCCGCGAGCTCGGACGCGTCGACGACACGACCCTCGACGCGCTCTACCGGCGGGCGGTGATCTGCGCGGTGCCGTCGCGCTACGAGGGCTTCGGCCTGCCCGCACTCGAGGCGATGGCGCGAGGCTGCCCGGTGGTCGCCTCCGCGACGACGTCGTTGCCCGAGGTCGTCGCCGATGCCGGGATGCTCGTACCCGCCGGCGACGTCGACGCCTGGGCCTGTGCGCTCGAGGGGCTGCTCGACGATCCCTCCGCGCGCGAGGGGCTCGCGAAGCTCGGTCGGCAGCGCGCGCAAAGGTTCACCTGGAGCGCTTCCGCGGCGGCGCACGCGGTCGCGTACCGGACCGCTCTGGCCCTCCCGCGACCGTAGACTCACCGGCCGTGCGCATCCTCCTCGACGTGTCGGCGGTCCCGGCACGGCCCGTAGGCGCCGGCGTCTACACCGTCGCGCTCGCCCGAGGACTGGCCGCCCGCAACGAGCTCGAGCTCCACCTCCTCGCCCGGCGCGACGACGCGGACCGCTGGTCGGAGCTGGCCCCGACCGCCTCGGTGCACCCGGAGGTCCCCACCGCCCGCCCCGCGCGCCTGGCGTGGGAACAGCTCCGCGCGCCCGGCCTGGCCCGGCGCCTCGCGGTCGACGTGTGGCACGGTCCCCACTACACGTTGCCGCTGCGCGTCGACACACCGACGGTCGTCACCGTGCACGACCTCACCTTCTTCGACCACCCCGAATGGCACGAACGCGCCAAGGTCGCGTTCTTCGTGCCGATGATGCGCAGGAGCGTCCACCACGCGAGCGCCGTCGTGGCGGTCAGCGAGCACACCCGCGAGCGGCTCGAATGCGTGCTCGCGCCCACAACACCGGTGGTCGTCGCGCCGCACGGCGTCGACCACGATCGGTTCCGGCCGGCCGCGGTCGGCGACCCCGACGACCTCATGCGCCTCGCTCGGGTCGGGATCGCGCCCCCGTACCTGGCCTTCGCCGGCTTGCTCGAGCCACGCAAGGACGTCCCGTCGCTCATCGCCGCGTTCGCCCGCCTGGCTCCCCAGCGCCGCGACCTTCGCCTCGTGATCGCGGGACGCGACGGCTGGGGAGCGGAGGCCGTGGGAGACGCGGCGGCGCACAGCGGCGTGACCACGCGCATCTTGCGCACCGGCTGGGTCCCGTCGGCCGCGCTCCCAGCGCTGTTCCGCCAGGCCGCGGCGGTGGTCTATCCGTCGCTCGAAGAAGGCTTCGGCCTCCCCGCGCTCGAGGCCCTCGCGTGCGGCGCCGTGCTCGTGACGACGACGGGCTCCGCAACGGCCGAGGTCGTGGGCGACGCGGCGCTGCTCGTGCCACCCGCACAGCCGGGGCTCCTGGCCGATACGCTCGGCTACGTGCTCGACAACGCCGCGGACGCGCCGCAGCTGCGATCGGCGGGCCCGAAACAGGCGGCCCCGTACACCTGGGACCGGTCGGTCGACCGGCATCTCGACGCATACCGGGCGGCGGTGGGGGTGGCCGGGTGAGGATCGCGGTCACCGGTGCCCGCGGCTTCGTCGGCCCCCACCTCGTCGCGCACCTGGAGGCGTGCGGCGACGACGTCTTGTCCCTGGATCGGCACGGACCGAACGCGTTCGACGTGACCGACGCCGACGCGGTGCACGCCGCCTTCCACGACGCTCGACCCGACGTCGTGTACCACCTCGCCGCGCTGAGCCACGTCGGTGAGAGCTGGAAGAGCCCGGCGGCATCCTTCCGGGTCAACGCGGAAGGCACCCTCAACGTGCTGCGGGCGTGCACCGAGCTCGCGGTGCACCGCGTGGTGGTGGTGCTGTCGAGCGAGGAGTACGGCAAGGTCGCCGAGGCGGATCTCCCCCTCACCGAGGACTCCCCGCTCCGCCCCGTCACGCCGTACGGAGCCGCGAAGGTGGCGGCCGATTTCCTCGCGCTGCAGGCGTTCCTCGGCGACGGGCTCGGCACGATCCGGGTACGACCGTTCGGCCACACCGGGCCCGGCCAGTCGGATCGCTTCGTCGTGCCGGCACTCGCGGCTCGCATCGCGGCCGCAGAGCGCGACGGCGTCGACGAGATCCCCGTCGGCTCACTCGACGCGATCCGGGACCTCACCGACGTACGCGACGTGGTGCGCGCGTACCGGCTGCTCGCCGAGCACGGCAAGCCGGGGGAGGTCTACAACGTCTGCTCGGGCCGGGGCGTGAGCATCCAGGAGGTCGCCGACCTCCTCCTCGCTCGCGCCACCCGTCCGATACGCCTGGTCACCGACCCCACACTCGTGCGGTCGGTCGACGTCTCCCGGCTGGTGGGCGCCAACGGCCGCCTGCAGGAGGCCACCCGCTGGACACCGCAGATACCGCTGGAGACGACGCTCGCCGACGTGCTGGAGGTCGCGCGCGATGCCGTCGCACCCGTAGCCCCTAGCGCGGTGCTCGCACGCCGCGACCCGGCGCTCGACGCGACAGGCTCCAGGCGAACGCGAAGCTAAGGCTGTTCAGCGCCCAGTGAGCGAGCAGTGGTGGGGCGCCCGGCAACGCCGCCCGCGACCGCGAGGACGCGGCGCGTGCGGTGGCGCAACTCGGGGCCCGGTCCGCGCCACCCCCGCCAGGTCATGACGGCCCGGACGATCGCGGTTCCGAGCACGCCGAGGCCGTGGCCGATGCACATCGAGAGCGCGCTGACCACGCCCTGAGAGAGCCAGGATCGCGGGAGCAGGGTCGGGTAGGTTCGACGCGCACGAGAACAGGAACGCCACCACGAGGCCCGGCGCCGACAACCGCGTCCGCAGCACGGCCGCGAGCCGGACCGGCTGCCCGGCGCCTCTGCTCACCGGCACCGGTCGGAATGCCCGCAGCGGCCATCCCCTCTATCCCACGCGGGGCAGGCTACCGACGGCGCCGTGGCCCGACAGCGATCACGCCGACGTCAGCGGGTCGTTCGACTCGCGGCTACAGCTCCTGACGGTCGAGCCAGCCGAGGAGGCTCGCCACCGCGCGTGGGTCGTGGCGGAGGCGACGGGCCGCCGTCTGCACGACCCGCAGCTCCGCGGCCCCGTGGGCATCCGCGATCGCGTGGGCGTCGGCAAGCGGAGCCACATCGTCTTCCGTGCCGTGGAGCACGAGCAGCGGTCTCGGCGCGAGCAGCCGCGCGGCCGCCGGCGCGTCGACCGCGGCGACCTCTCGGATCCAGGCACCGGCGTCGTGGGGAAATCCCGGCGTGCGAAACACCCCCATTCGCCGGCAGTGCTCGAGGAACCGGTTCGGGTCGCGGGCCCAGTCACGCAGGCTCGCCTGAGCGCCCAACGTCGCGGTACCGCGGACGCGCTCGTCACGCGCCGCGTTGACCAGTGAGAGCGAGCCACCGACTCCGGTACCGACGAGCCACACGCCGAGGACGTCGTCGCGCGCGTGCAGCAGGTCGACACCGGCGCGCTGGTCGGCGAGCCAGCCCGAGATCGAGAAGTCGCCCTCGCTGCCGCCGGTGCCGCGCAGGTTGAAGGTGAAGACGATCCAGCCGGCATCGCGTGCGAGCCGGTCGGCGAGCTCCGGGAACGTGAGGCCCGAGGCGAGCGATCCACGCGGCGCCACGGGGAAGTCGTGGGTGAGCACGAGCGCCGGTGCCGCGCCGGTGCCCGATGGACGCGCCAGGTGACACGCCAGCTTGAGACCGTCCACCTCGATCTGCTCGTCCACGGCCCTATTATCCTGGGCCCCATGCCCGCCACCGGTATTCGTGTGCCCGCGTTCAAGGAATGGGCCGTCGTCGTGCAGGCGCTGCTCGAGGGTGAGCAGATCCTCGACGTGCGCAAGGGCGGGATCCGCGAGGACGGGCGCCACTTCGCCCTGCAGTCCGACCGCTGCTGGCTCTACCCCACCACCGAGCACCAGCGGGCCGAGCTGTGCAAGCCGGCCTACGCGCGCTGGGTCGCCGAGACCGAGGCCGCGGCGCCGCCCGATCGAGCCGTCGAGATCGCCGGATGGGCCGAGGTCGTCGGGGTCGCGCAGGTCACGGAGCCGGAGGTGCTCGACACTCTCGACGGCCAGGTGATCTGGAGCCGCGACTACGTCGGGGCGCGCTTCTCGTGGATGCGGCGGAACCCCCTCTGGGTGCTCGCGCTGCGGGTGCACCGCCTGCACGAGCACCTCGTCGTGCCGTTCCGCGACGCGTACGGCGGGTGCACGTCGTGGGTCATGCTCGACGGCCTACCCGACGACCCCGCATCATTGCCGTCCGAGCCGGCGCTGTCCGACGTCGCGTTCGAAGCCAAGTACAAGCGCGCGGCCGAAGCGATCCCCGGCGGCTTCGCGCCCCCCAAGGTCTAGCCCGGGCCGCTCAGCGAGATGCACTGAGCGGCGGCGGCGGAGCTCACCGCTCGGTCGCCTCAGGCCGATGCTTCAGGCCCGGACCACGACGATCCCGGGCCGCTCAGCAAGATGCCCGGTAGCCGCGGTTGCGGGCCTCGGCCGGCGTGTCCGGAGCGAAGCACGTGAACTGCTCGGACCTCATCAGCTCGTCGACCACGTCGGGGGCGAGATCCGGGTCGTCGAGGTCGTAGTAGCGCTGGCTCCGCTTGTCGCCGACGTAGCGGAACTCCTCGAACTTCGTGGGACGGCTCATTCGCCAGAGGCTAGATCGCGCGCTCGGGTTCGACATGCTCCGAGGCGCGCCGAGGGGAGCGTGCAGGTGCACGCTCCCCTCGGGTTCGAGCAGGTAGAGAAGTACCGTCGGAAGGAGTGCTCGGGGGGGACCAGCTCCCGACCAGTCGACGGCGGTGCGGCGGTGAGATTCCGCCGGGGGTCCGATGGAGCGAACCGACCTAGCGGCCGCGCACCTCCAGGGTCCCATGTTGATCATGCATGTGTTGGACCACCTCCTTTCCCTGGTACCGAAATTCGTAGCACGCCGCGCAGCTCTCAGGCGGGCGACTCACCCGGATCGTCACCGGGACGACCGAGTGCACCGATAAAGCGCAGGTAGGAGAGCTGGCAGTCGACCACCGCCTCCACCTGCTCGGGGAGGTAGGCCTCGCCCGTCTCGGCACAGCGGGTCCCGATGTAGCCGGTGACCTCCGCCACGTCGAAGACCACCGGCGTGTCGGGCTCGTTGCCCGAGCCGTTGCGCGACACGCCACGGCGCCGGAAGAACTCGAGCTCGACGTCGAGGATCCGGCGCACGTCGTCGGGGGTCAGCGTGGCCGCGACCAGGGCGTCGAGGTGCTCCACGACCCACCGGTACGCGTCGTCGGGATCGAAGACGGCGAGGGGCGGCTCCTCGCGCATGCGCGCCGCCTCGCGGAACACGAAGGCCGCCGCGATCGCCAGCACCACGCCGACGACGAGGAACGCCACCACCCAGACCATCAACCCGTCACCATCAACCCGTCACCCCCACGGAATCCCCGAGATTGTGCACCGAAGAGCCGCATGCGCTCCTGGAACATCAAACTGGGCGTCGGCGTCGGCGTGGGGTCGGGGTCAGATGCCGATGCGCTGGGCGAGGAGCTCGCGGTGGTACGTCGCGTCGCCGAGCAGGATCTCCGAGCTCTTCGCGCGCTTGAAGTACAGGTGCGCGTTGTGCTCCCAGGTGAACCCGATGCCACCGTGGATCTGGATGTTCTCCGCGGCCGAGTGGAAGTAGGCGTCGGAGCAGTAGGCCTTGGCCAGCGAGGCGACCACCGGCAGCTCGTCGTTGTCCTCGGCCGCGCACCACGACGCGTAGTACGCCGCGGACTTCGCCGACTCGACCTCGAGCAGCATGTCGGCGCACTTGTGCTTGATCGCCTGGAACGAGCCGATCGGACGACCGAACTGCACCCGGTCCTTCGCGTACTGCACCGACTCCTCGAGCACGAACTGCGCGCCGCCCGCCATCTCGTTGCAGAGCCCGACCGCGGCCTGGTCGAGGGTCTTCGAGAGTGCCGCCCAGCCCGAGCCGGCAGCCCCGAGCGGGGTGGCCGCGACGTTCGAGAACTCCAGCTTCGCCTGCTTGCGGGTCTGGTCCATGGTCGCGAGTGCGGTGCGGGTGAGGCCCGCGGCATCACCCGCGACGGTGTAGAAGCCGATGCCGTCCTCGCCGCTCGTGCCGGCTTGGCGGGCGACGACCACGATCAGCTCCACGCTGTGTCCGTCGATCACGAACATCTTCTCGCCGGTCAGCGTGACCGCGTCGCCGGAGCCGCTCGCCTCCATCGTGATGCCCGACGCGTCCCACTTGCCGTTCGGCTCGGTGAACGCCAGCGTCGCGATCGTCTCGCCACTCGCGATGCCC
The DNA here is from genome assembly GCA_016870395.1 of Actinomycetota bacterium. GTDB lineage: Bacteria > Actinomycetota > Acidimicrobiia > IMCC26256 > JAENVU01 > SHUZ01. The sequence goes on along the minus strand of VGBT01000003.1, from coordinate 18,122 downwards.
GGAAGGAGCTCCGCCTTCTGCTCGTCGGTGCCGGCGTTGAGGATGGCGTTGGCCGCGAGCACCACGGTGGAGAAGTACGGCGCGCACAGCAGCGCCCGGCCCATCTCCTCGAGCACGATGCCGAGCTCGACCCACGAGAACCCCTGCCCGCCGTAGGCCTCCGGGATGTGCAGGCTCTGGAGGCCGAGCTCCTTGGCCATCTGGGACCACACCGCGGGGTCGTAGCCGTCGGTGGTCTCCATCAGCGTGCGCACCTCGGACTCGGGGCTCTTGGCCTCGAGGAACTTCCGCACGGCGTCGCGCAGCTGCTCCTGCTCCTCGGAGAAGGCGAAGTTCACGGTTGCTCCCTTACCTGGGTTCACGCGGGAGCCCGAGCACCCGCTCGCCGATGATGTTTCGTTGGATCTCGCTCGCGCCGGCGTAGATGGTCTCCGACCGGCTGAACATGAAGATGCGGTGGAGCTCGTCGAGCGAGTACTCGCCGCCGGGCTCCCCGGCCACGACGCTCGCGTCGGTGCCCATCACGTACATCGCTCGCTCGCCGAGCGTGCGGTGCCAGTTGCTCCAGTAGAGCTTGCCAATGCTGCTCGATGGGCCGAGCACGCCCTTGCGCACCAGGTCGGTGAGCATGCGCAGGCCGTTGTACTTCATGATCTGGACGCCGATGTACGAGTCGGCGAGCTCCTGGCGGATCGTCGCGTCGGACGCCTTGCCGTTGACCTGGGCCACCTCGACGATGCCGGCGAGCTCACGCTGGAAGGCGAGCTGCTGGCTCAGGAACGCGGTGCCGCGCTCGAAGCCGAGCGTGGCCATCGCGACCTTCCACCCGTCGTTCACCTCGCCGAGCACGTTCTCCTTCGCGGTGCGCGCGTCGGAGAAGAACACCTCGTTGAACTCGGCGGTGCCTGTCATCTGGTGCAGCGGCCGGACCTCGATGCCCGGCTGATCCATCGGAACCAGCAGGTACGAGAGCCCCTTGTGGCCGGTAGAGGTGGGATCGGTGCGCACGACCGCGAAGCACCACTGCGCCCGGTGGGCCAGCGTCGTCCAGACCTTCTGCCCGTTGACGACCCACTCGTCGCCGTCGAGCTCGGCGCGGGTGGCCACGTTCGACAGGTCGGAGCCCGCGTCAGGCTCCGAGTACCCCTGGCACCACAACTCCTCGACCGACTGGATCTTCGGAAGGTAGCGACGCTTCTGGTCCTCGGTGCCGTACGCGAGCAGCGTCGGCGAGAACAGCCCCTCGCCGAAGAACGACATCCGGGCCGGCGCGTCGGCCTTCGCGTACTCCTCCGAGAAGATCACGTGCTCGGCGAAGCTCGCGGCTCGCCCGCCGTACTCCTCGGGCCACGAGAGGCCGACCCAGCGGTCCTTGCCGAGGAGGCGCTCCCACTCGAGGCGCAGGTCCCAGTCGGCCTCGTCGGCCGGTCCACCACGCCCACCGATCGCCCGGAATTCGGCGGTGAGGTGCTCGTCGAGCCAGGCGCGCACCTCGTCGCGGAACGCGGCCTCCTCGGGCGAGTCACGGAAGTCCATAGGCGAGCGCGACCGTACTTGACCGCCCGGTCGGGTTTCCATCCCGCCGCCTACAGCCCGCGGCACCGGTAGCCTGCACCCGATGACCGAGCTCCGGCACCCCGCGCCGCTTGCCCGGCGCCCCCACTACGAGACCGCCGACGCGCGGATCGACAAGCTCGTCGTCGGTCCCTTCGAGAACAACGTCTTCGTGCTGCGGTGCAAGCGCACCGGCGAGGCCGTCATCGTCGACGCCGCCAACGAGCACGAGCTCCTGCTGGAGGTGAGCCGGGCGACGGGGGTCCGCCGGGTCCTCACGACCCACGGCCACTGGGACCACATCCAGGCCGTGACGGCGATGCGTGACGCGGGTATCGACGTCGGAGTCGCCGAGCAGGACGCCGCGATGCTGCCCAGCTACGACTTCACGATCCCCGACGACGACGTCGTAGCCGTCGGGGACCTCCGGCTCCACGCGATCCACACCCCCGGCCACACGCCCGGATCCACCAGCTTCCTGCTCGAAGAGCACCCGGTCGTGTTCACCGGCGACACCCTCTTCCCCGGCGGCCCCGGGAACACCACGTTCGAAGGGGCTAGCTTCGAGCAGATCATCACCTCGATCGACCGTCGCCTGCTCACCCTGCCGACCGAGACGCTCGTGCTGCCCGGCCACGGTCTCGACACGACCGTGGGCACGGAGCGCCCGCATCTCGACGAGTGGGTGGCGCGAGGCTGGTAGGCCGGGAATGCATCCGGAGCCCGTCGGGTTCCACGCCGGACGGCGGCGACACCAACGACGCGGAGCCGGCGCCGGACCCGAGCGACACGACCAGGACCGGAGGTAGGAATGCCGGCGATCGGGGTGTGGAGCGCACCCGTGCGGAACATGACCTGGGTCGCCGCGCACTGCGGCCGCGGGTAGAGCACGATGCCGGCGCCGCGTCCCACGCTCTCGCTCTCCGACGCCCGAAGCCAGGCCGGTTCGGCCGGCTTCGACACCGACACGCCGCACGGCGTCGGGCTCGAGCTGGAGTGGCTCGTGTACGACACACGCGATACCGATGCAACCGTCCCGTTCGCCGAGCTGCACGCAGCCGCGTGCGGCGCCGGGCCGCTTCCGGGCGAGAGCCGGATCACGTTCGAGCCGGGGGGGCAGGTCGAGCTGAGCACGCGGCGCGCCGACAGCGCGGGCGAGGCCATCGGGCTCGCGTCGATCGACGCGGCCAAGCTGCTCGCGCGGCTCGACGACGCCGGGCTCGCAGCAGTCGCGCTCGGGCTCGACCCCGCGCGACCGCGGCGGCGGGTTCTCGACGCGCCGCGCTATGCCGCGATGGCCGGCTACTTCGCCGCGCAAGGAACCGCCGGTGCCGGGATGATGTGCAGTTCCGCGGCGCTCCAGGTGAACGTCGGGCTTGGACAGGGCGCCGAGGCGGCGCGTCGGTGGGAGCTGGCCCACGACATCGGGCCGGTGCTCGCAGCGATGTTCGCACACTCACCGCTCTGTGCCGGACGGCGAAGCGGTTGGAGATCGGCGCGGCTCGGGATCTGGTCGGCACTCGACCCGTCGCGCACCGCGCCCGTCGTTCGCGAACACGGGCGGGACCCGCGGGACGCGTGGGCCGAGTACGCGCTCGATGCGCGCGTGATGTTCGTGCGCCTCGACGAGCGCCGCTACGCTCCCGTGAGCGAACCGCTGAGGTTCGGCGAGTGGGTCGAGCACGGCCACCCCCTCGGGTTCCCGACGGCCGATGACCTCTCGTACCACCTCACGACGCTGTTCCCTCCCGTGCGCCCACGGGGCTGGTTGGAGCTGCGCATGCTCGACGCCCTCCCCGACCCCCTCTGGCGGGTGGCGGCGGCGGTTACCGCGACGGTGCTGACCGACTGCTCGGGGTCGTGTGTCCTCCCGGCGGAGATCCGTGAGCACTGGATCGACGCGGCGTGGCACGGACCGGGGCATCCCGTGCTCCGAGACGCCGCGCTTTCGGTGCTCGACGTCGCCATCGACGCGATGCCCGGCACCGGGATCGACGACGACACGATCGCCGCGGCGATCACGTTCCGCGACGACACGGTCGCGCGGGGACGCTGCCCGGCCGACGATCGGCTCGACGCGTGGGCCGCCTCCGGTGCGCTGCTGCCTGCCCCCGAGCCGGTCACGGAGCTTGTCCAATGACGGTGACGGGCGGGGCGATCCCGAGCGCGGCAAGGCGCGAGCAGATCGTTGCGGAGCTGGGCGTCGCCCGAGCCCGCACGCTCGCGCTGCTCGACCCGCTGGCCGAAGACGACCTCACCGCGCAGCACTCGCCGCTCATGTCGCCGCTCGTCTGGGATCTGGCCCACATCGCGCACTACGAGGAGCTCTGGCTGGTGCGGGCCCTCTCGGAGGCCGGCGCCACGGATCCGCGTCTCGACGACGTGTATGACGCATTCCGCCATCCGCGCGCAGAACGCCCGACGCTCGACCTGCTCGGCCCCGGCGACGCTCGCGATTTCGCCGCCCACGTCCGCAAGCGCGCCCTCGACCTGCTCGCGGAGCAGGACCTCGCCGGAACCGACCCGCTCGTCGCCGAGGGCTTCGTCTACGGGATGGTGCTGCGTCACGAACACCAGCACGACGAGACGATGCTGGCGACGATCCAGCTCATGGCCGAAGGCCGCCACCCGGCGGCGGGCGGCGGGCCCGGCGCGCCGGGCCGGCCCATCGCGGCTGCCGAGGTGGCGATCGAGGCCGGGCCGTTCGTGATGGGCACCGACACCGATCCCTGGGCCTACGACAACGAACGGCCGCGTCTCGTGGTCGACCTCCCCGCGTACCGGATCGACACCACGCCCGTCACCAACGAGGCCTTCGCCGCGTTCGTCGCCGACGGCGGCTACGAGGAACCCCGCTGGTGGGACCCAGCCGGCTGGGCCTGGCGGCAGCAGGCCACGCTCGAGCACCCGCTGTTCTGGCTGGCCGAAGGCGACGAGTGGGCTCGGCGCCGCTTCGGCCGGATCGAGGGGCTCCCGCCACGCGAGCCCGTGCAGCACGTGTGCTGGTACGAGGCCGACGCCTACGCGCGGTGGTGCGGCAAGCGACTCCCGACCGAGGCCGAGTGGGAGAAGGCCGCGGCCTGGGACCCCCGCGGGCGCAGTGCCCTCACCCACCCGATGCCATGGGGAGACGCGCCGGCCACCGCGGCTCTCGCCTGCCTCCTCGGTTGCTCCGACGGCGAAGGCCGCTTCGGACCCGACGAGGTCGGCGCGCACCCCGAAGGCGTGAGCGCCTGGGGATGCCACGACATGGTCGGTGGCGTTTGGGAGTGGACCGCGTCCGACTTCAGCGGCTATCCGGGGTTCGCGGCGTTCCCCTATCGCGAGTACTCGGAGGTGTTCTTCGGCACCGAGTACAAGGTGCTACGGGGCGGGTCGTGGGCCACGCACCCGAGTGCGATCAGCACGACGTTCCGCAACTGGGACTTGCCCGTCCGCCGCCAGATCTTCGCCGGCTTCCGCTGCGCCGCCGACGCCTGAACGCGATGTGCCGCCACCTCGCGTACCTCGGGCCGCCGCAACCGTTGCGCTCGCTGCTGTGGGACGCGCCGCACGCGCTCGTCGAGCAAGGCCGCGCGGCCAGGGAGATGATCGTCGCGACGGAGAACCCGCACGGCTGGGGCGTGGCGTGGTGGTCGCCGACGGACGGAGGGCCGCAGCGCTACCGCAGTGCGACGGCCATGTGGGACGACGACGGGTTCGGCGCCTCCGACCGCGACGCGGTCGCTGCGATCGGCGCCGTCCGACGGGCATCACCCGGCATGGCCGGCGACCCGCGCAACAACGCACCGTTCGTCGGCGACACCGCCGCGGGATGCCTCGCGTTCTCGCTCAACGGCTACGTGTTCGCAGGGGGACGCGAACCGCGCTTGCGTGCCGCGCTCGACGCCGAACGGACCGACGCCCTCGAGGGCGACACGGACAGCGAAGTCCTCTTCGCGATCACACGTGACCGGGTCGACGCCGGCGAGTCCTTCCCCGATGCACTCGCCGCGGCCCACGCGCGGATCGACGCAGACGACGACGTGTACGCCAACATGCTGTTGACCGACGGCGCCGTCGTCGTGGGGACGACCTGGAACCACACCTTGTACCTGTTCGCCACCGATGCGGCCACGACGGTGGCCTCAGAGCCCCTGGACCGCGCCGAGGCGTGGCATCGGCTCCCCGACCGCTCGCTCTTCGTCGCCACCCCCCAGCGGCTGGAGGTCTTCGCGCTGTGAACGCGGGAACAGCCGTACACTTCGACGTTCACCTCGGGCCCGAAGACCTGCGCTGCGCGCTCGTGGCCGATGCTCGGTGCGGCCTCACCACGATGCCGAAGGACCTGCCGCCGAAGTGGCTCTACGACGACCGCGGCTCACAGCTCTTCGACGAGATCACCCGACTTCCCGAGTACTACCCCACCCGCGCCGAGGCCGCGATCCTCAACCAACGAGCCGCCGAGATCGCCGAGCGCTCCGGGGCCGACACGCTCGTCGAGCTGGGCTCGGGCACCTCGGAGAAGACCCGGCAGCTGTTGGACGCCCTCCGGGAGGCGGGAAGGCTACGGAGCTTCGTCCCCTTCGACGTCAGCGAAACCACGCTGCGCGCTGCCGCCGCGGCGGTCGCGGTGGAGTACCCGGGCACGTCCGTGCACGCCGTCGTCGGTGACTTCGAGCACCACCTCGACCGCATCCCCGCCCACGGCGAGCGACTCGTCGCGTTCCTCGGCGGCACGATCGGCAACCTCGACCCCCCGGCCCGTGCCGTCTTCCTCGCGGACCTGGCCGACACGCTCGCACCCGGCGAGTCGCTCCTGCTCGGCACCGACCTCGTGAAGGACGTCGATCGCCTCAAGGCGACCTACGACGACGCGACCGGCGTGACCGCCGCGTTCAACCGCAACGTGCTCCACGTGCTCAACCGAGAGCTCGGGGCAGACTTCGACCCCGACCGGTTTGAGCACGTCGCGGCCTGGTGCGCCGGACCCGAGTGGATCGAGATGCGGCTGCGAGCCCGTGGTGCGCAGACGATCGACGTCCCCGCGCTCGGCATGCAGGTGGCGTTCGCCGACGGCGAGGAGATGCGCACCGAGATCAGCGCCAAGTTCCGGTGCGAGGGCATCACACAGGAGCTCGCCGTGGCAGGCTTCCGAATCGTGGGGTGGTGGACCGACCCGGCTGGCGACTTCGCACTCTCCCTGTCGGTGCGCACGTGAACAAGCGCGTCGGCGCGATCGGCGTCGTCGTCCTCACGCTCCTCGGTGCCTGCGCACGCGACGACCGGGGGGCGGTCCGCGAGCGCCAGGCCGCCCACCGGACCCCGATCGTGGTCTCCGCCTACGAGGAGCAGGCCTTCCTCGAGATGGCCGTCCACGACGGCGGCGGTGACCTGGAAGCCACCCGCGCGGTGCAGACGCTGCAGCGCTGGGACCACGACGTCACGTTCGCCGTCGCCGGAAGCCCGACGGCCGACGACGTCACCCGCGTCCACGAGAACGCCGCGACCCTGTCCGAGCTCATGGCCCCCCTGCGCGTCACGGTCGTCAACCGCGTGCACGACGCCGACGTCGCGGTCCACTTCGTGGCGCGTGAGCAGTTCGCCCGGATCCTCGACACGACCGACTTCCCCGCCGACGCCGACGGGATCGCCCAACCCCGCGTGCGCGACGGCGGCCACGAGGACGGGCGCATCCAGTCGGTCACAATCGTGGTCGACGTGGGGCTCGCGCAGCACGCGCGCAACCACGTGGTCAGCCACGAGCTGCTCCACGCGGTCGGGCTCGACCACTCGAGCTGCCTGTCGAGCCTGATGTACGCCGAGGGATCCAACGGGGCCTCGCCCCTTTGGTCGCTGTCGCCGCTCGACCGGCGGATGCTCTCGCTCCTCTACCGCCCGGAGCTGGCCCCCGGGATGGACATGAACGAGGTGGACAACGCGCTCGCCGGCTCGGCCGCCGCGGGCGTGACCTGCGACCCGCCGCAGTGGCAGCTGGTGATCGACGCGTCGGACAACCGGCCTTACTTCTGCCACACGGGCACCGACCGATACCGGCCCTGCACGAGCGACCTGCGGGTGGAGCCCACCTCCCCGCTCGCAGACCCGGATCTCTGGTTCGACGGCACCTACGCCTACGACGAGTTTCCACTACGCGGGTAGTGGTATTAGGATTGGGGTCGTGAACGAGCCCGTCCTGGCCATCGAGGACCTCCACGTCGAAGCCGGAGGCGTTGCCATCCTGCGCGGCCTGTCGCTCGCCGCCGAGGCCGGTCGGGTCCACGTGCTCATGGGCCCTAACGGCTCGGGCAAGTCGACCCTCGCCAACACCCTCCTGGCCAACCCGGCCTACGGGGTCACGCGGGGCCGGATCCTGTTCAAGGGCGAGGACATCACCGCGCTCGACACGCCGGCGCGCGCCGCCCGGGGGCTGTTCCTCGGCTTCCAGCACCCCGAGGAGATCCCCGGCGTCAGCGTGCTCAACTTCCTGCGCCAGGCGATGGCTGTCCGCAAGGGCATCTCAGACCTGTCCGTGCTCGAGGTACGAATGGCGCTCATGGCATGGACCAAGCGGCTCGGCATGGACGACCGGTTCACGCAGCGCTACCTCAACGAGGGCTTCTCGGGCGGAGAGAAGAAGCGCAACGAGATCCTCCAGATGGCGTTGATGGAGCCCGACTTCGCCGTGCTCGATGAGACCGACTCGGGCCTCGACATCGACGCGCTGCGCGTGGTCGCGCACGGGATCCACGAAGTGCGAAAGGATCGGCCCGAGATGGGCATCCTCGTGATCACCCACTACCAGCGGATCCTCGAGCACCTCACCCCCGACCTGGTCCACATCCTTCTCGACGGCCGGATCGTCGAGACCGGGGGCCCCGAGCTCGCCGAGCGGCTCGAGGCCGAGGGGTTCGACGCGTTCCGCGCCAGGGCGGCGTAGGTGGGCCTCGACGTCGCCCGGATCAGGGGCGACTTCCCGATCCTGTGCCGCCAGGTGCACGGCAACCGGATCGTGTTCCTCGACTCCGCCGCTAGCGCTCAGAAGCCCGTGTCGGTGCTGGACGCGATGGACCGGTTCCAGCGCTCGTCGTACGCCAACGTCCATCGCGGCGTGTACACGATCGCCGAGGAGGCCACGGCCGCGTTCGAGGCGGCGCGCGCCGCGGTCGCGCGCTTCGTCGGTGCGGGCGCGTCGAGTGAGATCGTGTTCACCCGCAACGCCACCGAGGCCGTCAATCTCGTCGCCTATACCTGGGGACGCGCCAACCTCGCGCCCGGCGACGCGGTCGTGCTCACCGAGATGGAGCACCACGCGAACGTGGTGCCGTGGCTCATGCTCGCGGAGGAGCGCGGCGTCGAGCTGCGTTGGATCCCGCTCACGCCCGACTTCCGCCTCGACCTCACGCACGCCGACGACCTGCTGCGCGGCGCCAAGCTGCTCACCGTCAGCGCGATGTCGAACGTGCTCGGCACGATCAACGAGATCGGACCGCTCGCCCGCGCCGCGCACGCGGCCGGCGCCCTCGTGCTGGTCGACGCGTGCCAGTACGTGCCCCACTCGGCCACCGACGTCGCGGAGTGGGGCGCCGACTTCGCGGCCTTCTCCGCACACAAGATGCTCGGCCCCTCCGGGATCGGCGCCCTGTGGGCGCGTGCCGAGCTGCTGGAGACCATGCCGCCGTTCCTCGGCGGCGGAGAGATGATCCGCGACGTCACCAAGGCCGGGTTCGCCACGAACGACGTGCCGTGGAAGTTCGAGGCCGGCACCCCGGCGATCACCGAGGCGATCGGCTGGCACGCGGCGATCGACTACCTCGAGGCCATCGGGATGGCCGACGTGCGGGCGCACGAGGTGGAGCTCACCGGCTACGCCCTCGACGCGCTCTCCGATCGGTTCGGCGAGCGGCTCACGATCTACGGGCCCTGCGACACGGCGGTCAGGGGAGGCACGGTGTCGTTCCTCTTCGACGGGATCCACGCCCACGACGTGTCGCAGGTGCTCGACGAGGACGGGGTGTGCGTGCGTGCCGGGCACCACTGCGCGAAGCCGCTTATGCGGGTGCTCGGCGTGCCGGCCACCAGCCGGGCGTCGTTCTACGTCTACAACGACGAGGCCGACGTCGACGCCCTCGTGGTGGCCTTGGAGAAGGCCGAGAAGTTCTTCGCCCTCTAGGATTCCCGAAGCGATGGCCGAATACGAAGACCTCTACCGCGAGATCATCCTCGACCACTACCGCGCGCCACGCAACCGAGGGGAGCTGCCCGTGCCCCCCGCCCACAAGATCGAGGGGTTCAACCCGCTTTGCGGCGACGAGGTCGTGCTGTACCTGATGGTCACCGACGGCGTCGTGACCGACGTCAAGATCGCCGGCCAGGGCTGCTCGATCAGCCAGGCGTCGACGTCGATGATGAGCGCGGCGGTGAAAGGCAAGCCCGTTGCCGAGGCCCGAAAGCTGATCCGCGCGTTCAAGGCGCTGATGTCGATCCACGAGTCCAAGCTCGACGGCGTCGGCGACGGCTCAGATCTGGCCGCCGAGCTCGAGAACGTGCGTTTCGGCGACCTTGAGGCGCTGCAGGGGGTCGTGAAGTTCCCCGTGCGAATAAAGTGCGCCACGCTCGCCTGGAACACCCTGGCCCAGGGCCTCGACGAGGCCGCCGCCGACTGACCCGAAATCGCCAACCGCGCCCGGGAACACCCTCCGGCGAGTACGTTGGTACTTGACAGAGAAGGGGAGGCACATGCCCGAGCAGACCGATTTCGTGACCTTGATCGACCAGGCACTCGAGCGCTTCGGCCAGCGCGACCTGGTCTCGGGCGCCGAGGTGCTCGACTTCCTGTTGGACCTCCGCCTCGCCGTGATCGCGGCCGACGCCGAGCTCGAGGCGCTCCTCGAGCAGGAGCGCCAGCCCACCGGTTGAGCGCGCAGCGTCCGAAACGCGGGGTACGCGCACCCTAGACTCGAAGGCGTGCAGCGGGTGTTCGGCAGGACCTGGATCTGGGTGACGCTCGGCGCGGTCGTCGGTCTCGTCACCGTCGGCGTGGTCGCGCTCACCCGCACCGACCCGACCGCCCCGTCCGCCTCCGGCCGGCACACCGTGGCCGCCCGGCACACCACCACGACCACCGAGCCCCCCACCACCACGACGACGATCCCCGGCCTGACCCAGCCCCCGGAGGTTCTGCTCCCGCCGCTGCCGAGCGACCCGATGGGGCCCGGTAGCTCCGGCGACGTCGTGAAGGCCTACCAGCAGCGCCTCGCCGACGTGCACTTCGACCCGGGCCCGATCGACGGGAACTACGGCACCGCGATGGTCTACGCGGTGCAGGCGCTCCAGAAGATCCTCGGCACCGAGCGCACCGGACGACTCACGGGTGCGGAGGCCGCGGCGCTCGCTACGTTCCAGTACCCCACCCCGCTCCAACCCGACGGCGAAGCGCAACGCGCGGAGATCGACATCACCAAGCAGGTGATGACGCTCTACGAGGGCTACCAGGTGCGCCTCATCACCACCGTGTCCACCGGGTCGGGCGAGTCGTACTGCTACAACACGCCGCGGGTGAACCCGACACGACGGGTGTGCGAGTACGCGAACACCCCGTCGGGTCGGTACACGTTCCGCGAGTTCCGCCGCGGCTGGGACAAGTCGCCGCTCGGCCAGCTCTACAACCCCTTCTACTTCAACGGCGGCATCGCGGTGCACGGTTACCAGTCGGTGCCGACGTCACCCGCGTCGCACGGCTGCACGCGTATCCCGATGCACATCGCCGATTACTTCCACAACCTGGTGAAGGTCGGCGACGCGGTGTACGTGTTCGGCGGGAAGCCGGCCCAGATCATCTCGTCGAGCCCGATCTCGGCTGCGCCGGTCACCACCGCGCCACCCGCGACCGCGCCTCCGGCGACCACGCCCCCGGCCACCGAGGCGACGACCACCACCACGGCCGCGCCAGTGACCACCACCACCACGGCCCCGCCCGGCCCCTAACCGCCCGTTCTCGGAACGAATTTGCTCGCTCTGCGGACCGGAGCGTGCCGAGATCGGGCTCTGGTCAGAAGCCGGGGTCGGCGAAGGGGTCGGACTCCTCGGGGACGGTGACGCGCAGCGACTCGACACCGAGGCCCTCGGCGAGCCCTTCGTAACCGCTGCGCTCCAGCTCGTCGGCGAGCTCCGGGCCTCCGCTCGTGACCACACGGCCGTCCATGAACACGTGCACCCGGTCGGGACGCAGCTCGGTGAGCAGCCGCGAGTAGTGCGTGATGGCAAGCACCCCGAGCCCGTCCTCGGTGGACATCACCTCGATGCGGCGGGACACGTCGCGCAGCGCGTCGACGTCGAGACCCGAGTCGATCTCGTCGAGGATCGCGAACTTGGGTCGCAACAGCGCAAGCTGCAGTGTCTCCGCCCGCTTCTGCTCACCACCCGAGAACTCCACGTTGACCCCGCGCCCCAGGAAATCGTCGGCGACCCGCAGACGTTGCGCCTCGGCGCGCAGCGCGACCTCGTCGACGCCCGCGGCGGCGTCGAGCAGGTCGAGCAGTCGCACGCCCGGCACCTCGACCGGGTACTGGTGGGTCAGGAAGAGACCCGCGGCGGCGCGCTCCCACGTCGGCTGCCCGAGCAGCTCCTCGCCGTCGAGCGTCACCGATCCGCCGGTGACGACATAGCCGCCGCGCCCCATCAGTGCGTGACTCAGCGTCGACTTGCCCGAACCGTTCGGGCCCATCAGCGCGTGCACCTCACCGGAGTGGAGCTCGAGGTCGACGCCACGCAGGATCTCGACGCCTTCCACCGACACTCGCAGGCCTCGGATCGTCAGCGCGCTCATTCGCCCTCCCCGGGGAGGGTCACCAGCACGTCATCGCCGTCGACGCGCACCGAGTAGACGGATACCGGCTTGGTCGCCGGCAGAGTCTGGGGCTCGCCGGTGACAAGGCTGAACGTCGAACCGTGCTTGGGACACTCGATCTCGCACTCGTCGACCCAAACCTCGCCCTCCGAGAGGGAGTAGTCGGCGTGCGAGCACTCGTCACCGATGGCGTACCACCCGTGGGATTCGGCGCCGGCGGCCGGCGGGAGGTGCACGACGCAGAGCCGATGGCCTTCGAGGTCGAAGCGACACGCCGAAGGCACCGGCACGTCGCCGACCGCGCACACCCGCACCTCAGACACCGGCCCCGCCCTCCGAGTGCAGGTGCCCCACCTTCTCGTGCACCGAGCGCCGCAGCGCGCCGGCCAGCGACGGGATCGCCAACCGGGCGAACACGTCCTCGAAGAACCCCAGGACGATGAGCCGCTCGGCGTCCTCGGGCCGGATGCCCCGGGTCTCGAGGTAGTAGCGCTGGTCGTCGTCGGTCGGGCCGACAGTGGAGGCGTGCGAGCAGCGCACGTCGTCAGCCTCGATCTCCAGGTTGGGAATCGACTCGGCACCCGCGCCCTCGGTGAGCACCAGGTTGCGGTTCGTCTGGTACGCCTCTGACTTCTGCGCGACCGGCCGCAGGTGGACCATCCCGCTGTACACGGAGCGGGCCTCGTCTTCCACGGCGCCCTTGAACAGCAGGTCGCTGCGGGTGCGCGGCGCGGCATGATCCTGAAGCGTGCGGAAGTCGTGCATCTGGCCCCGGTCGCCGAAATAGACCGCAAGCAGGTCGCTCTCCGCGCCCTTCCCGCCCAGGTACGACTCCACGCGCAGGCGGGCGTAGTCGCCGCCGAGCGCCACGGTCGACGAGCGCAGGGTCGCATCGCGACCGAGGTGCGCGCGCTGCAGCATGACCGACCAGGTCCACGGGCCGTGCTCCTGCACCGCGAGGTGCCGGACATGCGCGTCGTCTCGCGCGACGATCTCAGTGACGCCGTCGACGAGGTGCTCCACGTCGGGCGACCCGTGTCGTTCGACCACGGAGACCTCGGCTTGCTCCCCGGCCACCACCAACGTGTGCGGGAAGGTCGCGACGCCGTCGAGGTCCGACCAGTGCAGCACGACGAGCGGTCGGTCGACGACGACGCCGTCGGGCACGATCACGCACGCGCCACCGGCGAGGAACGCGTCGTGCAGGACGGTGAACGCGTCGGGGGACGCGTCCGAGGTGGACCCGAGCCAGCTAGCGACCTCGTCGCGATCGCACGTGGCGAGATCGCATACCCGCACGCCCTTGGCCGCAAACGCGTCGTCGACCTCGTGGTGCACCACCCGGCCGTCGCGAACCACCATGAGCCCGGCGCGTTCCCCGGCCTCGGCCGCGACCGGGCCGCCGCCGGGAACGGACTCCGCCCCGACCGCGCCCAGCTCGGAGTCGGTCAGAGGCCGGAAGCGGTCGACGTCCAACTCGCCGATGCGGCTGTACCGCCAGATCTCCTCGGTGTCGGTCGGCCATGCCGTGGTCGCCAGCCGCTCGGCGGCTGCCATGCGGCGGTCGAGCAACCAAGCAGGGCCGCCGAGGGCTCGCGCGCCATCCACCGTGAATCGTCCGGTCATCGAGCTGCGTGCACGGTCAACCGACCGCGCCCTCCATGTTGAGCTCGATAAGGCGGGACAGCTCGACCGCGTACTCCATCGGGAGCGTCTTGGTGACCGGTTCGATGAAGCCGTTGACGATCATCGCGGTGGCCTGCTGCTCGGAGAGGCCGCGGCTCATCAGGTAGAAGAGCTGGTCGTCGCCGACCTTCGAGACCGTCGCCTCGTGGCCGATCCGGGCGTCCTTTTCGTCGACCTCCATGTACGGGTACGTGTCGGAGCGGGAGTCGTCGTCGAGGATCAGCGCGTCGCAACGCACATGGCTCTTGACATGGTGCGCGCCCTCCTCCACCCGCACGAGGCCCCGGTACGTGGTGCGGCCGCCGTCCTTCGAGATCGACTTGCTGTCGATGATCGACGTGGTCTCGGGCGCGGCGTGGGTCATCTTCGCCCCGGCGTCCTGGTGCTGGCCCGCTCCCGCGTACGCCACGGAGAGCACCTCGCCGTGCGCCTTCGGACCGGTCATCACCACCGCCGGGTACTTCATGGTGAGCTTGGAGCCGAGGTTGCCGTCGATCCACTCGACCGTCGACTCGGTCTCGGCCCGCGCCCGCTTGGTGACGAGGTTGTAGACGTTGGGCGACCAGTTCTGGATCGTGGTGTAGCGGATGCGCGCGCCAGGCTTCGCGATGAGCTCGACGACCGCGGAGTGCAGCGAGTCGGTGGAGTACACGGGCGCCGAACAGCCCTCCACGTAGTGCACCGACGCGCCTTCGTCGGCGATGATCAAGGTCCGCTCGAACTGCCCGGCGTTCTCCGCGTTGATCCGGAAGTACGCCTGCAGCGGCATCTCGACGTGCACGCCCGGCGGCACGTAGATGAACGACCCACCACTCCAGGTAGCCGAGTTGAGCGCGGCGAACTTGTTGTCACCCGGTGGGATGACGGTGCCGAAATGCTCGCGCACGAGGTCCGGGTAGTCCTTCACCGCCTGGTCCATCGACGTGAAGAACACCCCCTGCTTCTCGAGGTCCTCGCGGTTCTTGTGGTACACGACCTCGGAGTTGTGGACCACGAAGCCCTCGGCCACGAAGTTGTGATGTCCGGCCACCTCGATGTCGTACGTGGGCTCGACACCCACGGACTGGATCCCCTCGATCCGCACGAAGCCGAGCATGTCGCTGGTGTGCGCGCGGAGCGTCGTGCCATCGACGGAGCGATACGTATGCACAAAGCTTCGACGCCCCATCCGTGCGACGCGACGCGGTGACCGGCAGGGGATGCGATCGGACCTCCCGCTGAAGTGGAGGTGGTAGCGGGTCATGATGCGGGTCGGGTCGAGTGAGTGACGACTCTTGACCTCGATCACGGTGCTCGAGTGGATGCCGCAGAGCGCGCCAAGCCGACGAGCGTCCTCGAGGAGAGACGGGCTGGCGCTCGAAAGCGTCACGTCCTTCGATGTCGCGTCGTCGCGTACGTACCCGTCTGCGTCGACGTAACCGGCCAGAAGGGCCAGCCGCTCCGGCTGCGTCAGCCCGAAGGCCCAGTCAGGGATCCGCTTCGTGTGCGCAGTGCCACCGAGGCCGTTCATCTCGATGAACTCTGCGAGTGCAGCAGTTCCCCTCGCGGTCAGGCGTTGCCCGTCGCGCGCAAGCGTGAAGTCCAAGCTGAAGAGCTCACGGCTGACCCTGATGATCTCGTCGACGAGCTCGGCATCGGTGTGGTCGACCGCGATCTGCACGGTGGTGTAGCCCTCGGAGTGCTTCAGGTACCCAGCGCCGATGAAGAGCCCGGCCCACCAGCACAGGTCGACGTTCGTGTAGTGAGGCACCCTGAAGGCGTCTGTCCGCTCGGGAATGAGCAGCGGTGCGTGCTGGCCGAACGCAGGCAGGTCGGTTGCGACCGCGACGAAGTCCCCGACGCGCAGGTCCTCGACCGGGACCCAACTGGTAGCGAACCGCGCTCGCTGTCGACCCGGCTCGCGCTCGTCGCGCAGCACGAGGAACGGATGGTTCGCCGATGCACCGATCGTTCGGCCGCGCGCCGTGATCTCGAAGACCTCTTTGTCTCCCGAACAACCGACCGCGTTCACCGGCGCGGGCACGACCTGCTTGGTCGCTTCGTCGAGCGAGAAGACGACGTCTCCGGGCTCGAGCTCCTTGATGGGGCGCATGCCGAGATCGGTCCACACGAGCGTCGAGCCCCGCAGACACTCGAACTGCGCAGTGACGCCCGCGAGGAACTTGCGCTCGGCCTCGGGGATTCCGAGCTTCTCGTAGGTGTTCTTCATGTCGTCCGGGAGGTCATCCCAGTCGGACACTTGCCCCTCGGTGGGCTTGAGGTAGTAGTAGATGTCGTCGAAGTCGATGTCGGGCATGTTGCGCGCGAACCAGTCGAGCATCGGCTTGCGCTCGAAGCGCTTCAGCGCGTTCAGCCGGAACTTCGTCATCCACTCCGGCTCGTCCTTGTGGCCGGAGATGTCACGGACGATCGTCTCGTTGAGGCCCTTCTTGGGCGTGTAGACGTAGTCGTCGGTCGAGTCGTGCCAGCCCAGCTGGTACCCGCCAAGGTCGATGCCCTTGACCGCCATGGGGATGCTCCGGTGTCGAGGTTCCCGGTCGGGGGGACGGCCGGGGATTTCCACTACGGAGATAGTAACAATCCCCGGCGTCGGGGCCAAGACCGCCGGGAGCGCCGGCGTCAGCCCCGGGCGGCAGAAGCCTGGGCAGCCGGGGGGCGGGTCGTGGTCGTCGTCGTGGAGGGCGCCACGGAGACCGGCTCCCGTCCGGAGAGCTCGGCGGCGCGCTCGAGCAGCTCGCCCACCTTGGTCACCTGCTTCTGGTACTCGCCGAGGTTCCCCGCCTTCCGGGCGGCCTCGGCCGCGTTGTAGGCCTCGCTGGCCTGGCGCAGCAGGTCGCTCACCGTCTCGTCCCCGGTGTCCGGCTCCGTCGGGCCGCCCGGTGTCGTGGTGGGCGTCGTCGTCGAGTCGGAGAAGTCGTCGAACTGTCCCAGTGCGTCACGCACCGACGTGTCGATCGCCGCCTGGCCGGCGTAGAAGACCACCACGAACCGGTACGCGGGCTGGCGCCCGTCCTGGGAGACCACGTAGATCGGCCGGATGTAGATGAGCGAGCTCTCGATCGGCACGAGCTGCAGACTCCCCTGGTACACCCGCGAGCCGGTACGACCGAGCAGCGTGAACTGCGAGGAGATCTCGTCGGTGGTGTTGATCGTCGCGTCGACCTGCACCGGACCGAACACCGACCGGCCCGAGGGCATCGGGTAGCTGCGCAGCGGCTCCCTCGCCGTCGGCTGCGGCCTCGCCACCATGAACGCCGCGAGGTTGTTGAGGAGGTTGCCCTTCGATACCGGCACGAAGGGTCGGATGAGCACGAACTCCTCGCGCTCCTCGCCCGGCAGGCGCATCAGCACGTAGAGCGGCTCCATCCTCGGTCCGGTGGAGGCGGCGGCCTGCGGCGCGTTCGTGGTGCTCGTCGTCGCTGCGTCGATGTTCGGGATCCCGACGTACCCGGAGCCGGGGTCCGGCGAGACCTCCCAGTTGTTCGAGCCCTGGAAGAACGTCGTCGGGTCGGTCACGTGGTACTTGCGGTACATGTCGGTCTGCGTGCGGAACAGGTCCTGCGGGTACCGCAGGTGCACCCTCACGTCCTCGGGCATCTTCGAACCGTCGGTGAACAGCTGCGGGAACGCCGCCCGGTACGCCTTTATCACGGGATCGTCGGGGTCGACCACGTAGAAGGTGATGGTCCCGTCGTACGCGTCGACCGTGGCCTTCAACGAGTTTCGCACGTAGTTGAACGACCCGTCGAGCCCGCCTTGACCCGTGAAGCTCTGCGAGTACGGGTACGCGTCGCTCGTGGTGTACCCGTCGAGCACCCAGACCAGTCGGCCGTCCGCGATCACCAGGTAGGGATCGGCGTCGATGCGCAGGAACGGCGCGGCCTTCTTCACGCGCTCCGCGATTCCGCGCAGGTACATGATCTTGGTGTCGGAGGTGATCTGCCCGGAGATCATCAGGTTCACGTCGTTGAACCGCAGCGCGAACGCGGCCCGGCGCACCCAACTCGACAGGCCGATGCCGCCCGATCCTTCGTACCGGGTGAAGACGTCCTTC
>VGBT01000002.1 GCA_016870395.1 Actinomycetota bacterium | reverse complement strand
CGCCCCGACCCGTCGCGGCGTTGGTGATCCAGACCGGTGTGACGACGGGTTCGGTCACCGACCGAGCGGCTCATGGTTGGACTTGGGTGCCGTCGGGGCGGAGGACGTGGAGGGTGTGGCCGTCGAACTTGATCAGCCAGCCGGGTTGGTGGGCGACGTGGTGGTGGTGGTCGCAGAGGAGCAGGGTGTTGTCGAGGCTGGTGGGGCCGCCCGTGTGCCAGGGCACGAGGTGGTGCGCGTCGGTCCAGCCGGGGGGCCGGTCACATCCGGGGTATCGGCATCCTGCGTCTCTGGCCACCAACGCGCGTCGCAGCGCGGGTGGCACGGTTCTTCGTGATCGTCCGACGTCGAGGGGCAGGCCCTCTGGGCCGGTCACGACCCGGCTCACGGTGCAGTCGCAGAGGAGCCGTTCGATGTCGTGACGGTGGATGGGGCCGGTGTGTGCGCCGTCGATCGTGCCGAGCTCGCCGTTGGTGAGTGTGTTCCAGTCCAAGACGACCGAGACGTGGGGGACGGCCCGGTGCCGCCGGCCGGTTTCCGAGCCGGGGTGGTCGACCCGGAGGGCCCAGCCTGTCTGGGCGCCGGTCGGGATCTGCCAGGGGGCGTCGGGGCCGGGCCCGTCGGCGGCGGTCGTCAACGACGGCTGCGACACGGCGCCGGGCCTCGCAGCGCGACGCCGGGCGCCGGCGCGCTGGAGGGCGATCGCGCAGACCCGTTCGAGGGCCCCGGCGCGTCGCGCCGCGGGTGAGCGCGGATCATCAGGAGTGGGCGGGTCGGTGTAGGCGTGGATCGCGGTCGCGATCGTCTCCGCGCTCAGGTCGGTGACTTCACCGTCGATCACCAATCGTCCGTCGAAAATGCGGGAGACGCACAGCCCGTCGTGGGTGCCGGGCGGGGCACCGTCGCTGCGGGCGAGGTTGCGGAAGTGCCCACACGCCCGCCGTAGGCCGCGCAGGTCGCGGCGGCGGGCCAGGTCCAACAGGACCGGCTCGCAGGCCACCAGCTCAGCGTCGTGGCCTTCGACCCGGGCGCCGACGATGGTGCGCGCCGCACCCGAGGTGATCTGCCCGTCGCGCCACGCGGCGCCCGTCTCGCCGAGCAGGTCGCACACCTCTCCGGCATCGATCGCGGCGCGGGCGTCGCCTTCGCGCATCCCTGCCCGATGCCGCAGCCACGCCGCAGTCGACCCGGCACCGTCCACCGCGCCGACTCCACGGCGGTGAGCCACGACGGCCAGCCGCGCGAACACCGCCTCCAGGCGGTCCATCTCGGCGCGCAGGGCGAGCAGCCCATCGGCGAGTACCACATCAGGCAGCACGACCGGGTCCGTCCCGGCCAGCTCATCCACGCCCTGACGCAACACCTCGAGCACCCGAGGACTCCCCATCACGAAAAAGAACTCCGATGCGCCGGAACCCGACCGAGAAGGCCACGGTTCGACAGCGCGTTGACGGGGGAAGAGTGCCGGCCACCCTACACGAACACCCGTTCGCCGTCAAGCCCAGATTCCGGCCCCGTCGATGCTGACGCCCACGTAGATCACGCCCGCCTCGGCCAGCTCGTGGCCGACCGCGTCGGTCACGAGCATCCCGTTCGACGACAACGTGAACCGCAGCCCCTGGGCGCGGCCGTGACGGACGAGCGCCAGGAGATCGGAGCGGACCAACGGCTCGCCCCCCGAGAGCAGGACCGCGGGACCCCGTAGCCGGCCAGGTCGTCGAGCAGCGCGCAGCCCTGGTCGAAGGTGAGCTCGTCGGGAGCCGACGCTCGCGTCGCGGAGGCGTAGCGGTGCGCGCAGGTGAGGTTGCACGCGCGGGTCAGGTTCCACAGCACCACGGGTCGCCGCTTTCGCGACGGGCTCGGTGTCGCCTTGCCGGCGCGGTGCAGCCCGTAGCGCAGCGCGTCCGACGCGGACGTTCGCACCCCGAGCAGCGTCGACCGGGATGTACGACCTCCTGGCTCGCGTGCTTCCGCTCGCGGTAGGTGCCGCGTTCAGCCCCACCATGCTCACCGTGCTCGTCATCGTGCTCGGCCTGCCCCGTTATCCCCGTACCCGTGGTGTCGCGTTCGCGATCGGTGCTGCCCTGGTGCTCGTGGGCATCACGGTGCTCTCCCTCACGCTCCTGGGCCACCGGGCGGCGGACGCGTCGCACCACGATCTCACCCGCGCCACGGTCGACCTCGTCGCAGCGGCGCTCCTCACGTTTCTCGGCATCCGCGCGCTCGTCCGTCCCCGAGCGCCGCGCCAGACCCGGCCCGACGCCGGTGACCAGGGCGTGGAGCCGCTGCGCTTCCTGGCGCTCGGCATGGTCATGATGATCACCAACTTCTCCACGATCATCCTCTACGTCCCGGCGATGAGAGAGATCGTCGCGGCGCCGGTCTCGGGCACCGACAAGGCGATCGCGGTCACCCTGACCTTCGTCATCACGACGACCGTTCTCTGGCTGTTGCTGGCCTGCTACCTCGTCGCCCCGTCGCTCGGTCGCCGCCTGTTCGAGCCGGTCGACCGGTTCATCACCCGCCACGCTCGGACGATCACCGTGATCGTGTGCTTCGTCTTCGCGGCCTATCTGGGCATCGAGGGGGTCGACCAGCTCTGAGTTTGGCTGTCACGATGTCGGTCATGAGCGCGACGGTCGACACCGGACACCAGCCGTATCCCACCCGCGCCGGCGCCGAGGCCGCGTTTACCCGCGTCAACCGGGGCAAGGTCGAGGCGTTCCGGGCGCTCGGGCTCGAAATCGTGCTCGGCGAGCGTGACGGCTCGCGCTTTCGCGACGCGTACAGCGGACGCTGGTACTGGAACTGCCACAGCAACGGCGGGGTGTTCAACCTCGGTCACCGCAACTTGCGGGTGCTCGCCGCGGTCCGCGGCGCGCTCGACCATCTCGACATCGGCAACCACCACCTCGTGTCGGGCTGGCGCGGGCGACTCGCGGAGCAGCTCGCCGCCACCACCGACGACGCGCTCCCCGGTGTGATCCTCGGCGTCGCCGGCAGCGAGGTGGTCGACACCGCGATCAAACTCGCGCGCGGCTTCACGGGCCGCCGCGGGATCGTGTCGATCGAGGGCGGGTATCACGGCATCACGGGGTTCGCGGTCGCGGCGGGCGACCCCGAGTACCGCGAACCCTTCGGGCTCGGCGCCGAGGGCTTCGCGCAGGTGCCGTGGAACGACCTCGCGGCGATGGATCGCGCGATCGGCGACGACACCGCCGCGGTGCTCGCGGAGTCGATCCCCGCGACCCTGGGGTTCCCGATGCCCGAGCCCGGCTACCTGGCTTCGGTCGCCCGCCGGTGCCGCGAACGCGGCGTACTCCTGATCCTCGACGAGGTGCAGACCGGTCTCGGTCGCACCGGCACGGTCTGGTACCACCAGCAGGAGGACGTGCTCCCCGACATGATCGTCACTGGCAAGGGCCTGTCCGGGGGGATCTACCCGATCGCCGCGCTGTGCACGAGCGCGCCGGTGCACGAGGTCGTCGACGCGCACCCCTTCGCGCACAGCGGCACCTTCGACGGTGCGGAGATCGGTTGCGTCGCGGCGAGCACCGTGCTCGACATCGTCACCGACCCGGCGTTCCTCGCCCGAGTGCGGGCGCTGGGGGAACGCTTCGAGACCGGCCTCGCCGGACTGCCGCTGACCGTGCGCCGCCGCGGCATGACCATGGGTCTCGCGTTCGACGCTCCGGACGGCGGCATGAGCGCCGCCGCGCGTTTGATCGAGGCCGGGGTGTTCGCAGTGTGGGCGAACAACGACCCGTCGGTGCTCCAGTTCAAGCCACCCCTCACCACCAGCGACGACGAAGCCGACGAGATCCTCGCCGCGGTCCGGAGCGCGCTCGCGGGATGATCGACCCGTCGGACCTAGCACGGCTCGAGGCCGCGGTGGAGCGCGCGCTCGTCTCGGGCGACGAGTGCGAGCTCACGATCCTCGGCTATGGCGAGGTCTCGCTCGTCATCGGATGGCCCTTCGACGCGCCGGTGCTCGCGTGCAAGCGTCTCCCCGTCTTCGCCGACGCGGCGTCGTGCAGCCGGTACGCCGCGGTCGTGGACGACTACGTCCGCGCGCTCCACGAGCATGGGGTCGACGTGCTCGAGACCGAGGTGCACAGCTGCCGAACCGCGGGTGGGGGCACGACTGGGTTCGTCGTGCAGCCGGTGGTCCCCTCGGAGATGCTCGGTCCGAACGTGCTGCACGCCGCGACGCCCGATCCTCAGCACCCGTTCCTCGTCGCCATGTCCGACGCGACGACCGGCGCGTGCTCGCCGACGCTGGGTCTCGACGCCCAGCTCTCCAACTGGGTCTGGCGCGACGGTCGTCTGCGCTACCTCGACGTCTCGACGCCATTCGCGTGGGGAGACGACGGCACGCTGCTGCTCGACCTGCCGGTGCTCGTGCAGTCGCTGCCATGGGTGATGCGCACGCCGGTGCGCCGGTTCGTGCTGCCCAACGTGATCGCTCGGTACCGGGAGCCTCGCGCGGCGCTGCTCGACTTCTGCGGCAACCTCCTGAAGGAGCGCCTCGACGCGTGGGTGCCGGCCGCGCTCGTCGCCGCGAACGAACGTGCTGCGCCGGCGATCACCGAGTCCGAGGTGCACAAGTACTACGCGTCGGACGCCCGGCTCTGGGACGTGATGCTCAAGGTCCGGCGACTCGACCGGATCTGGCAGCGCAAAGTGCGCCGCCGCCCGTACCGGTTCCTGCTCCCTGGCCCCATTACGCGCTAGCGGCCGAGCAGGAACGCGGCGTTGCCGCCGAACAGGCCGGGCGCCTGCTCGGGGGTGACCCCGAACCGACCGGTGGCCGCGTAGTCGCGTACGGGCGTGGCCGTGCCCTCGGAGTGCGGGTAGTCGCTGCACGCCATGAGCAGGTCGGCGCCGCCGAGCTGGCTGCGCAGGTGCTCGGGCAGCTCGTAGGAGAACGACGACACGCGCACCTGGCGGCGGAAGTACTCGCTCGGCCGCATCGGCAGCTCGCTCGGCGGGAACCCGTTGAGCTTGCTGGTGAACTCGACCCCGCCGTCGAGCATGAGCAGGTACATCGGCACCCAGATCGCGGAGAGCTCCACCACCCCGAGCCGCAGGTCGGGGTGGCGTTCGAGCACGCCGTTCACGATCAGGTCGGTGCACGCGAGGGCCGCCGCAGTCCAGAGGAACACCGACTCGATCACCGGCACGAACGCCTCCGGTCGGTCGGTGTACCACGCGTCGGCGAACGGCCGGGGCTGGTCGGCGACGTGGAACACCGGGGAGATGCCGTGCGCCACGAACATCGCCCACGCCCGGTCGAGGTCGTGATGCGAGAGAGGCTTCCCGTCGACGAGCGCGGGGGCGACCATCGCGAGCCGCACCCCGGCGCGCGCCGCGGCGCCGAGCTCCTCGGCCAGCCAGTCGAGGTCGCGCAACGTGCAGTGCAACACCGGGTGCAGCAGGCCCTGGCCGTCGGCGGCCACCGTCGCGCACCAGCGGTTCCAGGCCCGCATGTTCGTGAGCAGCGCCGGGAGGTCACCGGAGAGCCGGCGCTCCCAGAGCAGGCCGTAGTTCGGGAACAGGACCGCCTCGTCCACCTCGAGCGCGCGCAGGTGGTCGCGGCGGGTGCCCGGATCCCAGTAGTCGCGAGGAAGCGCGTCGTCGTAACGCCGGTCGGGAGCCTCGCCGCGCAAGGCCCGCACGTGGCGCTCGCCGATCGTCGCGGTGTCACCGGGCACCTGCACCTCGGCGAGCCCGAGACGCTCGCCGCGCCACGTGATCCAGGTGTTGCCGGCGGCGTCGTCGACCATCCCGATCGCGTCCTCTCGCCGGGCGGGGTCGACGTGGTCCTCCCACAGGCCTCGGTACTCCACGAGGTGCTGGTCGATGTCGATGACCGTCATGGCGCTCCCCCCCCGGACGCGGTCCGCCCGTCTGTCTACTGCTGGGCCATGATCGCGTCGAACGCGGCCTGCGGGTCGAGGTTGGCGTCGCCGGCCACCTCCACCATCACGAACGGCAGCACCCCGGTGAACCGGAACGGGGCCGCGTAGCCCTCGCCCACCGGCGGTCCTTGCTCCCACCCGCAGGTCATGCCCGAGCCCGAGATCGAGTGACGGGCCGGCGTGGTGTGGTCGATCGACCCCTCGCCCACGATCTCGCCGTCGACGAGCAGTCGGGCGACGGCCGAGTAGTCGGGGCGCACCGCGACGTCGCAGCGCAGGACGTGTCGGCCGGCCGGGACCACGAGATCGGAGTCGACGACGTAGCGCTTCCGGCCGACGAAGTTGAAGACGTACCGGAGCCGCCCATCGAGGAGGTGCCACGACCAGCCCCCGAGCACGGTGCCCATCGCGAGGAGCACCCCCTCGGGTCCAGACCCCTCCGGGATCTCGACCTCGGCCGTGAGCGCGTGGGGACGCCCCCGCGTGTTGATCGCGTTCGTCTCGGGTACCAGCGCGCCGCCGGGCCAGTACACGGCCCGCGTGCGCGTGTCGAACGGTCGGCGAGGATTGAGCAGCGCGGCGATCGGCCGGTTGTCGAGCGGCAGCACCTGGTACCGGCGAGCCTCCTCCCACCAGCGATCGACGAGGTCGGCGACCTTGTCGGGACGTTCCGCCGCGAGGTCGCGCACCTCGGTCGGGTCGCTACGGGTGTCGTAGAGCTCCCAGACGTCGTCATCGAACGGGGCGTCGGGGTCGAGCCCGTCGCCGTACATCTGGCCGAGCGGCTTGAACGTCACCGCCTTCCAACCCTCGTGGTAGATGCCGCGCGAGCCGAGCATCTCGAAGTACTGGGTCGTGTGTCGCTCCGGCGCCGCGGCGTCGTCGAGCGCGTAGACGAAGCTCGTGCCCTCGATCGGTGATTGCTCGTAGCCGCCGAGCCGGTCGGGCGGCGTGATGCCGATCAGCTCGAGGAGGGTAGGAACCACGTCGATCGCGTGCGCGAACTGGTGGCGGATCTCTCCCGCCGCGAGCCGCCGCGGCCACCGGATGATGCACGGGTCCGCGATCCCACCCTCGTGGACCTCGCGCTTCCAACGCCGGAATGGCGTGTTGCCCGCCATCGTCCAGCCCCACGGGTAGTTGTTGTGTGACGTCGCGGTGCCGATCTCGTCGATGCGGGCGCGCAGCTCGGTGCGTCCGGCGGGCGCGCCGTTCCACAGTCGGGCGTCGTTGATCGACCCGAGCGCGCCGCCTTCCGAGGACGCGCCGTTGTCGGAGACCAGCACCACGATCGTGTCGTCACGTTCGCCCAGCTCGTCGAGGAAGTCGAGGACGCGCCCCACCTGGGCGTCGGCGTGGGAGAGGAAACCGGCGAAGCACTCCATGAAGCGGGCGGCCACCCGTCGGTCGTCGGGCTCGAGGTCGTCCCACGCCGAGACCCAGTCGGGGCGCGGTGAGCACCGGGTGCCCTCGGGGACGAGGCCGAGGTCGATCTGGCGGGCGAGGGTGCGCTCGCGCCACGCGTCCCAGCCGTCGTCGAACCGGCCGCGGTAGCGCTCGACCCACTCGGGGGGCGCGTGGTGGGGGGAGTGGCAGGCACCGGTGGCGAAGTAGCAGAAGAACGGCTGCTCGGGCTCGACCGAGCGGATCTCGCCCAGCATCCGGATCGCCTGGTCGGCGAGGTCCTCGGAGAGGTGGTAGCCCGCCTCGGGCGGGCGCGGCGGGTCGATCGCGGTGTGGTCGCGGTACAGGCTCGGCACGAACTGGTGGGTCTCGCCGCCGTGGAACCCGTACCAGTGGCGGAAGCCCCGCCCGCACGGCCACGAGTCGCGCGGCGCGGCGGCGTGCACCTCGTCCTCCGGCGTCAGGTGCCACTTGCCGACGGCGACGGGCACGTAGCCGTTCGCGTCCAGGATCTCGGGGAGGAATCCGTTCTCCCGCGGGATGATCGCGTTGTACCCGGGGAACCCGAGCGCCAGGTCGGCGACCCGGGCCATCCCGTTGGAGTGGTGGTTACGCCCCGTCAGCAGGCACGCACGGGTGGGCGAGCAGAGCGCCGTCGTGTGGAACCGGGACAGGCGCACCCCCTCCGCGGCGAGCCGGTCGATGTTGGGGGTGTCGATGTCGGAGCCGTAGCAGCCGAGCTGCGCGAACCCGACGTCGTCGAGGACGATCAACACCACGTTGGGTGCACCGTCGGGTGGGGCGGGGTCCGGTGGCCACCACGGTGTCGACTCGCGCCACGTGTCGCCGGCCACTCCCTCGAACTCGCTCATACGACGGCCGCCTCGATGCGCGCCATCAGCTCGTCGTCGAGTCGCGGGATCACGTCGAGCGCGCCCATGTTGTCGTGCACCTGCTGCACCCGGCTCGCGCCGGTGATCACGCTCGACACGTTGGGGTTCTTCGCGCACCACGCGATCGACAGCTGCGCGAGCGTGCAGCCGACGTCGGCGGCGATCCCGTCGAGGCGAGCGACCTTCTCGTTCGCGCGCTCGTCGGTGAGCCGGTCGCGGAGCCACTCGTAACCGGGAAGCGTCGCGCGACTGTCCTCGGGGACGCCCTCCCGGTACTTGCCCGTGAGCAGCCCGGACGCGAGCGGGCTCCACGTGGTGAGCCCGAGCCCGATGTCGTCGTAGAGGCGGGCGTACTCCTGCTCGACGCGGCGCCGGCTCAGCAGGTTGTACTGGGGCTGCTCCACGACGGGTGCGTGCAGGTGGTGGCGCTCGGCGATCTCGGCGGCGGCCCGGATCTCGTCGGCGGTCCACTCGGACGTGCCCCAGTAGAGCGCCTTGCCGTTCGCGACGATGTCGGACATCGCCCGCACCGTCTCGCCGATCGGGGTCTCGGGATCCGCTCGATGGCAGTAGAGGATGTCGACGAAGTCGAGCCCAAGCCGGTCGAGGCATCCGTCGATCGAGTGCATCAGGTACTTGCGGTTCAGCGTGCTTCGCATGTTCACGCCACCGTGGATGCCCCAGAAGACCTTGGTGGAGATCACGTAGGAGTGGCGCGGCCAGCCGAGGCGGTCGATCGCAGTGCCCATGATCCGCTCGGACTCGCCGCCGGCATAGGCCTCGGCGTTGTCGAAGAAGTTCACGCCCGCGGCGTGCGCCGCCTCCATGCACTCGAGCGCGGTGTCCTCGCCGAGCTGGGTGCCGAAGCTCACCCAGCTCCCGAACGACAGCACGCTCACCTTCAGTCCGGCGCGTCCCAGGCGTCGGTACTCCATCGTGGGCTCCCCCCCGGTCTTCTGGGTCGCAGACTACGCGCCGTGCACTGGTCGGCTACGTTGCCCGTCTACCGCCGACCCTCCGCACCGACCTCGAGGAGCGCCCCGTGGCCACGATCCGTCATCACGTCCGCATCGAGACCCCCGCCGACGAGGTGTGGGAGATCGTGAGCGACCCGGCCGGCATCTCCGAGTGGGCCGACGGCATCGACGCCTGCACCTTCGACGGCACGGCGCGCACCATCACGGCGATGGGCACGGAAATCGTCGAGGAGATCGTCACCAACGACGACGAGCTCCGCCGCCTCCAGTACTCGATCACCGAGGGGCCGCTGCCCGTCGAGCACCACATCGCCACGATCGACGTGATCGAGGACGGCGACACCGCGCTGCTCGTCTACTCGTGCGACGTGCGCCCCGACGAGCTCAAGGAGTTCATGGACGGCCTGCTCGGCAACCTCGCGAACCAGATCAAGGCCGCGGCGGAGAAGTAGCGCTGCTCACGCCGGTGCGTGCTGCGCGCCCCGTAGCAGCCTGCCGGGCAGCGCCCCGGTGTGCTCGCCGTCCTCGAACGTGACGGTCCCGGCCTTCATCGTGTACCGGTAGCCCGTGGCGTGCTGCATGAGCCGGCGCCCGCCCGCGGGCAGGTCGTGCACGAGGTGCGGTGCTCGGCACGCGAGCGTGTCGAAGTCGATGACGTTCAGATCGGCGACGTAGCCGGGCGCGACGACGCCGCGGTCCAGCCAACCGACGTGGGCGGCGGTGCGCTGGGTGTGCCCGTGCACGAGCCACTCGATCGGGATCCGCTCGCCGCGCTTGCGGTCGCGGCCCCAGAGCACGAGCGTCGAGGTGGTCATCGACGCGTCGCAGATCGCCCCGCAGTGGGCACCCGCGTCGGACAGGCCGAACAGCGAGAACGGGGTGGTGATCATCTCGTGGATGTCGTCGAAGCTCCCGTGGGCGAAGTTGAAGAGCGGCAGGTAGAGGAGACGGCGGCCGCCGTCCTCGAGCAGCGCGTCGTACACCGTCGCGGCCGGGTCGGCGCCGGCGGTGCGCGCCCTGGCGCCGAACGACCAGTCGGCGTCGAGCTCGTAGTCGACCGGGTCGGTGAGGGGGAACATCGCGTCCCAGCCGGAGCTGATCTGTTTGAACAGGCCGTCGGGGAGTCCCGCGCGCATCTGCTCGTGCTCCTCCAGGATCCGGCGGCGACGCTCGGGGTCGCGCAGCGTGGCCACGCGCGCGTCGAGCGGCAGCTCGGCGACCTCGTGGTACGCGGCGGTGAAGAGGTACGGGTTCGCGGTGGCTTCGAGCCCGAGCAGCACGCCGATCGGTCGGGGCGCGACCTGCGGCTTCACGTCGAGGCCGGCGGCGCGCATGTCGGCGACGCGCGCGAACAGGTGCCGCCAGCGTTCGGAGGCGTGATAGGGCTGCTGCACTGTGAAGGAGAGCGGTCGCCCCGAGGTGCGGGCGAACGCCTCCAACAGGTCGACCTCGCGGTCGGCGAAGGCGTCGTCGGGGTGCTGGTACGCGTCGGAGATCAGCTGGGTCACGCCCATTCCGGTCTCACGCATCACGGTGGCCAGCGCCAGCAGCTCGCGCTCGCCGGCGGTGAGCGTGCCGATGTTCACGCCCTCCCTCGTGCGGTGCACGTCGGTGCGCGACGTGGCGAAGCCGAGCGCGCCGGCGTCGAGACCCTCGCGCAGGAGCGTCGCCATCAAGGCCAACTCGTCGTCGGTCGGTGTCGCGGTGTGGTTGGCGCCGCGGTCACCCATCACGTAGGTGCGCAGGGCGGCGTGAGGCACGTGCACGCCGACGTCGACGGTGTGCGGGATCCCGGCCAGGACGTCGAGGTACTCCGGGAACGACTCCCAGCCCCAGGTGAGGCCTTCGGCCAGCGCGGTCCCCGGGATGTCCTCGACGCCCTCGAGCAGCCCGATGAGCCAGTCGTGGCGATCGGGTCGTGCCGGCGCGAAGCCCACGCCGCAGTTGCCCATCGCGATCGTGGTGACGCCGTGGAGCGAGCTCGGTGCCACGATCGGGTCCCAGGTGACCTGGCCGTCGAAGTGGGTGTGGATGTCGACGAAGCCCGGGGTGACGAGCAGCCCGTCGGCGTCGATCTCGCGATGTCCGCGCCCGTCGATGTCGCCGAGCTCGGTGATGACGCCGTCGGTGACCGCGACGTCGGCGAGCGTGGGCGGTGAGCCGGTCCCGTCGACGACGGTGCCGTTGCGGATCACGAGGTCGGCCATGCGCACCACGCTGCCACAACCCGAGTCGGTCGGGCCCGCGTAGGCTCCGGCGTCCGACCGATGGGGTTCGATGGCGTATCGGGTGATCCAGTGGACGACGGGGCTCGTCGGCCAGGAGGCGATCAAGGGCGTGCTCGCGCACCCCGAGCTTGTGGACCCGGCCGATTCTCGTGGGGCGGTGCGGGAGAGCGCGGCGGCCGCGAAGCACCTCGTCGGTGACCTCGGGACCGGGACGTCGGTGGGCCTCATGGGCTGGATCTGGTCGGCAAGGGAGTCGAGGTCGGACTCCGCACGGGCGGCGAGGACGACGTCGGCTCCCGCATGAGCGAGCACGAGCGCGCAACCGGCCCCGATGCCCTTGCCGGCGCCGGTCACGATCGCGACCTGGCCGTCGAGATGGAATCGGTCGAGGATGATCGTCATGGGGCAGGCTACCGGTTCGCTGTTGACGAGGAGGCCTGGGTGAGCGACGAAGTGGTGCTGGTCGACGTGACTGACGGCGTGGCGACGATCACGCTGAACCGACCGGAGGCGCGCAACGCGCTGAACGGAGCGGTGCGACGCCGGCTACCGAAGGTCGTCCTCGAGTGCGAAACCGATCCTGGGGTCGATGTGATGATCCTCACCGGTGCCGACCCGGCGTTCTGCGCGGGTGTCGACCTCAAGGAGCTGGGCGCGGGTGGCGTCGCCGATGAGGAACTGCGGTCGGTGAACGAGGATCGGAACGGGAGGCTGCCCTGGCGCGGTGCGCTCCCGCCGCGCACCAAGCTGCTCATCGGGGCGGTCAACGGCGTCGCCGTGACCGGCGGGTTCGAGCTCGCGCTCGCGTGCGACTTCCTCGTCGCGTCGGAGCGGGCCCGGTTCGCCGACACGCATGCACGCGTCGGGATCATGCCCGGCTGGGGCCTCACGGTGCTGCTGCCCCAGCGCATCGGAGTGGCGCGAGCCCGCGAGATGAGCGTGACCGGCAACTTCGTCGACGCGCAGCTCGCGTACGAATGGGGACTGGTCAACCACGTGGTGTCACACGGCGAGCTGCTCACCGTGTGCCAGGGGCTCGCGGCGGACTGCCGCACGATCGACCAGGCGGCGGTCCGGCGCATGCTGCGCACCTACGCCGAGGTGAGCGACACCACCGTCGCCGAGGCCTGGCGCATCGAGGACCAGGCCTCGCGTGACTGGCAGTCCGACGGGCTCGACCGGGAGGCGATCGAGGCCCGGCGCGCCGCCATCATGGAGCGGGGTCGGAGCCAGACGGGCGGGTAGCGCCGGGGCCGCCGTGGGGGTCCGAGGATGGTATCGGATCAGATACCGCCTTGCTAGCATCTGCGGGTGGACGCAGCGACGATCCTGCGGGACGCCCGGCGGCGATCGGGCCTCAGCCTGCGGGTGCTCGCCCGGCGGGCCGGAACCTCGCACTCGACCCTTGCCGCCTACGAGTCCGGCCGGGTGACCCCGACGGTCGACACCCTCGACCGGATCGTGCGCGCGGCGGGCTTCACGATCGCGTCCGGGCTCACGCCGGGCGTGGCGCCCGAGGCCGACCGGGCCGAGGAGCTTCTCGCGGTCCTCGAGCTGGCCGAGCAGTTCCCGGCCCGCCATGCGGATGGCGACCTTCCGATCTTCGGTGCGCGGTGAGTCCGGCCGCGCCGACGATCGTCGGCAAGATCCTCGCCGTGCACCACTCGCTCGACGCCGGTGACCTGCCACACGCGTTCGGTGGGGCGCTCGCGCTGGCGTGGTGCACGCAACGGGCGCGGGGCACGATCGACATCGACGTCAACGTGTTCGTCGAGCAAGCGCGCTCGTCGGAGATCTTCGACGCGTTGCCTTCGGAAATGAGCCGGAGCGACGACGACCTCGCGCGCTGCTTGCAGGACGGGCAGGTGCGGCTGTGGTGGGACAACACCCCGGTCGACGTCTTCACGAACACCACCGAGTTCCACGCGACGGTCGCGGATCGTGCCGTCACCCATGAGTTCGCGGGAACCTCGGTGCCGTTCCTCGGCTGCACCGATCTGGCGGTCTTCAAGGCGTTCTTCGACCGCCCGAGGGACTGGGTCGACCTCTCCGAGATGCTCGAGGCCGGTTCCCTCGCGCCCGAGCTCGCGCTCGGTGTGCTCGCACGGTACCTGGGCGTCGACGACCATCGGGTGGCCCGACTGCAGGAGCTGATCGTCGACGAAGGCTGAGCTCGGCTTCCCGCGGGAGTCAGTCGGTGAAACCGAGGACGTCGGCGACGGCGTGGTCGAAGCGGCGGACGTCGGCGGCCTCGAAGAGCTCGGGGAGCACCCACCCGTCGAGGCGACGGCGCAGCCGGTAGCGGACGTGGCCGTCCTGGCGCATCGTCTCGCAGATCTCGAAGCCGTCGATCCAGCGGTTGTCGAACCGGAACCGCACCGAGCACTCGTCGCCGGCGCCCAGTGGCGCGGCTCCTTGGCGCGAGAGCCGTTCGTCGGGCAGGACGATCACGGGCTCCTCGGCGGCAGGCTCCGGCATCTCGGGCTCGACGGTGCGCAGTGCCGTGGCCTCCGCCGGGTGCACCGAGCCGCCGATCACCGTCCGGGCGCCGACCTCGGAGGCCGGACCCGGGGCGACCTGGCGCACAGCCAGGGTCTCGGCGATGCGGGTCAGCGCCTCGGCGAGCGCCTGCCGTTCGGCGCGGTCGGCGTCGGCCCGGGCCTCGAGCCGTTCGCAGGTCGCAGCGACCCGCTCGACGAGCGTGCTGAGCTCACCGTCGCGCTGGGCGAGGACCGCCCGGGTGTCGTCGGCCTCGGTCCGGGCGGTGAGGAGCTCCGCCCGCAGCGTCTCGATCTGGATGGTGGCGAGCTCGAGCTCGAGTGCGCGCAGCTCCTCGGCGCGGGCCCGTTGCCGTCGCCACGCCATCGCGCCTCCCGACCAGGACCGTGACGATCGACGGTCAATCGTCACGGTCACGTTAGGTGGAACTCCCGGGGGAGCGGTGGACCGTTGGTGCGACCGCTAGTGCGTGAGCCGCTGGTTCAGCGCGGCGGTGTTGTCACGGAGGATCTTCCGCTGGGTCGCGGCGTCGAAGTCCTTCAGCTCGCGCACGTAGTCGAGCGGCTCCGGCATGCCCTCGATGTGGGGCCAGTCGGACCCGAAGATCACGCGGTCCTCGCCGACGAGCGCCGCGATCTCGTAGGGGTCGTCCTCCCAGAACGGGTTGACCCAGATGTGGCGCCGGAACGTCTCGGCCGGGTCCTCGGGGAAGAAGCCCGGGATGCGCCGGTGCTGTGACGTGAGCTTGCGGAAGAGGTCGGGCAGGAACTCGCTGCCGTTCTCGACGCTCGCGACCCGGATCCCGGGGAAGCGGACGAAGAAGCGGTCGAAGATCAGCGACGCGAGGTAGTCGTAGATCGCCCGCTCGATGTGGAGCATCTTGATGCTCGGGCGGTTCTCGCCGCCGAAGGTCGCGGCGAACCCGTCGGGCGCGTACCCGTTCGCGCTCTGGCCGGAGTCGCCGGCGTGTACCACGACCGTGACGCCCGCCTCCTGCACCCGGCTCCAGAACGGGTCGAATTCGGGATCGGCCGGGGTGCGGGGCCCCAGTCGGGTGAACTGCGCGGCCGGCCGCATGACGATCAGGCGCGCACCCTGGTCGAGCGCCCATTCGAGCTCGCGCACCGCCCAGTCGAGATCGCACAGGCTCAGGTACGGCGCGGCGAAGATGCGGTCGCGGTACGCGAAGCCCCAGTCCTCGGCAATCCAACGGTTGAACGCGCTGAAGGTGAGCGTGACGGCCTCGGGGTCGTGCTTCAGGAGCTCCTCGTAGAGCATCCCGAGCGTGGGGAACATCCAGCAGGCGTCGAGGCCCTGGGCGTCCATCACGGTGAGGCGCGCGTCGCGGTCGCGGTACTCGGGGCGGATCCGCTCGCGGTCGCGGAGGAACTCGAGGGGGAACCGTTGGTCGGGGTTGCCGCGGAAGTAGTCGTGCATCGCACCGGCCTTCGCGATCGGGTCGAAGGTCGGGTTCACGACGGCGTGGCTCACCCGGCCGCCGACCACGTGGTACCTGCGGCCGTCGATCTCGCACCACTGCACGGTGCGCGGCCCGTGGCGGGGATCGAGGTGGCGCGTGAACGCATCGAGGGCCTCGTAGTAGTGGTTGTCCGCGTCGAACGCGCCGTCGCCGAGCTCGGTCGTCATGCCGCGAGGGTACCGGAACCGGTTCTACGCCGGCTCCGGACCCAGGTCCTCGCGCAGCCGGTGCTTGAGCACCTTGCCGGAGGCGTTGCGGGGGAGATCGGCCAAAAAGACCACCTCTCGCGGCGCTTTGAAGCCGGCGAGGTGGGCCCGGGCGAGGTCCACGAGCTCGTCGGTCGTCACGGTCGTGCCGGGACGGGCCACCACGACCGCGCACACCCGCTCGCCCCACCGCTCGTCGGGGAGCCCGATCACCGCGACGTCGGCCACCGCCGGGTGCCGGTGCAGGACGTCCTCGACCTCACGCGAGGCCACGTTCTCGCCGCCGCTCACGATCACGTCCTTCGCGCGGTCGATGATCGAGAGGAGCCCGTCGGCGTCGACGCGCCCGACGTCGCCGGTGTGGAGCCATCCGTCGCGTAGCGCCCGCGCGGTTGCATCCGGGTCCTGCCAGTAGCCGGCCATCACTTGCGGCGCGCGTACGAGGATCTCGGCGTTGGCCCGGGCGAGGCGCACCTCCACGCCGGGCGCGGGACGACCGGCCGCGTGCAGGAGCCGCTTGTCGCCCGCAGCCGCAGCGCGATGGTCGCCGGGTCCGAGGAACACCGCGTTGCCCGAAAGCTCGGTCATGCCGTAGCCCTGGGAGCAGTCCCAGTCCCAACGCTCGACGACGCGGCGCAGAACGGGCCCGGGGATGGGCGACGCCCCGTATCCGAGCGCGCGCACCGTCGCGAGGTCGCGGTCTTCGACTGCCGGATGGTCGAGGAGCATCGAGATCATCGTGGGGGCGAGCGAGAGCATGGTGACCCCGTGCTCGCGCACGAGGCCCGCGAGCACGAGAGGGTCGAAGCGGCGCATGAGCACCAGCGGGCGGGCCCGCCGGTGCAGGACGAGCACGTTGTACCCGGCGACGTGGCACAGCGGGAACGGGGTGAGGAGCACGTCGTCGTCGCCGACGGGTCGGGCGCCGAGGGTGGCCTCGACGGCTGCGAGCAACGAGGCGTGCGTGAGCATGGCGAGCTTCGGAGTGCCCGTAGTGCCCGACGTCCCGACCAGCCACGCCACGCCACCTGCCCCGCCCGCCCCTTCCGACCCGCCCGCCCCTTGCCCGGTTTGGGCGTTCGGGAGCGGTATGCGCGCCTCGGAGCACAAACCGGGGGAGGAGAGGTCGACGGTCTCGATCGAGGCGGGGTCGGGTGTCGAACGGTCGGGGAGGACCACTCGGAGGCGCTCGAGCAGGTCCGGTTCGGCGAGCAGCAGCCGGGCGCCCGAACGACCCAGCGCACTCGCCCACTCCTCCGGGTGGAGCCGGTGGTTGAGGGGCACCAGGATCCGGCCCGCTCGCGGCACGCCGTAGTAGGCGTGCACGTACCCGGCGCGGTTCTCGGAGAGGATCGCCACCCGGTCACCCGGGTCGGTCGCGTCGAGCACCCGCGTGGCGAGGTGGTCCACCTCGGCGTCGAGCTCGGCGAACGTCGCTCGCCCCGCCTCGGTGACCAGCGCGAGCCCGCCGGGCGTCCGGGCAGCGGCCTCCCGCACGACGTCGTCGATCTGCACGGCGGCATCGTGGCACAGCGACCGCCATGGCCGATTCCCGCCAGCATCGCGGTCGCCGGCCTGCGATGCTGACGCGGTGCTCCCCGATGCCGAGGCCTGCTACCGGGCCGTCGAAAGCCGCGACGTCCGCTTCGACGGGTGGTTCTTCGTGGCCGTGCGCTCCACGGGCATCTATTGCCGTCCGAGCTGTCCAGCGCGCACTGCCCTCCGGAAGAACCTCGAGCTCCTCCCGACGGCGGCTGCCGCTCACCGGGCCGGGTACCGGGCGTGCAAGCGGTGTCGCCCGGACGCGTCGCCGGGCTCGCCCGAGTGGGACCCTCGCGGCGACGTGGTGGCCCGGGCGATGCGCCTGATCGCCGACGGCGTCGTCGACCGGGATGGGGTTGGCGGACTCGCGGCCCGACTCGGCTACAGCGAGCGCCAGCTGCATCGACTGCTGACTGCCGAGGTCGGAGCCGGGCCGCTCGCGCTCGCACGCGCTCAACGCGCGCAGACGGCCCGTGTGCTGGTCGAGACGACCGACGTGCGCTTCGCCGACGTCGCGTTCGCGTCCGGGTTCGCCAGCGTGCGTCAGTTCAACGACACCGTGCGCGACGTGTTCGCGCTCTCGCCGACCGAGCTTCGTCGAGCGTCGAGCCGAGCCGAGCCGGTCCCGACTGGCGCGATCTCGCTTCGGCTCGCGGTGCGCACCCCGTTTTTCGGTGCCGATCTGGTCGCGTTCCTCGGTGCGCGCGCCGTGCCGGGGGTTGAGGAGGTCGTCGACGGCACCTATCGGCGATCGCTGTCGCTTCCCTACGGCTGCGGCACGGTCGCGCTCGTTCCCCGCGTCGACGCGGTGGAGGCGCTGCTGCGGCTGGCCGATGTCCGGGATCTCACGGCCGCGGTTCACCGCACGCGGCGACTCCTCGACCTGGATGCCGACCCGGCTGCAGTCGACGCCGTGTTGCAGCGCGATCCTGCGCTTCGTCAGTGTGTGCGGCTGGCGCCCGGCCGTCGCGTCGCGGGCAGCGTCGACGCTGCGGAGCTCGCGATGCGGGCCGTGCTCGGCCAGCAGGTGACCGTGGCCGGAGCGCGGACGCTCGCGTTCAGGCTCGTGCAGGCTCACGGCAAGCCCCTCGACTGCCCGGAGGGCTCGCTCACCCATCGGTTCCCGGACGCGGCGACGATCGCGGAGGCGAGCCTCGAAGGCCTTGGCGTGCCCGCCGCCCGGAGCGAGGCGCTCAGGCGCTTGGCGACCGCGATCGCACGCGGCGCCATCGCCGTCGACCCCGGTGCCGATCGGGCCGAGCTCCGCGCGCGACTCGGTGAGCTGTGCGGCATCGGGCCGTGGACCGTCGAGTACGTGCTCATGCGCGGCGCGGGCGATCCCGACGCGTTCCTGCCCACCGACCTCGGGGTTCGCCGGGGGCTCGAGGCCCTCGGTCTCGACGGGAGCCCAACCGCCGCCTTGGCGCGGGCTGAAGCCTGGCGCCCGTGGCGTGCCTACGCGCTCGCCCACCTCTGGACTGCCGCGACGGATCTCGGAGGCGCAGGCGCCCGGGTGGCAAGGGAGGCCGGCGCCGCGGCGCCGGAGCCGACCAGTCGAGGAGGAGGAGGACTCCAATGACCGTCTCTTCGACCCTGTACGACGGTCCGCAGGGCCAGCTCCTGCTCGCTGTGCGCAACGGCGGGGAGGTCGTGCGCGTCGCGTTCGTCGACGGCGCGCCGAACGTAGAGGAAGATTGGGTGCGCAACGACGGCGCGCTCGTGTCCCTGGTGCGCCAGCTCGACGAGTACTTCGCGGGGGAGCGCACCGAGTTCGAGCTCGCGCTCGCTCCGGAGGGCACGCCGTTCCAGCTCGAGGTGTGGGAGGCGCTGCGCGCCATTCCGTATGGCGAGACGATCTCCTACGGCGAGCTCGCAAGCCGGGTCGGTCGACCGGGCGCAGCCCGTGCGGTCGGCGCCGCGAACGGCCGGAACCCGCTTTCGATCGTGGTGCCTTGCCATCGCGTCATCGGGGCGAACGGAACGCTGACCGGCTTCGGCGGTGGCCTCGGCTGGAAGCGGTGCCTGCTCGAGCTCGAGGCGGGCCGCTCGACACTCCCGATGCGCGTCTGAATGCACCAGACCGGGTGCACCGCGCGCCGCCTTGACCGGCACACTGGCTCGCGGGGACGATGCCCCTCCTGACGTAGCGAGGAGCGCGCCACCAATGGCCCATGACCCGGTTGTCGCCGAGACCGTGCGCGACGCGGCGCACCTCGAGCCGCACTTCGTGTTCGATGCGCAGGAAGCGGCCGCAGCCGCGAAGCTCGCCGCTCGGGACGGAAAGCGGACCAACGTGCTCGTGGTCCTCTTCGACGACGTCGGGTGGGGCGACTTCGGTTGCTACGGGGGCGGGGTCGCCGTCGGCGCGCCGACGCCCAACATCGACCGGCTCGCCCGCGAGGGGATGCTCCTCACGAGCTGCTACTCGGAGCCGAGCTGCACGCCGAGCCGCGCGTCGCTGATGACCGGGAGGCTCCCGATGCGCCACGGCCTCATGCGTCCGCCGATGTACGGTGAGCCGGGCGGGCTCGAGGGCGAGGTCACCGTCGCCGAGCTGCTCTCGGCCGCCGGGTACGTCACCCAGGCGGTCGGCAAGTGGCACATGGGCGAGAACCGCCACAGCCAGCCACAGAACGTCGGCTTCGACGACTTCTACGGGTTCCTCTCCGTCTCCGACATGTACACGGAGTGGCGCGACCCGTACTTCTTCCCCGAGGTGGTGTACTCGGAGGAGCGCACCCGCTGGCTCGAGAACGCGCCGTTCAACAAGTGCTTCGTGCACGCGACGCGCGGCGGCGACATCGAGAACGTCGAGGAGGTCACTATCCCGGTGCTCTCGGAGCTCGACGACAAGTGGTGCGCGTACTCGCAGGAGTTCATCATCCGCATGGCGGGCGAGGAGAAGCCCTGGTTCCTCTACCACTGCACGCGCGGGACGCACTTCGACAACTATCCGCATCCCAGATTCCTCGGGTCCTCGCCGGCGAAGCATCCCTACAAGGACACGATCATCGAGCTCGACGACATCGTCGGCCGGCTTGTCGCGACGCTCGAGGTGACCGGCCAGCTCGACGACACGCTGATCTTCATCACCTCGGACAACGGTCCCGAGATGGAGACCTGGCCCGACAGCGCGTGGTCACCGTTCCGGTCTGCGAAAGGTTCCACCTGGGAGGGCGGCCAGCGGGTCCCGGGCGTCGTCTACTGGCGCGGGATGGTCGAGGCCGGCCAGGCGTCCGACGGCCTGTTCTCGTTGATGGATCTCTTCCCGACGCTCCTGCACCTGGCCGGAGCGTCCGACGCCATCCCGTCGGATCGGTACATCGACGCCGTCGACCAGACGTCGTTCCTGGTCGGAGCCGGCGCCGACTCGAACCGCAAGTTCCTGTACTACTGGCTCGGCAGCACGTTCTCGGCGTTGCGCGTGGGGGAGTGGAAGTTCATGCTCGCGTCCACCTCCGACGACGACCGCGACGTGCAGAATCCCGGCGGCTTTACGGGGGTCACCCAGAAGTACACGTACTCGCGTCTCTACAACCTCTACCTCGACCCGCTCGAGCAGCATTCGTACATGATCCGCAAGCTCGCGTACCTCGACGCGTTTCAACAGGGGATAGGCGGACACCTGCGGACGTTCTCCAAGTACCCACCCAAGGTGGTCGTGGGCGGCGTCGGCTGAGAGACTGGCCCCGTGCAGCTGTCGCCCCGCCTCGTCCGCTGGTCGCCCGTACTCGACGGGCTCGTGCTCGTCGTGTTCGTAGCCGCCGGCCGCGAGAACCACGACATCACCGGCGGCGCGCTCTGGGCGCTGAAGGTGATCGCCCCGCTCGCGGTCGGGTTCGCGGTGATGGGGCTCGCGACGCGTCTCTACGCCAGCCCCGCCCGCATGTGGCTCCGCCTGGCGATCACCATCCCGGGCGCGGTCCTGATCGGCGGGGCGCTGCGCTGGATCTTCCGGGGTATGCCCGCAGTGTCGGTCTTCACGGTCGTCGCGACCGGCTTCTTCTTCGTCGCCATGTTCGGCTGGCGCGCGATCGCGCTGGCCGTCACCCGCCGATCGGCACGCGCCTCGGCCTGAGCCGCGCGCTTGCTACGGGCGCGTCGACGGGTGCCATCGGCGCCCGTCGCAGCAGCGACGTCCCGGGTGGCACATCTCGTCGTGCAGCTGGACGTGGTCGAGTTCCCCGCCACGTCGAATGCCGTCACCGGCACCGTGAAGGTGCCCGTGCGCAAGCGGTCGACCTGCACCGCGACCACGGAGCGTGCGGGGCCCGAGGTGGCGTCGGTGACGCGGGCGAACAGCACGCCGGCGTGCGGATGGCGGCGGAAGCGGGCGCGTGCCGAGCACTCGATGGCGGGTGGCGCGCGGTCGATCTTGAAGACCGTCGGCATGGGGGACGACCCCGGACCCACGCCGCTGTTCCCGACGTCGTCGGTGCCCGTGCAGTCGAGCACGTGGACCCCGTCGACGGCCACGCCGGCGCTGTGCCCATAGGTGGTCCCGAGGATCGTGGGTGGACCGATGTCGAACTCGAGGAGCCCGGAGCAGGCGACGCCCTCGAGGCCCGAGGGATCCACGAAGTCGACCACGTAGGGGAGCGTGCCGAAGGGTGAGAGATCCCGGTACCAACCCGAGGGACCCGGAGGCGGCGTCTGCGGGTTCACCGTGACGGTGATGCGGGGCGCATCCGTGTCGGTGGTCGCGGCCGCGCTTGCCGGGGTCAGGAGGTCGGCCGCGAGCACCCCGCTGACCGCGAGCAGGGTCGTCGTGCGACGCACCATCGCCCTCACCCCGTGAGCGTGCCCGACCTGTGTAGCAGTCGCGCTCGGGGTTGTCACGCGAGTCAGTCGCCGGTGCGGCCGTCGATCGATTCCCGCATGAGATCCAGGTGGCCGGCGTGCCGCGCGGTCTCCTCGATCATGTGCGCGACGATCCAGCGCAGGCTGACCGCGCCGAACAACCGATGCTCGCGTGCGGCGATCGCGTCGAGCGACGCAGCCGCGACGATCCGGCGAGCGTCTTCCTGGGCTTCGTGGTAACCGGCGAGCACGTCGTCGACGCTGGCATCAGGCGCGACGACGAACGTGTGCGCGTTCCCTCCGTCGTCGCGAAGGTCGGGGTCGAGGTCCTCGCCCGCGAAGCGCCAACGGAACCAGAGCCGCTCCGCCCAGCCGAGGTGCTGGATCACGCCGAGCACGCTGAGACCCGATGGTGCGAGAGCGCGGCCTGCCTGCTCGCGTCCGAGGCCATCCGCCTTCCGCGCCACGACACCGCGGTACCAGTCGAGGAAGCCGGTCAACGTCGCGCGCTCGTCCTGGCGGACGCCGTAGGGATCTTCGGGCACTGCGGGATCCTCGCGCCGCTAGCCTCCTGCGTCGATGACCACCGGGCGCCCGTTCCCGAGCCGTCGCCTGCACGGCTTCGGCACCACGATCTTCGCCGAGATGTCGGCGCTCGCGGTGCAGACCGGCGCGATCAACCTCGGCCAGGGCTATCCCGACACCGACGGTCCTCGTGAGGTCGCAGACGCCGCGGTTGCCGCGATCCGCGCGGGCCACAACCAGTACCCCCCCGGCATCGGCATCCCCGAGCTGCGCCACGCGATCGCGCGGCACCAGGCGCGCTGGTACGACCTCCACTACGAACCCGACTCCGAGATCCTCGTCACCACGGGAGCCACCGAGGCGATCGCGGCGTCCCTGCTCTCGCTCTGCGACGAGGGCGACGAGGTGGTCATGTTCGAGCCGTACTTCGACGCCTATGCGGCCGGGGTCGCCATGGCCGGCGCCCGCAGGCGGGTCGTGACGTTGCGCCCGCCCGACTACACGTTCGAGCCTCGGGCGCTCGCCGAGGCGATCTCGCCCGAGACACGGGTCCTGCTCCTGAACTCACCGCACAACCCGACCGGGAAGGTGTTCTCACGGGCCGAGCTCGAGATCGTCGCCGAGTGCTGCCGCGAGCACGACCTCGTCGCCGTCACCGACGAGGTCTACGAGCACCTCACGTTCGACGACGCGGCCCACGTGCCGCTGGCGACGCTGCCGGGCATGCGCGAGCGCACCGTCACGATCTCGAGCGCCGGCAAGACCTTTTCCTTCACCGGCTGGAAGATCGGTTGGGCCTGCGCGCGGCCGGCGCTGTGCGCCGCGGTGCGGACGGCGAAGCAATTCCTCACCTACGTGAGCGGCGCACCGTTTCAGTACGCCATCGCGCACGCACTCGCGCTTCCCGACGCCTACTTCCGGGAGGTCGCGGTGGACCTGCAGGCCCGCCGCGACCGTCTGGTCGCCGGGCTCGACCGGGCCGGGTTCAGGGTGTACCCGCCCAAAGGCACCTACTTCGTCACCGCCGACATCCGGCCCCTGGGAGCCGACGACGGCCTGGCGTTCTGCCGGAGCCTGCCGGAGCGCTGCGGCGTGGTCGCGGTCCCGAACGCGGTCTTCTACGACGACGCCGATGCCGGACGGTCGCTGGTGCGCTTCACGTTCTGCAAGCGCCCCGAGGTGCTCGACGAGGCGATCGAGCGCCTCCTTGCCTTGCGCCCTAGCCGTTGAGCCGAGGGAGCCCTTCCTGAGGGGACTTCTCCGGGCCGGCGCCCAGCAGTCGGTCCGTCTGGGCCTGCTGCTCGTAGACGAAGCGGGCCAGCCAGAATCGCAGGAAGCCCGCCAGCGAGTACCGGAGGAACAACGCCGAGCCGACCACGGTCGCAGCCAGGCCTCCGAGCGCCATGACGATCGCGTCGCGCTGCTCGAGGTCGTTGCCGGCGTGCGACGGGAAGTACGCGGCGACGGCAACGCCCAGGCCCACCACCATGAGCGCGACGCCGACCCGCAGCCAGACGCGGTCGCGGCCCG
This sequence comes from Actinomycetota bacterium, assembly GCA_016870395.1. GTDB lineage: Bacteria > Actinomycetota > Acidimicrobiia > IMCC26256 > JAENVU01 > SHUZ01. Next base: position 156,069 of record VGBT01000002.1, on the reverse strand, counting down.
TTGCCGGGTCCTTCACCTTCATCTCGGAGATCTCCTGCTTGAACTGCTCGACGCGGTCGTGGGTCTCGCTCATCTTCTCCTCATGCCCCCAGGTAGGCCTCGGACAGGTCATCCGCGAGCTCGGCCGGGCGGCCCACCCTGGCCACGCGACCGTGCACCAGGATCGCCGCGTAGTCGGCGACGCCGAGGACGGTGCTCGCGAACTGCTCCACCACCAGGATCGACACGCCTTCTCGCGCGACCTGGGCAACGATCTCGTACAGCTCCTCGACGATGATCGGCGCCAGCCCCATCGACAGCTCGTCGAGGAGGAGCAGCGCCGGATCGGTCGCGAGCCCGCGGGCCATCGCGAGCATCTGCTGCTCGCCACCGGAGAGCGTCCCCGCGGTCTGGACGATCCGCTCCCCGAGGCGGGGGAAGCGGTCGAACGCGCGCTCCTCGATGTCGGCGAGCTTGACGCCGGTGTAGCTCATCATGCGCAGGTTTTCGCGCACCGTGAGGTTGGGAAAGATGCCGCGACCCTCGGGAATGAGGCACAGGCCGCGGCGGGCGAGCTCCTCCGGTGGGACGCCGTTGACCCGCCGCCCCGCGACGAGCACATCGCCTGCCGTCGGTGGGTGCAAACCGGCGGCGACGCGCAACGTGGTGGACTTGCCGGCCCCGTTCGGGCCGAGGAGTGCCACGACGCTGCCCTCGGGAACGACGAGGTCGATGCCGAACAGGACGTCGATGCGGTCGTAGCCGGCCCGGATCTCGCGCAGCTCGAGCAGGTTCACGTCGCGACCGAGCCCAGGTAGGCGGTGAGCACGGCTTCGTTCTGCTGGATCTCCTCGGGAGTGCCCGTGGCGATGATCCGGCCGAAGTCGAGCACGTGCACCGTCTGGCAGACGTTCATGACGAGATGGACGTCGTGCTCCACGAGGACGACCGCGATGCCCTCGTGGGCGAGCTCGACGAGGAGCTCCGCGAAGGCGGCGGTCTCGGTCTCGTTCTGGCCCGAGGCCGGCTCGTCGAGCAGCAGCACCTGGGGCCGCGTGGCCAGGCACCGGCCGAGCTCGACCAGGCGGCACTGGCCCGTGGGGAGTGCATCGACGCGAGCATCGGCAACGTCGCTCAGCCCGATGCGATCGATGATGGACTCGACCACCTCAGTCGGGTTGGCCTTGTCACGCGACCATCCGCGCCGGATGTCGGCGGCGACACGGATGTTCTCGCGCACGCTCAGCAGGCTGAAGAGCTCGAGCCGCTGGAACGTTCGGGCCAGGCCGAGGCGGGCCCGGCGGGTCGGCCCGATCTTGGTCACGTCGCGCTTACCGAGCAGGACCCGACCCGCGTCCGGCGGCAGCAAACCGGTGATGGCGTTGAACAGCGTGGTCTTGCCCGCGCCGTTCGGGCCGATCAGGCCGGTGACGCAGCCGGGCACGGCGTCGAGGCTCACTTCGTCGAGCGCGACGTTGCCACCGAAGCGAACGGTGACGTCGTGCACCGACAACAGCGCGTTCGTGTCAGCCGACACCGCGCAGCTCCACTTCGCTGAGGCCGAGCCGGCGGTCGAGCTCCTCGGCGTCGGCTTCGGTCCACGGTCGGTCGATCCCTCGCCACTCGACCGGGACGTCGTGCAGCTCCGCGCCGTGACCGGCTGCCACCTCGACGGCCCTGGGCTTGGCGAGACCGGCCGCGATCGTGGCGATCACGGGGCAGGCGATCAGCAGCACCACGAAGGTCCAGTTGTCGATGAAATCGAGCAGCCGCAAGACGTACGCGCCGGTCACCGCGACGCACATGACCGTGAGGACGGCCCGGGCCGCCAACAGCGGGAGGAATCCTTGCCGGATCTCGTGGACCGCGCCGTTCGGGTTGCGACCCAGGCCGATGCCGGTTGCGCCGGGGAGCAGGCCCACCCAGCGGACCGTTGCCGGCCAGAGGGTGGTGAGCAGCGGCAGGAACGCGTAGAGCGACACTGCGGCGAAGAGCGCGCCGCCGACCGCGCCGATCCCGCCCACGACCGTGAGGGCGAAGACCTGAAGGCTCTGCACGAGCTCGAAGTTCCCGGGCTGGACGCTCGTGAGCTGGGTGGCATAGAGCGCACCGCCCAGGCCGGCGATCCCGGCCGAGAGGGCGAACACGGTGAGCTTGGTCCTGAGCAGGTTGAGCCCGAGCGTCGCGCATGCCGCTTCGCTGTCCTTCATGGCGAGGAGCCGACGGCCGAGCCGACCGCGCCGGATCCAGACGACGAGGAGCGCCACGAGCGCGAACGCGACCGCCGCGATGATCATCTGGGACGCGGGATCGTCGAACTCGGTGCCGAACGCGCGGATGGGATCGACCGCCACCGAGCCCCCGGCGAAGAGGTTGACCTCGAAGAGACCGAACACCTCGAAGCGCGGCAGGTTGAACACCCAACGGTCGAGGATCACCGCGAACGCCGCGGTGCCCAGCGCGAGGTAGATGCCGGAGAGCCGCAACGCCGGGAGCGCGACGACCGCCCCCACCGCGGCGGCGATCAGGACCGCCCAGACGAGAGCGAGTGGATCCCCGCCCGCTCCGAGGTGCGCCATCACGATGGCGCCGATACCCGCGAAGCTGAGCTGGCACAGCGAGATCTGGCCGGCGAAGCCGGCGAGCGGGACGAGCGACAGCGCGACGATCCCGATCGGGAAGACGCGGCCGTAGGTGATGAGATCGGCGTCGCTGAGCGTCGTGGCCAGCATCACGGCGGCGACCACGAGGGTGAGCGCGAACCCGAGGCCACCGGTGATCGTCGGCATCGGGAAGAACTCGCGCGACCTCGTCATGCGCCCGCGCAGGCGCGGGTTGGGCAGGACGAGGAGCACGATGAACAGGATGATCGCGGGGCTGGCGATCCGGAAGCCGGTGAGGTACTGGTTCTGGGGCAGGTAGCCCGCGAGGTAGCCCTCGGCAAGGCCGACCACGATCGCGCCCACGAAGGTCATGGGAAGGCTACGGAGGCGTCCGAACACCGCGGCCGCGTACGCCGAGACGATCAGCAGGGAGAGCGACGCGGCCTCGAGGCCCGGACCTGGCGCGATCAGGATCCCGCCGAGCGCCGCGAGTGAGGTTCCGAGCGCCCAGGCGAGCATCGAGACCCGATTCGGCCGGGCGCCGTTGAGCATCGTGAGCGAGCGATCGTCGACGGCGGCGCGCATGGCGATGCCGATGCGGGCCCGGGTCAGGAAGATGCGCAAGCCGATCGCGACCGCGATGGCGACGGCGATGGTGATCGCCTGGTGCCAGGTGATCGTCGTCGGGCCGAGGTCGATCGGTGTGCGCCCCTCGAAGAACGAGGGCATCGGTCGGCTGACCCCGGGCCTCCAGATCAGCTGGGCGAGGCCGATCATGAACAGGAGTAGCGAGATCGAGACGACGAGCTTGACGGTCTCGGTCGTCCCCTGGAGCCCGCGCATGATCACCGTCTCGAGCAGTACGCCGAACAGCGGCGCGAGCACGAGCAGCACCACGAACAGCGCGATCGGTGCCGACCAGCCCCAGTCGTAACGGAGCTGCCAGTACGTGAACGCGGCGAGCATCCCCGCCGCGCCGTGGGCGAAGTTGAAGATGCCGGTCGTTGTGTAGGTGAGGACCAGACCGCTCGCGATGATCGCGTAGATCGCCGCGAGCGTCAGGCCGACGATCGTGAACGTGAGGAACTTGTCCACGTACGCCCGGCGCTACTTCAGCTCGGAGATGCTCTTGCCGACCTCCTCGAGCGTCACGCCGCTCGGGTAGTCGCCCGTCAGCGTGTACACGTTGTTGGGGTCACAGTTGAAGATGCCGTCGTCGGGCTTGGTGTCGCTCACCAGCTTGAAGCCGTCGGGCGTTGCTCGCTCGAGCGCGAAGCACGGCGAGGCGTCACCGCTGCCGGGGTCGGTCTTGGCGTGCAGGCCCCCGCCGGTCCACTCGTTGACCTTCTGCGCGTTCTCCATGACGCACTTGCGGGTGAGGTTGTTGCCGCACTGCTTGGCCGCCTCGGCGAAGAGCAGCCATGCCGACCATGCCTGCAGGCCCAGGTAGCCGCGGCTCTTGCCGTCGGGCTTGTACTGCTCGAACGCCGCGAGGTACTTACCGGTCGCGTTGTCGTCGCTCGCGTCCTCGAAGGGCTCGAACGCGCTCCGGATGAGCACCGGGACGTCGAGGGCGGAGCCCGCCACCTCGATGAGCTTCTGGTCGTAGTGGTTGGCGTCGGTGCGGACCCAGTCGAGGTCGTAGCCGATGTTCGCGAACGCCTTCATGAGGCCGGCAAGGTTCTCGGGCTCGCCGACCCAGATGAGCCCCTTCACGCCCTTGTCTTTCACGCCCTGGGCGTAGGGCGTCCAGTCGGTGACGCCGGCCGGCGGGTACACGTCGTCGTAGACGACTTCGAACCCGAGGCTCTCGACCGCCTCCTTGTTCTGCTGGCCGACGAGCTTGGTGGTCACGAGATCGCCGGTGAGGATGCCGACGTGGTCGACTGCGTCCGGGTACTTCCGCTTGAGGTAGACGTAGTCGCCCACAGGGAGGGTCTTGATCGAGTTCGGGACCGGCTGCACGAGCAGATCCGAGCCGCGGACCTCTGGCGACACCGCGTACCCGGCGATGTCGGGCAGCATGCACTCGAGCCGGGTCCTCACGCCGTCTTGGTCGAAGACCGCGCCGCCGCCGACCATCATGAAGTCCTCGGCGCAGGCCTCGGTCATCTTGGCCTTCACGTTGAACAGCGCGGAGTCGCGCTCGTGGACCACGATCTCGCGGCCGTTGATCCCGCCCCGTTCGTTGCACCAGGCCGCGAACACCTCTGCGGTGTCGAACAGCTCCTGGTTGAGGCCCTGGCGCCCGGTGAAACCAGGGTCCGAGAACGTGGCGATGTTGATCTCGTCGGCCGAGACGCCCGGTGCGGGCCCATCCGACGGATCGCCGTCCTGGCAGACCTCGGTGAGTGACCCGAAGTCTGCGCTCTTGACGCCACTGGATCCGGCGGTCGTCGTGGAGCCCGACGAGCCCTCGGACTTGTCGTCGCTACGGCCGCATGCCGCGGCCACGAGCGCTAACACCAACAGCAGGGCCACCCACCTCAATCGCTGCACGGTTCCCCCTCACGAACCTGACGAGGCGTCAGGCGGTGCAAGAGACTGCCTGGTCGCGCACCCAAGTGCAAGCCATCTGCCAGCCCGCGGGGCATGTGACAAAAGACGACTTGCATGGTCGGGAATTGCGCCGTAGGTTGCCGACATGGTCCGACGGCTGCTCGCCTTCCCGAACCCCGTCAACGAGGTCTCCGCGCGTCTCGTCGCGGCGGGCGTGGTCGTGATGGCGGGCGCGGTGCTCGGGCTCGGCCAGTGGTGGGTGCTGGTGCCCCTCGCATACGGCTTCGTCGCGCGCGTGCTCGCGGGACCTAGCTTCAGCCCGCTCGGCCAGCTCGTCACCCGCGTCGTCACCCCTCGGCTCGACGTGACCCCCCGGTTGGTCGCAGGCCCACCCAAGCGCTTCGCGCAGGGGATCGGCGCCGCGTTCTCGCTCAGCGCGCTCGTCGCCCACTTCGGCTTCGGCGCCGACGGCGTCGCCCAGGTGATCCTGGCCGGTCTCGTGTTCGCCGCCTTCTGCGAGTCGGTGTTCGCCTACTGTTTCGGTTGCAAGGTCTTCGCGATGCTCATGCGCCTCGGGGTCGTGCCCGAGGCCACCTGCGAGGCGTGCAACGACCTCTCGACCCGGCTCGCGGCCTGACACAGGCGGTGCCCCGCGTCCGGTACGCAAGATAGCGTCGCCGGCGTGACCCCCGACCGCCCGGCCCGGGCACCGCTTCCCTCCGTCGGGCTCGCGGCCGAGGCGATCCTCACCGACCTCGACGCGCGCCAGGCCCTCGAGCCCGACGTGCACGGCGCGCGCCTCTTCGGCCTCGTCTACCCGACGGGCCGTGACGACCTCGAGGAGCTCATGGCGGCGGTCAACCGCCGCTACCTGTTCCACAACGCCCTGAACCCGTTCAAGTTCCCCGAGATCGCGGCGCTCGAGCGCGATGTGGTCGGGATGGCGGCCGGGATGGTGCACCTCCCCGAGGCGGGAGGGGGCTCGATGACCTCGGGTGGTACCGAGTCGATCCTCATGTCGATGCTCGTGAACCGTGAGCGCGCGAAGGCGCGGGGCGTCGGACGCCCGCAGATTCTCGTGCCGGCCTCTGCCCATCCCGCCTACGCCAAGGCCGCGCACTACTTCGAGATGGACGTTGTCACGGTTCCACTCGACGAGCGGTGGCGAGCCGACGTGAGCGCAGCCGCAGAGCTCATCGGGCCGTCTACTGCCGTCGTGGTCGCGTCCGCGTTCTCGTACCCCTACGGCGTGATGGACCCGGTCGTCGATCTCGCCGCGCTCGCAGCCGAGCACGGCGCGGGTTGCCACGTCGACGCGTGCATCGGCGGCTTCGTGCTCCCGTTCCTCGAACGACTGGGCCACGACGTGCCGCCGTGGGACTTCCGGGTCTCGGGGGTCACGGAGATGTCGGCCGACGTGCACAAGTACGGCTACTGCCCGAAGGGCGCTTCGGTCGTGCTGCACCGTGACGACGACTGGTTCGGCCACCAGGTGTTCCTCTACGACCGGTGGGGTGCAGGGCTCTACGGCTCGCCCGGTGTCGCGGGCGCGCGGCCCGCTGCCCCGATCGCAACCGCCTGGGCGGTGATGCACTATCTCGGTGCGTCGGGCTACGCCGAGATCGTCGGCGGCCTGGTCGAGACGACCGGCAGGCTCCGAAGCGCGATCGACGCGCTCGAGGGCATCGACGTCCTCGGCGACCCGATCGGCCCGGTTCTCGCCCTGTGCTCGGACACGCTGGACCTCTACGCCGTCGGCGACGTGCTCGACGCGAAGGGCTGGAACCTGAACCGCAACACCGACCCGCGCGGCCTGCATCTCATGCTCTCGCCAGCCCATGCGGACGTGGTCGACGACTTGGTCTCGGACCTGCGCGACGCGGTGGCGAAGCACGGCGAATCCCGAGGCAAGGAGGCGCGCTACTCATGACCCCGGCCGACCTGGTGGAGATCGCAGCGATCGAGCGCCTCAAGTACGCGTACTTCCGCTGTCTGGACCTGAAGCAGTGGGACGACATCGCCGAGCTCTTCGTCCCTGAGGCCACGTGCGCGTACAGCGCAGGCGCGTACTCGTACGACGGCCGCGATGCGATCGTCGGGTTCTTCCGCAAGGCGATGGGGCGCGAGACCTTCCTGTCGAGCCACAAGGCGCATCACCCCGAGATCGCGCTCACCGGCCCGGACAGTGCGACGGGTGTCTGGGCGCTCGAGGACTGGGTCATCGACACCCAGTGGAACCTCGACATCCGTGGTGCTGCCTTCTACGAGGACGACTACGTGAAGCGCGACGGCAAATGGCTCATCCTCCGTACCGCGTACAAGCGCGTCTTCGAGGAGATCGTGCCGCGCTCCGAGAAGGCGCAGCTCACTGCGTCGTGGTGGGGCACCGGCGGTCGCAGCTCCCTCCCCGCACCGGAATAGTTCGCTAGTCGACCTGGGCGATCAGCTCGATCTCGACGGGGATCTCGAACGGCAGCGCGGCCATGCCCACCGCGGAGCGCGTGTGGCGACCCGCGTCACCGAACACCTCGACGAGGAGGTCCGAGCAGCCGTCGATCACCGCGGGCGTCTGATTGAACCCGGGCGCAACGTTCACCATGCCGAGCACCTTCACGATGCGGCGCACGCGGTCGAGATCGCCGAGCTCCTCACGCATCGTGGCCAGGATCGAGAGCGCAGTGAGACGCGCGGCTTCGCGACCCTGCTCGAGCGAGAGGTCGCTGCCGACCTTGCCGAGCACGATGTCGCCGCCGGTGTCCGGGCCGTGGCCGCCGACGAAGAGGAGGTCGCCGGCCTGCACGCACGAGAGGTAGTTCGCAACCGGTGCGAACGGTGCGGGGAGCTCGATGCCGAGCTCCGTGAGTCGGTCCTCGATTCGCGACACGCGCCCGACGCTACCCGCACTCGTACAATCCCGCGCGTGCCCGACCTGGAGATCAGAGCCGCGACCGAAGCAAAAGTGGATCGCGTCGCGGAGATGCGGTTCGGGGTGCCCGGTCCGGAGCTCGTCGGGATGTTCGGCACCGTGGAGCGCGCGCCGATTCGGCGTGGCGCAGGTCCGGCGCGACGGTGTGACCGACGCGACGAAGCCGGTGCTCGTCGCGTGCCGGGATGATGCGGTGGTGGGCATGCTCCAGTACTGGTGGCACGCCGCGAGCACGGGCATCGAGCTCGGAGACGTGAAGCTCGCGCTACAGGTGCTCGGCCCCATCCGGATCTTCGGACTGCTCCCCAAGCTGCGCGCGCGTGGCCGCGTCGACGCTCCCATTCCGCCCGACGCGTTCTACATCGCGGAGCTCTACGTCGACCGGGACCTCCGCGGCGGGGGCGTAGGCAGCGCGCTGCTCGATGCGGCCCTCGCAGACGCCCGGCGGTTGGGCGCACGACAGGTCGTGCTCACGACCACGAGCACGAATCCGGCGCGTCGGCTCTACGAGCGGAAGGGCTTCGTCGTTGCCGGCACCCGCACGGATCCGGTCTACGAGCGGTTCGCCGGCGCGCCGGGTCGAATCTTGATGGCCCGAGAGCGTCGACGCCGAATGAGTCCCGTCCAGGCATCCAGCGCGCAAGGCCCCGTGGCTCGGAGAGTGCGGTACGGTCCGATATGGGCATCGGCGCGCCTGAGCTCCTCATCGTCCTGCTCGCCCTCGTCCAGTTCGTCGCGCTGGTCGTCGCGATCATCGTGTTGGTCGACGTCACCAAACGGTCCGACGCTGCGTGGCAGGCGATCGGGCAGAGCAAGACCGTCTGGATCGTGCTTCCGATCGTGTTGCTGGTCGCGTGCGGGATCGGCAGTCTTATCGCGAGCATCGTCTACCTGACGAGCGTCAAGCCGAAGCTGGTCGTAACCGGGTACTAGCAGTGCAGTGCTCCCGCAGCTCGGAGGCAGGAGCGAGCGCGATGAGAAGATCCACCCGTGGACGTTCGACGAGGCCGGGAAGGTCGTCGGGTTGCGTCAGTCCTCGGTCACGAGGTCGAACGCGGGCGGGTAGACCACTCGGCCTCGCAGGGCCGCGTCGTAGCTGCGGAGGCGGAGCACCTGCGCGGCCTCGGGCGGCGCCCATTCGGGCAGCTTGATGTGGATGCCGTACGGGACGGCGAACTCGAACCCGAGGCGCCCGTAGAACGCAGGGCTCCCTTCGAGAACGATGAGCGGCTCGCCGTGTTCGTCGACGCGTGCCGCGACCTCACGCACCAACGCCGATCCGATGCCGTGGCGCTGCGCGTCCGGGACGACGGCCAACGGTGAGAGCATCGTGATGCGGCGGCTCTTTCTCCCGTCGACGAGCGTCGCGAAGCTGACCATCACGTGCCCGACGATCAGTCCGTGTGCTTCGGCGACCAACGACCACGCGGGCACGAAGTGCTCCGACTCGCGGATGGCCTGCACGAGGTCGGCCTCGGCCTGCGATCCGAACGCTGCCGCGACCACATCGGAGATGGCCCTGACGTCGCCCGGCTCCTCGGCGCGGATCGCGACGCCGACCGCGGGGCTGATCGGGGCGCTCGATGCATCCGTCGGTCCGTCCACCCTCCAACACTGCCGGTTCCTGCCGCCGAGCGCACGCCCGCAGGCGGGAGCGGGGCGGGCACGCGATCATCGTCGGCGTGCCAGGCCTGGGTGATCTGATCGCCGCGCGGGTCGCGGAGTGGGGGATCGATGACCTCCCCCTCGAACGCGCGCTGTTCGGCACGGCTGAGCCGGACGCAATCGCCGGGGCGGTCGACGCCTGGTGCCTTGCGCACCTCGGCGGGGCGATCGAGGCCTACGAGTTCTTCGAGGCGAGCAGCGGCAGTGTCCATGGAGTTCGGCTCACCGACGGCCGCTCCGTGGTGGTCAAGGGCCACCGTGCGTCCGTGCGGCGGGACTATCTCGACGCGGTCGCGTCGGTGCAGGGCGCGCTCGCAACCGACGGCTTTCCCGCGCCCCGCCCACTCGTTCCGGCCACGCCGTGCGGTTCGGGCCACCTTGCGGCCGAAGTGATGCTCCGGTGCCGCGGCGGTGCGGATGGCCACCATCCGGCGGTGCGGGCGGTGCTGGCGCGCGGGTTCGCGCGGTTCGTGCGACTCGGCGAACCGCACCGAGCGCGGCTCGAGGGCGTGTCCCACCCGCTGACCGCGCCCGACGGTGCGCTGTACCCGGTGCCGCACTCGCCCCGGTTCGACTTCGCGGCGACGCGTGGTGGGGCGGAGTGGATCGACGAGCTGCGGATGGAGTCGCTGGCGCGACTGCGAACGACGTCGGCCGGCCGCTCGGTGGTGGCCCACGGAGACTGGCGCATCGAGAACGTGTGCGTGGACGGCGGGGAGATCCGTGCGGTCTACGACTGGGACAGCGTGCACATCGACCGCGAACCGGCTGCGCTCGGGCCCGCCGCGGTGACGTTCAGTGCGGACTGGACTCGCGCCGGTCCCCGTTTCCCGAGCCCGAGCGAGGTCGCGGCGTTCGTGAGCGAATACGAGGTCGCGCGAGGCGCCGACTTCGACGACGGGGAGCGCGCCGTGCTCGCGGCGGCGATGGTCGCGGCGGCGACCTACGGCGCGCGCTGCGAGCACTCGATCCCGCACCAGCTGCCGAGCGACGACGACTCCCAGCGCGGGCTCCTACGCCGCATTGGGCCGCCGTTGCTCGACCGCGGCATCGAGGTCCTCGACCAGTTGTAGTGCGTCGGCAGAATCAGCACGCCGGGGCCGGCGGCGATGGTGCGCTCGATGACGGGCCGGTGCGCCTGGACTCCCCGCGGAAGGGCGCAAGCGCGGCGTCCGCAGCGGGGAGCTGAAGATCGACGGTGCCCTCGGGTGCCGCAACGACCGGCACGGTCGCCGTCGTCATGCCGGCGGAGTTCATGTCGAGCAACACGCGCACGAGGCCTAGGATCTCGGAGCGGGAGAACCGGGAGTCGACGACCAGGTCGGGCATCACTGCATCGGCGAGCGCGAGCGCAGCCTTCGGGTCGTGGCCCACGCGCGCTCGCGCGGCGTGTCCCATCGCTTGGATGAATGCCTGCTGCCGCTCGGCACGATCGAGATCCGCGCGGGAGCTCCCGTCCGTCGAGACGCCGTTCACAAAAGCCTCGAGGTGGCGACTGCGGACCCACTGCAGCGCCTTGGTTCCGTTCAGCGCCTGGCACCCTGGCCCCGGGAGATCGAGTCCGGTGAAGACATCGCGCACGGGACCGGGGGTCGCAATGCGCACGCCACCGAGGATGTCGACGACCTTCTCGAACGAGCTGAAGTTGATCTCGACGTAGTGGTCGATCGAGATGCCGAGGCGCGTGTGCAACGCTGCGATCAGCGCGGCGGGTCCCGAGTTGAAGCTCGCGTTGATCCTCGTCGTGTCCGTCGGGTCGGCACTTGCCCTGAGGTCGCGCGGCACCCACAACGCCGTCGCGGTGTCGCCGTCCACGCGGACGACGATCATCGTGTCCGACCGCGCTCCCGGCACCTCGGTCGCGCTCCCGAACGCCTCGTCGTTGTTGAGCAGCGCGCGGGAGTCGGACCCGACGACGAGGATGTTCACCGGTCCGGACCCGAGCGTCCCGTCCCCGAGCGCGTCCTTCGGGAGCGCGACGGTCTCGACGTCGGACACCCGTCGGTCGACCTCGCGCTGACCCCACACGATCGCGCCCACCACGAGTGCCGTCGCGAGCGCAAAGGCGATCGCGACTCGGCCAGTGACGCGGCGCGAGATCGGGCGACGAACGGGCGTCGCTGGCGGACCAGCTGACTGCTGGGCCTGGAGTGCCGCGAGCGCGTGGGCGCGCACGTCGTCGGAGGCGGGGACAGCGGGCATCCACTCCTTGAGGAGATCCAGTTCGTTCATGGCGCGTCGCCTTCCTGCACTGGTGCGAACGAATCGGTGCCGAGTGCGCTTCGGAGCTGGTTGCGGGCGCGGTGGATGCGCGACCGCACGGTGCCGACGGGAACGTCGGTCGCGATCGCGATGGCCTCGTACGAAAGGTCGGCCTAGGCGAAGAGGAGCAGCGCGTCACGGTCGTGATTCGCGAGCCGGTGGAGCGCGGCAGCGAGCAGCGGTCCGGTCGCTTCCGCATCCAACCGGCTGTCGACGTCGGGAGCATTGATGTCCGCACCCGGAACCGCACGCGCGTAGGCCTTGAGGCGGCGCGTCTCGCTCCGGTGATGACGCCGGATGAGATTCGTCGCGATGCCGTAGAGCCACGGGCGGGCGTCTGGCTGCGCGAGGTCGAAGCGGCGGCGACCGACAAATGCCTCCACGAACACGGCCGCGCTCACATCGTCCGCGGGCTCCGGTCTGAGGCGCCGAGCGGCGTCGGAGTAGATTGCGCCGAAATGTCGCTCGAAGATCGCGGTGAAGCAGTCGGCATCAGTGAGCGATGCCTCGATCAGCTGATTGTCCGGTCCGGCGCCAACGCTGCCCATCTACCCAGACATTGCCCGAAGTGGCGATCAGGGTTCATGGTCCTGGTTCGTCGCATCGGTGAGTCTGGAAGGCTGCGGCGGTCTGCACCTTGAGTACCCGGGTTCAGAGCTGCGAAGGAGGAGCCGTGACATGAGTCTTCCGAAGGTTGCCTCGAGGGAAGAGTGGCTGGTCGCCCGCAAGGAGCTTCTTGCCGAGGAGAAGGCGATGACCCGGGCGCGCGATGCGTTGAACACGAAGCGGCGCGAGCTCCCGATGGTGAAGGTCGACAAGGACTATGTGCTCGACGGCCCCGACGGCAAGGTTGGCCTGCTCGACCTCTTCGATGGCCGGTCGCAGCTGATCGTCCAGCACTTCATGTTCGATCCGGAGTGGGACGAAGGGTGTCCGAGCTGCACGGGCGCCGCGGACGAGATGTGCGACGGCCTCCTTCGGCACCTGCACTCGCGCGACACGACGTTCGTCGTGGTCTCGCGCGCGCCGCTCGCGAAGATCGAGCGTTACAAGACGCAGCGTGGCTGGACGTTCCCGTGGTTCTCGTCGAACGGCTCGGACTTCAACTACGACTTCAACGTGACGATCGACGCGTCGGTTGCACCCGTCATGTGGAACTTCCGCACGCTGCCCGAGCTGGAGCAGCACGGCATGGGCTGGTTGGGCGAGGGCTCGTCGGAGCAGCCCGGCTGCAGCATGTTCCTGCGCGACGGCGACGCGGTCTTCCACACGTACTCCGTGTACGCGCGGGGAACCGAGATGCTCGGCGGCTCGTACTACTTCCTGGACTTGACGGCCCTCGGTCGGCAGGAAGAGTGGGAGGAGCCGAAGGGCCGTGCCGCCAACCCGCGTGCCGCGGTTCCCGACTTCTCGAGCTGACCGGTGGAGTGAGGCGCCGTCGTGGCTGATGACCGACCGGTGTTCGACGGGCTCAACCTCGTGGTCCGGGACATGGACGCGATGGTGGCGTTCTACGAGGCGCTCGGCGTCGAGATCGTTCCGACCGACGCCAAGTGGGCTGCGAATCACCGCAACCTGGGCACGTCCGATGGGTTCGACTTCGACCTCGACAGTCTCCCGTTCGCGCGTGAGTGGAATCGGGGCTGGCCCGAAGGGCAGACCGGAGCGGTGATCGGGTTCCGCGTCGCGTCGCGGGACGAGGTGGACGCCGTGTACAGCAAGCTCACGAGCGCGGGGTACGCGGGTCAGCAGGAGCCCTACGACGCGTTCTGGGGTGCGCGCTACGCCGTCGTCGCGGACCCCGACGGCAACTCGGTCGGGGTCATGAGCCCGGCCGAGCCCGAGTTCCGTTCCGCACCGCCGCCTGCAGCGAGCTCTTGACATACGAACGTACATTCGTATAGTCTGTGGCTGTTCCACTTGCTTCCCCCGCAGGTTGGTCTCGGATTGCGGGAGGAGGCAACGTGGCAGTGGTGGACGTAACTCATCGTCTTGGTCTTGTCGTAGACGAGCTCGTGGAGATCGACCCGTCGGAGCTGTCCGATCCGGTGATGGCCGAGGAGCTCCTCGCCGTGCGCGCGGAGATGGATCGGCTGGAGGCGGTGTTCGCGGGGCTCGCGCACGCGGGACATGTTCGTGGCGTGGGCTCGGTGGACGGCGCGGCCTCGACGGCGGCGTGGTTGCGGCACCGGGCGGGCATGCGGGAAGGCGATGCCAAGGCGGCGATCCAGTGCGGAGCGGTATGTGAGCTGCTGCCGGCGGTCGACCGGGCGTGGCGCGACGGCGAGATCTCCACGGGCGCGGTCCGCGTGATTGCCGAGGCTCGGGTCAAGGGGTTCGACGACGAGCTCCAGGGCAGCGAACGCGCGTTTCTCACGCTCGCGCGCGCCAAGGACATGCATGGACTGAGGGCCGCCGTCGCGCACTTCCGGAACCTGGCGCGCCGCGATGGCAAGAAGCCTCGGAACCTCGATGGTTTGCACGTGTCGCAGACCTTCGGCGGCCGCACCGCATTGCGCGGCGACCTCAGCGACGTCGATGGCGAGACGGTCACGACTGCGCTCCACGCCTACACGGATCCGCCGTCGCTCGATGATCCGCTGCCGAGTTCGGCGCGGATGGCTGCGGCCCTGGTACGGATCTGCGAGGTCGCGCTCGCGCACCTCGGAGACGAGAGCCGGCCTACGGCGCACGTGAACGTGGTCGTCGACTGGGAGACGCTGACCGAAGGCCGATTGGGTCGGACCGACGGTGTGTTCACCGGTCCGATCAACGTCGACGACGTACGCAGGCTGCTCTGCGACTGTTCGGTGAGCCGCGTGCTGACCGGTCCCCGGGGCGAGGTCCTCGATGTGGGCCGGAGCCGGCGGACGGTGCCACCACCGATGCGTCGGGCGCTCGTCGTGCGTGACGACGGGTGCCGATTCCCCGGATGCAACCGGCCATCGGGGTGGTGCGATGCGCATCACGTGGTGCACTGGTCAGCCGGTGGGCCGACCGTGCTCGACAACCTGGTGCTGCTCTGCGACCGACACCACCACGTCGTGCACGAACCCGGATGGCTCGCGAAATTCGACGGAGAAGCGCTGCGCGTGCTCAGACCCGACGGAACGGAAGTGATGTGAGCTCGGTCGAGCGCGTAGCGCCGACGGTCAGTCGGCGATGGGGACGCCGGTGCGGGCGACTTCGCCGAGCCGGTGCATGTCGTCTCGTAGTGCATCCGTGCGGTCGCGGTGCTTCGGCATGACCGCGTAGATGAGGCGATCGAGGATCGGGTTGAGCTTCACGACCTCGAAGCTCTGCACGATCCGGGTCCCACCTTCTACGGGCTCGAGCGTGATGGTCCACACCGTGCTGTCGGCATAGAGCCGAGACGGAACCGTCCTCCACGAGAACTCGCGGGGCGCGTCGACCGTCAGGACCTCGTTGCTGCGGGTCCAGCTCTGCTTCCCGTTCTTGTTGGTGCCCTTGAACCGGGCGCCGGGCCGGGCGGAGGTTGCGCCGTCGACCCAGACGCCGGCCTTGCACTCGTGACTCCAGTCGCCGACCCGGGTGATGTCGCTGACGATCTCCCAGACGGCCTCGGGCGTCGCGTTCGCGACGACCTCGACGTGACCTGACTTCGGCAGAGTTCCCATCTTCATGGCTCCTTCAGCTGGCGAGGGCACCGGGACACGAGCGCGTCGAGCCTCTTGGGACCGGGTCCGGTGACGGGGGGCTGCGCTGCGGGGTCGAGCGTACGAGAGAACGCGCGCTCGATCATCTCCGCGCGCAGGACGAGCCCGAGCGCGCCGCGGCCCGCACCTCTCCGCGCGAGAGGTGCGGGCCGACGAGCGGTGGGGCAGGAGCTACGACGCTGGCTTGGGCTTCCGGACCAGCGCGACGATGGCGACGATCAGCCCGAGCGCACCGACCGCGATGCCGATGATCGCGATGGTCTTGGCCGAGTCGATGTCGCTCGTCGTGGCGATGTCCTTCGGCACGGCGGCGGTGGCCGCGGCGGTTGCCGCCGTGTCGACGGCCTTCTTGGCCGCCAACAGCTTGAGTGCGGGTGCCGGGTGCTCGGGCTCCTCGCCGCTCGCGGGTGTCTCGTCGATCCAGCGGACGATCTCACCGTTCGAGTACGTCTGGACGGCCTTGAACTCGAGGCTCGCGGTCTTCGGCAGCGGGCCGACGGAGACGGGGAACCGCTGGAAGCTTCCGGGAGTGATCGAGCCGCCGGACCACGTGATCTTCGAAACCGCTTCGGTGATCTCGCCGTCTTCACTGACGAGCGGCTTCGGCAGCGTCGACCGCTCGACCTGAATCGTCCAACCGGGCACCGGCTCGGTGCTCACGAACGCGACCGGATTGTCGAGCGGGAGTGTGACCTCGAGCTGCACCGTGTTGGCGTCGTCGCGTTCGTTCGGAACTTGGAACGCCACAGTGGTGAATCCACCTTGGGATGCTTCCCCCGGTTGCACGGTTACGTGCGCGAATGCCGGACTGGCCACCCCCAGCACCATCGTCACAAGTCCGGCGCCTACCAATGCTTTGCGAAACACTCGTTGCCCCTTTCGTACCCAGCCATTGACATTGAAAGAGTCGTCGCCGGGGTCCGGAAAGTTCCCGTGCGCCGCCACCACGCTGCCGCCACCACGGCCGTCTCGCCTCCCGCACCCTGAGCTCGGGCCCCGAGCGCGCCGGTGCGCGATGCGCACGATCGTCGTAGCGTGACGGGCATGGACCTCGATCTGGTGATTCGGAACGGCACGATCGTCGACGGGACCGGTGCGCCGCGCATCACCGGCGACATCGGGATCTCGGGTGATCGCATCGTGGCGGTGGGCGAAGTCGACGGCCATGGCACGCGTGAGATCGACGCGACCGATCGCGTCGTCACTCCCGGCTTCGTCGATCTCCACACCCACCTCGACGCGCAGGTCGGGTGGGATCCGATGCTCACCTCGTCGTGTTGGCACGGGGTGACGTCGGTGGTCATGGGCAACTGCGGCGTGACGTTCGCGCCGGTGCGGCCTGAAGACATCGAGTACCTGGCCGAGATGATGGAGTCGGTAGAAGACATCCCCGCGCGCAGCATCCTCGATGGGTTGCCGTGGTCGTGGCAGACCTACGGTGAGTACCTCGACGCGCTGGAGCAGCTGCCCAAGGGCGTGAACATGGGTGGGATGGTCGGGCACTGCGCGGTCCGCTACCACGCGATGGGGGATCGCAGCCTCACCACCGAGCCCACCGCGCCGCCGACCGATCAGGACCTCGCGAACATGCGCGCGCTGGTCGACGAGGCGATGGCCGCGGGTGCGCTCGGCTTCTCGACGTCGCGCACCCTGCGGCACCGCGTGCCCGACGGTCGCTACGTCCCCGGCACGTGGGCCGAGCCCGACGAGCTCGTCGCCCTCACGAGCGTGCTCGGCGAGCGGGGCCGCGGCATCGTCGAATGCTCACCGCGTTTCGACGGCGAGGGACCCGCAGAGCCGCGCGTGGAGTCCGAGCTCGCGTGGATGCAGGCCGTTGCGCGCGCCAGCGGCCGGCCGGTCACGTTCAACCTGTCACAGACGCGCGATCAGGGTGATCACTACCGCTTGGCCCTGCAGCTCGCGGCCGACGCGCAAGCCGAAGGACTCGTGATCCGTCCGCAGACGACGGGGAAGAGCGTGGGTGTGGTGTTCACGCTCGGCAGCGGCACGCCGTTCGACCGCTTCGGCGCGTGGGAAGAGCTGCGCGGTCGTCCGGCCGGCGAGAAGCTGGCGGCACTGCGGAACGCCGATCACCGCGCCCGGCTCCTTGCCGACGCCGCGGATGCGTGGCCGGGGATGGACGCGTTCTTCCTCGTCGACGGCGACCCGTTCGTACGTCTCGACAACGACCCGTCGAACAGCCTCGAGGCGAGGGCCCGCGCGAACGGTACGACGCCGGTGCAGGTGTGGGTCGATGCCTGCCTCGCCACCGACGGCCGCGCCGCGCTGCAGTGGCCGCTCCTCAACCAGGACCTCGACGCGATCGAGGAGCTCATCACGAACCCGACTGTCGTGATGGGGCTCGCCGACGCGGGCGCGCACGTCGGCCAGATCATTGACGCGAGTCAGCCGACCTACCTGCTCACGTACTGGGTACGGGAGCGGAAAGTGCTCTCGCTCGAAGACGGCGTGCACAAGCTCAGCGGCCAGACTGCCGCATTCGTGGGCCTCGAGGACCGCGGCGTCCTCCGACCCGGCGCCTTCGCCGACGTGAACGTGATCGACTGGGACGAGCTCGCGCTCGAGCTGCCGGAGTACGTGCACGACTTCCCGCACGGCGCCGGCCGGCTCGTCCAGCGGAGCCGCGGCTACGACGCGACGGTCGTGAACGGACGGGTGTCGCTCGCGCACGGAGCGCACACAGGCGCGTTCGCCGGCACCGTGCTCCGGTCAGGTCCCGACGTGCGTTCATGAGCTCGTGGTAGTCATGCGGGCATGAGTGACTTCGAGGTGACCGCCGCGGACGAGGGTCGCCACCCTCCCGGCCCCGAGGAGCTCTGGGGCGAGTCCTGGTACCTCGACTGGGCCGCGCCGGATGCCTCCTACGGCGGGTACGTGCGGCTCGGGCTGTACCCCAACCTCGGCATCTCGTGGTGGTGGATCGCGCTGGTCGGTGAGGGTCGCCCGCTCGTGCTCGTGGTCGATCACGCGCTGCCGTGTCCCGCCGGTGACGCCGCGCTCGCGCCGAAGACCGCCGCGACGACGGTCGCGATCTCGTGGCCCGACCCGATGGAGCGGTTCAAGGTCGCGAGCACTGCCACCGGCACCGTGTTGCCCGATCCGGCCGCCGCGTTCCACGGGCTCGAAGGCGATCGCATCCCGGTCAGCCTCGATCTCGCGTGGGAGAGCCGCGGCCCGGCGTTCCCGTACGCGATGACCACGCGCTACGAGATCTCGTCGTGGGTGCGCGGGACCGTGACGATCGGTGATCACACGTTCCCGATCGACTGCGCCGGGCAGCGCGACCACTCGTGGGGCGTGCGCGACTGGTGGCAGTTCCCGTGGAACTGGACGTCAGGCCACTTCGACGACGACACCTTTGTGCACGCGGCGCGCTCGATCATCCCGGGGCTCGATCTGTTTGCTACGGGGTACGCGATCGTGCCGACCGGGGAGCTCGAAGCGTTCGACGGCACCGACGAGATCGAGAACGCGGTGGAGATCGACGGCGAGAAGCTGCCGACCGCCGCGCGCCAGCGCATCGGCGACGTACCGTTCACGACGACGCCCGTCGGGCACGCGCCGATCCTGCTGGTCGCTCCGGATGGGCGCGAGACGCGCTTCCCGCGCGCGATGTGCCGCTACGTCACCGACGACGGCCGCGTCGGCACCGGGTGGACCGAGTACAACTGGCCGCCCGGCTTCCCGGCCGAGACCTAGGCGGACTGCGCGTCGCGGTCCCTCGAGACCTCGTCGAGCAGCGCGTACTCCTCGCCGGTGTCGACCCAGTCCTCGAACTGGATCACGCCGGTCTCGGTGAAGCGCTCGCGCAGCCAGCCGCCCGACGCGTCGAGCAGGCCGAGCTTCTTGCACTCGGGCACGATCTTCGAGAACAGCATCGTCTGGAACTGCTGCTGCTCCGGTGGGTTGTGCGCGTCGAGCGCGCGCCCCACCGCGTCGGGGTCGATGCCCATCCGCTCCCACGCCTCGGTCTGTCTGAACCGCTGCTCGAGCTGGCGCGTGGCGTCGAACGCGATGGAGATGTTGCTGACGGGCGAGCGCTTCTCGGCGGCACGCGCCCACGAGATGGGGCTCGTGTGGCGCGTCGTCGCCCGGGAGGAGCTGATGGTGGAGGCCCGGGCGCTGGCCGACCGGCTCGTGGCGGCGGCGCCCTTGGCCCAGCGGGCCACCAAGGAGGTGGCGGCGCGCGGCCCGCACCTCGCCTGGGAGGACGCGCTGCGGCTTGGCGAGTCGATGCGCCGGGTCGTGGCCGGCACCGAGGACGCGCTCGAGGGGATGGCCGCCGCCCGTGAAGAGCGGTTGCCTCGCCGGCAGGGGCGCTAGGTTCACGACCGTGGGCGTGCAGCACATCGAGGTCTACGCCAGGTCGCCGGCACCCCTGCCTGCCGTCTGGCGATGGCTGGCCGACGCGGGGTCGTACGCGTCCTGGTCGATGCTCACCCGTTCGGACCTCGAGTGGGAGGGTGTTCCCGCTCCCGACGGCGTCGGGGCGATCCGGCGCCTCGGTCGCGGCGGCTCCGTGAGCCGGGAGCAGGTGGTGGTGTTCGAGCCGCCGACGCACCTCGGATACACATTGCTCTCCGGCATGCCGGTCATCGGGTATCGCGCCGACGTGCACCTCTCCGAGGACGGCAGCGGCACGCTCATCGCGTGGCGGTCGCGCTTCGAGCCCCGGGTGCCGGGCACCGGGCTGCTGGTCCGCTGGTTCTTCCAGCGGGTCCTCACGGGCTTCGCTCGCCGCCTCGCCCGCCAGGCGGCACTCGGGCCGGTGCCCGTGCGACCTCAGCTCCCCGACCTGGCGAACCGACCGCTGCCGTAGTCGATCCAGGTCGCGGCGAGCGGAACTTGCCCGATCCCGGTCGGGACGACCGCGCGCAGTGCCCGAAGCCGTTTCGCGTCGAGCTCGACCCGACGCCGCGCGAGCTTCGACCGGGAATTCAGGTACCCGAACGCGTCGGGAGTGCCGGTCGACCCACGGAGTGGGACCGCAACGACGGCTTCAGCCCGGGGGCGATGGTCGTCACCGACGTGCCTGGGCTCGACCTCGCTCAAACGGGTGCCGCGCCCATCACCGACATCGGCGCGTCGCTGGAGGCGAACCAGCCGATCGCGCTGCTCGATGCCGACACCGGTGAGCGGTGGCCGATTTGGTCCGAGCTCGACTCCCAAGCGGACCCCCGGACGAACGGGCGCTGACCGTCCGTCCGGCGAGGCACCTGCTGGAGGGCCATCGCTCGGCCGTCTCCGCGGCGCGTCGGGCACCGAGCTCGCCGCGGAACGGGGCTTCGCGCTCTACGGCGACGACGTGCGTACCTTCACGGTCCCGATCAAGACGCGTCGTGGGCACATCGAGCAGGTCTTCGACGACCTCGCGCAGGCCGGGATCGCACGGGGTGAGCTCTACGCGGCCTGGGACTTCACCGTCGCGAGCGCCGAGGGCATTGCCGGGCGGATGCTGCACATCCGAAACGACGCGTTCGCCGCGCTCGGCGGGGCCGTGACGGCGGTCTCCACCGAGTGGACGCGTGCGGTGCTCGGCGTGCCGGGGATGGACTACAGCACCCTCCTCCAGCGCAGCTCCGACTTCCCCGTGTGCGAGTCGATCCTCGAGGCGGCGTACCCCGACGAGCTGGACCGGATCGTGGGCTTCTCGCTCTTGCAGATGCTCTGGGACCGATCGGAGGCGAACGGCTATGCGCACCACATGACCGACGACCTGTACCCCGGGTCCCGGCGCACCAGGTGCTCATGCGAGTGGCGTTCGGCGACCACCAGGTCGCGCGCGTGAGCGCGGATGTCGAGGCCCGAACGATCGGCGCGCGCATCTACCAGCGCTGCGCTCAGCGCGGGCCGGAACCCCGAGATGATGCCGTACTGGGGTATCGACGCGGCGCCGAGCTTCCCGTGGAACGGATCGGCGATCGTGATCTGGAACAGCCGGATCCCGGCGCCGCCGTCTGGGAACACGCCGCCATTCGCGCCCGATTGCAACAGCGACCGGCACAGCGTGGTGCGCCGGCCCCCGGCCGCACAGCTCCGGAAGTCGGAGTTCCTGGGTCCGTCCGGTGCGCTCGTCGACACCTGTGGCGCGGCCCCCTGCCTCGCCCCGTTCTAACCTCGGCGCCATGCGCGTCGCCGCGGTCCAGCTCACCTCCACCTCCGACGCCTCCCGCAACCTCCGCGCGGCCGGCGCGTTGGTCGACGGCGCGGTGAACGCGGGTGCCGAGCTCGTCGCGCTGCCGGAGCTGTTCAACCGATGGGGCAGCGCGGAGGAGCTGCGCGCCGGCGCCGAGCCGCTGTCGGGCCCGACGATCACCTGGGTGCGCGAGCAGGCGGCGCGCCACGGCGTCTGGCTGCTCGCCGGGAGCATCGTGGAACGGGTCGAGGGGTCGACGCGCCACCGCAACACGTCGTGTCTGTGCACACCCACCGGCGAGATCGCCGCGTGCTACCGGAAGATCCACCTGTTCGACGTCGACGTCGACGGTGCAGCGCACCACGAGTCGGCGACCGTCGTGCCCGGCGACGAGGTCGTCGTGGCGGACGCGGGGCCCCTCGTGCTCGGGATGAGCATCTGCTACGACCTCCGGTTCCCGGAGCTGTTCCGGATCCAAGCCCTGCGCGGCGCCACGGCCGCGGTCGTTCCCTCGGCGTTCACCGCGGCGACGGGCAAGGACCACTGGGAGACGTTGCTGCGCGCCCGGGCGATCGAGAACCAGGTCTTCGTGATTGCGCCGAACCAGCGCGGCCAGAGCACCCCCACGCTCTCGTGGCACGGGCGGTCGATGATCGTCGACCCCTGGGGGGTCGTGATGGCCCAGGCTCCGGACGCGGAGTGCTTCGTGACCGCGGACCTCGACCTCGACGCGCAGCGTGAGGTGCGCAAGCGCCTGCCGAGCCTGGCGAACCGTCGAACCGAGACGTACGTGTGGCCGGCGGGCGAGGCCCGGCTGGAGAACGAGGAGCGGTCGTGACGGGAGTGCCGGTGCAGGTGTCGTGTGGGTTCCCCCCCGGTCCCGACGTGGTCGCCAACGCGTGCCTGGCCGAGGAGCTGGGCTACGAGCGGGTCTGGCTCTACGACTCGCCGGCCCTCTACGGGGACATGTGGATGCACCTCGCTTTGATCGCGCGGGCGACGGAGCGCATCGGGCTCGGGACCGCGGTGCTCGTCCCGTCGTTGCGTCACCCGCTCGTGACCGCGAGCGCGATCGCCACGCTCGAGGGGCTGGCCCCCGGCCGGGTGGTGGTCGCCGTGGGGACCGGGTTCACGGCCCGTATGGCGCTCGGCCAGCGACCGCTCACCTGGGCGGCGGTGCGGACCTACGTCGCGCAGCTCAAGGCGCTGGTCGCGGGCGGCGCCGTGGTGGTCGACGGCGCGGCGGTGCAGATGATCGCGCCCGAGGGTCTGCTCCCCGACCGACCCATCGACGTGCCGATCGTGGTCGCGGCCAACGGCCCGAAGGGTCTCGAGGTCGCGCGCGAGCTCGGCGACGGGGTCATGAGCATCCTTGGCGGGCAGCCCGATTTCGACTGGTGCGTTCTGCTCGCGTACGGCACCGTCCTCGACCCGGGTGAGCCGGCCGATTCCGAACGCGCGCTCGCGGCCGCTGGACCCGGCCTGAGCGTCGTGTACCACGGCATGTACGAGTCGGATCCCGCGCTCGTGGAGGGCCTGCCGGGCGGGGCGGCGTGGAGGGCCTCGATCGAGCTGGTGCCCGCGCACTCCCGCCACCTCGCGATCCACGAGGGCCACTTCTGGCAGGTGACCGAGCGCGACCGGCCGGTACTCTCCGGCGAGGGGATCACGTCGTTCACCTGGACGGGACAGGCCGCCGACGTCCGGGCACGCCTCGACGCCGCGGCCGCATCCGGCGTCACCGAGGTCCTCTACGCGCCGATGGGACCCGACGTCGCACGCGAGCTGCGGGCCTTCATCGAGATGGCGAGCGCGTGAGCACCTCCCGCACCTGGCTCATCGCGCTGGCGCTGCTGATCGCGGGCGGGCTCGTCGGCGTGGGGGTCGCCGCGGCCACCGACGAGCCGACCACCACCACCACCACCACCACCACGGCGCCGAGCACGACCTCGAGCTCCTCGAGCACCACAACGTCGTCGAGCACGTCGAGCACGACGAGCACGACGAGCACGAGCACGACGAGCACGAGCACCACCACGTCGTCGAGCACCACCACGTCGTCCACCACCACGACGACGACGACGGTCCCTCTGGGCCCGTAGCAACCGGCGGCGTCAAGCGAGCGCGACCAGCTCCAGGAGGTCGTCCGACCAGTAGTCGAGGTCGCCGTCGGGCATGAGCAGGACGCGATGCGGATCGAGGCGCGCGACGAACTCGGCGTCGTGGCTCACGAGCACGATCGCGCCGCTCCAGGCGCCCAGCGCCCGTGCGATCGCCTCGCGTGACGGGGGGTCGAGGTTGTTGGTGGGCTCGTCGAGCAGGAGCAGGTTGTGGCGGCCCGTCACCAGCTGGGCCAGGGCGAGCTTGGTCTTCTCCCCGCCCGAGAGGGTGCCCGCGTCCTGGAACGCGAGGTCGCCGGAGAGCCCGAAGGTGCCGAGCAGGCTCCGCAACTGCTGGTCGGTCAACCCCGCGGTCCGGAGATGCGCGATGGCCTCGGTGCCTGCGTTGATTTCCTCGTGCTCCTGCGCGTAGTAGCCGACCGAGACGTTGTGGCCGAGGTCGACCCGGCCCGCGTCGGCGGCGGTCCGGCCGGCGAGGATCCGCATGAGGCTCGTCTTGCCGGCACCGTTGAGGCCCATCACCAGCAGGCGCTCACCGCGCCCTACGTCGAAGGACACGTCGGAGAAGACCAGTGGTCCGCCGTAGCCCTTCGCCAACCCGTGGCCCTCGAGCACGACCGCGCCTGGCCGCGGCGGCTCGGGGAAGCGCACCGCGATCTGGCGTTCGCGGCGAGGTCCTTGCACCTGGTCCCGCCGCAGCCGTGCGACGCGTCCGTCGAGGGCCTTCGCCGTCCGGGCCCGCTTCTCGGTCTGGCCGCGCATCCCGTCGGCGAGTCGCGCGAGTCGCGCGATCTCGGAGCGCTGGCGAGCCGCGAGGCGACGCAGCCGCTCCTCGTCGGCGGCACGAGCGGTGCGGTACTGGGAGTAGGTGCCGCGGTACTCGACGAGCTCGCCCTCGTCGAGGTGCAGGACCCGCGTGATCGACGCGTCGAGCAGCTCGAGGTCGTGGCTGATCACGAGCAGCGCCCCGCGGTACGCGCGCAGGAACGCCATAAGCCATCGCTTGGCGTCGTTGTCGATGTGGTTGGTGGGCTCGTCGAGCAGGAGCAGGTCGCTGCCCGCGAAGAGGATGCGGGCGAGCTCGACTCGGCGGCGCTCGCCACCCGAGAGCGCGTCGATCGGCAGGTCGAGTCGATCCGGGGCGAGGCCCAGCCCCGCGCCGATGCGTCGCACCTCGGCCTCCGCGGCGTAGCCGCCGGCGGCGCGGAACTCCTCCTCCGCTCGCGAGAACTTCGCGATCTCGCGGGCGGCCGCGGTCTGCTCGACCCGGAGTCGGAGCCGCTCGATGCGTTGCATCGCCTCGTCGAGGCCGCGGCCCGACAACACGTGGGAGAGACCGGTGGCGTCGACCCCGGCGCCCTTGGGTCGAGGCTCCTGCGGGAGGTAGCCGCTCGCGGGCGGGCGCAGGACCACGCCGCTCGCGGCCCTAGCCTCGCCCGCGAGCACCTTCAGCATCGAGGTCTTCCCGGCCCCGTTGCGGCCCACGAGGCCCACGGTGTCGCCCGGGCGCAGCGAGAACGAGGCGTCGGTGAGCGTGGTCCGTCCACCGACCTCGACCGAGAGTCCCCGTACTTGCAGCACGCTCCATCGTCGCACGCCGGCCCTGGCGGGCCGGGAGCGGTTGGCCCTCGCCGAGGAACCGCGCCCGCGGGGGAGCGGGTATCATTGTGTTACTGATTGGTAACTTGTGGTCCGCAACCAGCGGCGGCCGGCCCCGGCCCCACCGGCAAGGAGCTTCCCGGATGTCCGACTTCTCGCTCGACCTCAACGAAGACCAGCTCCAGATCAAGGACTGGGTGCACGGCTTTGCCAAGGACGTGATCCGTCCGGTGGCAGCCGAGTGGGACGAGCGCGAGGAGACGCCGTGGCCGGTGATCGAGGAGGCCGCGAAGATCGGCCTCTACTCGTGGGAGAGCGTCGCGAACTTCTTCGGCGACCCGACAGGGCTCACCTTCCCGATCGTCTCCGAGGAAATGTGCTGGGGCGACGCAGGGATCACGCTTGCGATCCTCGGCACCACGCTCGGGGTGAGCGGCATCGTCGCCAGCGGCACCCCCGAGCAGATCGCGGAGTGGGTGCCCGAGTGCTTCGGCACCGCGGACGACCTCCACCTCGCGGCGTTCGCGGTGAGTGAGTCCGACGCCGGTTCCGACGTGTCGAACCTGCGCACGCGTGCGACCTTCGACGAGGCCACCGACGAGTGGGTCCTCAACGGCGTGAAGACCTGGATCACCAACGGCGGCATCGACAAGGTGCCGACGCTGCACGTCGTGGTCGCGGCTGTCGACACCGAGCTCAAGGCACGCGGTCACGCGAGCTTCGTCGTCCCGCCCGGTACCAAGGGCCTCTCGATGGGGCAGAAGTTCAAGAAGATGGGCATCCGCGCCAGCCACACCGCCGAGGTCGTGCTGCACGACGTGCGTGTCCCCGGCCGCTGCCTGCTAGGCGGCAAGGACAAGCTCGATGCTCGCCTCGCTCGCGCCCGTGAGGGCCAGAGCTCCAAGGTGCAGGCGGCCATGAGCACGTTCGAGGCGAGCCGTCCGCTGGTCGGAGCGCAGGCCCTCGGCATCGCCCGCGCTGCCTACGAGTACGCGCTCGAGTACGCGAAGGACCGCAAGGCGTTCGGGCGGGCGATCATCGAGAACCAGGCGATCGCGTTCAAGCTCGCCGACATGCGGATGCACATCGACGCGGCCCGGCTTCTCGTGTGGCGGGCTTCCTGGATGGGGCGCAACGGCAAGGAGTTCACCGCCGGTGAGGGCTCGATGAGCAAGCTCTACGCAGGTGAGGTCGCCGTGCGCGCCACGGAGGACGCGATCCAGATCCTCGGCGGCGCGGGCTATGTGAAGGACCACCCGGTGGAGCAGTGGCACCGCGACTCGAAGATCTACACGATCTTCGAGGGCACCTCGGAGATCCAGCGCCTTGTGATCGCCCGTGCGATCTCGGGCATCCGCATTCCGTAGTTCGAGCAGCAACGACAGGCGTTTCCGACGCCCGCGGCCGACCCTTGCGCAGGGTGGGTCGCGGGCGTCGGCGCGCTCGCGTGGACCCCTTGTGCGTCTTGTGTGTTCGGGTGGCCGGTCCGGCGTGGCCGTCGCTCGGTGCCCCCCCCGGCCTGTCGTGCTCCCCGGGTTGTCGGGGGAGGTCGCGTGCAAACGCGGCGAGGCCCGGCGCGCCCGGGCAGGGAGGGCGGCGCCGGGCCTCGACACCTCGAGACTAGAAGGTCGGTCAGGTCAACGCCCGGCACACGACGCGAGGGATGGTTCTGCGGCGACGTACCCGGGTGTGACGAAGCGAGTTCTTCGCCGCAGCAAGACCCCCTCGATGCGATTCCGGCCCGTCTCCTTGGCGCGGTACTGCGCCGCATCGGCATACCGCAGCAGCTCCTCGGCGCCGGCCTCGAGGTGCGTGTTCATGGCGATCCCGATGCTGGCCCTCACGTTGGCCCGGCGGGCGCGCGCACGGCAACGCTGCGCGGCTTCCCCCCGAACGGCGACATCCCTCTGCTCTCGGAGTGCGATGGGCCCGGGTTGACGGACTCCTCTCGCCCGGGCGCCGCGTCTACGGCTCGAGCGCAACGACCGAGCGAAGCACCTCGCCCCGCTCCATCCGGTCGAACGCCGCCTCCACCTGGTCGAGCGCGATCGTCTCGGAGACGAAGCGGTCGAGGTCGAGCTTGTTCTGGAGATAGAGGTCGACGAGCACCGGGAAGTCCCGCGACGGGAGGCAGTCGCCGTACCACGACGGCCGGAGCGCTCCGCCACGGCCGAACAGCTCGATCATCGGCAGCTCGATCGTCATCGACGGGTCGGGCACGCCGACCTGCACCACGGTGCCGGCAAGGTCGCGCGCGTAGAACGCCTGCTCCAAGACCGCGGGATGGCCGACCGCCTCGATGCACACGTCGGCGCCGAAGCCGTCGGTCAACGCTCGAACTGCCTCGACGACGTCGGTCTTCGATGCGTCGACCACGTCGGTCGCACCGAACCCTCGGGCCCATTCGAGCTTGGTGGGGTCGAGGTCGATCGCGATGACCCGCCGGGCGCCGGCCAGGGCCGACGCGGCGATCGCCGCGTCGCCGACGCCGCCGCAGCCGAACACGGCGACCGTGTCGCCGCGTTGAACGTTCCCGGTGAACGCCGCTGCTCCGAAGCCCGCCATCACACCGCACCCGAGCAAGCCGACCGCCTCGGGTCGGGCGCGCGGGTCGACGCGGGTGCACTGCCCCGCGGCGACGAGCGTCTTGTCGGCGAACGCGCCGATGCCGAGCGCGGCCGAGAGCTCGGTGCCGTCGGCGAGCGTCATCTTCTGGGTGGCGTTGTGGGTCGTGAAGCAGTACCAGGGTCGACCGCGGCGACACGCCCGGCACTCACCGCATACCGCGCGCCAATTCAGGACGACGAAGTCGCCGGGCGCGACGTCGGAGACGTCCGGGCCGACGGCCTCAACGACGCCGGCGGCCTCGTGGCCGAGCAGGAACGGGAAGTCGTCGTTGATCGCCCCCTCCCGGTAGTGCAGGTCGGTGTGGCACACGCCGCACGACTGCACGCGCACGAGCGCTTCACCCGGTCCGGGATCGGGCACGAGGATCGCCTCGATCGTGACCGGCGCACCCTTCGATCGGGCGACCACTCCGCGAACTTCTTGCATCACGACACCTCCGACGGCACGGTTGTCTCGGGTCGGCTACTTCGGGTCGAAGCGGATCGCCCCGTCGAGACGGATGACCTGGCCGTTGAGGTACCGGTTCGTGGCCATGTGCTCGACCAGCGCGGCGAACTCCTCCGGGTGGCCGAACCGGGGTGGGAACGGGACCTTGGCCTCCAGCTTCTCCCGCATCTCGGCGGGGGCCAGGTCCCAGGCCCGGGTGCCCATCGTGCCGGGCGCGATGCAGTTCACCCGCACTCCCATCGCGGCGAGGTCGCGGGCCGAGATGATCGTCATCCCGATGATTCCGGCCTTCGCCGCGCCGTATGCGATCTGGCCGATCTGGCCTTCGTAGCCGGCGATCGAAGCGGTGGTCACGATGACGCCGCGCTCGCCGTCCTCGCCGGGCTCGTTGCCGGCCATCTCGGCCGCGGCGAGGCGCACCGTGTTGAAGGTGCCGACCAGGTTGAGGTCGACGGTGCCGCGGAAGCTGTCGAGAGGGTGCGGGGTGCCGTCGCGGGCGACCGTGCGGCCCCCGCCCAACGCGCCGCCGGCTACCGCGGCCACGATCCCCAGGGGCCCGTCGCTGCTCGCAGCGTCGACGGCGGCGGCGGTGTCGCCTTCGTCGGTCACGTCGCCGGTGACCCAGCGCGCCCCCAGGGAGTCGGCAACCGCGGCCGCTCGCTCGGCGTCGCGGTCGAACACGGTCACGCGGGCCCCGCGCGCGTGTAGGTGACGTGCCGTCGCCTCGCCGAGACCCGAGGCCCCTCCGGTCACCAGCGCGTTGGTCCCTGTGATCTCCATCGATCCTCCTCGCTCGTGAAGGGTGACATGCTACGGGCATGGCGATCGCGGCGGGCCAACGCGACCGGGAGACGGTCCGGGCCGGGCTCGAGCGATGGCTCGCCCGCGACGGTGATGCAGTGGTGGTGGGGGCGCTCGAGGCTCCGGCCGCAGGGCTCTCGTCGGACACGCTGTTCGCGCGCGTCGAACGCGCGTCGGGATCCGAGCAGATCGTGCTCCGGCTGCCACCCGCGGGGGAGGGGCTGTTCCCGGCCTACGACCTCGGACGCCAGGCGCGGGTGCAGCAGGAGCTCGCCGAGGTCGGCTACCCGGTCGCGGCGCCCGTGATCCACGAGCCCGACCCTGCTTGGCTGGGCGCTCCGTTCCTCGTGATGCCCAGGGTGGCGGGCCGGGTACTGCTGGCGAACCCGTCGTTTCTCGCCTCGGGCTGGCTCCACGACGCCGGCCGTGAGTCCCAGCGCGGCCTGCTCGACGGGTTCCTGGCCACGCTGGCCGGGCTTCACCGGCTCGACCCGGGCCGGTTCGGCTTCCTCGCGGCCGGGGTGCCCCCGAGCCTCGCGGGTGAGGTCGTCCGCTGGTCCGACTACCTGACCTGGGCGTGCGGCGAGGTGGCCCCTCCCGGCTACCTCGCCGACGCGCTCGCCTGGTGCGTGCGGCACCGGCCCGATCCCGAGCCCCGTGCGTCGGTGTGCTGGGGCGACGTGCAGCTCGTGAACGCCGTGTTCGCGGCCGACGGCGCGGTGGACGCGGTGCTCGACTGGGAGATGTGCGGTCTCGGCCCGGCCGAGATGGACCTGGGCTGGTTCCTCGCGCTCCACGGGATGATGGTTGCTGCTCAGGGCGGCGACCTGCCTGGGTTCGGCGATCGTGCGGGGATGGTCGCGCGCTACGAGGGCATGCTCGGCCGCGCGGTGGAGGAGCTCACGTGGTACGAGGCGTTCGCGCTCGTGCGCAGCGGCTCGATCATGGTGCGCATCGCGCGCCTGCTCGCCGCGCAGGGCGTCGACGACTCGTGGCTCACCCATGGCAACCCCACCCAGGCGGCCCTCGATCGCCTGCTCGGGTAGGACGCCTCGGTTCTCGGAACGAACTGGTTCGTGCTGCGGACCGAAGCGTGCCGAGATCGGTTACAGGAACGAGGCCTGCTCGGTGAGGTCCATGGTGGGGTGGGCGCCGTAGACGATGCTCTGCAGGTTGCCCCAGCCGGTCCCGCCGCCCATCGGGTCGTCGACGGTGATCACGCAGTCGCGGTGCTGGTGCACGCGCCGGGCGACCTCGGGCACCGAGCAGTCCGCCAGGTGCTCGCCCTCGACGTGACGGGCACCGTGCCACTGCCCGTGCCACTGCCCGTCGAAGCCGTGGTAGAGGCCTGCACCGAGATGGAACCCGGTGTCGGACACCGGAGCGCAGGTGACCGGCCGCTCGGAGCCGTCGGGCATCAGGAAGCGCAGCGTGCCGCCGAGGAAGCGCCGGTTGTCGTCGCGGAAGGCGAGGTCGGGGACGAGCGCGGCAATGGGCTCCCGCCGACCGTCGGGATACTCGACGCCGCCCTGAAATTCGATCCGCTCGTACACGTCCGCGAAGGTGTGGCGCTGGTAGTACCAGTGCAGGGCGTAGCGCGATCCGTCCGGGCGCTCGCAGAGCACGGGGCACCACAGGATCAGCATCGCGACGCCCTCGGGGATCGGCGTCGGCGCGACATCCTCCACCGGTGCGCCCACCTGGTACCGGACGCCCCAGGAGTGGTCGCGGGTCGAGATCCAGGTCGCGTCGTCGGGCTCGATGCGCTCGCCGTCGATCTCGACCCAGCCCCGGGCAGTGCCGGTGTGGTGGTACCGCACGATGTCGGCGTCGAGGCGCGCACCGTCGCGGCTGCGGTGGTGCTCACGCTGCTCCAGCGCCGGAGGGGCGATGCCGGTGAACGTCCAGTCGAAGGCGATGGGGACGATGTCGTTGGGTGCCAACGCGAAGCGGATCGCCCGGAGCGGCTCGACGACCTCGTAGGTGACTGGACCGACGCTCGTGGTGTGGTCGCCCGCGATTTCACGGCTGGCGCGCACGTTCCACTGCTCGACGCCGCGCGAAACGCCGGCGTAGGCGTCGATCACGTTGCGGTTCGGGTACTTGCCGATCCCGAAGCCGAGCTGCAGCGAGCCGTCCCGGGCGCACGCCATCGCGCAGACCTTCTCGGTCCAGGACCGGTCGGCCTGGCCGACCGTCGCGAAGGTGTCGGTGATCTGGTGGTGGAACGTCTCGTCGGCGGGGATCAGCGGCCCGATCGTGCTCATGGCAGCACGCTACCGGTCCTCGCCAGTCGGCGACCGGTGCGGGAGACTGCCCCGATGGCGACTACGGAGACCGTGAACCTGTCCGACGCGCCCTCGGGAGGGTCGAGCCATCCACGCTGGCGGCGCTTCCTCGCCGCCCTGTGCATCGTCGTGAGCTGCATCTGTGCACCGCTCACGGTGACGGCCGTGTGGCTGCGCAACCAGGTGCTCGACACCGACAGGTACGTCGACACGGTCGCGCCGCTCGCGAGCAACCAGGCGATCATCGACGCGGTCGCCGCCGACATCACCGAGACCCTCTTCACGAAAATCGACGCGCAGGCCGAGATCAAGGATGCGCTGCCCAAGCGTGCCGAGTTCCTCGCCGGCCCGATGGCCGCGGGGCTCCGCCAGCTCACCGAGCAGGTCGCGCTGAAGGCGCTCGAGTCCGAAAAGTTCCAGGATCTCTGGGCGAGCGCGAACCGACTCGCGCACCAGGAGCTCGACAATGTCCTGACGGGCGGTGGCGACGTCGTCAGCACGAAGGACGGGAAGGTGGTGCTCGACCTGTCGTCCGTGTTCGACCAGGTGCGCCAGCTCCTCAAAAAGCGGGGCGTGGGGATCTTCACCGACATTTCCAAGGACAACCTCACGCTGAAGTTCCAGCTGTTCGATGCCCAGCAGCTCGGCAAGGTCCAAACAGCGGTGTCGCTGCTCGACACGATCGCGTCGTGGATGCCGTTCATCACGCTTGGCCTGCTCCTCATCGGCACCTGGCTGTCGGCGAACCGGCGCCGAACGGTGATCCGGTGGGGCATCGGCAGCGCGTTCGCGCTCGCGGTGCTCGCAGCGCTGATCGGCGTCGGGCGGCTCTTCTACCTCGAGGGGGCGACGAGCGCGGAGTTCCCGCGCGATGCCGCGGCCGCTGCGTTCGACACGGTCGTTCGCTTCCTGCGTCAGGGCCTGCGGTACGTGCTCGCGCTCGCGATCGTCGTCGCACTCGCCGCGTGGGTGACGGGGCCGGGCAAGGTGCCGACGCGGGTGCGGACCACGTTCCGCGACGTGTTCGGTGGCCTGGGCGACCGGGCCGAGGCGCGCGGCTGGGACTTTGGCGCGTTCGGTCAGTTCGTCGCGCGCTACGCGAACCCGTTGCGCATCGGCGGTGTGGCCGTCCTGCTACTCACGCTGCTGCTGGCAGAGCGGAACAGCGCGACGAGGCTGCTCGTTTTCGTCTTGGCGCTGCTCGTCTACCTCGCCGCGGTGCAGTTCGTGGCTCGCGCGGCCAAGGTCGATGGCGAGACCCCGGCGGCCGAGAGCTAGCAGTGCTCGGCGGGCTCCTCCTGGCCTGGTCGGCTCCGGTGCAAGATCGATCGGCCGCCGTCACCCGTTGGGCACCTGCGCCTCTTCCTGGTCTGGTCGGCTCCGGTGCCGGATCGATCGGCAGCAGTCACCCGTTGGGCACCTGCGCCTCCTCCGCCCGCACGCCGCGGAGGCCGAACCAGGCCATCTCCGCGAGCCAGGCGGCGAGCCGGTCGGGGTCGACCTCACCCTCGTCGTTGGCGACGCGCCGGCTGGTCGCCTCGGCCATCCCGACGATCGCGTGGGCCAGCGACCGCCGGTGCTCGGTCGGCGCGTCGATGTCGATCAGCTCCGCGATCAGCTCCGCGATCCGGTCGATCGCCCGCTCGGCGATCTCGGAGAACTCTGAATCGTTGCGCACCGACGCGCCGAACAGCAGCCGGAACGCCGCCCGGTGCTCGCCGACGAACCGGAAGTAGGCGGCGAAGCCCTCCTGGACCCGTTCCCGACCGGTCTCCACCCCGCCCGTCGCAGCCACGAGCCGCGCCATCAGCTGCTCGTCGACGTCCGCGAGCAGCTCGAGGTAGAGCGCACGCTTGGACGGAAAGTGCTGGTAGAGGACGGGCTTGGTAACTCCGGCAGCCTCCGCGACCTCGTCCATCGACGTCGCGTGGAAGCCGCGCTCAGCGAAGACCTCTACCGCGACCTCGAGGAGCTGAGACCGACGCTGCTCGGCCGGCAGGCGCATCGCCATGCCGGCGGACCGTATCAGCGGCTCGACTTGAGCGGCATCACGAAGCGATCCTGGTGATCGAAGTTGCGCGCCCACAGGTCGTCGAGACGAGCCTTCTCGTCCGCACTGAGCGGGAGGTCGGACGCCGCGGCGTACTCGGTGACCTCGGCGGGTTCGATGCAGGTGGGCAGGACGGTCGCGAATGCGGGGTTGGCGAGGATGCCGGCGATCGCGGCCTGGCCGATCGTGCGCCCGGTCCCTTCCCAGAGGAAGGAGATCGTGTCGGCCTTCTCGAAGTTGTCGAGCATGTTGTCGCGGTTGCGATGCGCCCGGTGGTCACCGGCGGGGAACTTCGTCTCTGGGGTGACCTTGCCCGACAGCGTGTCGGAGGCGTGCGGGACGCGAGAGATCATCCCGACCCGGCCGTCGGCGACGTTGGGCTCGGCCGCGAACGTGAGCCCGGGCTCCTGCTCGAGCATGTTGAACACCGTCTGGAGCGAGACGATTGGGCGGTTGCGGACCGCCTCGATGCCCTCCTCGACCCAGCCGATGGCGGGACCGAGGGCCACGCCGAGCTCGCGGACCTTGCCTTCGGCGCGCAGCGCCTCGAGCTCGGCCCACAGGTCGTCGTCGAGGATCGGCTCGATGCGGGGGTTGTGCAGCTGGTACAGGTCGATGCGGTCGGTGCCGAGCCGGGCGAGCGACGCGTCGAGCTGGCGCCGCACCGACGCCGGTCGCCAGTCGTGCGGGCGCTCGCTCTGCACCTTCGCGCCCCGGTCGGCGTCGACGTCGTAGCCGCACTTCGTGGTGAGCACGAGGTCGTCGCGGTGCGCCTTCAGGACGTCGGCGAGCAGCGTCTCGCCGCGTGCGTCCTGGCCGTAGACGGGTGCCGTGTCGATGAAGTTGATCCCGGCGTCGAGCGCGGTCCGGATCATCCCGGCCTTGTCGTCGACGGCCCCCCACCAGTCGCTGGCGAGCGTCCACACGCCGAAGCCGACCTCCGAGACCGTGAGGTCGCTCTGGCCGAACCGCCGGTACCGCATCGCCCGACCTCCGGAACTCGAGGGCTACGAGTACTCGATCACCGAGCGGGCGATCTCGCCCGAGCTCATGTTGGAGAGCGCGTCGTTGACCTGGTCGAGCGTGACGCGGGCCGAGATTAGCTCGTCGAGCATGAGCTGGCCCTCCTGGTAGAGCCGGGCGAGCTTAGGCACGTCCGTGTGCACGTTCGAGGAGCCGTACCAGCACCCGCGGAGCTGCTTCTCCTGCACGAGCAGGTCGAGCGCCGGGGTGAGCGTCATCGTGACGTCGAAGCTGGGCACGCCGACGATCACCGCGTGGCCGCCGCGGCGCGTCATCTGGAAGGCCTGCTCGATCGTGGGCCCGAGACCGATCACCTCGAACGCGACGTCGGCGCCGCGCCCGCCGGTGAGCTCGAAGACCTGCGCGACCGAGTCACCGCCGCTCGCGTCGACCAGGTCGGTCGCGCCGAACTGCTTGGCGTGCGCGAGCTTCCCGTCGACCATGTCGACGGCGATGACCTGCTCGGCGCCGGCGTAGCAGGCGCCCTGGATCGTGTTGAGGCCCACGCCACCGCAGCCGAGCACCACGACGCTGTCGCCCTTGCGGATGCTGGCGGTGTTGACCGCGGCGCCGAACCCGGTGAGCACACCGCAGCCGATCAGCGCGGCATCGGCCATCGGGACGTCCTTGTCGATCTTCACCGCGCCGATGGCCGGGATGACCGTCTCCTCGGAGAAGGTGCCCGAGGCAGCCATGTGGAAGACCGGCTGGCCGTCACGCGAGAAGCGCGGCGTCATGTCGAGCAGGCCGCCCGACATCGCGGCCGCACCACCGGCCTCGCACAGCTCGCCCTGGTCGTGCTCACAGAAGTAGCAGGTGCCGCACTGGGGAACCCACGAGATGACGATGGTGTCGCCGACCGAGAGGTGGTCGACGCCCTCACCGAGCTCGGTGATCGTGCCGGCGCCCTCGTGGCCGAGCACCGCGGGAAGCGCGATCGGCAGCGTGCCGTTCGTGACGGACAGGTCCGAGTGGCACACGCCGGAGGCGCCCAGCTGGACGCGGACCTCCCCGGCCTTGGGCGACGCGAGATCGACGTCGGTGACCTCGAGCGGTGCTCCCACGGCAGTGCAGACGGCGGCCTTCGGCATGGTGCTCCCCTTCGACGGAATGGCCCGAGCACCCTAATCCCGCCGATCGCCCTGCGTGAAAACGGCCGCATCCCGGGTTCCGGGGCGCGTTCTGCGCACCAGGGTGCTCAGTTCCCGCGCCGAATTCTGGCGCTCTGGTGCGCAGATTCGGTGCAGGAACAGTGGTGTCAGTGGAAGGAGCCTCCGCCTCGCTCTTCCCTCTCGGCGGCGCGGATGCCGTAGCCGAGGACGATGGGGATCGGTAGCACGACCGTCGCCGCCACGAGACCCGCCACCGCGATCGCCACGGTCCAGGTCGGGAAGCCCGTGATCGCGCCGAGCACGAACGCCGCGATCGCGCCGAGCAGCGCGAGGTAGCCGATGCGCTTGGCCAGCACGACGACGCGGGCGATGCGGGTGCGCCGTGTGACGACAGGGTCCATCACAGGGCGAGCGTACGTAGGATGCGGCCGTGGCGCCCGATCGCGAGATGCTGCTTCCCGGCGCTCGCCTCCGGTTCGGCGACGACCTCACCCACGTCATGGCGGTGGTGAACCTCTCGCCGGAGTCGCGGGTTCGCCACTCCGTGGTCGACTCGCCCGCCGAGGCGCTAGAGCGGGCACGCCAGTACCGAGAGCGGGGCGCTTCGATCATCGACCTGGGCGCCCAGTCCAGCCACTTCGAGAACCGCGAGCTCTCGCCGGCCGAGGAGCTCGACCGGATGCTCCCTGCGCTCGAGCTGCTCGTCGCCGACGGGTTCGTGGTGTCGGTCGACACGTGGAAGCCCGCGGTTGCCGCCAGCGCGGTCGCTGCCGGCGCTTCGATCGTCAACGACACCGGCGGCCTCGCCGACGAGGCGATGGTGGAGCTGCTCGCGGGACGAGAGCTGGGTGCGGTCGCGATGCACATCGAGGGCGAGAACCCCCTGACGGTCGGCGATCGCGTCCTGGTCGACGGCCGCCCCGTGGCCATCGCGGCGTCGCTCGCGTCGAGGGTGACGGAGCTGCGGGCTCGGGGGGTGGGCCAGCTGCTCGTCGATCCGGGACTGTCGATCAACTACCGCAGCGACTACGTGGCCTACGGCCGCTTCCAGCTCGAGACGATCCGAGCGCTCGCCGAGCTGCGCCGCGTGGCGGGGGCACCCGTGCTGATCCCCGTACCGCGCAAGGCCGAGACGCATCACATGCTGGCGTACCTGACCCTCTCGATCGAGAACGGCGCCGACGTGCTGCGCGTCCACGACGTGGAGGCCGCGTGCGACCTGGTGCCGTATCTCGGTCGCCGCCTCGGCTCGGTCGAGCCGCGCTGACGGGCACGGGCGGGACGCGGTTCAGGCGAGACTGGGCAGTCGGCGGTTCGTCGCGTCGAGCACGGCGCGCACGACCGCGTCGGCCTCCTCGTGGCGACGGACGACCGCGGAACCCGATGAGAGCTCCTCGCTCGGGGGCAGCACGAAGACCACCGTGACGATCGCGACGTCGTTCACGCCGACGCGCACCATGTGCGCGCTGTCGACGTCGAGGCACTCCGCAGCGGCCTCGAGCTGGCGGAGCGCGTCGAGCGTCGCCGTGGCTACCAGCCGGTGACGGGCCGAGGAGGCGATCGATCCCTCGGCGAACCCGACGGCCTCGCTGTCGCCGCGGCGGAGTGTCACGCGCACGAGCGACCGTAGGCCGCTGACCTCCGAGGCCACGTCGACCAGGACCGGGCGGAACGCCGGTGGCACCCCGCCGTCGTGGTTGCCGTTGCCGTTGCCACCGAGCTGGACGACCGACACGATGCGGCGGTCGAGCTCGAGGCCGAAGCTCGCGAGCGCGACCGACTGGACGTCACGCACCACCTGCTTGGCGTGCTTGCCGGAGGTGGCCAGGATGTGCACCTCGGTGGGCCGACCCGACGGGTCGGTGACCACCCTGGCGGCGGAGACCTCCGGGAGCCGACACAGCTCCCGCTCCAGCTCGAGGACCTCCGCCTCTACCCGGGCTTTCACTTCGACGCTGCCGACCCCGGCGGGCTCGCCTCCGACGTCCTGGTCCGCTTCGTCCACCCGCTGCTCCCGTCTTCGGCCCGCCTGTTGGGCCCCGAGAGCGATCGTACGGCGGGTTCGGCCACGGTTGGTGGTTTTCCCGTCCTTTGCTTGCGCGCACCGCGTGTCATAGGTGAGACTGCTGTGGTTAATGTTGCTGATGTAACGTTTGTCTCGGGCGCAAGAGCGGCCTGGGCCCGACGGCCCCTACAGTCGCCGGTCCCCTCGGCCGAACCAGACCGCGGGTGGAGCGTCAGCTGAAGGCCCCGAGAGGGAGGTGCGTGCAACCCGGATCTCGGAACTGATCAGACGGAGACGGCAAGGCCTCGGTGCCACCGTTCGGACCGAAGGGTCCGAGGAGCGAAGCGGAACACCTCTGGAGCTCTAGCGGTGCGCCAGGGAGGAACCTCGTAAAGAGGGTGATCTTCCCATGAAGAGGATCTACGTCCGCATGGGTCTGCTCATGTCGAGCGCGGCTGCGCTGCTGCTCGCCGGCGGCGCTGCCAGGTGGCGGTAGTCGTTCATGTGTGACCACGGCGCCGAGGACTTGCCGCCTCTGGCCGATCACCCCGAGGACCGAGTGCACGAGCCCAACCAGCAGGCACGGGTCACGGCGCTCTGCGCCGGGCTCGGTATCGCCGCCACGGCGACCGCCGTGGCGCTCGGCGCGCGCGGTCCGTGGCCTGTGCTGCTCCCGCTTCTGACGCTCGCAGTGCTGCACGCGTTCAGCGAGAGCCAGATCGCGATTCCCCACGATCAGCTCGCGTCGAGCGCGGGCGTCATGCTCTGCATGGGCGCGATGGTGGTTTTTCGCGACTCTGAGAGCTACCTGGGGCCGATGCTGGTCGGCGCGGCCGGCTGCCTCAACATCCCGCATCTCATGGGCTGGGAATGGCGGAAGCTGTTGTTCAACGCGTCGATGTTCGCGTTCGCCGCCCTCGCCGGTACGAGCGTCCTCTGGTTCATCGTCGGATCCGGGCACGCGCCGCCGGCCGAGCTCCTGCTCGCGTCGCTGCCCGCGGCTCTGGCCTATGCAGTGGTCAACCTGGTGCTCGTCGCGCTTGTCATCGCGCTCGCGACGGGCCAGCGGCTCCTGGCGATGATCGGCCTCGTGAGCAAGGAGTACCTGATCTACCTGCCGTTCGCGTTCCTCGGCGTGTTCCTCGGCGAGCTCTACCTGGAATACGGGGTCGTGCTCGTCCCGCTCTTCGTCGTGCCGATCCTCGTGGCCCGACAGGCCTACTCTGCGTACCTCGCCGAGAAGGAGCAGCACGAGGCGACCGTTCGCATCCTGATTGGCGCGCTCGAGGCCAAGGACCCCTACACCGCGGGCCACGCGGAGCGGGTCGCCACCTACGTGCACTACATCGGGATCGAGCTCGGCGTCCCCGCGAGCCGCCTCGAGCGGCTGCGGCTCGCGGCGCTGATGCACGACGTGGGCAAGCTCGTTGTCCCCAACCACCTCCTGAACAAGCCCGGCAAGCTCACCGCGGAGGAGTTCACACAGGTGCGTCGACACGAGGAGGTGTCGTTCGAGATCCTGACCCGGATCGACTTCCTCGCACCGGTAGCACGCAGCGCGACTACCAAGGCGGGGGAGTTCGCGCCGGTGGCCGACGAGCGAGATCAACCCATCGAGCCGCACATCGTGGCGGTGGCCGACGCCTATGACGCGATGACCTCGACGCGCTCGTACCGCAAGGCGCTCACCCAGGAGATCGCGTTCACCGAGCTCCAGCAGAACGCGGGCAAGCAGTTCGATCCTCGCGTCGTCGACGCGCTCATCTCCGCGTTACGACGCCGAGGCGAAGTGCACGGGCGTGGCCACGAAGCGGCGGTGCACCACGAGGACGCACCCGAGGCGGGCACCGGATCGGCCGGGCTCGGCGACCTCATGCCCGACACCGACGGGTCGAAGGTGGCCCGATGACGCGCGCGTCGCGTGTCCTCATCGTGGCGGCGCTGGGCGCCCTCGCGGCCGCCGTGACCCAGGTTCTGGATCCGGGTGGGCCCTGGAGCGCGCTCGT
Organism: Actinomycetota bacterium; assembly: GCA_016870395.1. GTDB lineage: Bacteria > Actinomycetota > Acidimicrobiia > IMCC26256 > JAENVU01 > SHUZ01. The sequence continues at coordinate 116,222 of VGBT01000002.1, read as the reverse complement.
GGTCCTCGGTGCTGCGATCGTCCTGGGTGAGTTCTTCCTCCTGCGACCCGGTAGACGCGCCCCACTGCCGCTCTCCTTCGCGTTCGTGATGGTGCTGATGCGCGCCGCGTCGTCGGGCGACTTCGCGCTGGTCCTGCTCGGGGCGCTTGCGGTGGCCTTCGTCCTCCGGCCGGCGCGTTCGATGTCGGCCCGGCTGGTCACGACGGCCAGTCGGCTGGTCGGCGCGGCGGCTGCACTGGGCGTGTACCTCCTGATCCTCGAGCTCGCGTTGAGACCCGACGAGATCGGGGTGGTGCTCCTCGCGCTCGGGGCGGCGGGCGTGGTCCAGATCGGTGTCGACGACGCAGCTCGCATGCTGCGCGCCCGTCATCTCAGCTGGTCGATCGACGGGCGCCTCGCGGACCTCGCCCTCGTGACGAGCGGGATGCTGATGTCGGTCGCGTATCGGGGCACCGACGGTACAGAGGGCATGGGCCTCTGGGCACCGCTGCTCTTCTCGATCCCACTGCTCGCGGCGTGGTACTCGTACAAGCGCCTTGCCTCGATCCGGCGCACGCACGAGCAGACCATCACCGCGCTCTCGGTGGTGCCCGAGCTCGCCGGCCTGGCGCGTTCCGGCCACGCCGAGCGGGTCGCCGACCTGTCCGTCGCACTCGGCGACGACCTCGGGCTCGGCCGCCACGAGCTTGAGTACCTCCGGACAGCCGCGTTGCTCCATCATCTCGGTCATCTCTGCCTGGACGATCCCGAGGTGCGCGGCGTGCCGATCCAGCCGAGCGAGGTCAGTGACAAGGGCGCGGAGATCCTGCGCCGGACCGGCTACCTGTCGGCCGGCGACCTCCTCGCGTCGGACAGCGCCAGCCTCGGCGGGCAGATCCTGCGGGTCGCCAGCGCGTTCGACGAGCTGTCGGTCGGCGACGCCGCGTTCGCCGACGCGGCCGTCGAAGCCCTCTTCTCAGGTCCGGGATACGTCTACGACGCGCGGGTACTCGGTGCTCTCGAACGGGTCGTGATCGGGACCGCGGTTCCCGCCCGCTTCTAGCCACCGCTCGTACGCCGCGAGGTCGATGTCCCAGGTCTCGGCGGGGTGTTGGGTCCGGACCCGAGCACGTCGCGGTCGACAACTCTTGCGGTAGGCGAGGTCGATCAGGCCGACGGCGACCACGAGGTCGCCGAACGAGATCGAGGCCCGGAACGGCTCGCCCAGCGGTATCGAGTCGGCGAGCGCGACGAGCACGTCGCCGTCCTGGACCGGCCGGTGCTTCACGGTGGTATCGAAGCCCACCCCCTTGGCGGTCTCGTACGGCATGCCCTGGTTGAGCGCGATGACGAACGCGTTCATGGCAACGCCGATCGTGATGACCGCGATGCCCGCCGTGCGCAGGTTCGAGAGGCAGAACCCGAGGATGCAGACGTACGAGCCGAGGAGCAGCGCGAGGCCGACATCGTCCCAACGGGCCTCCGGGAGCACGAGGAACTCGAGCGCGACCTGGATGCCCAGACCCGCGAAGAGCAGTGCCCAGCGGTGGAGCTCGATCTCCCCGAGCCGCCGGTACTCCCCGCCGGTGAGGGGTACGACGAGGACGGCGAGCAGCAGCGCGATCCCGTACAGCAGCACCGGGCCCGAGGGTAGCGACGGGCGCGGCTTCCGCGGTGGACCAGGAGTGTCCCGAGCTGGTCCGCGTACGCTTCCCCGGCATGACCGACGAGGTGCGCTACGAGGTCGCCGACGGCGTCGCCCGGGTGACGATCAACCGGCCCGAACGACGTAATGCGATGTCGTACGGGGTGATGCAGGGGCTGCGTGACGCGGTCGGGGCAGCGAAGGCCGACGACGAGGTGCGGGTGCTGGTGCTGGCCGGGGCCGGCGACCGGGCGTTCTGCGCGGGGGCCGACCTGGGCGGCATCGCCGAGAACGCCGGCGCGGCCGCCGACCACGACGGGCGTGGGCTCCTCGCCAACCTGTTTCGGGAGCTGTGGGGGCTCGGCAAGCCGACGATCGCCCGGGTACGAGGCTACGCGCTCGCCGGCGGGTTCGGCCTCGCGCTCGCGTGCGATCTCGTGGTTGCGGCCGACGACGCGCAGTTCGGTACGCCCGAGGTGAACGTGGGGCTCTGGCCGTACATGATCACCGTGCCGCTGCTGCGCTCGATGCCGGCGCGCACCGTGCTCGAGCTGCAGATGACCGGTCGACGGGTCGACGCGGCGGAAGCAGCGCGGATTGGCTTCGTGAACCGCGTCGTCCCCGTGGCCGAGCTCGACGCCGTGGTCGACGAGCTCGCCGCGACGCTCGCCGCGAAGTCGCCGCTCGTGATGCGCTGGGGGCGTGACGCGTTCTACCGCGTGCTCGAGATGGACGCCGACAGCGCGCTCGACTTGCTGCAGGGGATGCTGACCGTGCACACCCTGTCGGAGGACGCGGCGGAGGGAGTCGCCGCGTTCGCCGAGAAGCGCGACCCGGTCTGGAAGGGCCGGTAACGGCTCAGTTACCGAGCAGTCGCTCGGCGAGCTCCTCGGCGGCCTTGGCGACCGTCGCGCGCTCGTCTTTCGGGCACCTCGCGAGCCGGGCGACCATCCGGGTTGACTCGACCCCGGCCTCTCGGATTTCGCTGTCGGTATTGGTGACCTTGGAGAACGGCATCGCGATGGTCACGGTCGAGCTCCCGTGCCGAGCCCGATGAAGGTCCGGCCCTGCTGGTTCTCGGTGTCGTCGCCCATGAACCGTCCTCCTGTCACGCGTGCTGAACTCCGGTGCCGCGTCGCTGCCGCCGGTCATGCTACGGCGGAGTCCAAATCTCGCAGCGTGCACCCGGGACGGAGGTGAGGCGCCGATCGAGCGTGAGCAACGGCGCATCGAGCAGCTCCGCGAGTGCGAGGTACGCGGCGCCGTATGGGGTTGCGCTGGCTCGGAGCTCCCACGCGCGTTCGGCAAGGATCCGGTACGGCCACAGCTCCACGGGGAACTCGACCAGGTCCCGGTGGATCAGCGCCGCGAGGTCGGCGCTCAACGAGCCGCGACGCTCGACCCGCCGCAACACGTTCGCGGCTTCGAAGCACACGAGGTGAGGAGCGGCGACGGAGTGTGCCGCGACCGCTCGTCTCGCCCAGTCGGCGTCGGCGCTCGTGGAGGTGAGGACCGCGACCAGTGTCGAGGCGTCGACGACGGCGACGCTCACCTTCGTTCAGCAGCGAGGTCGCCGAGGATCTCCTGTGTGGTCAGCTCGGCACCCGCGACCAGGAGCCGCGCCCGCGCGCGGGCGAGTGCGTCGTCGACGGTCGGTCGGCCGGCCGCCTCGACGAGCTGCGCGCGCAGGTACTCCTGCAGCGACTGTCCGGCACGCGCTGCCCGCGCGGCCAGCTCGTCGCGCACGCCGACCGGTACGTCGCGGATCGTTATCGCGGGCATGCATGCAGAATAGCAGTGATGCTGCTGATATGCATGCAGAAGGGCTACAGGCTGCGGACGGGTGCTGTCTACGGAGTCTCCCCGTACGGCGCGTGAAAGCATGACGACCCTATGGCCGAATCCAGCACCGGATCCACGGGCGGCGGCGACGTCCACGACTGGGCCCCGCTCGTCGGCGATCTCGGAGCCCGCCGGGAGCGCGCGCTCGGCATGGGCGGCGAGCAGTTCGTGGCGCGGCAGCGCTCGCTCGGCAAGCTCTCCGTCCGCGAGCGCCTCGATCTGCTGCTCGACCCGGGAACGTGGGTGGAGTACGGGATGCTCGCCGATCACATGGACCCCGGCCTCGGGGACCGCTACCTCGCCGCCGACGGCGCGGTCACCGGGGTCGGCGAGGTCGACGGCCGGAAGGTCGCCGTGGCGGCGTACGACTTCACGGTGATGGCCGGCTCGATGGGCGCAATCGGTGAGAACAAGATCCGCCGGCTACGGCATCTCGCGGTGAGCCAGCGCATCCCGATGGTGTGGCTGCTCGACTCGGCGGGCGCGCGGATCCAGGCGACGAGCGGCTCGACGTTCGCTGGGGCCGGTGACCTGTTCCGCGAGCAGGTCGCGATGAGCGGCGTGGTGCCGATGGTCGCGGCGATGCTCGGGCACTGCGCGGCGGGCACGGCGTACATCCCGGCCCTCGCCGACTTCGTGCCGATGGTGAAGGGCACGTCGTCGATGGCGCTCGGCGGTCGCCACCTGGTGAAGGCCGCGGTGGGTGAGGACGTCACCGAGGAGGAGATGGGCGGCTCGGCCGTCCACACCAAGGTGAGCGGCGTCGCGGACCTCGAGGTGGCCGACGATGCCGAGTGCCTGCGCATCGTGCGTGAGTACCTGTCGTTCTTCCCCCAGCACAACGGTGAGCGCCCACCGGTTCGGGAGTGCACCGATCCGGTCGACCGGCGGGTCGAGGAGCTGTACGACATCGTGCCGACGGCGCCGCGGCGCGCGTACGACGTCCGCAAGGTGATCCACGCCGTCGTCGACGACGGCGCGTTCTTCCCCATGAAGCCCGATTGGGCCAAGAACATCGTCACCGGTCTCGCTCGCGTTGGAGGGGAACCCGTGGGGATCGTCGCCAACCAGCCGATGGTGCTCGGCGGCGCGCTCGACGTGAACGCGGCCGACAAGGCCGCACGCTTCGTGTGGCTCTGCGACGCGTTCGGCATCCCGCTCGTGTTCCTCCACGACGTGCCGGGGTTCATCGTGGGCAGCGCGGTCGAGAAGCAGGGGATCATCCGGCACGGGGCGAAGATGCTCTTCGCGGTGAGCGAGGCGACGGTGCCGAAGGTGTCGGTCGTGATGCGCAAGAGCTACGGCGCCGGGTACTTCGTGATGAACGGGCTTGCGTACGAAGCCGACTACATCGTGGCATGGCCGACGGCCGAGATCGCGGTGATGGGTCCGGACGGCGCGGTGAACATCATCCACCGCAAGACGATCGAGGCGGTGCCGGAGGAGGAGCGCGCGCAGAAGCGCCTTGAGCTGGCCGAGGAGATCCGGGCCAACATCGACCCGTACATCGCGGCCGGCCACGCGCAGCTCGACGACGTGATCGACCCGGCCGAGACCCGCCACGCGATCTGGCGTGGGCTGCAGGTGGCGCGCGACAAGCGGGTCGAGCGCCCGTGGCGCAAGCACGGCGTCCTCCCGGTCTGACCCCGAACGGGATGGAGGGGGGTCAGGGGGCGAGGAGCTCGGCGACTGCCTCGGCGAAGACCTCGGTGTGGCGGTCGACGTCGGCTTCCGTCGTCGCCGGCGACATCAGCGCCATGTTGTGGAACGGCGTGAGCAGGATCCCGCGGTTCAGCGCGTAGAGGTGCATGAACGCGTCGAGCGCGTGGTCGACACCGGCCGCGGCCTCGGCGCCGTGCCGCGGCCGCTCCGGTAGGAACCAGTACTCGGCGCGGGCGCCGAGGCGGGTCACGCTCCACGGCAGCCGGAGCTCGTGGATCACCGACTGCACGCCGGCCGCCCAGCGCTCGCCGAGCGGGAGCATCCTGGCGAACGCCTCGTCGGTGAGCACCGCGCCCAGCGTCACCCGCATCGACGCGAGCGCCAGCGCGTTCCCGGCGAGCGTGCCGCCGATCCCGCTCACGTCGCCGGTGTCGCCCGTCGCCGGACCTTCCACCCGCTCGGCGACAGCGGCGGTCATGCCGTAGGCGGCGCCCGGGATGCCGCCCGCGATCGGCTTGCCGATGGTCAGCAGGTCCGGTTCGAGCCCGTGCGTGCGCGTGTAGCCGCCGGGACCCGTACAGATCGTGTGCGTCTCGTCGATCACCAGCAACGTGCCGGTGCGGCGGGTGAGCTCGCGCAGCGCCTCGTGGAACCCCGGGTCGGGATGGATGATCCCGATGTTGGTCATCGCCGGCTCTGCGAGCACGCACGCGACGTCTTCGGGGCCGAGCGCTGCGGCCAGCGCGTCGACGTCGTTCCAGGGCACCACCTTGGTGGTGTGCGCGGGATCGACCGGCGCACCCACGTGGCCTTCACGTGCGACGACGGCCCCGGACGTGTCGAGCGTGACGAGCGTCTCGTCGACGGTGCCGTGGTAGCACCAGTCGAACACCAGGACCTTCCGGCGACCCGTCGCCTGCCGGGCGACGCGGAGCGCGAACCGGTTGGCGTCGGTCGCGCTCGACGCGATCTGCCAGCGGTCGAGTCCGAACCGGCGGGTCAGCTCCTCGCCCACGAACGCGGCATCCTCGGTGGGGAGCATCATCGAGATCCCGCGGCCTGCCTGCGCCGTGATCGCCGCGACGGTGGGCGCCGGCGAATGGCCGGTCATCGCGCCGGTGTCACCGAGGCAGAGGTCGACATAGGCGTGGCCGTCGACGTCGACGACCCGGGCGCCGTGCGCCTCGGCCGCGAACAGCGGGAACCGGCCGGGCCACCGGGCCATCCAGTTCATCGGAACGCCACCCAGGAGCGTGTGCGCCGCGCGCTCGGTGAGCGCGTGCGAGCGCGGGTGGCTCGCCGCGAACGCCTCGTCCTCCCGGACATGGAGCGCGGCGAGCCGCGCGCGTTCGATGGTCGTCATCTTGTCGAGGCTATTGGCCGGGCGGGCGCAGCACCGAGCGTCGCGGGGGCGGGGCGCGGTTCCATCGGGCGGTTCTCCCAACCGTTAGCCTCCGTCGATGGCCGAGATTCGGGCGGAGATCACCGCCAACGTGTGGCAGGTCCGTTGCGAGGTAGGGCAGGCGATCGCCGAGGGAGACGAGATCTGCATCCTCGAGTCGATGAAGATGGAGATCCCGGTGGTCACCGAGGTGCCCGGGATCGTGCGCGAGCTCCACGTCGAGCCGGAGCAGGTCGTCCAGGAGGGCGACCTGCTCGCGATCATCGACGAGTCCTGAGCGGCGTCCGGGCTGCGCAGCGCAATGACGGCGCACGTCCAGTGGGAGCAGCCGGCCGAGCACGTCGGGCTGGCGGTCATCGACCGTCAGGAGCGCCGCAACGCGCTGACCGCGGAGCTCTGCGACGAGCTGCGATCGCGCCTCGAGTCGGCTCGCGGGCTACGCGCCCTGGTCATCACCGGTGAGGGCAAGGCCTTCTGCGCGGGTGCCGACCTCGCTCGGCGCAGCGCCGACACAGAGCCCGGTGCCGGTGGGCTGGAGCACGGCGGTGGGGACACCTTCCGGCCCTCGTTCGAGCGCCTGCTCGACGCGATCGTCAACCATCCGGCCCCGGTGATCGCGGCGGTCAACGGCCCTGCGCTCGGTGCCGGCATGCAGCTCGCGGTCGCCTGCGACCTCCGGGTCGCGTCCGAGTCGGCGACTTTCGGAATCCCGGCCGCGAGGCTCGGTGTGGTGCTCAGCGCCGCGAACGTGCGTCGACTCGCGCTGCTCATCGGGCACGCGGCAGCGCGCGATCTCCTGATGACCGGCCGCGCGCTCACCATCGACGACGCCGACCGACTCGGGATCGTCCACCGTCGCGGACGCGACGCGCGCGTCGTCGGCCTCTCGCTCGCCGAGGAGCTGGCCGGTCTCGCGCCCCTGACGGTGCAGGGCCACAAGCGCGCCCTCAACCTGGTGATGGCACAGGGCGCGCTCGGCGACGCCGCGCTCGCCGAGGTCGGCGCCCTCGAGGCGGCGGCGTTCGCGAGCGACGACCTCCAGGAGGGCCTGGCCGCGTTTGCCGAGAAGCGCCCGCCCGTGTTCGGAGGCAACTGAGGCGAACCCGCCTACCGGTCGCCGCGTTCGTCGCGCAGGGCCCGTAGCTCCGGGAGGGCGCGAAGGTCCTTGGGGCGACCGGCCGCGGCCTTGGACTCGATGAGGTGGTCCAGCGAGGCGACCCGTAGCTGCACGCCATGAACCGCGACCTGGGTGGCCTCGGCCTCGAGCTCGTCGAATCCTCCGATGCGATCGACGACCAGCGACACGTCGACGAGGCCGGCGTCGGTCGAGAGGTGCCAGTCGAGGTGACGTCGTAGGGCCTGGGGATCGAAGGCGAAGTCGGCGGCCTCGGGAGGTGCACCGCCAACGCCGAGGTCGGTGCGAGCCGGATTCGCGAACACCGTTGCGTGCAGCTCCTCGAGCGCTGCCGCCAGGCCTGCGAGGTTCGCCTCGTCGAGTGCGGGCACGAGATCGGCGTCGAAGGTGGCGCCCTGATAGCCGTGCACGACCGCCGCGAGCCCGCCGATGAGGACGTAGGCTACGCCATGGCGATCGAGAGTGCGAACGATGCGTGCCGGGTCCAGCGGGCGGGCGGCGGAGGTCCAGCGGGGTGCCTCAGGTTCGGGCGGCATCGCACACGGCCCTGCGGAACTCGTCGAGTGCGTGCACCTGGGCGAACCGCTCCTCGATCGACAGCGACGCGGTGACGGCACGGTCGAGCTGATCGCTGGGTTCGGGGTCGAGCCGGATACACAGATCGTGCCCGCAGGCGTGGACGATCCGGACCAGGAGCCCGGTGGTCGGGTCCATCCGGCCCCGCTCCACCCTCGCGATCGTCGACGCGGCGACGCCCGCACGAGACGCCACCTCGCGCTGGCTCAATCCGGCCCGGGAACGGGCCTCGAAGCAGAGAGCGGCCGCGATCGACATGCCGCTAGCGTATCTGCTAGCGACCGCCCCGGGATCCGTAGGCCTAGTAGCTGGAGGGGAGCATGCGCTCGAGGTGGAAATAGAGGCCGAGGAGCACGACCGCGAACGGGATCGCGCCCATCAGCCACGTCGTCCAGCGGTGGTACCGGTGGAACACGAGCCACCACAGCGCACCCACGAACGCCACGGCCAAGGCCCACCCCAGCGTCGGCAGCCGCTCCGACTCCTCGCCGGAGAGCCCCTTGTCGCGATCGGTCCGACTCGCCACCGCGACCGGGCGCGGCTTCGTGGGCTCGGCGCTGCGATCGTTTTCGAGGGACGCCTTGACGATCAGCCGCTGCGCCGCCGAGAATTTCGGATGGCAGGTGGTCAGGGTTAGCGTCGGTGTCGGCGTCGGATCGAGCACGTAGACGTCGCGCTTGGTCACCACGAGCTGCTCCGTGACCTTGTAGGTAAAGGTGCCCTCGAGCGTCCGCACCACAATGGGATCGTCCACGGCGAGCTCGTCGATGCGGTTGAACGGGGCCCCGTAGGTCGTCCGGTGGCCGGCGATCGCGGCGTTGCCGAGCTGGCCCGGCAACGGCGAGTCGGGGTAGTGACCAGGGCCCTTGCGGAGGTCCGGGATGGTCACGCCCTGCACGACGGCGCTGTCGAGGCCGATCTTGGGGATCCGGATGATCGCGATCGCCTCGCCCGACGGGGGCGGGGGTGGTGGGATCCCGGCGGTGGTCGTCGTGGTCATGGCGTCGCGCAGCTCCGCTGTGAAGTCGGCCTTGAGCGCGTCCTGCTCGCGCGCCGTGTAAAAGCCCGTGCCCCACAACTGGTAGGCAACGAACAGGAGGATGAGGATCCCGCCGGTGACGAAGAAGCGGCCGGCGCCGCTGATGACCCTTTGCATCTGCGGGTGATCGTACGGCCTGTCTCGCGCCTGATGCCCACAGGGCGGGGAGATGCGGTCCCGGACCCGGTTCGCCCGGGTCACGGGGTCGATCGTAGGCTCGTTGGCCCTGGTCCGGTCCCGACCGTGGGCCCCGGAGGCTCCCGTGCCGCTCGTCCGATGTCGTTCCGTGGTCTGCCTTTTCGGTCGGTTCCCCGCCCTGGCCGGGCTCGACCTCGACGTCGAGGCAGGGGAGGTGCTGCTGTGCAGCGGCCCCAACGGCGCGGGCAAGACGACGTTGCTGCGCATGCTCGCCGGGTTGGTGCCCGCACACTCGGGCGAGGCCGAGGTGCTGGGCTCCGATCTGTTCTCCGACCGCCGCTCGCCGCGGCGCCGACTCGCACTCGTCGGTCACGAGACGTTCTGCTACGACGACCTCACCGTGCGCGAGAACCTGCGATTCACAGCGCGCGCCTCGGGGCGGGACGGCGACGAGATCGACGCGGTGACGGACCGGCTGGGACTCGCCGCGCTGTCAGACGTCACGCACGCCCGGCTCTCGGCCGGCCAGCGCCGGCGCCTCGCGCTCGCCAACGCCCTGGTGCGCGAGCCCGAGCTGCTGCTGCTCGACGAGCCGCACGCCGGTCTCGACGAGGCGGGGCGCGCGGTGCTGCACGAGGTCGTCGCGGCAGCCCCGGCCGAGGGGCGGACGGTCGTCATGGCCTCGCACGAGCTGGAGCTCGCGCGGGCCCTGGCGACGCGAGAGGTCCGGATCGAGGCCGGTCGCGCCCACGCGATCACGGCCGCAGAGGCGCGCGCGGCGAACCGACCAGACCAGGAGGTGCAGGGTCGATGAGCCTCTGGCGGGAGGCGTTGCTCGTGGCGGGCAAGGACCTGCGGATCGAGGCCCGCTCGCGTGTTGCCCTGGCCCAGATTCTGCCCTTCGGCATCGTGGTGGTGCTTCTGTTCGCGTTCGCGCTCGACCCCGACCGCGGCGTGCTGGCCCGCGTAGCACCCGGCCTGTTCTGGATCGCGGTGCTCCTGGCCGCGCTGCTCGCGGTGGGCCGGTCCTTCGCCGTCGAGACGCAGTCCAACGCCCGTGACGGCCTGCGGCTCGCCGGGCTCGACGGGGCCGCGGTCTTCCTCGGCAAGTCCGGGGCGATCGCGACCGAGCTGCTGGGCCTGGAGCTGGTGCTCGGCCTGGGCGTGGTCGTCCTCTACGACGTCGAGGTCCACGGCCTGGGCGTCCTGGTGCTGGCCGCGCTGGCCGCGACCGTCGGCGTGGCCGCCACCGGTACCCTCTACGGCGTGCTCGCGGCCGGGCTCAGGCTGCGTGAGACGCTGCTACCGCTGCTGGTGCTGCCAGTGCTCGCGCCGGTGATGCTGGGTGCGACCAGGGCCTTCGAGGACGGCTTGGCCGGAGCTCCGGGCGACGCGTGGCCCTGGGTCGCGCTGCTCTGGATCTTCGGCGTGCTCTACACGGGGATCGGCGTGCTCGCCTTCGGCTCGCTCTGGGAGAACGATTGAACCGGCTCAACATCGAGGAACCGACCGACACCCCGGGCCAGCTGCTTGCGCCTGGCGTCCGGCACGCCATCGGCGCCGTCGCGCTGGTCGCGCTGGCTGCGCTCGCGCTCCTCGGACTCTGGGGGGCACCACCCGACGACCGCCAGGGCGAGGCGATGCGCCTCCTGTATCTCCACGTCCCGTCGGCGTGGCTCGCGTACCTCGCGTTCTTCGTGACTGCCGTCGCATCCGTGCTGTTCCTCTGGCGTCGCACCCGCTCGATGGTCTGGGACCGCGTCGCGGGCGCCTCGGCCGAGCTCGGCGTGATCTTCACGGGCCTCACCCTCGTGGTCGGCGCGCTGTGGGGTCGGCCGATCTGGGGCGTGTGGTGGGCCTGGGACGCTCGCCTTGTCACCACGGCCGTGCTCTTCTTCCTCTACCTGGGCTACCTGTCGCTGCGGCGTATCCCCGGCGAGCCGGAGGCGGCGGGCAAGCGCAACGCGATTGCCGCGCTGATCGCGTTCGTCGACGTACCGATCGTTCACTTCTCGGTGGAGTGGTGGCGGACGCTCCATCAGAAGGCGACCGTCTTCAACCCCGAGCTGTCGGCCAAGATCGAGGGGGTGCAGGCGCTGACGCTGTGGATCGCGGTGATCGCGTTCACGCTGCTGTACCTGTACCTGCTCGATCGGCGCTACCGACTGGCGGTGCTCGAGGAGGGTCAGGCCGAGCGCGAGCTCGAGCAGGCGATCCGAGAGCGCACGGGTGACGCGGTGGCCGGGGTGACGCCGTGAGCGTCGCCGGCCTGCTCGCCGCGGCTCGGGCAGCCGACGCCCACGCGTGGCCCTACGTGATCGGGGGCTGGGGGCTCACGGCGGCCGTGCTCGGCGGGTACTGGGCGCGCTTGCGAGCGCGGATCCGGCGTGCCGAGCGCACCCTGGCGCCCGGGGACGACGGGTGAGCGCGCCGGCCGCTCGCCCACGGGGCCGCACCCGCTACGTCGTAGCGGCGCTTGCCTGCGGCGGCGCGGTGATAGCGGCGACCGTGCTCATGTTCGCGTTGTCGGGCAACGTCCAGTACTTCAGGACCGTGTCGGAGGCGGTGACGTCCCAGGACGACGGCCGGTTCAAGCTCATGGGAGCGGTCGTGCCGGGGTCGCGGCGCCGCACCGATGACGTGGTCACCTTCGAGCTGACCGACGGCAAGAAGACCGTGACCGTCCGCCATAGCGGTGACACCCCGGCGCTCTTCGAGGACGGGGCGCCGGTCGTCTGCGAGGGTCGCTGGGGTCGGGACGAGGCCTTCGCCTCCGACCGAATCATGATCAAGCACGGTGAGGAGTACACGCCGCCGAAGGTCGACGCCGGCGGGCAGGGCGGGTGAAGGCCCAGCTCGGCGTCCTCGGGATCGCGCTCGGCATCGGCGCCACGGCGGTCGGGATGTGGCTGCTCGCTCTCGGACTGAGACGCAAGGACGTCGCGTTGCTGCAGAGCGGACGTCGCTGCGTGTACTTGGTGTCCGCCGCCGCGGTCGTTGCGGTCGTGGCGATGGAGTGGGCGCTGCTGTCGCACGACTTCACGATCCGCTACGTCGCGGAGAACAACGCGCGGTCTACGCCGTGGCTGTTCACGGTCACGGGCTTGTGGGCTGCACTGGAGGGCTCGATCCTCCTCTGGGCGCTGATTCTCGGTGGCTACCTAGCGTTCATGGCGTACCGGTACCGCGACCGCGTCTCGGACCCGATGGTGGGTTGGGCACTGCTCGTGGCGTTGTCGGTCGCGTTGTTCTTCTTCTGCTTCATGGCGTTCGCTGCCAACCCGTTCGAGCTCGTGAACGGGGACACGCCAGTCGACGGCCGGGGACCCAACCCGCTGCTGCAGAACCACCCGCTCATGGCGTTGCACCCTCCGATGCTCTACCTCGGCTACGTCGGCATGACGGTCCCGTTCTCATTCGCCATCGCGGCGCTCGTCACCGGCCGGTTCAGCGAGGGTTGGCTGGCTGACACCCGTCGCACGACGCTCGTCGCGTGGGGCTTCCTGACCGCCGGCATCGTGCTCGGCGCGTGGTGGAGCTACGAGGTGCTCGGCTGGGGCGGCTACTGGGCCTGGGATCCCGTGGAGAACGCTTCGCTGCTGCCCTGGCTCACCGCCACCGCCTTCATCCACTCGGTAATGGTGCAGGAGCGCCGGGGGATGCTGCGGGTCTGGAACCTCTCGCTCGTGATCGCGACGTTCTGTCTCACGATCCTGGGCACCTTCCTCACGCGTTCGGGGGTCGTCAACTCCGTGCACGCGTTCACGGAGTCCGACATCGGGCCGTGGCTTCTCGGATACCTCGCACTTGTCGCGGCCGTCGGCCTGGGCCTCATCGCGTGGCGGGCCGACCAGCTCCACTCGTCGGGGCGGATCGACGCGGTCGTCTCGGGTGAGGCGGCGTTCCTCGCGAACAACCTCCTGTTCACCGGGCTGGCGTTCGTGGTGCTCCTCGGTACCGTGTTCCCGCTGGTTGCCGAGGCGCTGTCGGGTTCGCGCCTCTCGGTCGGCGAGCCGTACTTCGACCGGATGACCACGCCGCTCGGGCTCGCGCTCCTGTTCCTCATGGCGGTCGCGCCTGCGCTGCCGTGGCAAGGAACCACCGGCGAGGTGCTGCGCCGACGCCTGCTCGTCCCCGCATACCTCGGGGTGTTCGCGATGGTGGCGACGTTGCTGCTGCTTACCCGCGACCTGGTGACCGCGCTGGCGTTCGGTCTCGGTGCGTTCGCGGTGGCGGGCATCGTGCGCGAGGTCGGTCACGCGGTTGCGACCCGCCGACGGGCCGACGCGGTGGGTCGGGCGCAGGCGCTCGGCCGGACCGTCCTGGGGAACCCGCGTCGCTACGGTGGGCTGGTCGTGCACGTCGGGGTGGTCATGATCGCTCTCGCGCTCGCCGCGGCGGGGTCGTTCGGGACCAAGCGCGAGGTGCGGCTGCGCCGGGGCGAGTCGGCCACGGTGGGGGGCTACACGCTCACGTTCACCGGGACGCGCACGAGTCGTTCGGCACAGAAGACGACGGTCGCGGCGGACCTCGCGGTCCGCAGGGGTGGTCGGTCCCTCGGCACGTACGCGCCCGCGGTCTCGACGTTCCCGAACAGCACGCAGGGGATCGGCACCCCGTCGGTGCGGACCGGGCTCGTCGAGGACCTGTATCTCACGTTGGTGTCGTCGCCGAACGCGCGCGGGCGAGTCACGGTGAACGTCTCGGTGCAGCCGATGACGCTGTGGATCTGGCTCGGTGGGTCGGTGATGGCACTCGGTACGCTGGTCGCGCTCACGCCTTCCGTCCGCCGCCGGCCGGCGCGGGTCGAGGAGGAGGCGAAGGCGCTCACGGTCGACGGGGGACGCGCCGACGAGCGCCGGAGCCGATCGTTCCAGGAGGAGCCGGCGTGAAGTATCCCTTCCGCTGGATCGCACTCGTCGCCGCGGCGGGTGCAGCGGTGCTGGGCGTGGTGCTCGCGCTCAACGTCGGCAGCGATCCGCGCGCCGACGCGGAGGTCAGCGCGTTGCTGGGCAAGCCTGCCCCCGAGTGGCGGGTGACACTCCTCGACGGCACCGAGGTCTCGAGCGAATCGCTCGTGGGGAAGACCGTGCTCGTCAACTTCTGGAACTCGTGGTGCATCCCGTGCCGCGAGGAGCTGCCCGTCCTCCAGCAGTGGTACGCGCGCCACGCCGACGATCCCGACGTCGTGCTGGTGGGCATCCCCCGCGACGACACGGTCGGCGCCATCCGCCGCGCGGCACGCGAAGACGAGATGGGATGGGCCGCTCGCCAGGACGCCGACGCGGAGGCCGCCACGCTCGCGTTCGGGACGCGCGGGCAGCCCGAGACCTACGCGATCGGACCCGACGGGGTGATCGTGGGGTCGCTCTACGGGCCGGTCACGATGAAGGTCCTCGATCAGATGGTGGCCCGCGCCCAGGGGGTCGGGTGAAGCTCGACCGGCGGGGCTGGGCGCCGTGGGTGCTGCTCGGCGTCATCGTGGCGGGAGCATTCGTGTTCGCGCTGTGGCCGCGGGGCGGGTCCGAGAGCGTGAAGGCGCGCACGCAACGGCTGGCGAGCGAGCTCCGCTGCGTGGACTGCGAGGGGCTCTCGGTCGCGGAGTCGTCGACGACCGCCGCCCGGGCCCAGCGCCGCGACCTCGAGGCGCGGGTGCGTGACGGTCAGAGCGACGCCGAGATCCGCGGCGTGTACATGGAGCGGTACGGCGACGCCATTCTGCTCAAGCCGGCGAGCGATGGCATCGCGCTGCTGGTGTGGGCGTTGCCGGTCGGAGCGCTGGTGCTCTCGGCCGGGGGAGTGGGGCTCGCCGTCCGTCGGTGGCGGCGCGTTCCCGACGGCGATGGCGGCCTCACCGAGGACCCGGCGACCGCCGAGGTCGCGCCGAGGCGGCAGTCACCGGGCCGGCGTGTGCTCGTGGTGGGGGGGCTCGTGGCCTTCGCCGCGGGCTCGGCAATCGCGCTCGCGTTCGCGCTCGGCGCGCGGGTGCCGGGTGGGAACCCGACCGGCCGGGACCCGGACGTGGCTGCCGTCTCCGCCGCGAGCCGGGAGCGGACGCTGGTCGCAGCCGCCGAGGCGAGGCCCGAGGACGTCGACGCGCAGCTGGCGCTGGCGCGCTTTCGCCTTGGCCGACAGGACTTCGCGGGCGCGCTCGAGGCCTACCAGACCGCAGCGACGCTCGACCCCTCCGCCCCCGAGCCGTTCGCGTACAGCGGCTGGGTGATCCGCCTCCAGGGCTTCCCGGACGAGGGGCTCCTGCTCGTCGACAAGGCACTCGAGGTCGATCCG
Organism: Actinomycetota bacterium; assembly: GCA_016870395.1. GTDB lineage: Bacteria > Actinomycetota > Acidimicrobiia > IMCC26256 > JAENVU01 > SHUZ01. The sequence goes on along the minus strand of VGBT01000002.1, from coordinate 100,516 downwards.
CAGTATCCGGACGCGCGCTTCTTCCGGGGGCTCATCCTGCTCCGGGACCAGGCGAACCCCGCTGCTGCGGTCGCCGAGCTCCAGCAGTACCTTGTGGTGTCCCCCGACGGTCCGATGGCCGACCAGGTGCGGAACCTCCTCGCGGAGGCGGTCTCCGCAGCCTCGACCACCACGTCGACCACCTCCCCTCGCTAGGAGCCCCCTGTGCCCGCACAGCCCGACTACCAGATCGACGGATCGAAGATCTACCGCACGACGATCACCACCGACCGCGGCGCGATCGTCATGGACCTCGACCCGCAGCTTGCCGCGAACACCGTGAACAACTTCGTGGGCCTCGCGCGCCAGGGCTACTACGAAGGGCTCACGTTCCACCGGGTCGTACCCGACTTCGTGATCCAGGGCGGCTGCCCCGAGGGCAGCGGGCGCGGTGGACCGGGCTATCAGTTCCGGGACGAGGAGGTGAAGGGCGAGTACGTGCTGGGCGCGGTCGCGATGGCGAACGCGGGTCCGAACACGAACGGCTCGCAGTTCTTCGTCACCATCGACGACTGCACCCGCAGGCTCCCCAAGGACTACAACCTCTTCGGCTTCGTGGTCGAGGGCATCGACGTCGCGCAGGCCGTGCAGGTCGGCGACGTGATGCGGTCGGTGGTCGTGGAGGAGCGCGACCGGTAGGACGGTCCAGCGGTGCGTCGGACGGGCGCTAGTCTTGACTGGTAGTCAGCCAGACAAATAACATACAAGTCGTGCGCTACCTGGACCTCGCCGACGCGCTCAGGGACCGGCTCGTGGCCGGGTGCTTCGGGCGTGCGGGCGCGCTACCGAGCGAGGCCGAGCTGGGCAGGGAATTCGGGGTCAGCCGCGCCACGGTACGGCGGGCCCTGGAACTGCTGCGCGACGAGGGCCTCGTCACCGCCCGGCGCGGCGCGGGCTGGTTCGTCGCCGTCGACCCTGTGCGTCAGGCGCTCGGTCGGGTCACCACGCTCGAGGCCGCGCTCGAGGCCGCGGGCACGACCGCGGCGCGCCGGGTGCTCGAGTTCGCGTTCGAGCCGGCCCCGTCCGACGTCGCGAAGATCCTCGGCCTGCCGGCCGACGGCGAGGTGCTGCGCGTGCGGCGACTGAACCTCGCCGGCGGTGAGCCGTTCGCGCTCGTCACCGTGTGGGCGCCCGCCGAGCTGGGCCGACACCTGAGTCGGGCCGACGTCGAGCGCACCACCTTCTTCGACCTGCTCCCGCTGCACGGCGTCGAGCCCGGTCGCGTGGTGCAGACGATCACCGCGGTGACGGCAGCGCGCGACGACGCGCGTTCACTCGGCGTTCGTTCCGGCACGGCGCTGCTGGCCTGTCGGAGGGTCACCTACGATCGCCGCGGCGACGCGGTCATCGTTGCGGAGCACCGGTATCCCGGCCATCTCACCGCCCTCGAGTTCGAGTTCCCGATCCACTGATCCCCTCACCCACGGAGAAGCAGCCATGGCCGAGACCGTCGGACCCAACACCCCGCCCGATCTCGTGCGCGCCGCCTACGAACGTCTCGCGGCCAACGTGGCCGTCGCGCGTCGACGGCTCGGACGTCCGCTGACCTTCGGGGAGAAGGTGCTGTTCGGGCATGCGGACGACGTCGAGACCCTCGGTCTCGAGCGTGGGGTCGACTACGGCGACTACCGCCCCGACCGCGTCGCGATGCAAGACGCGACCGCGCAGATGGCGCTGCTGCAGTTCACCCTCGCCGGCTTGCCGCGGGTCGCGGTACCGTCGACGGTGCACTGCGACCACCTCATTCAGGCCCGCGTCGGCGCGCAGGCCGACCTCGCCAACGCGCTCGACGTGAACTCGGAGGTCTACGAATTCCTTCGGACGGTGAGCGCGAAGTACGGCATCGGCTTCTGGAAGCCAGGGTCCGGGATCATCCACCAGGTCGTGCTCGAGAACTACGCGTTCCCGGGCGGGATGATGGTCGGTACCGACAGCCACACCCCGAACGCCGGCGGCCTCGGGATGGTAGCGGTGGGTGTCGGCGGCGCCGACGCGGTCGACGTGATGGCTGGATGGCCGTTCAATACCCGGGTGCCCAAGCTGGTGGGTGTCCGCCTCACCGGCGAGCTCTCGGGCTGGGCCTCGGCCAAGGACGTCATCCTCAAGGTGGCCGGCATCCTGACCGTGAAGGGCGGCACCGGCGCGATCGTCGAGTACTCCGGCCCCGGCGCCGCATCGATCGCTGCGACCGGCAAGGCGACGGTCTGCAACATGGGCGCGGAGATTGGCGCGACCTGCTCGCTGTTCCCCTACGACGACCGGATGGCCGCGTACCTGAGGGCGACCGGCCGTGAGGCGCTCGCCAGTCTCGCCGACGAGTACGCCGAGTACCTGCGCAACGATCCCGAGATCGACGACGACCCCGAGCGCTACTACGACCGCGTCGTCGACGTGGACCTGTCCGCGCTCGAGCCGCACCTCGTCGGGCCGCACACGCCCGACCTCGATCGGCCGATCTCCGACGTGCGCGAGGCAGTGAAGATCGAGGGGTACCCGGCGCGCATCTCAGCGGCGCTCGTCGGCAGCTGCACGAACTCGAGCTACCAGGACATCGGCCGTGCAGCGCACGTCGCGCGTCAGGCCGCGGCGCACGGCCTGCGGGTGCAGACCCCGTTGCTCATCACCCCGGGCAGCGAGCAGGTCCGCGCTACTATCGAGCGCGACGGCCTTCTCGCCGACCTCGAGGCCATCGGTGCGACCGTCCTCGCGAACGCGTGCGGTCCCTGCATCGGGCAGTGGCAGCGTGACGACGTTGCCCAGGGCGAGGCGAACACGATCGTCTCTTCGTTCAACCGGAACTTCCCGGCCCGCAACGACGGCAACCCGTCGACGCTCTCGTTCATCGGCTCGCCCGAGACCGTGACCGCGATGGCACTCACGGGCCGCCTCGACGTCGACTTCGTGCACGAGCCGATCACAAGTCCCGACGGTACCGAGGTCCGGCTCGAGCCGCCGGAGGCCGACGAGCTGCCGGCCCAGGGCTTCGATCCGGGCGAGTCCGGGTTCGTGGCACCGGCCGAGGATCCTGCGAGCGTCGAGATCGTCGTGAAGCCGGGCTCGGAGCGCCTCGAGCTGCTCACGCCGTTCCCGGCCTGGGACGGCAACGACTTCCTCGGGCTGCGGGTGCTGCTCAAGGCCACGGGCAAGTGCACGACGGACCACATCTCACCCGCGGGGCCCTGGCTTCGCTACCGCGGCCACCTCACCAACATCTCGGGAAACCTCTTCATCGGGGCGAACAACGCGTTCTCGCTCGACGAGGCGGGCACCGGCATCGACGTACGGGACCGCTCCGTCAAGCCCCTACCCGAGCTCGCCGGGGCATACAAGGAGGCGGGCATCTCGTGGGTCGCGGTGGGTGACGAGAACTACGGCGAGGGCTCTTCGCGGGAGCATGCCGCGATGGAGCCTCGTTACATGGGGGGCCGCGCGGTGATCGTGCGGTCCTTCGCCCGGATCCACGAGGCCAACCTGAAAAAGCAGGGGGTCCTGGCCCTCACGTTCGCCAACCCGGACGCCTACGAGCGGGTGCTGGTGGACGACACGGTCGACATTGTGGGCCTCGGCGACCTGGCTCCCGGACGACCGGTCAAGGTGGTGCTGTACCACGCGGATGACTCTTGTAGCGTGATCGAGACCCTGCATACCATGTCGGAGGAGCACATCGAGTGGTTCAAGGCGGGTTCAGCGCTCAACCTGCTCGCGGCGCAGCAGCGCCAATGACCGAGCCGCGGCCGCGCGGCCTCGAACGGCTCGGGCGCGCCGCGGCGCGCCGGCGGTGGTGGGTCATCGCGGCGTGGCTCGTAGCCTTCTTCGGGCTCGGTGTCGCCAGCGCTTCGGTGGGTAGCGTTTATCGCGACGTCTTCGCCATTCCCGGCACCGACGCGCAGCTCGCGATCGACCTGCTCGAACAGCGGTTCCCGGCCGCAAACCTGCCGACCGCGCAGGTCGTGCTGCATTTGCCCTCGGGCGCGATCCCCGAGACGGTCGTCGCCGAGACGGTCACCGCGCTCGGCAAGCTCGACGAGGTGAAGGCGGTCGAGCCGCCGCAGGTCGCGACCGACGACCGGACGGTTCTGATCGAGGTCGTGTACACGTCGCAGTCGAACGACCTCCCCTCCGACGGCATCGCGCAGCTCGACACCGCGACGGCCCAAGCTCGATCCGCCGGCGTGAGCGTGGACTACGGCGGGCCGGTCGCCGACGCGCTGCTGGCCAGCAAGCAGCAAGGCGCGAACGCAGACGCCATCGGGCTTTTTGTTGCGCTCGTGATCCTGATGTTCGTGCTCGGCACCGTGGTCGCCGCGCTGATCCCGGTGGTAACGGCGCTAATGGGGCTGCTCGTCGCAGCGGGGTTGCTGACGGTCGCCGCGACGGTGTTCACCGTCGGCACCGTGGCGCCGATCATCGGCACGATGATCGGGCTCGGGGTCGGCATCGACTACTCGCTGCTCGTCGTGAGCCGCTTCCGCCAGAACCGCGACGAGGGGATGGACGTGCAGCAGGCGATCGGCGTGGCGATAGGCACCGCGGGGAGCGCGGTGCTGTTTGCCGGCTGCTCCGTCGTCATCGCAGTGGGCGGGCTGTGGTTCGCCCGCATCCCGTACGTCTCGGTGCTCGGCTTCTCGGCAGCCCTGTTCGTGGCCGTGATGGTCGTCGCCGCGCTGACGCTGCTGCCGGCGCTGCTCAGCGCGCTCAGTACGCGCATCGAACGCCTCCGGGTGGTCCCGCGCCGCGCCACGCTTCCAGATCCCGCCCGGAACTTCTGGTACCGGTGGGGCCACGGTATTGCCCGCCACGCGTGGCTGTGCATGATCGGGTCGCTCGCCTTGCTGCTGTTGCTCGCGGCACCGGCGCTCGGGCTTCGCCTGGGCTTCGCCACCGACGGCGACGATCCGACGAGCTTCACGCAACGCCGTGCCTACGACCTGGTCGCGGACGCGTTCGGCCCCGGTACGAACGGTCCGCTGCTCGTGGCGATGCGCTTGCCGAAGCCCACACCCGCGACGGAGGGCGCCGAGCTCGCCGCAGCCGAGAAGCTGATGGCCGCGGTCAAGGCCACGCCCGGCGTCGTGAGCGTGGAGGGCCCGATCCCGAACCGGGAGCTCGACGCCGCGGTCGCGATCGTCGTGCCGAAGGCCGCGCCGAACGCGCAGGCGACCAAGGATCTGGTGCGGACGTTGCGCGCGGAGGTGATCCCGAAGGCGACCGCCGGCACGGTGCTCGCCGGCGATGTCTACGTCGGCGGGCAGACAGCCGAGCTCATCGACGTGACCGACCGGATCGGCAGTCGGCTCGTGTGGTGCATCGGCTTCGTGGTGCTTGCGGCGTTTTTGCTCCTGATGCTCGTCTTCCGATCGGTGCTCGTGCCGCTCAAGGCCGCGGTGATGAACCTGCTGTCGATCGGCGCGGCCTACGGCGTGATCGTCGTGGTGTTCCAGTGGGGTTGGGCTCGGGGGCTCCTCGGGATCCACGAGGCGGTGCCGATCGTCGCGTTCGTGCCGCTCATAATGTTCGCGATCCTGTTCGGCCTCTCGATGGACTATGAGGTGTTCCTGCTGTCGCGTGTGCGGGAGGAGTACCTTGCTACCGGTGACAACCGAGAAGCCGTGGCGATCGGACTGGCCAAGACGGCGCGCGTGATCACCTCGGCGGCGGTGGTCATGATCTCGGTGTTCCTGGTGTTCGTGACCAGCGGGTCGCCGACGGTCAAGATGCTCGGCGTCGGGCTCGCGGCCGCGGTGGCGATCGACGCCACGATCGTGCGACTCCTTCTCGTGCCGGCGGCCATGGAGCTGATGGGCAAGGGGAACTGGTGGCTGCCGCGCTGGCTCGGCCGGGTGCTCCCGCACCTCGACGTCGACGTCCCGCCGCCCTCGGTGCCCACAGCATCTCCCCTCTCCAGCGCTTTGGCGTCAGCAGACCGCGATAGTCGCGGTCTCGTGACGCCAGAGCACCCGGAGGGCAGCGAGCGCTCGTGAACCGTCAGACTCTGCGCAGCTGCGCGTCGGTGGGCTCGGCGCAGCAGAACCACGGCTCCGACAGCCGGGGGACTGCCGCGTCCGGCGCGTGCACCGGGTCCTGGCCGAGCTCGTCGCGCACGGCGTCGAACGTCTCGGGGATCGGACGATCCATCATCGTCTCGACGCGTGCGGCCACCCTCGACTGCAGGTCGTCGAGTGGCGAAGACCACGGGTAGGCGAGCCGTTCGGGATCGAACGGGCCGAGGCCGTCGACCCGGCCGAGCAGCAGCGAACCCTCCGGCACGAGCAGACGGATCGAGTACTGCACCGGTTCGACGTAGCCGACCAGGCCGTGCTCGGCCACGAAGTCGGTGATCCCTCGGACGTCGGCGAGGGTCGACCAAGGGGTGAACGGCAGCCAGGTGGGGCGGACCGCGATGCCCGAGTCACTCAGCACTCCGACCGCCCGCCGCGCGTCGCGCGCGGTGTGCCCCTTGTCGAGTCGCCCGAGAATCGCGTCGTTGACGCTCTCGAACGCACTCACCACGAACAGGCATCCGAGGTCGGCCATCTCGGCCCAGCGCTCCTCGTGCCTGAGGACGTGCTCGACCTTGACGGTGCAGTCGAAGGTCAGCTCCGGAAACGCCGAGTGGACCGCACGGGCGACGCGCAGGGCATGGTGCACCCCGTTGAAGAAGTCGGGATCGCCGAACGTGACGTGGCGCGCGCCCGCCTCGACCTGCACCGCGACGTCGGCCACGACCGCGTCCGGCGCGATGATCCGAGTTCGCCCGTCGTAGACGACGGGGACCGGGCAGTGCCGGCACCGGTGTGCACAACCGGTGGATGCCTCGACGTAGGCGACCGGGACCTCCTCGCCCCGGTGGACGAGCCGGGCGTAGCGCTCGAGTGGCGGGAGGCCGTCGCGCGCAGGTCGGGCGGGAGCGACCTCGGCGCGTGGGTCGTCCTCGACCCAGCGCACGAGCGCGCGCTCGGGCAGCCGGTCGACGAGCGCGGTCGCGACGTCCGCACACATCGCGGCATAGAGGCCGAAGCACGCGACCGGGCGGTCGACCCGGGGAGCGACGGCGCGGGCCAGGCGGGCCGCGGTGTGCATGGGTACGGAGATCGCGACCCGTTCGGCCCATGCGGCCAGCTCCGGGTCCCAGGGGTCCACGCCCAGGTCGAGCGCCCGGACCTCGTGGCCGCGGGACTGCAGCGTCCCGGCAGGACCGGCCACTCCGAGGGGCTGGTGCCCGAGCTCGTAGGTCGACACCAGCAGGATCCTCACTTGACGACGATACCGAGGCGGCTCGTGGCCTCCCGCAGGGCAGTCTCGACCACCTCGGACGTGGGCCCGCGAGCGAACAGGAACCCGAGGTAGCGGTCGCCCTCGGGCAGCGCGACGACGGGGCGACCGACGGGGATCGTGAGCTCGAGTCCCTCCACGAGGGGAACGGCGAGCGCGTGTTCGCGGCCGTGCACCGCGGCGAGCGTCCCCGAGCGTGGGATGGGCAGCATCATCACTCCGGCCGCAACCTGCTCGCGTGCTATGCCGTCGAGGGGCATCGAGCACGCGTGGCGAAGAACGAGCTCCTCGAGGCTGACGCCGACGCCGAAGCGCAACGTCCGCGCGCACAGCCCCCCGATCGAGCGCGCCGCGACCTCGATGACGTGGAGGCGCTCGCCGTCGATCCGCAGCTCGGCGTGGACCGGCCCCTCGGTGAGCCCGAGCGCGCTCGCCGCACGCGCGGTCGCGCGCTCGACCGCCCGGAGCTGTTCCACCGGGAGTCGCGACGGCGTGACGTAGAGCGTCTCCTCGAAGTACGGGCCTACGAGCGGGTCGGGCTTGTCGAAGGTCGCGAGCAGCTCGAGGTCGCCGGCGCGCAGCAGCCCCTCGACGGCGACTTCTACACCGGGCACGTACTGCTCCACGATCACGGGGCCGGACCAGAACGCCGCGATGCGGGCGCGCGCGGCGTGTTCGGCCTCCGGGGTGTCGCAGCGGATCACGCCGCGGCTGCCCGACAGGCCCGTCGGCTTGACCACGCACGGATACCCGACGTCGGCCCCAGTCGAAGCGAACCGCGGCTGGGGCACCTCCGCTCGCGCCAGCCGGCGCCGCATCTCCGCCTTGTCGCGCGTCGCCGCCACGGCATCGGGTGGGTTGTGCGGGAACCCCAGGCGCTCACCCGCACGCGCGGCGGCGAGCGAGCCGCCGTCGTCGACGGCCACCACGGCATCGACGCCGATCTTCCGATCGATCGCCTCGATCGTGTCGGTCGCGGCGTCGGGGTCCGCGAGCGGGATCGTGACCAGTCGCCCGTCGGCAGCGAGGCCCGCCGCGTCGTCGGTGCCGACGACCAGGTCCACGCCGAGTGCCCGGGCCGCGGCGACGAAGTCGGGTGCGCGATAGGTGACCGTGGGCACGAGGAGGAGGACCCGGGGCATCGGTCCTATCATGGTGCACATGAGTGATGCCCCCACACCGCTGCTGACGGTCACCGACGCGGCCCGCGAGAAGATCCTCGAGGTCCGTGCCGCCGAGCCGGAGCCTGACGCGCTGGCCCTGTGGCTCGAGGTGAGCGGAGTCCAGGGCAACGCGTTCACCTATGACATGTACTTCCGGCGCCTGGACGAAGCCGGCGAGGCCGACTCCGTTCAGCCCGGCGACGACCTGTCCATCGTCGTCCCCGGGGAGGACGCCGAGAAGGTGCGCGGCTCCACGCTCGACCTCTCGGCCGGCGGGATGGTGCTTCAGAACCCGAACCCGCCCCGGCAGGGCCCACGGTTGCCCGAGGCCGACCTCGCCCTCGACCTCTCCGACCCGCTCGTCGCGCGGGTGGTCGCGATCCTCGAGGACGAGATCAACCCGGCGATCGCCGCCCATGGTGGGTTCGCACAGCTCGTCGCGGTCGAGGAGACCCGGGCCTACCTGCGGATGGGCGGAGGCTGCCAGGGCTGCGGGCTCGCCGCGGTCACGCTCTCGCAGGGCATCGAGGTAGCGATCCTCGAAGGGGTGCCCGAGATCACCGAGGTCATCGATGTCACCGACCACGCCGCCGGTGCCGACCCGTACTACTCGGGTTCCAAGAAGTAGCGCCGAGCGCGACGCACCTTCTCAGGCGAAGCGAAGTGCGTCGTCGGCCGCGTAGCGCGCGACCGCGGCATCGGCGTGGGCATTGCGCTCGATCACGTCGAGGACCTCGCCCAGGCGCGAGCCCGGTATCGCGCAGGTCATCTCGGTTGCCTGCATCCCCGTGCGCACGCGGCTCAGTGCACAGCCCACGCTGGCTGCCACCTCGCCCCGCTCCTTCGCGATCGCGACGATGTGGCACTGGGGCTTGCCCTCGATCCGCAGTCCCGGGATCGCGTCGGAGAGCACCATGAGCTGCTTGCCGTTGACGCGCAGGAACACCACATCGGGGTCGAACGCCGACTCGGCGAGCGGTCCGTAGGTGATTGCGGCGGGACGATCCGCAACGACGGGGATCTGAGGGACGATTTCGAGGGTCACCCAGCCGCTCTCGAGCAGCGCCGCGACGTCGGCGTTGCCGGCGACGTCGTCCAGCGTCTTGAAGCCGTGGGTCATGCTCCCGACGCTGCAGTTCGCGTGGTCGGCTGCGACGGTCGAGAACGTGCGCTCGGCGGCGTGGACCCAGAACACGCACCCGGCCGGCACCCGCCCCGTGCGGCCGTCGGGGAGCGGTGACGGCGTCGGCAGCTCGCATGGCTCCACGCCGGCGGGAGCCGCGTCGTGGAACGTGATCGCGAGCGGTGGGCTCGTGAGGTTGAGGGCACCCGTGAGGCGCCCCGCGAGATCGGGCCAGTCGGTCATCGTTCCTCCATCGTCGGGTCGTTTCCGTTGTTTTCTCCGGCGGCGCGCAGGGCTCGCAGTCCGGTGACGACGCCGGGGAGCTCGGCGACGAGCCGGTCGACGTCGGCGTCGACGGTCGACCAGCCCACGCTGATCCGCAGCGAGTGGTCGGCGGTCACGCCCATCGCCTCGAGCACCGGTGACGGCTCCAGCGTCTCGCTCGAGCAGGACGAGCCGGAGTGCACCGCAATCCCCCGGCGGTCGAGGCCGAGCAGGATCGGCTCGGCCTCCACGCCGTCGATGCCGAAGCAGCACAGGTTGGGCAAGGCGTCCTGCGGGTCGCCGAAGCGCGTGAGGCCCGCAACGGCCTCCATCAGACCCACCAGCGCCCTCGTCGTGAGGCGACGAGCCGCCGCGGCCTCGTCCGCGAGCCTGGGTCTCACATGCTCAGCGGCGGCCCCGAAGCCGACGATCGCCGGGACGTTCTCCAGTCCGCCGCGGCGGGCGCGCTCCTGCGCCCCGCCGACGACGAGCGGTGGCACGCGCAGCCCCCGGCGGACCAGGAGCGCCCCGATCCCCTTCGGGCCTCCCCACGTGTGGGCGGTGACGCTGCAGAGGTCGGCGCCGAGCCCGGCGAAGTCGACCGGCGCGTAGCCCGCGGCCGCGCACGCGTCGACGTGCACGACGGTGCCGCGCTCGCGAGCCGCGGCGCACACCTTCTCCGCGCGCTGGCGGGTTCCCACCTCGTGGTTCGCGAGCTGCACGCTGACCAGGGCGGTGTCGTCGGTGATCCGTTCGGCGATCTCGTCCGGATCGAAGCGACCGAAGCCGTCCACGCCGACGACGATCGTCTCGACCGGCTCGCGCCTGCAGGCGTCGAGCACGCTCGAATGTTCGACTGCGGTGGTGACCACTCGGCCCGAGTGGGGAGCGCGTCGCACCGCGCCGATCACCGCCGCGTTTACCGCCTCGGTGCCTCCCGAGGTGAACACGACCTCGCGAGGCCGGGCACCGAACATCTCGGCCACCCGCTCGCGTGCTGACTCGATCGCTACCCGGGTGGCGCGCCCCTCCGCGTGGAGGCGACCCGGGTCGGCGTGGTGCTCGTGGAGGAACGGCAGCATCGCCTCGCGCGCGCAGGGCCGCAGTGGCGACGAGGAGGCGTGGTCCAGGTAGGCGCGGATCACACGCGCGCGACGCAATGGTCGTCGCCGTCGGGCCTGCTCGCTTCGAAGCGTGGGTGGGTCTCGCCGTAGAGCCCGGCCATCAATCCCCGGATCAGGCCGCGGTCGACCGCGCACACGACGTGCGGGTAGCGCTGGGCGGCGTCGCCGAACGGGCAGTGCTCGGAAATGATCGTCATCGAGGTGCCGGTGGCTTCGGCATGGGCTGCGAAGCCGTGGGCGGTCAGGGCGTCGGCTACCGCGGCCAGGGCGGCCTTCACGGACCGCTGGCCCTCCGTGGGCGCCATGCGGGCCGCGACCGCGCGGCCGTAGTCGAAGCCCACCGCCTCGCCCATCGCCGCGGCCTGCTCGGGCGGGAGCACCTCGAGCGCACGCGCGAGCAGCGTGGCCAGCAGGTCGTCGCGCCGAGGCGGGAAGGTCAGCGCGTGGTCGAGCTCGGTGACCCGATATCGCTTCGAGGGTCGGCCCGCGACGCGCGCCCCCTCGGCACGACCGAGGTCGACCTCCAGGTAGCCTCCGGCGGCGAGCTTCTCGAGGTGGTGGCGAGCGACGTTCGGGTGTAGCTCGAAGCGCTCGGCGATCTCCGCCGCCGTCGCGCCACCTTCCGCGTCGCGGATCGCGAGGTAGATCTCGCGGCGCGTCGGGTCTCCGAACGCGTTGGTGACGGAGGTCACCGCGGCGCTGAACTCGGAGGCGTCGAGCGGGGGTGGGGAGGTCATCTTCGGTATTCTACCTACGCCGGTAGTGGAAAAACCGCTGCGCCCTCGGGTGCCGGAGCCGACCATCGAAGGGGGAGGCGGGATGGCAGGGGAGAACCCGTTCCAGCACGCGAGCACCCGGGTGATCGCCCTCGCCTCGGGAAAGGGCGGGGTGGGGAAGTCCTCGGTCACCACCAACCTGGCCGTCACCTTCGCCCGGATGGGCAAGCAGGTCGCCGCGCTCGACGCCGACGTGTGGGGGTTCTCGATGCCGCGGATGCTGGGCGTCGACCAGTCCCCCGAAGTGGTCGATGACCGGATCATGGTCCCGCCGTCGGGTCACGGAGTGCGTCTCATCTCGATGGGGTTCTTCGTGCCCGAGGACCAGGCGGTGATCTGGCGGGGCCCGATGCTGCACAAGGCGCTCGAGCAGTTCCTCACCGACGTCGACTGGGGCGAGCCCGACTACCTCTTCGTCGACATGCCTCCGGGCACCGGCGACGTGTCGCTGTCGCTGGCCCAGTTCCTGCCTCGAGCCGAGGTCGTGATCGTCACGACCCCCCAGCCCGCTGCACAGGCGGTCGCCCAGCGGGCCGCCGCGATGGCCGCGAAGGTAGAGCTCGACGTGATCGGTGTCGTCGAGAACATGAGCTACTTTCGCGGTGACGACGGCAAGGCCTACGAGATCTTCGGCTCCGGCGGTGGTGAAGAGCTCGCCGGCCGCCTCGGCGTGCCGCTGTTCGGCCGGGTGCCTCTCGTGCCGGAGCTGCGTGAAGGGGGCGATTCGGGCCTTCCCGTCGTCGAGGCCGACCCCGAGGGCGAGCCGGCCCGGGTGTTCACCGAGATCGCGGCCCAGATCGAGGCGGTGGCCCCGCGGCGCATCTACAGGAAGGAGCTGCGGCTCTCCTGACTCCGGGTCGTTCGGCTGGCGGTCGCCGGGTCGTGTGGCCCTACCCGATCCTCCGCACCGGCCTGGATTGACAAGGGCGATGCCGGCACGGCTCGGCGGCAGGGGGGAGTGACCGATTCGACGGTTCCAGGGTTTCGACGGTTCCTGGGTGTGGTCGCGATGGGGCTCGCGGCGTTGGCCGTGACGACGAGTGCGTGGGCACCGACCGGGACGGAGGCCGGCCCCGAGGTCGCGGCGGCCGCCGACGCGAACGATGCGTTGGTGTTCGGCGCCCGGGTGAAGCCGCGCTCGGGGCAGTCGCTGCAGCAGGCCGTACAGGCACTCGAAGCCGAGCTCGGTCGACCCCTGGCCGCGGTGCGCGTGTTCAAGCTGTGGAACGACCCCTTCCCCGACAGTTTCGACACGTGGCTCCGCTCCACCGGCCACCTGCAGCTCCTGTCGGTGAAGCCGCGCCGCACGAACGGCACGAGCGTGTCCTGGAGCAGCGTCGCCAACGCGCAACCGGGCCAGACCGTCTACAACGAGATCGTCGGCTGGGCGACGCGCATCCGGGACTTCGGCGTGCCGATCTACTTCATTTTTCACCACGAGCCCGAGTCCAGCACCGGCCTCGGCACGGCGACGGAGTTCCAGAACGCGTGGCGTCGCGTGGTCACGATCTTCGGGGAGCAGGGCGTCACGAACGCGAAGTTCCTCTGGATCATGACGGACTACAGCTTTTGGGTGAGCACCTCGGACCGTCGGTACGCGCCCAAGTGGTTCCCGGGTGCTTCGTGGGTCGATGCCATCGGGGCCGACAGCTACAACTGGTACACATGCCGGCCCTCGAGCCCCAACGCGTGGAAGTCGCTCCAGCAGATCGTCGACCCGTTGCGGCGGTTCGCCGCTCAGTATCCGGACGAGGAGGTGGGCTCCCCGAGTGGGCATCGGTGGAGGACCTGGCCCAGCCGAACCGGAAGGCCCAGTGGTTCGCCGACGCGCGGGCCCTGTTCGCACAACCGGGGTGGGAGCAGTTCCGGGGCATCCTCTACTTCCACAGCAACTCGAACAACTCGGACTGGCCCCTGTGCAACTGGTGGGTCGACACCTCGCCCCAGGCGCTCGCCGCGTTCAAGGCCATGGGCGCCGACCCGCTCTACGGCGGGACCGGCGAGCCCCCACCTTCTGACGACGAAGTCCTCTTCGTGGTGGCGAACCCGAGCGCGCTGAGCTCCGGTGAGATCGCGGTGCGTACTCGGCTGAGCGCGGCCGGCTACACGGTCACGTTGGCGGACGACTCCACGGTGACGGCGGCCGACGCGGCCACGGCGAGCGCGGTGCTCGTCGCCGCCTCCGTCTCCACCAGCCTGGGTTCGCGCCTGCGCGACGTCGCGGTTCCCGTGATGATGTGGAAGCCCTGGCTCTACGACGACATGCGGATGACCGGTTCCACCGCGAACGTCGACTACGGCAGCGTCTCGACGGCGACCGTCACCGTCACCGCCCCGGCTCACCCGCTCGCCGCGGGCCTCACGGGTGCGGTCACCGCGTATGCATCCGCCCAGACGGTCGCGTTCGGTGTGCCCGCGAGCGGTGCGAGCACTGTGGCGACCGTCGCGGGGCGCCTTGGCCTCTTCGTGTACGAGTCCGGGGCGCCGATGGTAGGGGGGACACTCGCTCCGGCCTGCCGGCTCGGGTTCCCGGCCGGCACGACGTCGCCGACGGCGTTCACTGCTAACTGGGGCGCGCTGTTCGACGCCGCGGTGCGCTACGTCGTCGGGGGGTGCGCCGCGTCCGGGTGACCGGGGCCGCCGGGCTTCCGGTTACGATGCCCACCCGAGTCCCGACCACCGGAGGAAGCGCGCGCATGGAAGTCAGGATCGGCGTCGTCTACTCCCCCAAGGAGCTGACCCTCGAGCTCGACGGTGCCCCCGAGCAGATCGTCGCGCACGTCGAGAAGGCGCTCGCCGACGGCGCCCCCATCCTCTGGTTGCACGACGACAAGGACCGTCGGATCGGCATCCCGGTCGACAAGATCGCCTACGTCGAGGTGGCGGCCGACGACGAAGGCCGGCGAGTCGGCTTCGGTCGGTAGCCCGATCCTGTCGTGATGCGCGCGCCCGACCTCCTCGGGCGGCGCCTCCTCTTCTTCACCGGCAAGGGAGGCGTCGGAAAGAGCACCGTCGCGGCCGCGACTGCGCTGCTCGCCGCCGACCACGGGCGCCGCGTGCTCGTGGTGGAGGTCGACGCGAAGGGGTCGATCGCGGAGCGCTTCGAGGCCGATGCAGTCGGATTCACCCCCCGGGAGGTGCACCCCGGGGTCTTCGTGCTCTCGATGGACACCGAGGCCAGCCTCAAGGAGTACCTGAAGCTCAACCTGCGCGTGCCGATCGTGGGTCGTATCGGACCGCTTGGGAAGGCCCTTGAGTTCGTCGCGACCGCGGCACCCGGCGTGAAGGAGGTCCTGACGATCGGAAAGGTCTGTTGGGAGGTCCGCGAGTCGATCGAAGGCCGCGCCGACTGGGACCTCGTCGTGGTCGACGCCGCGGCCACCGGCCACGTGATCGCGCAGCTCGGTGCCCCGGATGCGATCCGGGAGATGGTGTCGGTCGGTCCCGTGCGCGCCCAGACCGAGTGGATGACCGACCTCCTCGTCGATCCTGCCGTCACGGCGCTCAACGTCGTGGCGACGCCCGAGGAGATGCCGGTCGCGGAGACCATCGAGCTCGTCGAACGGGCGCGCGAGGAGCTCGATGTGCCGTTCGGCGCCGTGATCGTGAACCGGGTCCTCCCCGAGCTGTTCACGCACGCGGACGAAGCGGCCTTCGAGGCTTTCCACGAGCCGGCCCCGGAAGCGGTGCTGCGCGAGGCGGCCGGCGCCGGGGTGAGTGCCGTGCTCGACGGGGCCCGGCTCGCGGTCTCGCTGCGCCGGACCCGCGCCGTGCACCTCAGCTGGCTACGCGAGTCGGTCGATCTGCCGATGCTCTACGTGCCATACCTGTTCTCACGCTCGCACGGCCTGCGTGAGACGCGCATGGTCGCCGAGGCGTTGGGCGAGGAGCTGGGTCTGTGACCGGTCTCGAATCGCTGTTCGCGGCCAAGGAGATCGTGGTCTTCTGTGGGTCGGGCGGGGTGGGCAAGACCTCGGTCGCGGCCGCCGCGGCGCTGGGTGCCACGGCGCGCCTCGGGGGCAAGGTGCTGGTGCTCACCATCGACCCGGCGCGCCGACTGGCGGACGCGCTCGGGTTGGAGGGCATCGGCAACGTGGAGCGCCGCGTGCCACCGGAGGCCTTCCTGGCCGCCGGACTCGAGCCGCGCGGGGAGTGCTACGCCGCGATGCTCGACACCAAGCAGAGCTGGGACGCGCTGGTGATGCGTCACGCCCCCGACGAGGAGACGGCGTACCGCATCCTCGACAACCGCCTATATCACAACCTCACGGCCCGCTTCGTCCAGAGCCACGACTACATCGCGATGGAGCGCCTCTTCGAGATCCACGAGACCGGGCGGTACGACCTCATCGTCATCGACACCCCGCCCACGCGCAACGCGCTCGACTTCTTCGACGCGCCGTCGCGCATGGCCGACTTCTTCAGTGGGCGGTTGCTGCGCTGGCTCACCATGCCCTACCGCATGGGTGGTAGGCGCGGCGCGCGGGTGCTCAACATGGCGAGCAGGCCCTTCTACCAGATGGCCGATCGATTGCTCGGCAGCCAATTCCTCCAGGACATCGCCGAGTTCTTTCTCAACTTCCAGGCAATGTACGACGGCTTTGTCGAGCGCGCCCGGGCGGTCGAGCGGCTGCTTCACGACAAGCGCACGACGTTCGCGGTCGTGACCACACTCGAGGAATCCCCGCTGCGCGAAGGAGAGCTGTTCTGCGAGGAGCTCGTGAAGCGTCGATTTCACCTCGGTGCGCTGGTGCTCAACAAGGTGCTACCCCCGTACCTGCTCTCGGTTGAGGGTGATCAGGCGGCAACGACGCTTTGCACCCGGGCAGCTGACCTGGGCGGCGCGCTCGCGGCCATGGGGGTCGACGCGCTGGCCGACCCAAATCGCGACGCGCGCGTGCTCGTCACGATGGGCGAGTCGTTCCGGAACTTCTCGGTCGTTGCGAGGCGCGAGTCCGAGCTGCGCTCCGAGCTGGTGGGCGGTTCCGAGGTCGTGGTCGACGTGCCGGCGTTCACGTCCGACATCGCCGATGTCGAGGGGCTCGCTCGCGTCGCCGCGTTCCTGTTCCCGGCCTAGCCTGGCCCGATGGCGACGCTCGAAGAGCTTGCGCTGCTCCACACCGAGGTCCGGGGCGACGCGCTGTGGCACCTCCAGCGCCTGGCGCTGTCGTGGCGACTCCTCGCCGACCTCTCGTTCTCGGATCTCCTGCTCCTCGCGCCGATCGCCAACGAGGAGGGCGGCCGCTTCGTGGTGCTGGCCCAGGTCCGGCCCACGACCGGCCAGACGATCTACGTCACAGACCTCGTGGGCCAGGTGGTCACGGAGGTGGAGCGACCGCTCGTCACCCGGGCCTGGAAGCGGGCCGAGCTCACCGAGGGCGAGGCCCCAGTGCTCGGGAGCAAGGACCGCGTACGACTCCACTGCATTCCCGTTCGGCATCGTGGCCGGATCGTCGCGCTGCTCACCCGCGAGGCGCCGATCACCTCGGTCCGCCGACCCGGAGAGCTCGAGCGCTTCTATCTGGAGAGCTTCGACGGGCTCGCGCACATGGTGGTGGAGGGGACGTTCCCGTTTGCCCGGGAAGAGGTCGAGCTCGAGGGCGCGCCCCGCGTCGGCGACGGGGTGGTGTTGCTCGACCGCGACTCCCGCATCCGGTACGCGAGCCCCAATGCGGTGAGCTCGCTGCACCGCATGGGCATCCACGCGTACACCTCGGGCGTGGGCCTCGCCGAGATCGGGTTCGACGAGAGCGCGGTCGACGCGGCGGTGCGCGGTCGCATCCCGGTGATCGAGGAGATCGAGCGAGAGGACGCTTCGGTTCTCGTGCGAGTGATCCCGCTGCTCGAGGATCGGCGCCCGGCCGGCGCTCTCGTCCTGTTGCGCGATGTCACGGACCTCCGGCGGCGCGACCGGATGCTCATGTCGAAGGACGCGACGATCCGCGAGGTCCACCACCGGGTGAAGAACAACCTCCAGACGATCGCGTCGCTGCTGCGCCTGCAAGGGCGTCGGCTCGACTCGCCCGAAGCGCGCCAGGCGATCGCGGAGTCGGAACGACGGATCCGCTCGATCGCGATCGTCCACGAGACGCTCTCACGCGAGGCGCGAGAGGCGGTCGACTTCAGCTCGGTGGTGAAGCCGCTCGTACGGATCGTCGAAGAGACCGTCGCGACCGAGGAGGGCGGGCTTCACTTCGAGGTCGAGGGCGACGCCGGCGAGGTACCCGGGGAGGTCGCGACGTCGCTGGCTGTCGTGCTGAACGAGCTCATGCAGAACGCAGTGGACCATGCCTACCCTGACGGGGGCGATGTGCACGGGACGGTGCAGGTGCGCCTCTGCCGCCGGTCGGGCGAGCTGCTCGTGGACGTGGTCGACGACGGCGCAGGGCTCCCCGAGAACTTCGTGCTCGGGGAGACGTCGAGCCTCGGGCTCTCGATCGTGCAGGCCCTCGTGACCGGTGAGCTGGGCGGTACGATCGACATCACCGGCACCGGCCGGGGAACCCACGTGCACCTCGGGATCCCGCTGGCCGAGACGGCCGCCACCCAGGTGGTCGAACCCCCGAGCTGATCCTCGCCTTCGGCTACGAAGCTCGTTGCCTGGCGAGCCAGCCCTTGCGGAGCTTGCGGCGCTCCTCCTCGGTCGTTCCGCCCCAGACCCCAGCCTCCTGGTTGGTTGCCAGCGCGAACTCCAGGCACTCCGGGTTCACCGGGCAAACCGCACAGATCTCCTTCGCTGCCTCGATCTGGTCGAGCGCGAGCCCGGTGGCGCCGATGGGGAAGAAGAGCTCCGCGTTGGAGTCGCGACACAGGGAGCGGGCGCGCCACTCGTCGGCGTCCCAATCGTGGGTCCGGATCCAGGTGAGCGCCACGCTCGACTGCCTTTCGGTCTCTTTCGTGCGGCTCGGGAGAAGCTCGTGCGCACGCTCACAAGCGTCCCCGGGCGCCGGGCGCCTCGGGGCGTGATGACCACCCTACGGTCGAGGTAGAACCGGTTGCAAGGGCTCTGACCTGCCCTTCTGCATCGGACGGCGGGCGCCTACGCTGCCGTCATGTCGCCGTCCGCCTTCGTCCACCCGGTTGGACGCCCTCTCGTCCTCGGGCATCGTGGGGCACCGCGGCTGGCGCGCGAGAACACGCTCGAGGCCTTCGTCGCGGCGCGCGAGCTGGGCGCCGACGGCGTCGAGCTCGATGTGCGCGCCACCAGCGACGGGGCGCTCGTCGTGCATCACGACGCGGCCGCAGAGGGCTTGGGAGTCCTCGCCGAGCACTCGCTCGCCGAGATCCGCGTCGCGCTCCCGTTCGTGCCGACCCTCGAGGAGGTCTTCGAGGCCTGCACCGGGATGCTCGTCAACGTCGAGATCAAGAACTCGCCCGCTGACGCGGACTTCGATCCCGAGGAGCGCGTGGCCGCGGCCGTCGTCGAGCTGGTCCGGGCGGGCGGCCTGTACGCGACCGTGCTGGTCTCGTCGTTTCACCTGCCGACGATCGACCGGGTCCACGCCCTCGACCCCGATCTCGCCACCGGCTACCTGTTCGTCCTCGAGCCGACGGTGCTCGAAGGGGCCGAGGTCGCGGCGGCGCACGGCCATCGGGCGATCCACCCGTTCTTCGGGGTGCTGGCCGTCGAGGCGGCGAGCACGGCTGTGCGGCGGGCCCACGAGCGCGGACTCGACGTGAACGTGTGGACGGTCAACGGCGAGGACGACATCGCTCGACTCGCCGCGGCCGGTGTCAACACGATCATGACCGATCTTCCTGACGTGGCGTTGGGCATCCTCGGGTAGCTTTCCCACCGGATCGCGTCAGGGAATCACGAGGTTGAGCGCGTCGGGGACGTAGGCCACGTCGAGGAGGGTCACGTCGCCCAGGTAGTCGCCGTCCACCTGGTACGGGAACTCCGCTTCGCCGGTGATCGTCGCGCGCACCACGTCGGTGCGGTGTTCGACGTCGCGGTGGCGGCGTAGGGCTCTGGGGGAGAGAAACGCCGCGGCAGCGAGGCTGAGGATCGCGGGCGCGTGGCGTGCCTTGACGACGGTGATCGAGAGGGTCGAGTTGAGGTCGGCCTCCGGAGCGACGACGAGCGGGGTGTTGCCGAGGAACGTGTACGGGCTCGTCTTCGAGAGGATCGCGAGCGTTCCACCCTCGATCACCTCGCCGTCTCCGAGCGTGACGGTGAAGCGACCGTGCGAGTGGTCGTAGGTGCGAAGCCAGGTGTCGAACGCGGCGACCACGAAGATCGGGTGCGCCGCGTAGCGCTTGAACGCGGCGCGGCGCTCCACCTGCTCGACGACGGCGGCATCGAAGCCGACGCCCGTGTGGAACAGGAAGTGTCGGTCGTTCACGCGTCCGAGCCCGATACGTTTGATCGTGCGTCGCTCGAGCGAGCCGAGGAGCTGCGCGGTCGCGTCGACCGGGTCGCTCGCGATGCCGATGGTGCGGACGTACACGTTCGTGGACCCGCCGGGCAGGGGAGCGAGCGCGGTCTGGGTGCCGACGAGCCCATCCGCGGCCTCGTTGAGGGTGCCGTCGCCTGCGAGGACGGCGACGACGTCGACACCTTGCTTGGCCGCGCCGCGGGCGATGCGCGCCGCGTGCCCCCGGCGGCCGGTCTCGACCACCTCGAGGTCGTGTCCGGCACTCAGTGCTCGCTGGATCACAACCCGACGCCGCGCGGTGAAGCTCGACGCGGTGGCGTTGACGATGAGCACCACCCGCACGGCGTGCAAGATAGCGGGCATGCCTCGAGACTCCCTGGCTCGGCTCAGAACCGAGATTGTCGACTGTCGCGCCTGCCCGCGCCTCGTGGCCTGGCGCGAGGAGGTTGCGCGAGAGAAGCGAGCGGCGTTCCGCGACCAGCGGTACTGGGGACGGCCGGTGCCCGGATTCGGGGATCCCGAGGCGGTGGTGCTCGTTGCCGGGCTCGCGCCTGCGGCCCACGGCGGGAACCGGACCGGACGCGTGTTCACCGGCGATCGCTCGGGGGATTGGCTGTTCGCGTCGCTGTACCGGACCGGATTCGCGAACCAGCCTCGGTCGACCGAGCTCGACGACGGCCTGATGCTGCAAGGCGCCTACGTCGCGGCCGCGGTGCGCTGCGCGCCTCCGGCGAACAAGCCGACGCGCGACGAGCGCGACCGGTGCCTGCCGTTCCTCGCGCGCGAGGTCGCGCTCCTGGATCGGGCGCGGGTCATCGTGGCGCTGGGCGCGTTCGCGTACCAGGCGGTGTGGAAGGTGCTGGGTGACGGTGGCGTCGAGCTCCCACGGAGACGTCCGGCGTTCGGTCACGGGGCGGAGGTGAGCACACCGCGAACGACGATCCTTTGCTGCTTCCACCCGAGCCAGCAGAACACGTTCACCGGGCGGCTCACCGAGGCGATGCTCGACGAGGTGTTCACCCGGGCCCGTCAGCTCACATCCGCCTAAAACTGTCGCGTGTATCTCACGCTGGGGCACGAGATAGCCGCGACAGTTCCGGGAGGAGAGGTCAGGTGATGAGGGCGACGACCTCGCCGACGGCGTAGAGGACGGCGATGCCGCCGAGGATCGTCGCGACGGTGAGACGCAGACCGCGGTCCGACGCCCGAATCGCGAGATGCGCGCCGAGGCGCGCGCCGGGGATGACCGCGATGCTGAGCGGCAGCGCGTAGAACCAGTCGATGTTGCCCTGCAGCTGATGGGTGATCATCCCGGGGATCGCGAGGATCCCAACACACGCGAGCGAGGTGCCGATTGCCGCCTTGATGTCGAGGTTCACCCACGCCGTGAACGCCGGCACCATGAGCAGGCCGCCGCCGATGCCGAGCAGGCCGCTCAGAAGCCCCGCGCCGAGCCCGATGAGCGCGAGGCGCCACCACTCGGTGTGGGCCCGTCCGACCGGGGTGGGGATGCCGGCGAGGTCCGGGTCGAGGGAGGGCGGGAGCTCCTCCGCGTCGGCCGGGTCGGGCCGCGAGGGCGAGCGCGTCATCCGGAACGCGGTGAAGCCCACGAGACCGGCCGTGAGGATCATCAGGAGGTGCCCGTCGCCCGGGACCTCGGTTGCCGCGAGCGCACCGAGCACCGCGAACGTGCCCCCCGTGCACCCGGTCCAGGCGACCACCCGCCAGTCGACGTAGCCGTCGCGGTGATAGCGCAGCGCGCCGCTGATCGACGACGGGACGATGGAGGGCAGCGTGCTGCCGACAGCGACGAGCGGCGGTGCGCCGAGGGCGCGGATGGCGGGGGTCGAGACGATGGCTCCACCGACCCCGAACATGCCGGAGAGCACCCCGGTGAAGAAGCCCGCGACGAGCACCAGCACAAGCGTCATGCCGTCGGACATCGAAGCGACACTACCGAAGGCCTGCCGGTACTCTGGGTCTCATGGCGAGCGACCTGCAGCTCCGGGGCGTGTACCTGCCCCTCGTCACCCCCTTCACGGCCGACGGCGCGGTCGCGCTCGACGCCGTCACCGGCCTCTGCCACGAGTACCTCGACGCCGGTGCCACTGGCATCGTGCCGCTCGGGACCACCGGTGAGGCGAGCGCGTTGAGTGCGGAGGAGAAGCAGGCGGTCGTCACCGCCTGTTCGGCGGTGTGTGTCGAGCGCGACGCCCAGATGATCGTGGGCGCCGGCACCAACAGCACGGCGACCACGATCGCGGCGGTGGAGGCCCTCGCAGGCACGCCGGCGCTCTCGGGAGTCCTCATCGTGGTGCCGTACTACGTGCGTCCGTCGGAGGCCGGGATCGTGGCGCACTTCCGGGCCGTCGCCGACGCGGCACCGGTGCCGCTCGTGCTCTACAACATCGCGTTGCGCACCGGTCGACACCTCAGCGCAGCCGGGGTCATCGAGGCTGCGGCCCATCCCAACATCGCGGGCATCAAGCAGGCGTCGACCGGGCTCGACGTCGACACCCTCCAGCTCCTCGCGGGTGCTCCCCAGGGCTTCGCAGTGCTCGGCGGCGAGGACCCGTTCCTGTTCCCGCTCGTTTTGATGGGCGGGGCGGGAGCGATCTGCGCGTCGGCGCACGTGTGCACCGAGCGCTTCGTGGCGATGATCGAGTGCGGGCTCGCGGGCAAGGTCGACGACGGCCGCGCGCACGCCGAGGCGTTGCTCCCCGTCGTGCAGGCCTGCTTCGCCGAACCCAACCCCGCGGTCTTCAAGGCCGTTCTCCACGCGCAGGGCCGCATCCCGACCCCCGACGTGCGGTTGCCGCTCGCGCCGGCGAGCGACGCGGCCCGCGACGCCGCGCTCGCAGCCATCCGCGGCGCGTCCTGATGTCGCGCCTTCGGCCGTACGTTGGAGCGACGATAACCCTCTCGGAGTGAGTCCAGGAGCACGCGAATCAGCTGCGCTGGGCCATCGTCGGAGCGCTGTGCTTCAGCCTCCTCGTGATCGTGCTCGACAACACGATCCTCGACGTTCCGATCCCGACGATCTCGCGTCAGCTCGAGCCCACCGCCGCCCAGCTGCAGTGGATGGTCGATGCGTACACGCTCGTCTTCGCCGGGCTGCTGCTCACCGCCGGCAGCCTCGGTGACCGGTTCGGGCGCCGGGGCGCGCCGAAGCTCGACCCGATCGGCGCCGTCCTCTCGATCGTGGGGTTGACCGCGCTGCTCTACGGGATCATCGAGGGTTCTCAGAACGGCTGGACCGACCCCGTGATCCTCGCGTCTAGGCGGCTCGCCCTCATGGCGCTGGGCCAGGGCCTCGTGATGGCCCCGGCGACCGAGGCGATCATTGGATCGCCCCCCCTCGCCAAGGCCGGCGCGGGCTCGGCGGTGAACGACATGACGCGCCAGGTCGGCGGGGCGCTCGGGGTGGCGGTGATCGGCTCGGTGATGTCGTCGATCTAGGGTCCGAGGCTCGCGGACTTCTTCGCCGGTCCCGGGGCGGCGGCGCCCGCGCAGGTGAGGGCCGTCGCGGAGGACGCCCTGGGCGCCGCGTTGGGGGTGGCCGCGACCGCGCCTTCGCCACTCGGCGAACAGCTCGCGTCGGTCGCGAAGGCGGCGTTCGTCGTCGGGCTGCACGCCGGCCTGGTCGCCGCCGCCGGTGCAGCGCTCGTCGGCGCGGTCGGTGCGTTTGTATTGCTGCCGGCGTTCGCCCGCCACGAGGACGTCGAGGAGCAGGTCGGCGAGTTCGTCGTAGAGCACGCCACGGACATCGGGTTCGCGCCGAGCGCCGCGCCGGAGCGCGCGGACGGATGACCTTGCCCCGCGCGGCTACGAGCGCAGGAGCTCCGCCGCCTGGAAGGCGAGGTCAAGCGACTGGCGGGCGTTGAGTCGCGGATCGCACATCGTCTGGTAGCGCTGTTCGAGATCGGCGTCGAGCACGGCTTCCGTGCCGCCGAGGCACTCGGTGACGTCTTCACCGGTGAGCTCGATGTGCATGCCCCCCGGCCGGACGCCGATGTCTGCGCAGGCTGCGAAGAAGTCGCGTAGCTCAGCCATGACGTCGTCGAAGTGGCGGGTCTTGTGACCGCTCGCGTGCGAGAAGGTGTTGCCGTGCATAGGGTCGCACGCCCACACGACGGGGTGTCCGGCCTCCGACACCTTGGTCAGCAGCGGCGGCAGCCGGTCGGCGACGAGGTCCTTGCCCATGCGTGTGATCAGCGCGAGCCGTCCGGGTCTGCGATCGGGGTCGAGGCGCTCGCACAGCGCCGCCACTTCGTCGGGATCGCTCGTGGGGCCGAGCTTCACACCGATCGGGTTCTTCACCCCGGAGAGGAACTCGACGTGGGCGCCGTCGAGCTGGCGCGTGCGGTCACCGATCCAGAGGAGGTGTGCCGAGCAGTCGTACCAGTCGCCGGTGAGGCTGTCCTGGCGGGTCAGTGCCTCCTCGTAGCCGAGGAGCAGCGCTTCGTGCGACGTGTACGCGTCAACCTGGTGCAGCTGGAGCTCGGCGTCGAGGTCGATCCCGCAGGCCGACATGAAGCGCAGTGCGCGCTCGATCTCGTTGGCCAGATCCTCGTAGCGGCGCCCCTCGGGGCTGGCCGTGACGAACTCCTGGTTCCAGGCGTGCACGCGAGAGAGGTCGGCGAACCCACCCTTGGTGAACGCGCGCCACAGATTCAGGGTGGCTGCGGCCTGGTGGTAGCCGCGCAGCAGTCGTTGGGGGTCGGGGCGGCGGGCCTCGGCCTCGAAGGCGATGTCGTTGACCATGTCGCCACGGAAGGAAGGCAGCGTGACGCCGTCGCGTGTCTCGATGGGCGATGAGCGCGGCTTGGCGAACTGCCCCGCGATGCGCCCGACTTTGATCGTGGGCACGCCGGCGCCGTAGGTGAGCACGACCGACATCTGCAGGATGATCTTCAGCTTGTCGCGGATGGCGTTGGCCGAGAAGGCGCCAAACGACTCGGCGCAGTCACCTGCCTGGAGGAGGAAGGCCCTGCCATCGGCGGCCAGCGCGAGCGACTCTGTGAGCGTGCGGGCCTCGCCCGCGAACACGAGGGGCGGGAGCCGGGCGAGCTCGGCCAGCACCGCGTCGAGCTCGCCCCAGTCGGGCCACTCGGGCTGCTGTGCACTCGGGCGCGCGCGCCACGCGTGCGGAGTCCAACCGGGCTTGGGCGGCGTGGGAGCTGCGGTCATCGTTCGGTGCTAGAGGTACGCGCCGGGCGGTCGGTCGCCGGTGGCGCCGGGCTCGATGGCGCGCCGACCGCGCATCTCCTCGAGCTGCTGCTGGACCATCGCCTGCTGGGTGAAGAGCGTGGCTTGGATCCCGTGGAAGAGACCCTCGAGCCAGCCGACGAGCTGGGCCTGTGCGACGCGCAACTCCGACTCCGACGGCGTGTCGGACGAGAACGGGAGCGCGACCTCGGCCAGCTCCTGGCAGAGCTCGGGGGAGAGCACGCTCTCGAGCTCGTGCAGCGACCGCTCGTGGATCTCGCGCAGCGCGCGGCGACCGGCGTCGTCGAGGGGCGCGCGCCGGACCTCCTCGAGCATGGTCCGAACCATGGACGCGATGCGGATGAGCTTCGTGGGCCGCAACACCTGCTCACCGTCCGCGGTCTCGACGATCTCGCCGCCGTCGGGGCGCTCGGCGCCGTCGGGCTCGGGCGCAGCACCCACGACCTCGGGAACCAGGGGTCGGGAGGTGTCGGTCACCCCGTCAGGCTACCTGTCTCGCCCGGCCGCCCATCCATCGGTTTGGGTGGTCGGGGGGCGGCGGCCGACGGTGCCCGTCGCCCGGGGACCGGGGACGTCGTGGAAGTGGTACGGCTCGGTGTCCCGACCGGGCTGGCACACCCAGCACTCACCGGTTCGTCCGCCCGTGACGATGGCGAGGACCGCTTCCGCGATCTGGGTAGCCGGCATGAGCGGGAAGTCCACCGCGGCGAACTCCGCTTTGACCGCGGCCGTCATGATGTTGGTGTCGGTCAGGCCGGGGTTCACCGTGTTGGCGGTGATGTGCTTGGTCATAAGGGTTGGGGCGACGCTGCGGACGAAACCGACCACGGCGTGCTTCGACAGGTCGTAGACCGGGTCGGGCGGGAACGGGATGATCCCGGCGAGCGAGCTGGTCGCGACGATCGCGCCGCCGCCCCGGCGCTCCATCGCCGAGATGGCGGCGCGGGCTCCCCAGACGACGCCGTCGACGTTGACCCGCATGATCCTGCGGTAGAGGTCGTCGGTGAGCGTGGTGACGTCTGCGACGCCGATCGCGATCCCGGCGTTGAGGAACGCGACGTCGATGCCGCCGAAGGCGCGCTCAGCCTCCGCGAACGCGTGGTCGACCTCGCTGGGCTCGCCGGCGTCGGCGTGCACGAAGTTCCCGTCGACGGCGGTGGCGACTGCCTGACCGCCCGCGTCGTCGACGTCCACGCAGCAGACCTTGGCGCCCTCCTGCGCGAAGAGCTTCGCGGTGGCGCGCCCGATGCCCGACGCTGCGCCCGTGATCAACGCCACCTTGCCGTCCAGTGCCCCCATGACCGTCTCCCTCGAAGCTGCGTCGAACCTTAGAGCTGGATGACGACCATGCGCTCCTCGGTCATCTCCCGCACCGCGTAGTGCGGGCCCTCCCGCGTGTTGCCCGAGTCCTTGATCCCGCCGTACGGCATCTGGTCGGTCCGGAAGGTCGGCATCTCATTGATCGTGACGCCACCGAACTCCAGCGAGCGCGCGGCGGTGAGCGCGGCACCGAGGTCGCGGGTGAAGATCGCGGCCTGCAACCCGTAGCAAGAGTCGTTCGACAGGCCGATCGCCTCGTCGAGCGTCGAGTAGGCGGCGATGCCCACGACCGGACCGAACACCTCGCCCCGGCACACCTGCATCTCGGGGAGCACCCCGGTCAGCACCGTCGGGGCGAGCACGCCCCCGGCGACGGACCCGCCGATCGCGACCTTCGCACCGCCCGCGACCGCTTCGTCCACCCAGCCGGTCACCCGATCCCGCTCGGCGACGTCGATCAGCGCGGAGACGTCGGTGTCGTCGTCGAGCGGGTCGCCGACGACGAGCCGACCGACCTTGCTCACCACAAGGTCGGTCAGCTCATCGCGCACGAGCTCGTGCGCGTACACGCGCTGCACCGAGATGCACGTCTGGCCCGAATAGCCGAAGCCGCCGGTAACGATCTTGGTGGCCGCGAGCTCGAGGTCGGCGTCGGGCTCGACGATGACGGGCGCGTTGTTGCCGAGCTCGAGCCCGACCTTCTTCTTGGGGGCACGCGCCTTGATGGCCCAGCCCACTTCCGGTGATCCGGTGAACGTGATCATTGCCACACCGTCGTGGTCGACCAGCGCGCTGCCGACCGTGCCGCCGCCGCCGGTGACGACGTTGAGCCAGCCCGGCGGCAACTCGCACTCGTCGAGCAGGATCTGCGCCAGGAGGAGCGCGGTGAGGGGGGTCTGCGACGCGGGCTTCAGGACGACCGGGCAGCCCGCGGCAATCGCGGGTGCCACCTTGTGCGCGACGAGGTTGAGCGGGAAGTTGAACGGGCTGATCGCGCCGACGACGCCGATCGGCACGCGCAGGGTGAAGCCGAGCTTGTCGGCGCCGGCGTCGTTGCCGTCCATCGCGATTACGTCGCCCGCGAGCGTGCGGGCCTCCACCGCAGCGAACCGGAACGTGCCGACGGCGCGCGCGGCCTCGAGCCGTGCCGACCTGAGTGGCTTGGCGGCCTCACCGGCGATCGACCGGGCGATCTCCTCGTGACGCTGCTGCAGGCGGGTGGCCGCGACGTCGAGGATCTCGGCTCGCCGGTACGCGGGGAGTGGCTCGCGCATCGCCCGCCGAGCGGCGGCGACCGCGGCGTCGACCTCGGAGGGCCCGGCCGCAGGAACGCGCCCGAGCTCGGCACCGTCGTACGGGGCGCGCACCGCGATCTCGTCGGCCGTGGTCACACGCTCGGCGCCGATGGGCAGGGGATGCAGTGTCGTCATGGTCCCCATGATGCCCCGTGCAGTCATGGGTAGCCTCGAGCGGGGCAGAACGCGAGGTGGTGGATGGGCGGGCGATCCCCATCGAAGACGACGGCGGGGTCCGTCATCTCGTGCTGTGCCGTGCGGCCGAGTACAACACGATCACTCCGTAGCTGCGCAACGAGCTGGATGCGGCCCTCGAACCAGCAGACGCCGATCCCGGGGTTCGGGTGGTGCTGGTGCGGGCCGAGGGCCTCGCTGCACGAGATCTCGAAGCCTGCCGTGGCGGCGTTGCAGGGTTGGCGCGGCGCAGGTGGCACCGACATGATCCTCAACGCAGACCGGATCGTCGCTGGTGCGTCGGCGACGTTCGGGTGCCCACCGGCGCGCGGCGAGACCGGTAGCGGGCTGAACCTGGCTACTTCTCGTAGAGCACGTCGTCGACGAGCTTCTCGACCAGGATCGCGCCCGACGGGTCGAAGCGGAAGCTGGCGAAGTCCTTGTTGAACTCGAGGTCCACCGGCGCAGGCCCGGAACGGTTCTTCTCTACCGAGAACACGACCTGGTTGCGGTAGCGCTCCGCGCGCACCGGGTCGTATGCGAGGTGCGCCTTGCTGACGGCCACGCATTTCTCGTTCATCAGGATCACGACGTCGGGCTCGTAGGCCAGCGCGGTCGACCCGCGGAGGTGATGCATCCGCATCCGCCGGGCGGTCAGTCCTTCGCGGTTTGCCGCGGCGAGCGCCACCACGGGGACGTCGAACTGCATCGCGAGCTCCTTCAACGACTCCGCGATGCGCGTCGTGCGGTCGAGCTCGTCTGAGGTCGCGTGCGGGAGGGCGACCTTCTGCAGGTAGTCGACGAAGACGATCGAGGACTCGGTGCCGACGAGGTCGGCTATCTCGCGAATTCCCACGCGTGCGGTCGTCGACCCGACGATGCGCAGGAGCTGCCCGTAGCGCCGGAGGTGGCCGTAGGCCTCCTCGCCCAGCGGCTCCGAGGTCAGCCGGTGAATCGGAACCGCGCCGAGTGTCATCTCCTGGGTGAGGTGGCACAGCCGTGTGACCTCGGCGATCTCGTCGGCGCGAGCCAAGCTGCCCAGCTCGAGCGCGAGCAGGCGACCGATGAGGTCGACCGGCTCGTGCTCATAGCACACGTAGAGCACGGGCCGGCCCGCGCGAGCGGTGTTGCGAGCCCATTGGAGCGCGGCCACCGTCTTGCCGACGCCCGGGCGACCCCCGACCAGCGTCAGCTCGCCGGGGCGGAAGCCACCGCCGAGCACGTCGTCGAGCGGCTCGTATCCGCTTGCCCAGCGCCGAGATTCTCCGTCAGAGCGCGCCCCGCCGACGCGTCGCACGAGGTCCGCCACCGTCTCGACCTGTAAAGCGGGAGCGGTTGGATGGTTCGTGGGCGTCACGTCACCCCCAGAAGCTGGTCTGGCTGATGCGGACCACCGCAGGTCCGGCGATTACGACCAACATCGCGGGGAGGATGCACAACACGACGGGGAAGACAAGAATCACCGGCATCTTTGTCGCCCGTTCCTCGGCCTGTTGTCGGCGCTTGTCGCGCATTTCATCTGCCTGCACGCGCAGCACTTGCGCGATGGGGATGCCGTAGCGCTCTGCCTGGGCGAACGCGTGGACGAAGCTGCGCAGTTCCCGGACGTCGGTGCGCTCGAGGAGCTGCTCGAGCGCACGCGTACGCGCAAGCCCCATCTGAACGTCCTGCAGGGTGCGGCCGAGCTCGCGGGCAAGCGGACCGTCGGCCTTGGCGGCCCTGGCGACTGCGGCTTCGAAGCCAAGGCCGGACTCCACGCAGATGGTGATCTGGTCGAGCATCTCCGGAAGGGCCCTGCCGATCTGGGCCTGACGGTCCCGGGCGCGCCGGTCGAGGATCGCGTCGATCGCGAAGTAGCCGCCCAGGGTGAACACGGCCCAGCACAACAGCCGGATCAACGAGGGCTGGACCGCGAACAGGAGGGCTCCAAGGGTCGCGCCGATGATCCCGAGCGTCATCTTGGTTGCCAGCGCCCGCTCGATCGGCCACCGATCGCCCACTCCCGCGAGCATGATGCGCTGCTCGAGGCGGTCGACGATCCCGGACGGGGTGATCCGGCGTGCCCGTCGCGCGAGCAATTGCATCGACGGAGTCACGACCCGGTCGCGCGCCGACGACTGGAGCTGGATCTCGCGCAGGTCCATGCTCCGACCGAGACCCTGCCCGAGGTTGGCGCGAACGGCGCGCGCCGGGAGGCGGCCGCCGCTGACCGCCCACCACGCGAGGGGGATCGACGCGGCGACCGCGAGGGCAGCGAGCCAGACGGTGAGTGGCATCAGATCCTCCTAAAACACGAGCCGGGTGATCCGGCGCAGCCAGAGCCCGCCGACGAGCATGAGCACACCTGCGCCGCCGAGCATCATCAAGCCGATCGTCGAGGACGTGAGCTCGTGCAAGTAGCCGGGGTTGACTACCTGGAGCGCGACGACCATCGCGAACGGCAGGACGAACAGGATGATCGCCGACAGGACGCCCTCCGCGCTGAGGGCACGGATGTTGCGGCGGATCTGGTTCCGATCGCGGATCGTCGCTTCGACGTTGTCGAGCACCTCGACCAAGTCGCCACCCACTTGGCGATGAATCTCGATGGCCTGGACGACCCATCGGAAATCGTCGTTGTCGACGCGCTCGGCCATGGCCTCGAGCGATCCCGTGAGGTCTCGGCCGAGCCACGACTCGGTCACGACGCGTCGGAACTCCTCCGCGGTGGGTGACTCGCTCTCGCTGGCGACAGCGTCGATCGCGTGCATCAGGCCGAATCCGGCGCGCAGGCTCGATGAAATGAGGGGCAGCGTCTCTTCGAGCTGGTCACCGAAGCGCCTGCTTCTCCGGTTGGCTTGATGCGAGACGACCCACCGCGCCGCGAGCAACGTGAGGCCGGCGGCGACGAGGCCGACGAGCAGGTTGGTGAGCAGCGACACGATCGCGAGTGCTGAGAACGCGGCGGTGATCATCACCACGACAAACTCGGCGGGTCGCATCGCGATTCCGGCGCGCTCGAGCGCGATGTTGAGGCTGCGCTCCCTGCCCGATCGTTCGAGGCGCCCCTGTACGTACAAGGTGGTCCGGTCGGCGAGCGCGGAGATCCGGCCGCCGCCGCCGGACCGGACTTGGCGACCGCGTGTGAGCTGGCTGCGCTCCGGTCCGGGTTGGAGCATCAGGAGCGCGCCGACGAGCAGCCCGACGAAGATAGCGGCCAGTCCGAGAGCGAGTGTCCCGCGCTGCCCGAAAATACCGGGATCGCCGGCCGCCTCGACCATCGGTGGCGCGGTCGGGGCGCGCGCTCGGGGCGCGTCGGCGGCCGGCAGCAACGCGCGAGCCGAGCCTTCGGCCGCCGCGTCGGCGGACTCGGCCCGCACGGTGAACCCGATCGAGCCCGTGCCGCGAGCGCGGAAGACGAGTTGGTACTGGCTCAAGAGCTCGGCTGCGATGCTCTGGTACACGGCCTTCAGGGCTTCAGGGTCCGAAGCCGCCACGACCCGGCCCCCGGCTGCCGCAGCGAGCGAGTCGAGTGCGGGGATACCCTGCTCGTTCGTCTGGAGGAGCACGCCGTAAAACGCGGCAGCGGATCCGACGAGGCTTGTGGATGCCTGCTCGAGCGAGTTCACGCTGGCAGTGTCCTTGCCGTCCGAGAGCAGCACCAGTGTCCGGCGTCCCGGGCCGCTGAACAGTCGGGCCGCCGCCGCGGTGCCGTCGTAGAGCGCGGTCTGACCGGTCGCCTGCAGTCCGGCGACGGCTCCTGCGAGCGCGCCGCGATCGGTGGTGAAGGCGCTCACGACGTAGGGCGTCGAGCCGAAGCCGACCACGGCGACCGGAACCGTGATCGGGAGCTCCTGTAGGAACTGGGTCGCCGCGGCCTTAGCCGCGTCGAGCGCCGGACCGCGCATGCTGCCCGACGTGTCGATCGCGAGCACGACCTGCATCGGATCCGTTGGCATGCCGGTGACCTGGACCTTGCGCAGCTTTCCCGACTCGCGGACCTCGAAGCTCGACGCGTCGAGCGTGACGCTCGCCAGCTCGGGGGGCGTCGAGACGGTGATCGTGACGTTCGGCGCCTCGCTCGTGTCGACACCGAGAACCTCGAGCTGGCCTGCATCCGCGTGGGCGGCGGTCGGCGAGAGCGCGACCACGATCGCCGCGAGCAGGCCGAGCCCGGCCCGGCAGAGGATCGCCGCGCGCCGGCGGGCGCGTCTCATGCGATGCTCCCGTCGGCGAAAAGATCCGGGACGCCGAAGCAGTGATCCGGCACCTCGATCCCGTAGTCGGCCAGACGGTCCTCAAAGCGGGCCCGCAGCCCCGTCGGCACGGGGCGACCCAGGAACATCCCGTTCTCGTCGATGCCGGCCGCGAAGTCGAACACGAAGAGGTCGGTCAGGCTGACGACCTCACCCTCCATCGAGTTCACCTCGGTGATCTGCGTGACCCGTCGGGTGCCGTCGCGCAGCCTGGTGAGGTGGACGATCAGGTCGATCGCCGAGGCGATCTGCTCGCGAACTGCGCGGATTGGCAAGTCCATACCCGCCATGAGCACCATCGTCTCGAGGCGGACGATCGCGTCTCGCGGCGAGTTGCAGTGCAGGGTCGACAACGAGCCCTCGTGGCCCGTGTTCATCGCCTGCAGCATGTCGAGCGCCTCGGCACCGCGGACCTCGCCGACGATGATCCGATCCGGTCGCATCCGCAGCGCGTTGCGAACCAGGTCGCGGATCGTGACCTGGCCCTTGCCCTCGATGTTCGGAGGACGAGCCTCGAGCCGGAGCACGTGCTCCTGGCGCAGGCGGAGCTCCACCGCGTCTTCGATCGTGACGACGCGCTCGTCCTCGGGGATGTACTGCGAGACCACGTTGAGCAACGTGGTCTTGCCAGTGCCAGTGCCGCCGCTCACCAGGACGTTGAGCCGGCCGCGGACGCAGGCCTCGAGCAGCTCACAGGTCTCGGGTGTGACGGTGCCGAAGCGCACGAGGTCTTCGTCGGAGTACGCGCGCTGCGAGAACTTGCGCACGGTGAGCATGGGCCCGTCGACCGCGAGCGGGGGGATGATGGCGTTCACGCGGGAGCCGTCGGGGAGGCGGGCATCGACCATTGGCGACGACTCGTCGATGCGCCGACCCACGCGCGACACGATGCGCTCGATCACCTGGCGGAGGTGGTCCTCCGAGAGGTAGCGCGACTCCGTCTTCTCGATCCGTCCGAAGCGCTCGACGTAGATGCCATCGAGCGCGTTGACCATGACCTCGGTGATCTCCGGGTCGGCCATCCAGCGCTCGATCGCGCCGTAGCCGAGAACGTCGTCGCAGACCTCGGCGACGAGCCGGGCCCGCTCGGACGGGTCGAGCGGTACCTGCTCGTCCTCGATCACGCGGCCGAGCTCTCCGACGACGAGCGCGTCGAGCTGGTCCCTGCCGAGCGACGAGTCGTAGAGGCGCGCGCCCATGCGGGCAAAAAGTGCGTCCTGGGCCCGCTGCTTGAGGCGCGCGAACGGATCGACGTTAGCCGGCGCCGGGCTGTCGTGGTCGGTGCTCTTCGAACGTGGCAGGAGCGTGTCGGGGGTCGCGAGCTGTTCGGCCTGTGCGGCCCGGAGTCGGTCGCCGAGCTTCATCGTGTCGCCTTGCGGCGGCGGAGAAGCGAGCCGGTTGCGGACTCGGGACCGGCCGCCGCGTTCAGCGCGCCGAGCCGGTTCACGAGCTCGCCGAGCGCACGGCTCACCGGAGTGCGCTGGGCCGATTCGAGGATGGGGATGCCCTGGTTCATCGAGAGGGGGACCGAGCGCGAGCTCGGGACCGAGACCGTCACCTTCGTCCCGACCGCGCTCTCGATGTCGGCGGCGGCGAGCCCGACGCGCGCGTCGGCGCGGTTGAGCACGAGGTGCCGCCTCTGCGTGGTCAGGCCCAACAGGTCGAACGCGTCGAGGGCCTTGCGTATGCTGCGCGCGCTGGCGACGTCGGTGCTGGCGAGGAGCACCATGTCGGTCGAGGCCTCGAGCGCGGCGAGCGTCCACTCGTCGAGGCCTGCCGCGGTGTCGACGACGACGTATGGGAAGAGGCCGGAGAGCAGCTCGATGAGCCTGGACGCGTGGTCCACCGAGACCTCCTCGGCTTCGGCCGGAGAATGGGGCGCGCAGAGCGCGAAGCACTCGGCCGGATGTGCGGTCAGGTACGCCTTGATCGTGGTCTCGTCGATCGCCGCCGCTGCTCTCGCAGCATCTGCGATCGTCTGATCGGGGGTCAGGCGCATCGCGTTCGCGACGTCCCCGAACTGCAAGTCCAGGTCCACGAGGACGACCTGGCCCGGTGCCAGCTTCGCGAGTCCCACCGCGAGGTTCGTGGCGATCGCGGTCTTGCCCGAGCCGCCCTTCGGTGACACGACCGTGATCACGCGGCTCGTCCGCTCGGGCTCCGGCGCGGGCCGGCAGGCGCGGCGCCGGAGGCCGGCGTCGAAGGCGCTCTCGAACCCGGCCCGCACGTCGGGCAGGGCGGCGTCCGGGGCGATGACGTCCCTGACCCCGGCGCGCAGCGCGCGCTCCCAGAGGTCCGGGCCCGGCTCGGTGAGCAGGACCACCACCACCTCGGGGTGGCAGCGGTCGATCGATCCTGCGAGCGACAGCGCGGCGTCGGGCGAGAGGGAAGGGCCGATGGCGACCACCAAGGGCTGCTCGACGGCGATCCAGTCGAGGAGCCCGCCGGGGTCGTCGGCCCGTCGGAGCTCTCCGTTCAGGGTGCCGTCGAACGCCTTGCAGACGCGCCCCTCCAGCTCGGGGCCGCTGCCGGTGAGGAGGAGCCGGCTCACTGGAAGATGTTCCCAGCGTAGATGATCCTCGTTCCGCCCTCGCCTGCGGTCCTGGGCTGCAGTGAGAGCCAGACCGTCCCGTGCTGGGCGCCGAAGATCACTCGCTCCGACGAGGCCGCGTCGAGCGCGAGGGTGATGAGGAGGCGGCCCGTCGGTGCCTCGCCGGGCTCGACGCCGGACGAGTCCGTGTCGGCGTCGTCGGTCTCGGCCGACGGCCCGCGCGTCTCGAGCTGCACGTTGGTCACCAGGACCTTTTGCAGGATCATGTGGGTCTCGTAGGGCTCCGCGCTCGTGTTCACGGTCACCGCGACTGTCGACCCCGGCACGATCTTCCCACCTACGGCGCGCTCCGGATCGAGTGCGACGGTGGTCTGCAACATCCCGTCGGGCACCTCGACCGCTGCTCCCCGCGCGGTGAAGTCGCTGGGAGCGACGAAGCGCTTCTCGACCAGCTGCTCACCGGGCACGAGCGTGGCCGACGTGATCTCGTCGCCGAGTGTCTTCACGCTCGACACCGCGCCCTCGGCCTGCACCTTGGCCGCGACCTGCTCGAGCCCGACGCGGTCGCCCAGCTCGGAGGCCGGGGTACCGGCCGGGATCTGCTCCTTGACGACGAGCACCTTGACGATGTCCTCGCCCGCAAGGGCACGCTCCTCCGCCCCGTTCACGTACGCGACGATCGCGAAGGTGCCTGCCAGGGCCAGCACCACCGCGGCGACGAGTCCGATGACCTTGCGTTTCACGGTTGCCCCTTCCGTTCGTGGCCCGCCGTCAGCAGGCCCGCGCGTCGCGTGTGTTCGGAGTCAGGGTGTCGATGTCGCAGATGCGCAGGGCGCGGGCTCCGGTATCCACACCGTTCTGGCAG
This sequence comes from Actinomycetota bacterium, assembly GCA_016870395.1. Lineage (GTDB taxonomy): Bacteria > Actinomycetota > Acidimicrobiia > IMCC26256 > JAENVU01 > SHUZ01. The sequence continues at coordinate 64,708 of VGBT01000002.1, read as the reverse complement.
CAAATGCCCTCGAGGACCCCCAGCGAGAAGACGAGGTCGAGATAGCGGCTCGCCTGGGGGCCGGTGGTTCGGTAGCCGACCAGCCGGGCGTTGACGAACGCGACAAGGTGGAATTGCGAGTTCGAGCCGAAGCCCGTCACCCAGTCGAACACCGCGATCGCGAACGGCGAGCCGCTGCTGACGAGCGCGGCGAGCTCGCTGCTGATGGAGTTGCTGAACGCACCCGTGTTGCCGTCGACAGAGGCCCCGATCGTGACGACCCCGGGATATCCGTCCCGCATCCAATTCCGCGTTTCGCTGTTCGAGTTGGGTCCGCCGTTGAAGTCGAGCTCACCCCAGTTCCCCGGGGCCCAGCCACAGCCGAAAGGCTGGGACTTCCCGTAGGTGATCCGGAGCGTCTGGGACGGCCCGGTCGGCCCCGCCGGCAGGTTGAGCCAGGTCAGGAACTGCGGGCTGGCGGCGATGCAGAGCGCCAAGGGCCGCAGGCCGAGTGCCGCGCTCGGCTGGCCCCACTCGGCCGTGGTCGTCGAGCGGACGCGCTCCTCGTCGAGCCCGAACACCGAGGCGAACGTGAACTGAACGGTCTTGCCTCCGCGTACCGTGACCAAGCCGCTGTCGGGGGTGCCGCCGGTCCGCGAGACACAGCTCTCGACGGACGCGCCCAAAACGTTCTTTGTCATCATGCTCGCAGCGGTGCTGGAGCAGCCGTTCCCGCGCGTCGCGTAGTCGGACGCGGCGGCCAAGGCCGCCGCGTCGGTCGCGGTGACCAGGTCGCGGCGCGTCTGCCATATGGCGCCGGCGTCGATGACCAAGGCCACGAACCCGAAGAGCAAGACCGAGCACAGCGCGACGAGGACTGCGACGGCACCGTGCTCGTCGTCGACGAGCCGTCGCGTCACTCGCACCGGAACACTCCCTTTCCGGCCATGGTGACCGTTTGCGTCCCGAATAGCGGGATCGAGACCGCGTAGGGCGCGGTGACGGTGACCGTCACCTGCGTGTTCGGCGCTACCAGGTCGCAAGGTCGGAGCGTGGCGGGCGTAATCGTGATCGTGCGCGTCGCCCCGCTCGGCAGCACGCCGTCGAGCGCCGCGTTCACCTTGGCGCGGATGTTCGTGCTCGTGGACTGGGGCAGTGCAGCGAGGCGTGCACCTTCACGCGCCGCAGCCTGCAGCCCCTGCTTGCGGTTGTAGCCGATCCCGAAGCTAGCGATCCCGAAGACGAGCAGGATTAGCACTGGGAGGACGAGGGCAAACTCGATGGCTGCGGCTCCCTGGTCCCCTCGAGCCCGATGTGCGATGTGCGTGAACCGAGTCATCGAATCGACCTAGCGCAGTGAACTGATCCTCACCGAACTTGCCGGTGTGCCTTGTGGGGTTAGAGAACCTCACAAGGCCAGATGACGGGGGACCGGTCCCAGCGCCCCCTGCGGCACCGGGACCGACCCGCCGATCTACTGGCTCAACGCCTCAGAGGGCATTCACCACCGATTCAAAGGCGGTTTTGAGCTGAGTACCGAGAACAAGGACGGTTGCGGCGATTACCACGGCGATCAAGGAAACCAGCAGGCCGTACTCGACGGCTGTGGCGCCTCGCTCGTCACTCTGGAGCTTCAGCCAGAAGGTCTGCAGCATGTTGAACATGGAAGTAACTCTCCCTCCGAAGACGAGACGAGCAGCCCCCGCCTCTGCGCCCATGATGAGGGAGGTGCCGCGTGCCCGCCTCCCTACAATTGGGGAATTCGCCGGTTCAGGTGTGAACAAGGGGGTGCCGGGCGCGGGAGCGAGTCAGCGCTGGGGGTGTTGCGGGGGCGACCAACCGGCCCGAGCAGCGAGCGCGACTGCCGCGAGCTGCGAGCTCACGTCGAGCTTGTGCAGGATCGACTTGATGTGTGAGCGCACGGTCGCGATCGACAGGTACGCGTCGTCCGCGATCTGCTGGGCGTTCTTGCCCTCGATCACTTTCTGGAGCACCTCGCACTCGCGCACCGTGAGGAGGCGGAACTGCTCGAGCCTGGCTTGGGTCCGGCCATGGTGGTCGGCGAGCTCCTCGAGCAGCGCGGTCCGCGCGCCCAGGCCAAGGATGCCGGTTCCGGACGCGACGGCGACCACGTCACGAACGAGGTCGTCGAACGCCGAGGTCTTGCTCATGAGCCCGATCGCTCCCGCGTCGACGCACTCGGCGAGCTGGAGGCGATCGGTCACCCCCGTCATCATGATCACCTCGGCGCCGAGAGCTCGGATCGGAGCGATCAGGGGGAGCGCGCTGCCGACGGCTTCGCCGAGGTCGAGGTCGAGGAGCACGATCTCCGGTTCGGCCCGCCTGATCCTGATCAGGATCTCCTCTTCGTCGCGCGCGTTCACGGTGCTCGCGGGGATCCCCGCGCTGTTCAATGCCAGCGCGAGGGAGTCGGCGAGCAGCTCGTGGTCCTCGACGATGACGAGCGAGAGCGGCTTGGTGGAGCCGGCAGCGCTCGCGACCTTGCGACGGCTCACTGCGGGATCCGCGGGCCGGAGCTCGCCAGCCGAGCGTCGCGACGCTCGGGGTCGACGCGTCGCAGCGAGAGGACGAACGACGCTCCGCCCCCCGCGCGAGGTTCGACCCACAGCTCGGCGAGCATGTCGCGGGCGAGGCGCCTGGCGATCGCAAGCCCCAGACCGGTTCCCGCGGCGCTGCGGTCGCCGGTGACCCCGGGCTCGAACACGAGCTCGCGCTGGTTGCGGGGCACGCCGGGTCCGCGATCCTCGACGGTCACCAGCAGGTGCTCGCCGTCGAGCGTGGTCCTTACCTCGATCGGCGAGCCCCGCGCGTGCTTGCGGGCGTTGGCGACGAGACCTTGCACGATCTGTGCCACCTCGGCCGGTCGGCCGTAGGCCAGCTCACGGTGTGTGAGCTCCCAGCTCACGGGCCAGCCCGCGGCGGAACAGACCTCGAGCGTCGGGCTCAGTGCGGTGGAGACGACGAAGCTGCTGAGCGATGTGCTCGAGCCCGGCGGCTTGCGCTCGCTCACGAGAGCGCGGAGCCGCTCCAGCTCGGTCTCGAGTGCCCAGGCGAGTGGCGCGCTCACTGCGTCGGTCTGCTCGAGGCCGCGCACCCCTCCGGCAAGCGCGGTGACGCTCGACCGCAGCTCGTGCATGCGGCCCCGGTACTCATCCTCGATGCTGTGGAGCCGCCCGTCGGCCTCCTCGCGCTCGATGTCGGCGTGCAGCGCCTCGGCGCGGTGCTCGGACGCAGTGACGGTTATCGAGGAGATCGCTCCGAATGCGGCCACCGCGAGCGCGACGAACGTGAACGCACCCGCCCCGATGACGCCCAGGGTGCCCGCGACGACGACGGATACGAGGGCCGCGATACCGAGCGCGACCAGGAAGGGCACGAGCCACTTCGCCTCGGGGCGCTCACGGTCGCGCACCAGGGCCGTGGCGGCCAGACCGAACGTGCCGACCGTGGCGAGGAGAGCCGACGCCCGGTCGGCTCCCGAGGTCACGAAGGCGACGCCCACCGCGGACGCGACCGTGAGGAGCACGACCGTGATCGTGATCGTCTTCGCGAGGGAGATCCTCGTGTTCACCGGCGGGGACCCGAGGCCAATGGCCGTGAAGGTGGTCGCGATCGCCACGCCGCAGAAGGTTGTGACCGTCGCGGCGATACCCGAGACCCCGGGAGCCGAGGAGGCCATCTCCAGGGCACCGAACCCGAGGAGCCCCCAGCCGTACCACCAGCAAGCTGCGCTCCCTTCGAGGTGCGAGCGCATGACGCAGGTGCCGCCGGCGACGAGCGCCAGGGCCGCGGCGCCCACTTGGAAGCGTGCCTCGGCCAGTCGGACGGTGGCGCCTGCCGCGTCGGGGTCGTAGACGAGGCCAACGGCGAGCCACGCCGCGCCGAGGAGGAGCAGGAGAAGCGCGGGCCGGAACGCGCGGAACCCGAGGGAGGGCGTGGGCGCGCGCCGACGATCGGGGCCGCGATAGCCGCGGCAGGCTCCCGTCCGGCTGCGCGAAGTCTCGTTCCCAGGTGCCACCCGGCAGTGATCGACCTGGCCGAGGAGGTGCTTGAGCGCCCCTTTTCAGTGTGCGCCCTCGGCAGGACTCGAACCTGCGCACACGGCTCCGGAGGCCGATGCTCTATCCGCTGAGCTACGAGGGCAGGGCGTTGGATCGTACCAGCGGTCGCCCGCGTCTCCCCGGCTCAGGCGGTTCCGGCGGCCTCGGCGAGCCTGGGGGCGAGCACCCGGTTCAGTGCGTGGAGCGTGGCCCGGGCCGCGGCCTCGATGGCGCTCGCGCCGGTGGCGATCCCGGTGCGGTGCGCGCCGTCGGCGGTGGTCAGCTGGCAGGCCACCATCGGCTGCTCGCGGTCGGGCTCGACCTCGAGCTCGCGGGCCCACGCCGGAGTGAGCTCGAGGTGGTCGACGAACGCGCGCAGGCCGTCGACGGCCGCCTCCACGACGCCGAGTGCACCGTCGCTCGCCGACGCGCGCCCGATGATGCGGCGACCCTCGAAGGTGAGGTGCACCTCGAGCTCGTCGGTGTCGGGGAAGGTGAGCACGGCGAGCAGCCGCACCCGGCGTTCCCTCGCGGCGCCCGCCGGGACCTCGCCGGTGGGCGCGGGGACCGGCACGACGGTGTCGGTGGGCTGCGGTGCGGCGATCTCGGCCACGCGCCAGCGCACCACCTCGAGTGTTACCGGCTTGTCGGAGTGGCGGCAGGCGATCCGGGTGGCCTGCAGCGGGACAGCGCCGGCCTGCGGGTCGCCCGCGACGTGCACCTGCACGAGCAACACGTCGTCGCGCTCGGTGAAGCCCGCGGCCCGGACGCCGGGGAGCTTGCGGAGCTCGAGCTCGAGGTCGTCGAGGTTGGTCATCGCGAAGCCGCCTCCCGGGCCTCCTTGGCCTCGTAGAGCCTGCTGTCGGCGAGCTTGAGGAGGCCGTCGAGGTCGTCGGACTCGTTGGGGCACTGCGCGACGCCGTAGGAGAACGGCGGGCAGTCCCGCTCACCGATCTGCGACGCGCCGATGCGCTCGAGCAGCATCGGGACGTTCTCGGGGGCGGTGGTGGGGAGGATGAGCGCGAACTCGTCGCCGCCGATGCGGGCCGCGTTGTCGCCGAAGCGCACGATCTGGCGGAAACGCTCGCCGAGGGCGCGCAGGGCGGCGTCGCCGGCGGCGTGGCCTTCCGCGTCGTTGATCTCCTTCAGGTTGTCGACGTCGATCACCACGAGCGTGAACGGCCAGTGATACCGGAGGCTGCGGGCCACCGACATCTTCAGGAGGCGGTCGAAGCTCCGCCGCACCAGGAGACCGGTGAGGGCGTCGTGCCACGAGTCGTAGCGCAGCTCCTCCATGCGGAGCGCGACGGTGCACAGGCTCGTGACCATGCCGGTGTCAAGCGCATCGGGGGGCAGTGGCGGGTCGGTGTAGAGGCCGGGCGGAGCGTCGAGCAGCGCCTCGCCTCCCGGGTCGTCGAGTGGCCGGCGTCCGGTCCTGAAGACCTGGCGGCCCAGCCCGATGCCGTCGATGACGACCGCGGCGTCGGAGAGCGCGTGATCCTCGACCAGACCGTCGAGGGCCTCGTAGATGATGCCGAGCCCGGAGACGCTGGACGCGAGCTGGTTCGCGAGTCGGGTGCCCAGCGCGCTGGTCACGGTCGTCGCCGCCATGGGCTCGGGTAGCAGCCCGCTGGGTTGCTCGAGGGGAGGGAAGTGGTGCTCGACCGGGTGGGGCTCGGGTTCGGCGGCGCTGGGCAGGAGCGCGGCCAGGCCGCGTCCGAGTCCTCCCTGTCTTGCCACGAACCGTTCCTCCTCGAGCGTTGCATCACCACGCTCCGCCGCCCTCGGTGCTGTCGCACCCGCCGATTGCCCCGGTTCCAGCACAATAGCTACCACGGAGCGTGCTCGCACTCCGAGTCGTGTCGAGGGGCAGTCGGTTGACGGTTGGCGGGGAGCGGACGGACGTGGCGGGAACCGGGCCCGTCCCGGGACGCGTCGTGTGCAATGCTGACCGCGACCGCGCGTGTGATGCACATCCCACGCGCCGTGACCACCCGAGCACCCGCCCGAGACGCCGGACCTGTGATCGCCGATCGGATCGTCGAACAGTTGCGCGCCGCCCTCGAGGCAGCCGGCCTGCCCGAGCCCGAGCGTGGCATCGAGGTCACGCAGGCCAGGCATCGTGACCACGGCGACTGGCAGACCAACGTGGCACTCGTCCTGGCCAAGCCCGTCGGTGTGTCTCCACGCGAAGTCGCTTCGCGGATCGTCGCCGCGCTGGACGCGGCGCCGCCTCCGCACGTCGAACGGGTCGAGATCGCGGGGCCGGGCTTCTGCAACTTCTTCCTCGCGCCGACCTGGTTGCACGCAGTGTTGCGCGAAGTCGTCGATGCCGGCGAGCGGTACGGGCGCGGCGACTGCTACGCGGGGCTGCGCGTCAACCTCGAGTTCGTGTCGGCCAACCCGACGGGCCCCCTGCACGCGGGCGGTGGTCGGTGGGTGGCGGTCGGTGACGCGATCGCGAACCTGCTGGCCGCGCAGGGAGCCGAGGTGCACCGCGAGTACTACCTCAACGACGCGGGGACCCAGCTCGACGCGTTCGGCGCGTCGTTGCACGCTCGCTACCGGGGCGAGGCGCCACCCGGCGACGGCTATCACGGCGAGTACCTCCTCGACATGGCCGATCGCATGCGCACCGAGCTCGGCGACGATGTGTCGCTCGCCGCAACCCGGGAATGGGGCTATCACGATGTCGTGCGCCAGCTGCGTGACGACCTCGGTCGGATCGGGGTGCACTTCGACACCTGGTTCTCGGAGCTGCTGCTGCACGAGCGCGGCGACGTCGCCGCGGTGCTGGCGGACCTCGAAGCAGGTGGCCACACCTACGAGGCCGACGGCGCAACGTGGCTTCGCAGCGAGGCTCTCGGCGACCAACGCGACCGTGTGCTCGTGCGTGGCGACGGTGGCACCACCTACCTCACCAGCGACCTCGCGTACCACCGCGACAAGCTGCGCCGCGGCTTTGACCATCTCGTTGATATCTGGGGCGCCGACCACCACGGCCAGGTGAAGTCGCTGCAGGTGGGCATGCGGGCGCTCGGATACGGCAGCGTTGACGCGCCGGAGCCCGAAATCCTCCTCGGTCAGCTCGTGAAGCTCGAGCGCGGTGGAGAGCTGGTGCGCCTGTCCAAGCGCGCCGGCGAAGTGATCACGCTCGCGGACATCCTCGACGAGGTCGATCCCGACGTGTGCCGGCTCGCGTTTCTGCTGCAGGGCATCGACACCGCGCAGACCTTCGACCTCGACGTCGTCACCGCGCAGTCGATGGAGAACCCCGTCTACTACGTGCAGTACGCGCACGCCCGGATCGCGTCGATCGGCCGCCGGGCGGCCGAGGCCGGTGTGACGCGAGGCGAGCTCGGCGACGTTGAGCTCTCGCTCTTGGTGCACGAGCGCGAGCTCGACCTGCTGCGCGCGCTCGCCGAGTATCCCGACGTGCTCGTGCACGCCGCCGAGACGCGTGCGCCGCATCGGGTCGCCACCTGGGTTCGCGACTTCGCCTCGCGCTTCCACGGGTTCTATCGCGACTGCCGGGTGCTCACCGACGATCCCGCGTTGACGCGCGCCAGGCTCTGGCTCACCGAGGCGTGCCGGATCGGGCTGGCCGACGCACTCGCCATCCTCGGCGTGAGCGCCCCCGAGGTGATGGAGCGCCTCGACGGCGATCCGGCCAACTCGGACGGCGCCGCGGAGACCGACGTGCCGTGACCGACCCCGCCGCACCCTTCGACCTCACCCTGGTCCCGGAAGGGCTGCGCGCGCTCGACCTCGAGGCCCTCGCCGCCGAGTACGGCACCCCGCTGTTCGTCTACGACGAGGACCACCTGCGCGCACGCTGTTGCGAGTACGGGAGGCACTTCGGGTCGGAGAACGTGGCCTACGCGAGCAAGGCGTTCCTGTGCCGAGCGATGGCACGCCTCGTGGCCGAGGAGGGCTTGGGCCTCGACGTGGCCACCGGCGGAGAGCTCCACGTCGCGCTGAACGCCGGCTTCCCGGCCGAGCGCTTGCTGTTCCACGGCAACAACAAGAGCGACGCCGAGATCGCGGCCGCGCGGGACGCCGGCGTCGCTGCCGTCGTCGGCGACTCGGACGACGAGCTCGAGCGACTGGAGCGGCTCGGCTACCGGGGCCGAGTGCTCGTGCGCGTCACGCCCGGAGTCGAGGCCCACACCCACGAGTACATCGAGACCGGGACCGAGCGCTCCAAGTTCGGCTTCTCGTTCGCGACTGGCGCGGCGCTCGCCGCGGTGGAGCGCGTCGTCCGCTCGGAGCGACTCGCCTTCGGCGGGCTCCATTGCCACATCGGCTCACAGGTGTACCGGCTCGACTCCTACGGGAAGGCCGCAACCGTGATGGGAGAGGTCGCGCTCGAATGCGAGCGGGCGACGGGGGTCGGGGTTCCGGTGCTCGACCTCGGCGGCGGGCTCGGCGCCCGCTACCTCGCCGGTGATCCCGCCCCGAGCATCGCCGAGTACGCACGTGTGCTCCACGACGCGCTGCCCGACCAGCGGATCGCGGTCGAGCCCGGCCGCTCGATCGCCGCCGCCGCGGCGATCACCGTCTACCGGGTGGGGACGGTGAAGGCGGTGCCGGGCGTCACCACCTACGTGGCGGTCGACGGCGGGATGAGCGACAACCCGCGGCCGGTGCTCTACGGCGCCGGTTACGAGGCCTACCTGCCCGACCGCGTCGACGCGCCGCGCCCGTTGACCGCCTCGGTCGCGGGCAAGCACTGCGAGCAGGGCGACGTCGTCGTGCCCGACGCGCACCTCCCGGTCGACGTGGCGCCGGGTGACCTGCTCGTCACCCCGGTCACGGGGGCGTACGGGTACTCGATGGCGAGCAACTACAACAAGGTTCCCCGACCTGCGGTGCTGTTCGTGCGGGGCGGGGAGGCGAGGGTCGTGATCCGGCGCGAGACCGCCGACGACCTGACCCGCCTCGACCTCGACTAGCTCGGAACTGTCGCGTGTTCCTCACGCCCTGGCGTGAGATAGACGCGACGGTTTCTGCATGGGGGACTCCTGGCCCGTGCGCGAGACTGATGGGCCTATGGCCGAGGACGTGGTGAAGGTCGGGCTGCTCGGGTGCGGCAACGTCGGCGCGGCGCTCGTGCGCCTGATCGCCGAGCACGGCGACACGATCGAGGCCCGTACCGGGGTGCGCCTGGAGGTCGCGCGCGTCGCGGTGCGCAACCTGGCCCGCGAGCGCGACGTGCCGCTCCCCGCGTCGGCGTTCACCCACGACGGCACCGAGGTCGCCACCGCGTCCGACGTCGACGTGGTCGTGGAGGTGATCGGCGGGATCGAGCCGGCCCGCGAGCTGATCGTCGAGGCGCTCAAGGCCGGCAAGCCGGTGGTGACGGCCAACAAGGAGCTGCTCGCCAATGTGGGCAAGGAGCTCTTCGAGACCGCGGAGGGCGCCGGGGTCGACCTGCTCTTCGAGGCATCGGTGGCCGGGGGCATCCCGCTGCTTCGCCCGCTGCGGGAGTCGCTCGCGGGCGACCGAATCCGGCGGGTCATGGGCATCGTCAACGGCACGACGAACTACATCCTCACCCGGATGGCCGAGTCGGGCGCGTCGTTCCACGACGCGCTTGCGGAAGCGCAGACGCTGGGCTTCGCCGAGCGGGACCCCACGGCCGACGTTGAGGGCTTCGACGCTGCGGCCAAGGTGGCGATCATCGCGAGCATCGCGTTCGGTGCCCGCGTCGTCGCGGGCGACGTGTACCGCGAGGGGATCAGCGAGCTCACCGACTCGGACATCGTGTCGGCGCAGGAGCTCGGTTACGTGGTGAAGCTGTTGGCAGTGGCCGAGGAGGGTCCTTCGGGCATCGCGGTGCGCGTGCACCCCACGATGGTGCCGAGGACCCACCCGCTCGCCTCGGTGCGTGAGTCGTTCAACGCGGTGTTCATCGAGGCCGACGCCGCGGGGGAGCTGATGCTCTACGGGCGCGGTGCGGGTGGTGGTCCCACGGCGAGCGCGGTGCTCGGCGACCTCATCGACGCGTCCAAGAACCTTGCCAGCGGCGCCCGCGGAGCCACGATCGGCGTGCTCGCGCGCAAGCCGATCGTCCCCATCGACGAGGTCGAGAGCCAGTTCTACTTGCAGCTCGAAGTCGCAGACCGCCCCGGAGTGCTCGCGGCGATCGCGGAGCAGTTCGGAACGCACGCCGTGTCCATCCGCTCGATGCAGCAGATGGGCATCGGCGACGACGCGCGGCTGGTCTTCGTCACCCACCTGGCGCGTGAGGCGGACCTGAGGGCCACCGTGCACGCGCTGCGTGACGTCGACGCGGTCCACCGGGTCGGTTCGGTGCTGCGTGTCCTCGGCGACGAGTCGTGAACCGGACGCGACGATGACGAACCCGTTGCCCACTCCCTGGCCCGGAGTCGTCGAGGCGTACCGCGAGCACCTGCCGGTGAAGGAGACGACGCCGGTCGTCACGCTGCTTGAGGGCGGCACGCCGCTGCTGCGCGCTGAGCGCCTCTCCGGGGAGCTCGGCCTCGAGGTGTGGTGCAAGGTCGAGGGTCTCAACCCCACTGGTTCCTTCAAGGACCGGGGCATGACGATGGCGATCACCAAGGCGGTCGAGGACGGTGCGAAGGTGGTGGTCTGCGCGTCGACGGGCAACACGTCGGCGAGTGCGGCCGCGTATGCGGCCCGCGCCGGCATCACGTGCGGCGTCGTCATCCCCGAGGGCAAGATCGCGCTGGGCAAGCTCGCGCAGGCACTCATCCACGGCGCGAGGGTCGTGCAGGTGCGGGGCAACTTCGACCAGGCGCTCGACATCGTGCGCGCGCTGGGCGACCTGGGCGGTGTCACGGTCGTGAACTCGATCAACCCGTACCGGATCGAGGGCCAGAAGACGGCGAGCTTCGAGATCGTCGACGTGCTGGGCGACGCGCCCGAAGTGCACTGCATCCCGGTCGGCAACGCCGGCAACATCACCGCCTACTGGCGCGGCTACCTCGAGTACGAGCGGCTCGGGCGCGCCGGGCGCACACCGAGGATGCTGGGCTGGCAGGCACAGGGTGCCTCGCCGATCGTGCGCGGCGAGCCGGTCGCGCATCCGGAGACCGTCGCCACCGCCATCCGCATCGGGAACCCGGCGAGCTGGGAGGGCGCGCTCGCGGCGCGCGACGAGTCGGGCGGTGCGATCGGCATGGTCAGCGACGACGAGATCCTCGCCGCGTACCGGGAGCTCGCGGCCACCGAGGGCCTCTTCGTGGAGCCCGCCAGCGCCGCGTCGGTCGCCGGGATGCGCAAGGCGGCGGCCAGCGGTCTGGTAGAGGCCGGGGAGCGGGTCGTGTGCACGGTCACTGGTCACGGCCTCAAGGATCCCCAGACCGCGATCGGCCAGGTGCAGGTGGGCGAGGCGGTCGACGCGGAGATCGCCGCGGTGGCCGCCGGGCTCGGTCTCTAGCTTTGCCCCCGGGCGTTTCAGCCAGCGCACCGCCAGATGCGCGAGGGTGGGGCACCCCGAGAGAGGAGGCCCCAATGGCTGATCGTCCGGTAGCCCTCGTGACCGGTGCGTCGTCGGGCATCGGGCTGGCCTTCGCCACCGAGCTCGCGTCCACGGGCCACGACCTGGTGCTCGTCGCCCGCGATGTGGCGCGCCTCGAGGCGCTGGCCAAGGAGCTCGAAGGCGCCCACAGCGCCGAGTCCGAGGTGTTGTTCGCGGATCTCACCGACGAGCTGGCGGTGCACCGGGTGCAAGAGCGTCTGGCTGATCGCGAGCGCCCCGTGGACCTGCTCGTGAACAACGCGGGGTTCGGCACGATGGGGCGCTTCGCCGATCTCCCGCTCGAGCGTGAGTTGCAGGAGATCTCATGCAACGTGCTCGCGCTGGTGCGGTGTACGCACGCGGCCCTGGGCGGCATGGTGGAGCGTGGCCGCGGCGGCGTCATCAACGTCGCGTCGATCGCGGCGTACCAGCCCACGCCGCTCAACGCGACCTACGGCGCGACGAAGGCGTACGTGAGCAGCTTCAGCCAGGCGCTACACGAGGAGCTCAAGGGCACGGGCGTGAAGTGCATGGTGTGCTGCCCCGGGTTCACGCGCACGGAGTTCCAGAAGCGCGCGGGGATCGACTCGGTGGACGTGCCCGACTTCCTGTGGCAGAACGCCGAGCAGGTCGCGGTGATCGCGCTGCGCGATTACGAACGCGGCCGCGCCGTGTGCGTGCCCGGACCCCTCAACGCCGCGACCGCCGCGTTCACGAGCTTCTTCCCGTCGGGGGTGACGCGTCGCGTCGCGGGGCTGGTGCTCAGGCGCGCCGAGCACTGATCGGCTCGGGTCCTGCTCCTCAGGCGGGGTCGATGCGTAGGACGCCGTCGGTCTGCGAGAGCACATAGAGCTCGCCGCTGCCGTCCTCGCCGAAGCCGACCACGCTGCCGGCCGCCAGCCCGAAGTCGACCTCCTCGCCGACGGCCGCGGGCGGGACGAGGGTGCCCCGGAGTCTGCCGTCGCAGGAGTCGGAGTAGACGTAGCCGCCGTAGAGGCTCGGGATCCGCTCGCCGCGATACACATGGCCCCCGGTGACTGCGCAGCGTCCGTCGTCGTGCGAGTACTCGAGGATCGGGGCCACTCGCCCGGCGCTGTCGCTGCCGCGGTACTCGTGGGTGCCCTCGAGCACGGGCCAGCCGAAATCGAGCCCACCCGGGGTGCCTGCGCCGACCCAGTCGATCTCCTCCCAGGCGTTCTGGCCGACGTCGGCGATCACGAGGTCGCCGGTGGCGCGGTCGAACGAGTACTTCCACGGGTTGCGCAGCCCATCTGCCCACACCTCGGGGAGACCACCACCAGCCGCGTACGGGTTGTCGGCCGGGATCGAGTACGGGCGTCCCTCCGAGGGCGTCGGGTCGATGCGCAGCATCTTGCCGAGCCGCGTCGTGGGGGACTGGGCGTTGCCCTCAGGGGCGTGCCCGCTGCCACGGTCGCCGGACGCGCCGCCATCGCCCATGCCGATCCAGAGCATCCCGTCGGGTCCAGTCACCACGCTGCCGCCGTTGTGGTTGGCCTGGGGCTGCTCGATCGCGAGCAGCTCGCGCCGTGACGCGCTCTCCGCGGTGCCGTCGGCGCGCATCGTGTACTCGTCGACGCGCGTGTCTCCGTCGCGGTTCGTGTAGTTCACGTAGAGCCTGGTGCCGTCGGGGGAGAAGTCGAGGCCCAGCAGCCCCTGCTCGCCTCCCGCCGCGATCGCGTCGCGCAGGTCGAGCACCGGCGTGGGATCGAGCGCCCCGTCGCGAATCGCGCGGACGCGGCCGAATTGCTCGGTGACGTACAGCGCGGCGTCACCCCATCGGTCTGCAGCCGCGGTGGGTGCGTCGAGGTCGGCGACCGGGGTGAGGCGGAGCCGGGTGTTGCGCAGGTCGGTCGGGGGTCTGGTGGTCGTCGTGGTGGTCGAGGTCGTCGAGGTGGTCGACGACCTCGCCGTACGTGGCTGCGTCCTGTCGTCGTCAGGGCCGGAGCACGCGGGAGCAACCAGCGCGATTGCCACGAGCGTCACGACGCGCAGGCGCCCGCGGGGGACAGCGGTGGACGCGCCCGGCGCCGGAGCCGAACATCGGGGAAGGCGGAGGCGCCGCCGACGTGAACGCACGGGCGCACGGTAGCGAGCGGGGCGTCGCGTTCGCCGTCACCTACGATCACGGGCGTGAAGTACGTGGTCCTCGTTCCCGACGGCTGTGCCGACGAGCCCTTCGACGGCTTCGACGGGCGCACCCCGCTCCAGGTGGCGGAGATGCCCCACCTGCGGGCGATGGCGGCGCGCAGCGAGGTCGGCCGGGCGGCCGTGATCCCTGAGGGCCTGCCACCCGGAAGCGACGTGGGCAACCTCTCGATCCTCGGCTACGACCCCGCCGAGTTCCACACCGGTCGGGCGCCGATCGAGGCCGCGGCGATGGGCGTCGAGCTCGCGGCCGACGAGGTCGCGTACCGATGCAACCTCGTCACGCTCGATGCCGACGGCATGATGGTCGACTTCGCCGCGGGCCACCCGTCGAGCGAGCAGAGCCATCCGATCGTCGCCGCGCTCGACGCCGCGCTCGGTGGCGGCCGCGACGGCGTGCGCTTCTACCCGGGCGTCGAGTACCGCCACCTCGTCGTCGTGCCGAGGGATTGGGCCGACGCGGCGTGCACCCCGCCCCACGACCTCACCGGGCGTCCCGCGGTGTGGCCACTCGGGCCGGCGGCCGGGAAGCTCCGCGCGCTCATGGACGCATCGCGGCCCATCGTCGCGCATGCCGCGGCCGCGGTCGGCTCGAGCGCGACTCAGATCTGGCTGTGGGGTCAGGGCCGGCGTCCGCACCTGCCCCGCTTCGCGGACCGCTTCGGCGTCGAGGGCCGGCTGACCTCGGCGGTCGACCTGGTGCGAGGGCTGGGCGTCTTGGCGGGCATCGAGGTGCTCGACGTCCCGGGCGCGACGGCCGGGTTCGACAACGACTACGGCGCGCAGCGCAACGCCTGCCTCGCGTCGCTCACCGACCGCGACTTCTTCCTCCTCCACGTGGAGGCCACCGACGAAGCGGGCCACCAGCAGGACGCCGCGGCGAAGGTCGCGTCGCTCGAGGCCTGGGATCGGGAGATTGTCGGGCCTCTCCTGGAGGCGCTTCCGGCGCACGGAGCCTTCCGCGTGCTGCTGCTCCCGGACCACGCCACGCCGTTGCACCTGGGCACCCACACCTCGGATCCGGTGCCGTATTTGCTCTTTGATTCGGAGGTCGACGGCCCGGGGGGCGACTACACGGAGGCGGGCGTCGCGGGGTGCCCGCCCGTGCCCGCCCACACGCTGATGGCCCGGATGACCGCGGGAGCCTCGCACATCGTTTAGGATGGTGGTGGCGCCCCATTTTTCGGCGGGTGCCGGTTCCCTTCCCAACGCCTCTCGGACGCAGCTCGGTTCGTCCTCGGGGCCTCGGGCACAGGGAGCCCCCGGGAGGTCCTTCCGGGGTCGGAGGTGCAGCAGTCCCGGTGCGAACCCGGTGTCACCACCTTCCCGGGCCCGCCTCCTGTTCCCAACGTCGCCCGGCGCAGCCGTGCGCATCCCCCGGTCGGCCCGGGAAGCCCCCCTTCCCGGGCCAGGCCGCTCCGAGAGGAACCAAGGAGCAACCGATGGCCCCCGAGCAGCAACTCGAACGCTCGATGCTCGACGGCAAGGATCGCGAGGAGCTCCACGCGATCGCCGGCGCGATGGGCGTGAAGGGCGTGACCCGCCTGCGCAAGGCCGATCTCGTCGACGCGATCCTTGCCGCGGCGGGAAGCGCCGCGGGCAACGGGGGCCGTGCCAACGGCGCTGCGAAACCCAAGGCTCGCGCAGAGAAGACGGAGAAGACGGCGGCTGCCGAGACGCCGTCCGCCGCCCCGACGCGGGCAGTGCGGTCCAAGAAGGCCTCCGAGCTGGCCGACGACGGCCTGGCGGCGCTCGCCGAGGAGGAGAACGCGCTGGCTGGCGCCGACGAGCCCGAGCTGGCACCGCGCCCCATCCGCCGTCGGCCCAGCGCCGAGGCGACCGAGACCACCCCGGCTCCCGAGGCCGCAGGGGGCTCCGCCACCCCAGGTGAGACCGGCGTGGCGGCAGGGGAGACCAAGGCGGAGTCTGCGCCGGGGTCGGTGGGCCGCGCCGGGCCCGCGGTCGACGCCGACGACGAGCGCGCCTCCTACGGGGAGGGCAACCGCACGGGCAGCCGCCGCCGGCGTCGCCGAGGCCGTGACCGCGAACGGGGCGGCGAGCGCGGCGAGCGCATGCCCGATGGCGACCAGCGCGAGTTCACCGGCGAGCCGATCGACGTGCAGGGTCTCCTCGACCTGCGCGACGAGGGCTACGGTTTCCTCCGCACGACGGGGTATTTGCCGGGTCGCAGCGACGTGTACGTCTCGGCGTCGCAGGTGCGGCGCTTCGCGCTGCGCAAGGGCGACTTCGTGAAGGGTCAGACCCGGCCCCCAGCGAGCAACGAGAAGTACCCGGCGCTGCTGCGGGTCGACGAGATCAACGGCCTGCATCCCGACGAGGCGAAGGGTCGGGTCCGGTTCGAGGACCTCACGCCGCTGTTCCCCGACGAGCAGCTGCGGCTCGAGCTGGCGGAGGACCCGCTCTCCCTCACCGGTCGGATCGTCGACCTGCTCTCGCCGATCGGCAAGGGCCAGCGCGGTCTGGTCGTGTCGCCGCCCAAGGCCGGCAAGACCACGATCCTCAAGCAGATCGTCGCCGCGATCGAGCGCAACAACCCCGAGGTGCACCTCATGGTGCTGCTCGTGGACGAGCGCCCCGAGGAGGTCACCGACATGCGTCGCCACGTGCTGCGGGGCGAGGTGGTGGCATCGACGTTCGACAGACCGTCAGACGAGCACACCCATGTGGCCGAGCTGACGATCGAACGGGCCAAGCGCCTGGTCGAGATGGGCCGCGACGTCGTGATCGTGCTCGACGGAATCACGCGGCTCGCCCGGGCCTACAACCTTGCGGCCCCGGCCTCGGGGCGCATCATGTCCGGTGGCATCGACGCGGGTGCGCTGTACCCGCCCAAACGTTTCTTCGGTGCCGCGCGCAACGTCGAGGAGGGCGGCTCGCTCACCATCATCGCCACGGCGCTGGTGGAGACGAACTCCAAGATGGACGAGCACATCTTCGAGGAGTTCAAGGGCACCGGGAACATGGAGCTGCGCCTCGACCGCAAGCTGGCCGAGCGCCGGCTCTACCCGGCGATCGACGTCAACGCGTCGAGCACTCGCCACGAAGAGCTCCTGTTCGACCGCAACCAGCTCAACCAGGTGTGGAAGCTGCGCCGGGTGCTCAACGGCCTGGCTCAGGACGGCTCGTCGGCCACCGGCCTGGAGCTGCTGATCGACAAGCTGAAGACGACGAAGAGCAACGACGAGTTCCTGGCCGAGGTCGCCAAGGCCCCGACTCCCGGCGGCTGATCCCCTACCCAACAGCCTTTTGGCGTCAGGAGACCGCGATAGTCGCGGTCTCCTGACGCCAAAGCCCCGAGGGGCGCCTCGCTTGCCTGGCCGGGTGCTTCCTAGACTGGATGGATCATGAAGACCGACATCCACCCCGACTACGTCGAGTGCAAGGTGCACTGCTCCTGCGGGAACGAGTTCGTCACCCGCTCGACGGTGCCCGCACTCCGGGTGGAGCTGTGCTCCGAGTGCCACCCCTTCTACACCGGCAAGCAGAAGCTGGTGGATACCGGTGGTCGCGTCGAGCGCTTCCAGCGCCGGTACGCGAAGGGCAAGAAGTAACAGCCCCGAGCACCTGGAGCGCCGCCATGGCCGAGCAGATCCGATACATGGGCGGGCAGGCCGTGATGGAAGGCGTGATGATGCGCGGCGTTTCGAGCTGGGCGGTCGCCGTGCGCACGCCGGAGGGCGACGTCGAGGTCGAGGTCCACGACGCGCCGCGGTGGTCGGAGCGCTACTCGGCGGTCCCGCTGTTGCGTGGGGTGATGGCACTGGCCGAGTCGCTCTCGCTCGGGATGCGCGCACTTACCTGGTCGGCCAACCGCCAGGTCCCCGAGGAGGACCGGCTCTCGTCGAAGGCCATGGGCTGGACCATGGGCATCTCGCTCGCGTTCTTCGCGGGCATGTTCATTGTGCTACCCGCGCTCGGCGCCCGGGGCCTGTCGAGCCTGCTCGACATCGACGGCTTCGCCTTCCACGTGCTCGAGGGTGTGATGGTGCTCGCGGTGTTCCTCGGCTACCTCGGCCTGATCGGCCTCGTTCCCGACATCCGGCGCGTCTTCCAGTACCACGGCGCCGAGCACAAGGCGATCGCCGCGTACGAGAACGGCGTGCCGCTCACCGCGGAGTCGGCGCAGCACTTCACGACCGCGCACGTCAGGTGTGGCACCAACTTCCTGTTGACCGTGCTCGTCACCGCGATCTTCGTCTACGCCCTGATCGGGCGGCCTGCGCTGCCGGTGCTCGTGCTCTCCCGGGTGCTGCTGATTCCCGTGATCGCCGGCCTGGCCTACGAGGTAATCCGTTTCGCGGCGAAGCACATGGACAAGGCGTTGGTGCGCGTGGCGATGAAGCCGGGCCTCACGCTCCAGAAGATGACGACCCGCGAGCCGAGCCTCGACCAGGTCGAGGTCGCGCTCGTGTCGCTACGATCCGTGCTGACCGCGGAGCAGCTCGCCGAGGTGGAATCCCGGCTCGATGCCGCCTGAGGCCAGAAGGGTTTCGGTCATGACGTTCCGGGGCGAGGTGGTGGCGATCCACGTGGCGACCGAGGCCGGCGCGCCGATGACCGAGCTCGACGTAGTCGAGGCGATCGCGGGACGCGGGCTCGCAGGTGATCGCTACGCCGACGCGAGCGGGACGTTCTCGGAGAAGCTGAGCGCGGGCCGCCAGGTCACCCTGATCGAGTCGGAGGCGTTGGACGCTATCGCGGCCGAGCAGGGCATCGAGCTCGCGCCGGGCGAGTCGCGCCGCAACCTCACGACCCGCGGCGTGCCGCTCAACCACCTCGTCGGTCGCGAGTTCACCGTGGGCGGCGTACGGATGCGCGGCGTCGGGCTCTGCGAGCCCTGCGGCCACCTGCAGCGCAAGCTGGAGATCGATCAGCTCGTGCAAACCCTTGCCCACCGTGCCGGCCTCAAGGCCGAGATCGTCGACGGGGGCGCGATCAGGACCGGTGACGCGATCGAGCCCGCGCCGGGGCACCAGCGCGCCGACCCGGGAGACCCGCGATGAGATTCGGCCTCTTCTACGAGCACCAGCTCCCGCGTCCATGGGAGGCCGACAGCGAGCGGCAGCTGATCCAGGACGCGCTCGAGCAGATCGAGTACGCCGACGCGCTGGGCATCGACTACCTCTGGGAGGTGGAGCACCACTTCCTGGAGGAGTACTCGCACTCGAGCGCGCCCGAGGTGTTCCTCGCCGCGGTGTCACAGCGCACGAAGCGGATCCGACTCGGCCACGGGATCGTGCAGACCCCGCCACCGTTCAACCACCCGGCGCGTGTGGCGGAGCGGATCGCGATGCTCGACCTCGTCTCCAACGGCCGGGTCGACTTCGGCAGCGGCGAGAGCTCCTCGGAGGCCGAGCTCGGCGGCTTCCTCATCGACCCCGCGGCCAAGCGCGAGATGTGGGAGGAGGGCCTGCGGGTGGCGGTCCGGTGCCTCACCGAGTCGCCCTTCACCGGGCACGCGGGTCCGCACGTGACGATGCCACCGCGCAACGTGGTGCCGAAGCCGGTGCAGCAGCCGCACCCGCCGCTGTGGGTCGCGTGCAGCCGGCGCGACACGATCCTGCTCGCGGCGCGCAAGGCGATGGGCGCGCTCGCGTTCGCGTTCGTCGACCCCGAGGAGGCCAAGCACTGGGTCTACGACTACTACCGGACGCTCGCCGAGGAGGGCGTGCCGATCGGTGACACCGTCACTGCCGAGCTCGCGGCGGTCACCACCTTCATGTGCCACGAGGACGAGCAGGTCGCACTCGATCGAGGCCTCGCGGGCGCGAACTTCTTCGGCTACTCGCTCGCCCACTACTACGTGTTCGGGCGTCACGAGCCTGGCAAGACCGACGTGTGGGACGAGTACGAGGCCCGACGCTCCGAGCACGGCTACGACCCCGAGCAGGTGGCGGCCGCGAGCGCGAACCAGGACCGGCTCGGTGCCAAGGTGGTGGAAGAAGGAGCGGGCGGGCTGCGCGGCGCGATCGGCACGCCGGAGCAGGTGCGCGAGTACCTGCTCCGCTACGAGGAGGCCGGCGTCGACCAGGTGATCTTCTGCTCGCAGGCGGGGCGCAACCGCCACGAGCACATCATGGAGAGCCTCGAGCTGTTCGGGACGAAGATCCTCCCGGAGTTCGCCGAGCGGGAGGAGCGGGCCGCACGTGAGAAGGCGAAGCGGCTCGAGCCGGTGATCGAGACCGTGATGGCCCGCAAGCCCGAGACGGACCACCCCCCGCTACCCGCGCCCGACTACGCGTTCCCCGCGATCCCGCGCGCGATGGCCGACCGCTCCGGATCCGACGAGTTCCACGCGTTCCTCGACCGCTTCGCGGAGCAGTCTGCCCAGGGCCCCACCGACGAGCTGCGCAACCTGATCGGCTGACTGCCGGTCCGGCGGCCGGCGCCGTCGAGCGAGCGCTCCGGCGCCACGGAACGCTCAAGCCCGCTTGACCGAACGCTCACATGACCGGGCGATCCTCGCGGGGTGACGGTCTCGAAGCGTGAGCGCATCTCACACGTGGTGCGGCGCCTGTCGATGGGTGCGCACCCGGATGCCGTCCTCGGGCTCGACTCGACCGACGCCGCCATCGCGGCGGCGCTCGACCTCTCGGCTCCCGCGCCCGAGGTCGCCGAGCTGCCCGTGCCGACGAACCGCGACGACGCCACGCGGGTGAGCGACATCGGACCGCCGATCGCCTGGTGGGTCGAACGGATGCGTGCGCCCGACCGGCGGATCGAAAAGCATCTGGTCTGGTTCTGGCACGATCACTTCGCGACCGCGATCTCCAAGGTGGGTGTGCTGTACCTGATGATGCGGCAGCACGCGACCATCCGGGCGCACGCGACGAGCAGCTTCCGGGATCTCCTCCACGCGATGGCGACCGACCCGTCGATGCTCGTGTACCTCGACGGGGTGTCGAACCGGGCGCAGGCCCGCAACGAGAACTTCGGCCGTGAGTGCCTGGAGCTGTTCACGCTCGGGCGCGACCTCGGGTACACGCAGGACGACGTGGTCGCGATGTCACGCTCGAGCACGGGATGGCTGGTGAACGCGTTCGACCGGCCGCGCCTCGCCCGGGCTGCGGGCGCCCCGGGCGCCGGTCCCTACGACGCGTTCTTCGTTCCGGCGTTGCACGACCAGGATCCCAAGACGCTGCTCGGCACGACCGCCGCACCCGACCTGCCGGGCGCGCTCGACGTGCTGCTCAAGCACCCGGGCACGGCGCAGTTCGTGGCCACGAAGCTGTATCGGGAGCTCGTGGGGCTCGATCCCGACACGGCGACGGCGCGGCGCCTGGGCAAGCGCTTCGGTGCCGACTACGCCGTGATGCCGCTCGTCGAGGCCATCGTGGCCGAGCCGGCGTTGACGGCCGACGCCGCGGTGCGGGCCCGGGTGCGCACGCCGGTGGAGAAGCTCGTCGCGCTGCTCCAGGCGGTGCCCGACGCCGCGCCCGTGTCGATCACCGGCGAGGTCGCGAGGCATCCCGCCGCAGTCGGGATGTTCGGGGCCCTGCGCACGCTCGGGTACGTGTCGTTCAACCCGCCCAACGTCGGCGGGTACCCGAAAGGCACGCGCCTGCTGGGACCGCACCAGCTCACGCACGGCTTCGGCCTCCTGAGCGCGCTCGGCGACGCCGCGGCGATCGCCGAGCTCGACGCGCGCGACGCGCTCGCGCGCTTCGGCATCCACGACGCGAGCGAACGGACCATCGCGACGCTCGAACGCGAATCGGATCTGCGCCGGCGCTTCGCGCTGGCGTTCGGCACCCCGGAGGTGGCGCTCACGTGACCGGCGACCGCAAGTTCTCGGACGGCGTGACTCGGCGCCGCTTCCTGACCGGTCTGGGAGTAGCGGCGGGCGCGGCCGGGTGGCTCGGCCGGTACCTGGACGGGACGGTCGGCTTCGACGACCCGCTCGCCGGCGTCAGCATCGGACCGAGCCCGTCGCCGGCGCTGCTCGGTACCGGTTCCTTCTCGACCTCCATCTCGGATGCCACCGGCCTCGCACCGCGCCTGCCTGCCTGGGTGGGCTCCCCCGACGACCTGCTCGCGGTTTGGTCGGGCTTCGCTCCCGGCCGCGTCGATCCGGCCGCGCTCACCGGTCGGGTGCAGGGTGCGATCGACGCGACGACCTCGGCCCGCCACGAGCTCGACCGGATGCTCGGCGAGGGGCGCGACCACGCCCCCAGCCCCGGTCGTGCCGGCGCGTCCCGGGGCGGCGCCTACCCAGGCGGGGCGGTGGAGCTGCTGACGTTGGCGGGCGAGCTCGCCGCGGCGCCCGACGCGCCGCGCGTCGTGTACGTGAACGGGCTCGGCGACTTCGACACGCACCAGGGACTCCAGCAGCGTCACCCGGCGCTGCTCGGCGCGGTCGACGACGGGTTCGCCGTGCTGCTCGGCGCGGTCGAGCGCGCGGGGCGCGCGGACGACGTGCTCGTGATGACCGTGGCCGAGTTCGGTCGTCGTCCGGCCGAGAACGGCGGCGGCACCGATCACGGCACCGCCGCGCCGCACTTCCTCGTGGGTCCGGTCGTGCGCGGCGGCCGCTACGGTGAGCCGCCGACCCTGCCGAAGCTCGACGGCATCGGGAACCTCGCGGTGCCCGTCGACTTCCGGCGACGCTACGCCACCGCGTTGCGCTGGCTCGGTGTCGAACCCGAGGCGGTCCTCGGGGTGGATGCGACTCCGATCCCGGCGCTGGCGCGCTAGCCCGGCTCGACCAGTCGACCAGACGGCCCGGGGACGCGCGAGGTGGCCGGTACCCTGGGTGCCGACATGTTCGCTCGCCTCGCCGACCTCGAGACCGAGCTGGAGAAGCTCGAGTCCCGCCTCCCGGAGCTCTACGCGTCCGGAGACCAGCGCGCCGCGGCCGATGCCGGACGGCGCATCGCGGAGCTGCGCCCGGTCGTGGACGCCTACCGGGACTACCGCGACACCGACCGCGAGCTCGCCGAAGCCCGGGAGATGCTCGCCGCCGAGGACGACGCGGAGATGCGCGACTACCTGCGGGGCGAGCTGGAGGAGAAGGACGAGCGCCGGTCTCGGCTCGAGGCCCAGCTCAAGGAGCTGCTCGTCCCGAAGGATCCCAACGACGGCAAGAACGTGATCGTCGAGATCCGCGGCGCGGAGGGAGGCGAGGAGGCCAACCTCTGGGCCGGCGACCTGCTGCGGATGTACGAGCGCTACGCGGAGGCGCGCCGTTGGAAGTGGGAGGTGCTCTCGAGCCAGCCGTCCGACATGGGCGGCTTCCGCGAGGTGACCTTCGTGGTCCGCGGTCCCGACGCGTGGAGCCACCTCAAGCACGAGGCCGGGCCGCACCGCGTGCAGCGCGTGCCGGTCACCGAGAGCCAGGGTCGGGTCCACACCAGCGCGGCGACGGTCGCGGTGCTGCCGGAGGCCGAGGAACTCGACGTGCACGTCGACCCGAACGACCTCGAGATCGACGTGTACCGCTCCACCGGCCCGGGCGGCCAGTCGGTGAACACCACCGACTCCGCCGTACGCATGACCCACAAGCCGACCGGACTGGTCGTGACGTGTCAGGACGAGAAGAGCCAGCTGCAGAACAAGGAGAAGGCGCTGCGCATCCTGCGCTCGCGGCTCCTCCAGATCGAGCAGGAGCGCCAGGCCACCGAGCTCGCCGACGCGCGGCGCAGCCAGGTCGGCGGTGGCGGTCGATCCGAGAAGATCCGCACGTACAACTTCAAGGAGAACCGGGTCACCGACCACCGCATCGGGTTGACGCTGCACAACCTCGACGGCGTGCTCGCCGGTGATCTCGACGAGCTCGTCGACGGCCTGATGGCCGACGAGCGTCGCCGCCAGCTCGAAGGCGGCGACAGCTGAGCCGTCCTCTCTCCTGGTTGGAGCTGCGCGCCGAGGCCGAGCACGCGCTGCGCGTTGCCGGCGTCGATCGGCCCGGTGTCGAGGCCCGGTGGATGCTCGAGGAGGCGTCGGGGCTCGATGCCGCGGCGCAGGCAGCGGATGCCGACGCGGTGGCGACCCAGCGCGCGATCGACACGATGCGCGGGCTCGTGACGCGCCGGGTGGCCGGCGAGCCGCTGCAGTACGTGTTGGGCTCGTGGTCGTTCTGGGGTCTCGACCTCCTGGTCGATCGGCGCGTGCTCATCCCGCGGCCCGAGACCGAGGTCGTCGCGCAGGTCGCGATCGAGGAGGTGCGGCGCCTCGGCGAACGGGTCGGGAGAGTCGATCCCTGGGCGGGTGCACTCACGCACTACGCGGTCGCCGATCTCGGCACCGGCTCGGGCGCGCTCGCGCTCGCGCTCGCGGCATCGCTGCCCGATGCCGAGGTGTGGGCGACCGACGCGAGCGACGCCGCCCTCGACGTCGCACGCGCGAACGCCGCCGGCTCGGGAACCACGGCGGCGCGAGTGCGGATCGAGGCCGGTTCGTGGTTCGAGGCGCTACCCGAGGAGCTGCGCGGGCGGCTGCTGCTCGTTGTGTCGAACCCGCCGTACGTGTCCGAGCCCGAGTTCGCGACGCTGCCGGCCGAGGTGGCCGACTGGGAGCCACGCGGCGCGTTGGTGAGCGGCCCGACGGGGCTCGAGGCGATCGAGGCGATCCTGGCCGAGGCCCCGCGCTGGCTCGCTCCGGCGGGTGCGGTCGTGCTCGAGCTCGCACCGCACCAGGCGATCGACGCGACAGCCCGGGCGCGGGCCGCGGGCTTCGCGTCGGTGACCGTGCTCACCGACCTCGCGGGGAAGGACCGCGTGCTGGTGGCCCGCTGCGTCGCGTAGATTCGCCGGGTGGCCGACGAGCTGGACGTGGAAGCGATGCTCGAGAGGTTCCGCGACCGGGCAGCCGCGGTGAAGAGCCGGCCGCTGCCGCCCGTCGCGGGCCCCGAGCGTGAGCGCTTCGTCCACCAGGCCCAGCTCGACTTCCAGGACTACGGGATCGTCGGCGACGCGACGTGGGAGTTGGTCGACGGTGTCCTCACGCTCCAGGTCGACCTGAGGGGCTGACGTGCTGGAGGCATTCTCGGCGGTCGCGTTCGTTCCGGTGTCCGAGCTGAGCCGTGCCAGGGATTTCTACGAACGTGTCCTTGGTCTGACCGTCGTCGTATCCGACGAACGCGCGGTCCAGCTCGACGCCCACGGCACTCGCATCCGACTCACAGCCGTGCCCGATCTCGAACCGCGTCCCTTCACGGTGTTGGGTTGGGAGGTCGTGGATGCCGAGGAGACTGCCCGCGCCCTCGCTGGAGCGGGGGTAGAGACCTTGAGGTTCGACTGGTTCGATCAAGACGCCCTTGGCGTCTGGTCGGCTCCGAGCGGCGACCAGGTGGCCTGGTTCGCTGATCCCGACGGCAACGTGCTCTCGATCACCGAGGCCCGCGCGCGCTGAGACGGTCGCTACAGGCGCTCGTCGAGCGTCTCGTTGGGGTCCAGCCGTTGCAGGAACGCGCGGTCGACCGCGACCCACATGGTCTTCGAGAACGGGTAGTAGACGATGGGTCCGAACGCCGCGATGGGCAGCACGACCGCGAGCACGGGGACGACCGGTACGTCGGGCACGGTCAGGATCAGCAGCGCGACGAACACGATGGCGAACAGCCCACCGGTCGCGATGATGTTGATCGCAAGCGCGCCGGAGAAGTAGCCCTGCTCCCGCTCGAAGTGCAGACTGCAGCGCGGGCAGTCGGGGACCATGTGGAAGTAGCCGTGGAACAGGTGCCCGGAGCCACAACATGCGCACCGGCGGGTGAAGCCCCACCAGAACGTCCTGGCCCGGCTCGGAACGCCAGACTGCACGATTCGCGAAACTAGCGGTCGCGCCACCGCACCGGAGCCGACCGTCCAAGAAGGAGCACACGATGACCCCCATCGACCTCGACGCCGTCGACCATCTCCTCAGCACCACCCGAGCGGTGCGCAGGCGTCTCGACCTGCACCGGCCGGTCGGGCGCGAGGTGATCGAGGAGTGCCTGAAACTCGCGATCCAGGCGCCGACCGGCTCGAACTCTCAGGGCTGGCGCTGGGTGGTGGTGACCGACGCCGACAAGCGGGCCGCGCTCGCCGAGCTCTACCGCCGCGTGTGGGAGCCCTACGCCGGGATGGTCGCTCCCGACGCGTCGGACGCGCAGCAGCAACGCGTGTACTCGTCGGCCGCGTACCTCGCGGAGCACTTCCACGAGGTGCCGGTGCACGTCGTGCCGTGTGTGTACGGGCGCCCGGGGGCCGAAGCGTTCTCCGGGGCGAGCCTGTTCGGGTCGATCTTCCCCGCGGTCTGGAGCTTCCAGCTCGCGTTGCGTAGCCGCGGCCTCGGTTCGGTGCTCACCACGATGCACCTCGGCCACGAGGCGGAGGCCGCCGCGCTGCTCGGGATCCCCGACAACGTCACGCAGGTCGGCCTGCTGCCGGTCGCGTACTTCACCGGCGACGACTTCAAGCCCGCACAGCGCCGTCCGGTGGCGGAGCTGACCTACTGGGACTTTTGGAAGGAGTGACCTATCCCAGGTGGTTCGTGTCGCCGTCGGGGCGCAGGGTCACCGAGCGCCCTTCCCAGGCCTCCGCGCACATCGAGGCGAGCGCGTCCGCGTCGCGGCTGATCGCGAGCGCGCGGCGGCCGTCGACGGTGAGTGCGGCCAGGATCCCGAGGCTCGGCGTGCCGTCGCGCTCGTAGGCGACGGAGGTCGCCTCCACGACGGCGTCGCCCGCGTAGGGGCCGGTGACCGCGCGGGTCGGGCCCACGTCGACCACGCCCTGGGTGGCGCGCGGATCGACAACACGGAAGCCATCCGGTCCCGGTGTGGCGGAGTACACACCCACGGAGTGCTTCGTGACGTACCAACCGAGCGCGGTGACCAGCCCGAGCGCACCCGGGTCGGCGCGACACGCGTCGACCATCGCCGCGATCGAGTGGGTCACGTAGTTGTTGCCGGGCCCGCCGGCGAAGCCGAGTCCGCCGGTGACAGTAAGCGGCCGGGTGTCGCCACCGTCGGGACCGACGAGACCGAGCGAGCCCATCGCCGCCTGCACCGCCGAGGGGAAGCAGGAGTAGAGGTCGAAGCGCGCGACGTCGTCGAGCGTGACCCCGGCGGCCTCGACCGCAGCACGCCCCGCGATTCCGATCGCCTGCGACTCGGCGAGCGACACGCGCTCCGAGAAGAAGTAGGTGTCGTGCGCGTCGGCACCGGCGCGTAGGAACACCATGCGCCCGTCGGGCACACCCGCGTCGCGGGCTGCCTGGTACGAGCAGAGGAGCATCGCAGCCGCCTGGTCGACGTCGATGTTGGCGCACAGCCGCTTCGGGTACGGGAACACCACCATCCGGTTGTCGGGCGACACGGTGCGGAGATCGTCGGGCGAATACGGGGTTCGAGACCAGGCGTGGGGGTTGTCGGCGGCCGCCGAGGCGAAGTGCGACCACAGGCGCGCGACATGGCGCTGGTGCTCGTCGAGGCCGTGCCCGAGCAGCGCGCGCCGCGCCGTCTCGAACAGCGGGTAGACCTGGGTCGGGGCGAGGGCGAGGTGCGCGAGCTCGAACGCGCTCGACCCGGGCCGGTCGTCGCCGCGCACGTCGGGGCACGGGGGGTCGTCGGGCTGCTCCCACGGCAGCCATGTCTTCGGATCGGCCCGCCGGGCCCGCCAGCGCGTGTACATGCACTCGGTGCCGCCGAGCAGCACCACGTCGTGCTCGCCGCGTTGCACCCCGTCGCCGAGACGGTTGACGAGCATCTGCGGGCTGTTGCCGCCTACCGTCGTGGTGACGGTTCGTCGCGGCTCGATGCCCAGCCGGCGCGCGAGCAACGCCCCCGGATCGGGGTACTTCCACGACAGGATGTCGACCACTGCGATTGTGTCGACCGTGTCGAGCAGCGAGCGGCGTGCCCGCGCGTCGGCGTCGGCGGCTCGCGCCGCGGTCGCGAGCAGGTCGACGGGTTCGAGTGCCGCGGCGGGGTCGGCCTCGCGCTGGGAGACCTGACCGGTGCCGACGATGACGGGCGTGCGGGGATCGACAGCCATGAGGGCGGGAGCCTAAGCGTGTCGCACCCGGTCGCTAGGGTCGCGAAGTGCCTGAACCCGACCTCACGCCCCGACAGGCGGAGATCCTCGACCGGGTGGTCGATCCGGGGGGAGAGCGCCCGACGTTCCCCGAAGCAATCGCACATCGGCTCCGAGAGGAGCTGGAGGCGGGGCTCCTCGAGGTGGCGGGAGCACTCGACGACGGCGATTCGCTCTTCGTCGGCAAGCAGGTGATCCATGCAGCGCATACGTGTGAGGGGCTCGCCTACGCCCGCGACTACGAGCGGTTCCGCTGGAGCCTCGCCAACGCCCGTGGCACGTTGAGTCATCGCGGCGTGCAGCGGATGATCGGCTCCGGGTACTCGATCGCGCCACTCGACGCCGTGCGCGGCGTGCTTGCCGATCTCATGTCCGACGACGACGACCGGACCGGTCTCGGAGCGTTCTTGCAAGGGCTCTCGGAAGGGACACGCGCAGAGCTCGGCGCCGAGGTCGCCGATGCGGTGAGCAAGTTCGCGATGGACTGGCCGCGCGTCGGCGCGGCATGGCTGCCGCGAGTCGAGACATCTATGCGCGTCACGTGTTGCGAGGGGCGGGTCACGTTCTCGGGGAAGGCCGACCTCGCGCTCTTCCGTCCGCGTGGGTCTCGGGCGGGCACGCTCATCGTGGATCTGAAGTCGGGCGGCGAGCACGACCGGAACCTCTACGACGTGCGCTTCTACGCGCTGCTGGAGACGTTCGTGCGCCGGGTTCCGCCGTTCCGGATCGCCGTGCACTATCTCGACTCGGGGGACACGCCGACGCTCGACGTCACCGAGGACCTGCTGCGCTCGGAGGTGCGGCGGGTCCTCGACGGGGTTCGGAAGTACCAGTCGGCGCGCACGAAACGACTCGACGCGCTCGAGCGCACACCGAGCGGGCTCTGCCCGTACTGCCCCCTGTTCGGCGATTGCGAGCCGGGTCGGACCCACCACCGGGAGCGCTCCGAGCTCTGAGTCGGGGTGCGATCCGCCCTCAGGTGCCGGGCCGGGCGCGTCGACGCGCGGCACGTGGCCCCGTACGATCCTCCGGTAATGCCCGACGACCAGCCCTCTACCACCCCCGTAGGGTCCGAGACGCTCCCCGAGGACCTGTCGACGACCGGCCCCGACGGTCCCGACAGCCACGGGGACGGGGGCCGGCGTCGCCGCCGTCGACGCCTCGTGGTGCTGCTCGGGCTGGGCCTGCTGGCGGTGTGGGTCGTGCTCGCCGGGGTGACGCTGCTCGAGGCCCGTGAACGGGCCGATCGCGGCATCGAGATGCTCCGCCAGACCCAGGCCGACCTCGGGCCGGCCGAGCTGATCCGCGGCGAAGGGCTCGACCGTATGCGCGAAGCGGCGCGGGAGCTCGACCGGGCCGCGGCCGCGGCCGACTCGCCGTTGCTTGCCCCGTTCGAGCCGCTCCCCTTCGTCGGCCGTCAGGCCCGGTCGGTGCGGGCGCTCACGTCCTCGGCTTCGCAGGTCGTCGACCTGGGCGTCGCCACGATGGAGGAGTCGTCCGCGCTGCTCGAAGCGCCGACCGACGTGGGTCCGGCACGCATCGCGCTCCTCGAAGACCTCGGGCAGATCGCGCGCGAGGCGCGCGAGGAGCTGCGCGGCGTGTCGCTGGGTCCGTCGCAGGCGCTCGTGGGTCCGCTCGCGGACGCCCGCTCGGAGCTTGCGGAGCGACTCACCGACGTGCGGCGCGCGATGACCGACGTCGACGAGGCCTCCACCGGCATCGCAGCAATGGCCCAGGGACCCACCAGGTACCTGGTGCTCGCGGCGAACAACGCCGAGATGCGCGTCGGCTCCGGCATGCTCCTGTCTGCCGGTGTGCTGACGATGCAGGACGGGCGCTTCGAGCTCGGACCGATGACCGACACGGGCGACCTCGCGCTCCCGGTGGGCCAGGTCCCGGTAACCGGAGACCTCGCGGCAAGATGGGGCTGGCTCGACCCGAGCTCCGAGTGGCGTTACCTCGCGATGTCACCGCAGTTCGACGCGAACGCGCAGCTCGCCGCGCAGATGTGGCAGGCCCGCACCGGAGAGACCGTCGACGGGGTGCTCATGCTCGACCCGGTCGCGCTGAAGCGGCTGCTCGCGGTCGTCGGCCCGGTCGAGGTCGACGGAAAGACGATCGACAGCGCCAACGTGCTGCACGAGCTCTTGTTGCAGCAGTACCTCGACTTCGCGCCCTCGGAGTCCCCGGACGCCGACCAGGAGGCACGGCGGGAGCGGCTGAGCGCGGTGGCGCGCGCCGTCGTCGCCAAGCTCGACAGCTCGGGGTGGGACACGGCTCGCCTCGTCGAGCAGCTCCGCCGGGCGGCCGAGGGCCGTCACGTGCTGGCGTGGTCGTCGAAGCCGGCTCAGGAGCGGGCGTGGAAGGCCGCGGGGATCTCGGGGCGGCTCCCGGCGGACGCGCTGCTCGTGGGCGTGGCCAACCGGTCGGGCAACAAGCTGGACCAGTTCCTGCCCGTCGTCGCCGACCTCACCCACCGTCCGCTCGAGGACGGCAGTGAGGTGACCGTGGTGGTCACCCTCGAGAACCAAACGCCGACCGGGCTGCCGGAGTACGTGATCGGACCGTTCGCACC
Organism: Actinomycetota bacterium; assembly: GCA_016870395.1. Classification (GTDB taxonomy): domain Bacteria; phylum Actinomycetota; class Acidimicrobiia; order IMCC26256; family JAENVU01; genus SHUZ01. The sequence continues at coordinate 34,390 of VGBT01000002.1, read as the reverse complement.
GAGGTTCGTGGAAGGGGAGTACCGGGGCATCCTCGCAATCGACGTCCCCGCCGCTGCCCACGGGATCACGCTCGAGGGTGCGGGGACGCTCGTCGCGTCGGGGCCCGACGGCACCACCCGCGTCGTGGCCGCCGAGGTGGGCCTGTTGCGCGGCGAGCGCAAGAGCTACACGCTGCGGTTCCGGCTCCCGTCGGGTCACGAGCACGTCCGGGTCGAGCCCTCGGCCCGGTTCCCTGCCGTCACCTGGACCGCGGATGGCAGGACCTGGCAGGACGACGCGGCGCGTACGATCTCCTGGTAGGCGGGCCGGATCCACCGGTCCGGCGTGGCCGCCTGCGGTCGGCCACGGAGCGTGGCCGACCGCAGGCGGCCACGCTCCGCCGGTTCGCTGCCCGGCGAAGCGTCTAGAGCACCCAGGGGCCCTCTCGATGTGTCCTTGCGCTCCTTGCGCGATGTGACTACACTGCGTGAACACGTTGGGGACCGCATGGGTCCAGCGGGGAGGGGATTCTCGTGAGAAAGCACTCCAAGTTCGCAGGTCGGGTCGGCCGGTTCGCGGTTGCCTCCGGCATCGTCGTGGCAGCCCTGGCGCCGAGCGCGGCCCTGGCGGCACCGTACCCGGACGGTGGCGGCACCGAGGTCGAAAACAGTTCGGGTACGCAGGTCGAGGGGGTGTCCGCTTCGAGGTCCTCGACGCTGCCGTTCACCGGTGGTGACGTCGCCGGGCTCGCGCTCATCGGTGCCGGCGCGGCGGTTGCCGGCGTCGTCATGGTGCGCCACTCGCGTCGCCACCGCGCCACCGCCTGACGCGGCGCGTTCGACAGCTCTGGACATCGCGGTCGGCGTTGCCGGCCGCGATGTCTCGTCCGGGACAAGATCCGGCAAGCGGCACGTGACGACGCGGCCACTGCGCGTGGGCGCGGTGGTGATACTTTTTGCATCTCGGGGCCCGGGGAGGCCGCACGGGGAAAGGCTCAGGTGAGGACGTCGGTCGGACGAAGAGGTGCGGTGGCGAACTCGAGCCCTCAGGCTGCCGGCAGTCCGGCCCCGGTCCGGCCCCCGGCGCTGCGCGTGGCGCGCCTTGCGCCCGAGCCCGACGACTACGAGATGCCCCGCACCGTCTACGTCCGCTTGGTCAAGCCCTGTATCGACCGGCTCTTCGGTGCCGTGCTCGCGCTCGTGCTGGCGCCCCTCACCGCGATCGTGGCCGTGGCGGTTCGCTGCTCGGTCGGCCCGGGGGTCATCTTCAAGCAGCGCCGCGTGGGGCTCGGAGGCCAACCGTTCGATGTCTACAAGTTCCGCACGATGGGCCACGACCGGCGCCGGCGCCAGCGGCCGATCGCGGATGACCGTCGCCGGGTGCACAAGAGCGACGAGGACCCCCGCCACACCGTCGTCGGACGCTTCCTGCGCAAGTGGAGCCTCGACGAGCTTCCGCAGCTCTGGAACGTGCTGCGGGGCGAGATGAGCCTAATCGGGCCCCGTCCCGAGCTGGTGCAGGTGGTCGAGCGCTACGAGCCGTGGCAGCACCGCCGACACGCGGTGAAGCCCGGGCTCACCGGGCTCTGGCAGATCTCCCGCCGCGGCGACGGGATGATGTACCTGCACACCGACCTCGACCTCGAGTACGTGGACTCGGTGGGCTTGCGCGCCGACCTCGGGATCCTCCTGCGAACGATCCCCGCCATGCTCAGCCGGCGCGGCGACTGACCGCCCGGCCTGGAGCCGGCCCGGGCCTCCTGGCCGGGGCCGGTAGGCGTTGAGCGCGGTCTACGTACCCTTAAGTAAACACCTTCCGTGGTCGATCCTCCCTTCGGGTCCAGTCCGAGGAGGAATCGATGCGGCGGAGCCGTTTCACATCGGCGTGCAGCGCGCTCGCGCTGGTCGGCGCCATGCTGCTGGTCGCGCCCGCCGCGGCCGAGTCGTCGGCCCTCGCCGGCTCGTCGCCCGCGGCGACCGACGTGGCCCAGCGCGCCGGCATCTCGGCCGGCAGCGGCATCCTCTGGCAGAGCGACGCGGACCAGGCCCGAGACCTCGACCTGATCGCCTCGACGGGTGCGAAGTGGCTGCGCTTCGACATCGACTGGAACCACATCCAGCACCAGAGCCCGAACGCGTGGAACTGGCACCATGCGACGGACCGCTTGGTGCTCAACGCCCGGGCCCGCGGCCTCTCCCTCGTGGCGATGGTGGCGTACAGCCCGCCGTGGGCCCGACCCGCCGACTGCCCGCCGGGATCGTTGCACTGTCTGCCCGCGAACCCGGCCGACTACGCGCGGTTCATCCGTGCCGCGGTCGAGCGCTACGGGGCGAACAGCTCCAACCTTTGGCTGCGCGGGTCGGTCTCGGTGTGGGAGATCTGGAACGAGCCGAACCACCGGCCGTTCGCGCAGCCGAAGCCGAGCCTCGACGCCTACAGCGCGCTCCTCAAGGCCGCCTACCCGGCGGTGAAGGCCGCCGACCCCGGTGCGACCGTCATCACCGGGGGGACCTCGCCCGCCCCCGACGCGGCCGACGGCAGCGACGTGCACCCGATCACCTGGCTCAACGGCATCTACGCACGCGGCGCCGGAGGGTCCTTCGACGCCGTCGGCCATCACCCGTACTCGTTCCCGACCAACCCGCTCGACGCGCAGTGGTGGAACGCCTTCACTCAGACCCAGTCGCTCTACGACGTGATGGTTGCGAACGGGGACGCGGCCAAGAAGATCTGGGGAACCGAGGCCGGGGCGCCGATCGGCACCGACCCGTCGGCGCTCGACGAGATCCGCCAAGCGCAGTGGGTGCGCGACTACTACGCGGGCTGGAACTCCAGCTATCTGCCGTTCACCGGGCCGCTGTTCTGGTTCCAGCACCGCGACTCGGGGACCAACCCGGCGGACAGGGAACAGAATTTCGGGATGCTGCGCCAGGACTGGAGCCCGAAGCAGGCGTACCAGGCCTTCGTCAACACCATGCAGTCGGGGAGCGTGCCCGGAACGGGCGGACCGGATCCCGGGGTCGTCGCCGCGGCGACGGGTCGGCGCACGGCCGCGAACCCCAACGGCGGTTACTACGTCGTCGACGGTCGCGGCAGCGTACGGGCCTACGGCGGGGCCCCGTACTTCGGCGCGCCCCGCTTCGGCTGGGACATCACCCGCGGCATCGCGGTGATGCCCGACGGCCTGGGTTACGTGGTGCTCGACGGGTTCGGCGGCCTGCACAAGTTCGGATCCGCTCGCACTGGTGTCGTGGGGAGCCTCGGCGGTCCGTACTTCGGCTGGGACATCGCGCGCGACGTCGCGATCAACCCGAACGGCAACGGGTACGTGGTCCTCGACGGGTTCGGTGGGGCACACCGCGCGGGTGACGTGCCCGCCTTCCAGCCCGGGTACTGGCGCGGGTGGGACATCGCGCGTGCGGTGGCGTTCACCCCGACCGGCGCGGGCATCCACGTGCTCGACGGCTTCGGTGGCGTTCACGTCGCGGGTGACGCGGTACAGCGACACGCCGGGTACTGGCGCGGGTGGGACATCGCGCGTGACCTCGATGTCACGGCCAGCGGCGACGGGTATGCCGTCCTCGACGGCTTCGGTGGCGTCCACGTCGCCGGGGACGCGACCGCGGTCTGGATGAACCCCGCTTACGCGCCACGCGACCACGTCCGGGGCATGGCCATCGTGGGCGACGGGTACTCCATCGTCGGGTGAGCGGGGGCGGTGGGGCTTTACCGCGAAGGGGATCAGGCGGCGTCGCGCGGAGGCGGCTCGGGTGCCGTGCCGCTGCGCGAACGCGCAGCCAGAGCGGCCATGGCGACGAGCGACCAGACCGCGATCTCGGTGAGGAGGAGCAGTTGCGCGGCCATCGTCGTCCGGTCGATCGACGAGCCGAGGTGGTCGACGAGCGTGAGACCCGAGACCAGATATGCGGCTACCAGCGAGATGCAGGCGACTACCCACACGGCCCAGAGCCTCCAGCAGCCCCCCAACGCCAGGCCGCGCCGTTCGTCCGACAGCGCGACTGTGCCGACGATCGCGACGAAGATCGCGACGGCGGCGGGCCAGAGGAGCAACGGCCGCATCGCTCGCAACGTCGGCTCGAGGCGGTTCCACACGGAGCTGTCACCTCGGAGCAGGTCGAAGACGGCGCCGGGCTCGTAGAGGGGATCGGCACCGAAGCGGCGCGCCAGCAGGGGCCAGACGACCAGCAGTGGGCTCAGGGCCGGCACCCACGGCGTCCGACGGAGCAGAGCTCGATACCGCAGTGCAGCCAACACGGCGACGACGAGTGCGGGGGCGATGGCGTCGTTCTTGGTCAGTGCGCTCACGAGAAGCAGCACCACGCCGATCGAGCCGTTGGTCGACTCGATCGGAGCCACGAGCAGGTAGAGCACGGCACCGGTGGCCGCGGCCGCCCAGAGGAGGTCTGCGTAGCCGTCCGTTCCGAACTCCTTCGCGATGCCGAAGGCGGCGACGACCCACGCGGCCGACATCAGCAAGGACGCCGGTCCGAGTCTCGCGAGCCGGAAGGTCCGTGGGATGGCCAGCGCCGCGACGACGACGGCCGACGCGTTGAGGATCCCGACGAGGATCTGGCCGGAGCGGTGGTCGACCCCCGCACCGGAACGCCAGAAGCTCGCGACCGTTGCCGGGACGAGCGGGGGGTAGTCGCGGTTGTACCCGTGCGCAGCGTTCCCGATCGCGCGCTGCACGAACTCGCCGCCCCCGTAGAACCACCGGGCGTGCTGGAACCACGTCGCGCGTGCGTCCCAGTCGATCGCCGGCCGGACGAGCGGGAGCAGCATCAGTGTCGCGACCGCACCGAGGACGACGACGGCGAGGGCCCAGCCGGCCTGCTCGCTCGCAGTCGACGGGTTGCCCCGGAGCATCCAGCCGGCCGCGCCGTTGGCCGCGACGAGCCAGACGAGCGCCCAGACCGCATCGCTCCGCCGGCGGCAGTGGCGGAGGTGCCGGCGAACGCCAAGGCCAGGGCGGTGACCAGTGGTGCCGCCACGACCGCGATCGGCCAGGAGCCGGCGATCACCCGCGCGGGGAGCAGTCCCGGGACGACGAGGAACGCCAACGCGGCGACGAAGATCACGCGGGTTCGGTGACGGTGAGGGCGAGACTGACGCCGATGGGCCAGGCACGCGCAGGAACGGGGCCGTCGGCGGGCTCGCCGCAGCGCTGCGAGCGCGGGGTCCGACGGGTGGCGACCCCGACCGTCAGCAGGTACTCGGCGCCGGCGCGGTCGGGCACCACCTCGAAGCACGGCGTGGCGAGCGCGTCGAGACCCTGTGCCCAGTAGGGGTCCTGTGGCGGGATGTAGACGGTCGATCCGGCCGGGACCCGGCGGCGGAGTGCCGCTTCGATGCAGGGGTCCCACTCGTAGAGCCACGTGGCGCGCTCGCGCGCGGTGGGTGCAGTGAGCTCACGGGTCGATGCGATGCCGGCGCGGGCGTGGAGGCCGACGAAGGCGACGCCGGTCACACAGACGAATGCCGCCCCGACCGCTCGGAGCGGAGCTGCCCGCGCTCGCGCCCACGGCCGTGTCCCCGGGCGCCGCCGGTCGGTCCGGACCGCTGCGGCATAGGCCCGGAGCATACGACGCTTGCCTGGATCTGGATCGGCGCATCCCGTCGGCTCGGGACGACGCGTCGAAGGGGCGGTCCCCGGCCCGGTTGCCTTCCTCCACTAGGTTTGGCGGCTTCCTCGCTCAATCCGGCGACGTACGCTGACGATGAATTCCTCGATGCGCATCTCCCTTCCCCCCTCTCGGCGCGGGTTTCGACGGGTGGCGGTCGCGACCGCCCTCCTGGCGCTGGTCGCCGCGCTGTTCCCGCTCGCGACCTCGGCGCGCCCGGCGGCCGCGGCCACGGCGACGAGCGTGCAGGGCCCCTCGACGCTCACCCCGCAGCAGATCGCGCGCTGGTTCGCGTCCACGGGCAAGACCGCTGCGGTGCCGATGAGCGTGGAGGCCCTCGCGTCCCTCTACGTGTGGGAAGGCGCGAGCGAGAACGTCCGGGGCGACATCGCCTTCGCGCAGTCCGTCGTCGAGACCGGGTACTTCGGGTTCGTCGGCAGCATCGTGCGCCCGGAGAACTACAACTACGCCGGCATGGGTGCGTGCGACTCCTGCAGCGGCGGCCGCCAGTTCCCATCGCCCCAGATAGGGATCCGGGCCCAGATCCAGCACCTGAAGAACTACGCCGACCTCACGTCGCGCGCCTCGGGTCTGGCGAACCCACCCGTGCCCCAGTGGTACGCCCCGACCTCCCTCGACCCCGTGGTCGCGGCGCGCAACTTCGACACCTTCTTCGCCAAGGGCCGCGCCCCGACCTGGGCGCACATGGGCAACGGCAACTGGGCGACCTCGACCAGCTACGCGACCACCGTCTTGAGCATCTACAACAAGATGCTCGTGTACAACGGCTTGCCGGCAGCGTGCCCGCCCGACGGGCTCGGCTTCGGGTCGTGGCAGGCCGTGCAGTGTCCGGCCACCTTGCGCGCCCCCGGTCGTGCCGTGGCCGGCGCGGCGACGGGCGGCGCGGTCGTGGTCGGCGGCACCGGTGCCGTCAAGACCTACGGAGCCGGCGGCTTCGGGGCTCCCACCTTCGGCTTCGACATCGCCCGTGACGTCGCGGTGATGCCCGACGGCCAGGGCTACATCGTCCTCGACGGCTACGGAGGCCTGCACAAGTACGGGTCGGCCGCGACGGGCGTCATGGGCACCCTCTACGGCGCCTACTGGCCGGGCTGGGACATCGCGAGGTCGATCAGCATCACGCCCGACGGCCAGGGCCTGCTCTTGCTCGACGCGTGGGGTGGCGTGCACTCGATGGGCACCGCGCCACGGATCGGCGGGCCCTACTGGCGCGGCTGGGACATCGCCCGCGCGATTGCGGTCAGCCCCGACGGCCAGGGCGCGTACCTCCTCGACGGTTTCGGCGGCGTGTGGCCGCTCGGCACCGCGACGTCGGTGGGTGCGCCGTACTTCGGGTGGGACATCGCTCGTGACATCGCGGCGAAGCCCGGCGGTTACGTGGTGCTCGACGGCTTCGGTGGCGTCCACGGCTACGGCACCGTGGCGAACGGGATGAACCCGCAGTACTTCGGCGCCGATCGGTTCCGCGGCGTCACGATCCTCTCGGACGGTCGCTTGGCGGTGGTCCGCAACGACGGCGTCTACCTGATCCTGTGAGCGCGCGCGACGGGCGCGACCCCGAGGAGGCCGCGCTACCTTGGCCGCTGTGATCGCGCGCCGCCGTCTGGGCTTCGTCGCCGCCCTCTTCTCCGTCGCGGCGTTGGCCGGCACCGGTCTCCCGGCAACGCCCGCGGCGCCGGCACCACCCGAGCCTCCGCAGGCCGAGCTGCACGAGCAGTCGCTCACCGCGTCGGGCACGCGGGTGCAACCGGGTTGGACCCGCGACCTCTCGGCGTCGGCCACGACCTCGGACCTCGTCGGCATCCGCTGGCGCGGCGACGGCGGCGCCCAGTTCGCCGTCGAGCGGCGCGCCGGCGACAGCTGGGAGGTCGTCACCCAGGTCGGCGTCAACGACAACGGTCCCGACCCCGGCACCGACGAAGCCGCTCGGGTCGCTCGCTCCGAGCACCTGAGCGAGCCGGTGTGGGTCGGCGACGCCAGCGGGCTGCGCGTCCGTCTCGTGAGCGGGAGCGCGAGCTCGGTGGCCCTCGCGGCCGTCGAGTCACCGGCGGGCGACGACGTGCCGGTGTCGGCGTCGCTCAGCGCAACGCCGAAGATCATCAGTCGCGTGGAGTGGGGTGCCGACGAGGGCCTCCGGCTGCGGAACTGCCCGGGTGGTCCCACCTACATGGACGCGGTCCGGCTCGCGGTTTTCCACCACACCGCCGGGGAGAACGCCTACTCGCCGGCCGACAGCTACCGGATCGTGCGCGCGATCTACGTGTACGCGACGAACGTCCTCGGGTACTGCGACATCCACTACAACTTCCTCGTCGACAAGTACGGCCAGATCTTCGAGGGCCGGTACGGCGGCGTCTACTGGCCGGTGCTCGGCGCCCACGCGGTCGGCTTCAACAGCCGGACCACCGGCGTCGCGCTGCTGGGCACGTACAGCACCGTCTCGCCGACCGGAGCGTCGATCGAGGCGGTGCAGCAGCTGCTGGCGTGGAAGCTCGGCATGCACGGTGTCGACCCGACGAAGCCGGCGGTCTACACGACCGCCGGCAACGACAAGTTCGCGCCGGGCACGACGATGGCCCAGCCGATCGTCATCGGCCATCGCGACACCTGGTTCACCGACTGTCCGGGCCAAGCCGCGTACAACCTGCTGCCGGTCATCCGCTTCTCGGTCGCCGCGCGCATGCTCACCGCGGGACCAGACGGCTATCCGCCGTGGACGCCCGGCGCGGGCCCGCGCCTCGTGGGGATGAACGAGTTCGGCAAGCTCTACCCCGCAGGTTCCCAGCCCGACGTGACGACCCCCGCGTACTGGAGGGGCTTTCCGATCGGGCGCGGCGTCGCGCTGCTGCCGGGTGGCGCCGGCGGCTACGAGCTCGACGGGTGGGGCGGTCTGCACCGGTTCGGCAGCGCGCCCGCTCCCACCGGTGCCGCGTACTGGGCCGGCTGGGACATCGCACGTGACGTCGAGCTCGCGCCGGGAGGTGTGGGTGGCTACGTGCTCGACGGGTGGGGCGGGATCCACCCGTTCGGCGGCGCTCCGGCGCTCACCGGCGGGCCGTACTTCTCGGGGATGGACGCGGCCCGTGCGCTGGTCGTGCTCCCGGGCGGTACCAGCGGCTACGTGCTCGACGCGTGGGGCGCGGTGCATCCGGTGGGCGGTGCCCCCGCGGTGTCGGGCGGCCCGTACTGGATCGGACGCGACTGGGCCCGTGACCTGCGCCCCGCGTCGGACGGCAACGGCCTGTTGCTGCTCGACGCGTTCGGTGGGATCTGGGCGCTCGGCGGCGCGACCACCCCCGGAGCCGTCCCGTACTTCGGCTATGAGTTCGCCCGCGCGCTCGCGACCGTCAGCGGGACGCCCGGGGGCTACGTGCTCGACCGCTCCGGGCGGATCCATTCGTTCGGCGGGGCGCCGGCGGTCAACCAGGCCCAGCCCAACTTCGTGCTCGCCCGGTCGCTCGCCGCGGCCTGAGCGCCGCGAGCTCCGGCCAGGAGTCCCTCAGGAGCCGGGATCGACCTTGGCCCGGATCGGGAAGCTGACCATGCCGGCGACCTTGCCGGTGCTCAGCGCCTCGATCACGTCCTCGCCTGCGCGGTGGTCGTACTCGACGCCGCCGTCGTGCGTGTGCACCCCGAGGGACACCTCGTAGATCCCGCCCATGAGCGGGACCTGCTCGAACTCGAAGACGACCTCCCCGGGACCTTCGACGGAACCCGGGTCGGCGCCGAGGCTGTCGGTGTTCGCGCCGAGCAGCAGGTTGCCCTGCTGGTCGTGGATGTTGATGGCGAACACGACGTCGTCGACCCGTGCGGGCGCGTCGTAGGTCATCCGGATCCGCAGCGGCTCGCCGGGGAGGAGGTGCCGGCGGTCGGGGTGGAGGTACTCGACCTCGGCGCCGGTGATGCGCACCTGCTGATGGCTGCGCCAGTCGGCGCCGGCGGCTTCGTCGGTGTGCTCGCGCTGGAGGAGCGCGTCGCGGAACACGAGCACGGCCTCTCCGGGCTCGCCCAGCGCGATCAGGCTGCCGTGGTCGAGGACCGCGGCCCGGTCGCAGATCTGACGGACCGTCTCGACGCCGTGCGTCACCAGCAGGATCGTGCGCCCCTCGGACTGGAACTGGCGGATGCGCTGCACGCACTTGCGCTGAAAGGCCTCGTCGCCCACGGCGAGCACCTCGTCGATGAGGAGCAGCTCGGGTTCCACGTTGACCGCGACGGCGAACGCGAGGCGTGAGTACATGCCCGACGAGTAGTGCTTGACCGGCAGGTCGATGAACTCCTCGAGCTCCGCGAACGCGACGACGTCGTCGAAGATGCGCGCGGTGTCTCGCTTGGTGAGCCCGATGATCGAGGCGTTGAGGAAGACGTTCTCCCGTCCGGTGAGGTCCGGGTGGAAGCCGGAGCCGAGCTCGAGCAGCGCGGCCGTCCGGCCGCTCTTGCGGATGCTGCCGCTCGTCGGACGCAGGATCCCCGAGATGCACTTGAGCAGCGTGGACTTCCCCGACCCGTTCTGGCCGATCAAGCCCAGCGTCTCGCCGTGGGCCACCTCGAGCGAGACGTCCCGGAGTGCCCAGAACTCCTCGTAGGGGTTGCGGCCCAGCCGGATGATGCGCTCCTTGAGCGACTCCGGCTTCTCCTTGTAGAGCCGGAAGCGCTTCGAGACGTGGTCGACCGTGATCGCGGGGTCCATCGGGCTCAGAGCTCCTCGGCGAAGTTGTCCTCGAGCCGCCCGAAGAGGAGGAGCGCACCCACGAGGAGCAGCAGGGAGCACCCGCCCACGATGCCGAGGTTCCGCAGGTACCACCAGATCGACTCGTCGGGCAGGATCCCGACCGTCGTCTTCGTGGTGGTGTCGTAGTAGGTCGTGCGGTTGTAGATGGCGCGCTGGAACGTGATCACGATCGACGTCATCGGATTCAAGAGGACCCAGTTCCCGATGCGGTCGCTGATCTTCGTGTACTGGTACACGATCGGCGTCGCCCAGAACCACGCGAGCAGCACGAGCTCGAGCAGGTGCTGCGTGTCGCGCAGGTACACGTTGAGCGCCGCGAACCCGATGCCGAGCGCGGCGGCGAAGAGCAGCAACGTCAGCAGCGCGATGGGCAGGAGCAGGCAGAACTCCGCCGACGGCGGGTAGCGGAAGATCACGAGCGCGAGCGCGAGCACGATCAGCTGCAGGAAGAAGTGCACGAGCGCGGCGCCGATGGCGGCGAGGGGGAGGATCTCGCGTGGGAACCAGACCTTCTTGACGAGCCCGGCGTTGCCCACCACCGACGTCGTCGACGAGCCGAGCGAGGTCGAGAAGAGGTTCCAGGGGAGCAGCCCGGCGAGGAAGAAGATCGCGAAGTAGGGCAGCCCGGCGCCGAGGACGATCTGGAAGACGAAGTAGAAGACGACGAGGTACAGCGCCGGGTTGAGCAGCGACCAGAGGAAGCCCAGGGTGCTGTTCTTGTACTTGAGCTTGAGCTCCTTGCGCACCAGGTTGAGGAGCAGCTCGCGGTGGCGCCACACGTCGACCAGGCGGCGCCACGGGTTCGGGCGGGCCGCGACGTCGGTGACCGGACCCGAGCCAGTCCGTGCCTCGATCGCCATGGTCAGCGCGCAGCCTTCCCGAAGTGTCTGCCGTGCCGATTGATCATACGGCCGGGGCCCGGGATCTCAGGGCTCCGGCCGCTCGGCGGGCGCCGGCGAACCCGTCCCTGACGGGTCCGCCGGGTGGGCGCCGGCGGCGGCCCGGGCCAGGTCGTTGACCTGCTCGACGATCGGATCCAGCTGCCACCGGGTGAGCTTGCGGACGACGCGCTTGAGGGTGGTCACGCCGGTGTGGACGGAGACGGGCGGCGGGAGCTCGAGCCGGGGGAGGTGACGGAGCGGCTCGGCGGGGTCCTCGGCGCGTGCCGGTGTCCCCGGCGGGCGCCGCGTGGCCGCGCGCCGTCGGACTTCGGCCTGGATCGCGGCCCGGTCGGCACCCGTGGGCCATGCCTCGGCGGTCGCGACCTCGCGGCCCGCGGCGGCGCGCATCGCGGCGGCGAGCTCGGCGTCGCCGTCGACCAGGACGGTGCCGTCGACCACCTGGTGCTCGAGGCCGCCGACTCGCGTCGCGATGACCCGCCGCCCGTAGAGCTCGGCTCGCGCGCAGACCCCGGACGACCAGATCATCCGGTAGGGGAGCACGACCACGTCACAGGCGACCAACCAGAGGTCGAACTCCTCGTCGCTGACGTAGTGCTCGTGCAGCGCCACACCCGGCGTGGCGTCGACGAGCGCGCGTAGCTCGTCGACGTACTGCACGTACTCGGGATCCTCGAGGCGCAGCGAGCCGACCACCTCGAGCCGGCATCCGGCGGTGTCGAGGCCGCGGAACGCGCGCACTGCCCGGTCGAAGCCCTTGTGGGGCTGGAGGAAGCCGATCGAGAGGAACACGAACGCCTCGGGTGGGAGCCCGAGCTCGGCGCGGGCCTCGTGGCGTGTCGCGTTGGCGCGTCGCACGAACGTCGCCCCGTGCTCCACGACGTCGATCCTCGACTCGGGGAGCTCGTAGGCCTCGGCGAAGTCGTGGCGTTCGCCTTCGGTGTGCACCGTGATGCGATCCACCGACCGCCACAGCGTTCTCGTGAGCCGCGACGCGATGCTGCCGTCGTGCGCGCCCGCGATGTCGAACTCGTGGACGCGCACCTCGACCGACGCGGCGCGGCGGAACGCGAAGAGGAGTCCGAACGCGACGCGGCGCCGTTCGGCGGGTGTCACGGGGACGTTGTAGAAGATCGCGGGATGCCACTGGACGATGACCCGGTCGTATCCGGCGACGCGCCGGGCGAGGGCATAGGGGCCACGACGGCTGCGGAGGTCGAGATGCATGTGGGCCGCCGACGGCTCGGGTGAGCAGACGTCGACCTCGTGACCCTCTGCGCGCAGTGCGCGCACCTCCTGGATCGCGTACTGCGCGATGCCGTCACGCTGGGGCGGGTAGATGCTCACCATCAGGATGCGCATCGGTCACGCGCTCCCGTCGGCCGTGGGGAGCCAGTCCTCGAGCGACGCCTCGACCCGGTCGAGGACCGCCTCGGTCCGGTAGCTGTCGAGCACGTAGTCGCGACCGAGCGCTCCGAGCGCGGCCGCGGCCTCGGGGGCCTCCGTGACGAAGCGCAGGCACTCCTCGAGCTCGAGGTCGTCGGCGTAGCAGAGCCCGGCTCCGGAGCGCTCGCAGTGCCACCGCACGACCTCGCTCCGGTCGTTGGCGACGACCGGCGTGCCCGCGAGCCACGCCTCCATGACCGTGAGCGAGAAGCTCTCGTACTGCGAGGGTTGGAGGTAGGCGTCGGCGGCGGCGAACGCGTCGTCGCGGTCCCGCGCGGAGCAGAACCCGAGATCGACGACCCGATCCGCGAGGGAGGGTGGCGCGTGCACGGCGCCCGTTCCCATCGTCACGAGCCGGAACGGGAGGTCTGCGTGGAGGGTCGCGGCCGCCAGGCCGTCGAGCAGGCGCTCCCAGTTCTTGCCGCCCTCCCGGCGCCCGGCGTAGAGCACGAAGCGTCCCTCGATGCCGTGGCGCTGCCGGAACCCCTCGGGGTCGTAGGCGTCGGGCACGTGGACGCCGGCCCCCACCACGCGGTGCGGGGCCAGACGCGGGTGGAGGCGGCGCGCCAGCGCCATCTCGGGCTCCGAGAGGAACCACAGGCCGCGCACCCCGGAGAACAGCGGCCGGAACAGCTCGAGCGCGGCTGCCGGCTCGTCGTGCAGGCACGGCATCAGGATCGTGCGCTCGGGTGCGAGCTGCCCGCAGGCGTAGGCCGGCCAGAACAGGTATGGGGCGAAGACGATCGCCCGGTAGTCCTGGGCCTGGTCGAGGAGGTGGTGGTAGAGCTCGGGCACGCGCAGGTCGTCGTTCATCCAGCGCTGCTGGTCGACGAGTGGCACGGGGGTGCCGGCCTCGATGGCGGCCCCGATTGCGGCCCGCTCCGCGCGGGGGGTGGAGACGACCGCGGGGAACCGGTGGACGGTGACCGCGTCGTGCTCCTCGGTCCCCGGTGCGAAGACGTTCTCCCAGGTGAAGTGGTCCCGGGCACACGTGGTGAGGACGTCGACGTCCCAACCCCGGGCGGCCAGGCCGTGGGCGAGGTCGGCGAGCACGGCCTCGGCGCCGCCGACGACCCCGTCGCCGTAGCGGGCAGGGACGAACGCGAGGCGACCTTTGCGATCCACGGCCAGATCAGCGTAGCCCCTGGTCCGGCTCCTCCAGCGGTCCGCCGCGGCCTCAAGGCCACCCGGTCGGGCGGTCGATGTTCAGATGTGGCATCCCCGTTTCCCCATCGGTCGCGCCGGCTGATCGCAGTCCTCGCGGCGCTGGTGCTCGGAGCCGGACTCCCGGTCGTGGCGGGCGTCGTCGGGACGCCGCCCGGAGCGGGTGCGGCCGCGCTGACCCCGGTGGGGAGCGGGTACTCCGCGCCGCAGTCGTTCGCGCCCCCGGGCGGGACGAACGAGCTGTTCTCGTCGCCGGCCGTCGGGTCGAACCTCACCGGCCACGGCGGGACGCAGGTGGCCGTGGGCGCGATGAACGGCTGCGTGCTGCTCTTCGAAGCCGCGAACCTCGGCGCGACCCCGTCCTGCATCTACACCGGCCCCGGTCCCGTGCAGGCGAGCCCGCTGCTCGTGGACCTCGACGCCGACGGCTTCAGCGACCTCGTCACCGCGAACGCGTCGACCGGCTGGGTGCTCGCGTTCAAGGGAGGTGCCGGCGGTCTCGCGGGGTCCCCGTCGTTCGCCCAGTCGACCACCGTGAACAACCGGGCGTCAGGGGTGTTCTCCACGCCGACGGTGGCCGACCTCGACGGAGACGGCCGCCTCGACGTGATCGCCACGTCCTGGAACCACGACGTGTTCGCGTGGCGACAGGACGGTGGCGCGATCCGGGGGTTCCCGCGCTTCCTCTACGACACGCTGTGGTCCAGTCCCGCGGTCGCGGACCTCGACGGCAACGGCTCGCCCGAGATCGTCTTCGGCGGCGACATGGACAACTATCCGGGCGCGCCCTACCCGTGGGGCGGGTTGCTCTGGGTGCTGCGCGCGGACGGCTCCGACTTCCCCGGCTACCCGCGCTCGGTCGCGCGCCAGGTGGTGTGGTCGAGTCCCGGTGTCGGGGACGTGAACGCCGACGGCTCGCGTGACGTCGTGTTCGGCACCGGCCTGAACTTCCCCGATCCGGGCCGGCACCTGTACGCGCTCGACCGCTCCGGCTTCGCGCTCCCGGGTTGGAGCCCGGGCGGCATCCCCGGTGTGGGCATGGGCTCGCTGGTGATGGCGTCGCCCGCGCTCGGGCGCGTCGTCAACGGCGACGCGCGCCTGTACACCGCGGTGATCACCGGCGACGGCTACACCGCGGTGCAGAACCCGGACGGGTCCAAGCGTTGGTCTTCGTGCGAAGACTGGACGGGCACGTGCCCGCACACCAACGCGCACCACGGCTCACCGGTGATCGCCGACGTCGACGGCGACAACCAGCAGGACGTGGTCGCGTTCGCCGGGAACAAGCTGCGGATCTTCAACGGTGCGACCGGGGCCATCGAGTACCAGGACACCAACATCGACCCCTGTTGTCGCATCCGCACGTTCGCACCCGCGTCGGCTCCCACCGTCAGCCGGATCGGCAGCGACACGTGGATCTTCGTCAACGCGCTCGACGACGCGAACGCCTCCGGCGGGCGGGACAGCGGCGATCGCACCCGCCTCCTGGCGTGGAAGCTCACCGGGGTGCCCGAAGGCCGCTTCGACTGGCCGACCTTCAAGCAGAACCAGCGCCGCACGGGCGCCGTGGTCGACGTCACGCCCCCGGTCGCGACGTTCTCGCCGGTACCGAACCCGAACCAGGCGACCACCGCGGCGCCGGTGAGCTGGAGCGCGACCGACCCGTCGCCGGGAGGGGAGCACGCGACCGGTGTGCGCGCGTTCGACCTCGAGGTCGCCGACAGCGGCGGCCCGTGGGTGGCGTGGCTCTCGCGCGTCGCGCCGACGGGCACCTCAGGCGGGGCGTCGACCGGAGGCTCGACCTTCTTCGGTTTGCCCGGCCGGACCTACGCCATCCGCGTGCGCGCTGTCGACGGAGCCGGCAACGTCGGAGCCTGGGCGGCTGCCGCGAACGTGAGCTTCGCTGCAGGTGCGACCGCGGGCGCGCCGTTCGCGTCCGCGTACGCGGTGGAGCGGCACGGTCATCTCAACGCGTTGTCGAGCCCGCCCACCGGTGAGCCGTCCTGGCCCACCGACCTCGCGCGCGGCCTTGCGGTCGTCCAGGGTGGCGGCTGGGTAGCCGACGCCTGGGGTGGCGTGCACCCGTTCGGCATCGCGCCCGTGGTCTCCGTCAGCGGGTACTGGCCGGGCTGGGACATCGTGCGCGGGCTCGCCATGAACCCCGACGGGTCCGGATCGGGGTACGTCCTCGACGGCTTCGGCGGCCTCCATCCCGTCGGCGGCGCGCGCGGCGGGGTGAGCGGTGGCTACTGGCGGGGCTGGGACATCGCGCGGGCGGTCGTGCTCACCCGCACCTCCACGAAGAACGCGCCTGCCGGGTACGTCCTCGACGGCTTCGGCGGTGTCCACCCGTTCGGTACCGCGCCACCGGTGGCCGTCACCGGCTACTGGCCGGGCTGGGACATCGTGCGCGGGTTCGCGGTCGATCCCGACGGCTCCGGGGGCTACGTGCTCGACGGCTGGGGTGGCCTCCACCGCTTCGGGGCGACACCGGCCGCGGTCGGTGGCCCGTACTGGCGGGGCTGGGACATCGCCCGCGGCGTGGCCATGGTGCAGTCGCCGGCGCACGCCGGGTACGTGCTCGACGGCTTCGGTGGTGTCCATCCCTTCGGTGGCGCCCCCGCCGTCGTCGCGACGCGCTACTGGGGAGCGGACGTCGCCCGGGCGATCTCGATCGCGCCCTGACCGGCCCGTGACGAGCCGATCGCCGTCGCGACCGGACGAGCCGGCGGTCGGCCGGACGCGGCGGGTCGACCACTAGCATCGACCCGAGACCTAGGGCAGTTCACCGACTCGGAGCCGGCGAGAGCAGCTGATGGACATCTGCGTCTGCGGCGCACAGGTGCCGTTCATGCGGGGCGGCGCCGAGCTGCACATGGAGAACCTCGTCGGCGCGCTCCGTGACGCCGGGCACCGAGCCGAGCTCGTGCGGCTGCCCACCGCCTGGGACCGCGACCACCTGTTCGAGAGCGCGCTGGCCTGGCGGCTCGTGCCCATCGAGGCCGACCTCGTGATCGCGACCAACTTCCCGTCGTACTACGTGCGCCACCCGAACAAGGTCGTCTGGCTGTTCCATCAGCACCGGCCGGCGTACGACCTGGTCGACACCGACTGGTCCGACTTCGGCCTCGACGACGCGTCGCTCGAAGCGCAGCGGATGCTCGTGGAGTGGGACACGCGGGTCCTCGAGGAGGCGCGCTTGCGCTTCACCACCTCGGGGCTCGTCGCGGCGCGCCTGGCGCGGTCCAACGGGCTCGTGGCCGAGCCGCTCTATCACCCGCCGCCTCTCTTCGATCGCCTGCACGAGGGCCCGTTCGGCGACTACGTGCTCTGCGCGACGCGCCTCGAGGGAAACAAGCGCCCGCGGCTCCTCGTCGACGCCATGGCACAGGTGCGTTCCGGCGCGCGGCTCGTCCTGGCCGGGACGGGAAGCCTGGACGCCGAGCTGCGGGAGGCGGCCGACGCCCAGGGCTCGGCGCGCCGGGTCGAGATGCCCGGCTTCGTGCCCGACGACGAGCTCGTCGAGCGCTTCGCCGGTGCGCTCGCGGTGGTCTACGCACCGGTCGAGGAGGACTACGGCTACGTCACCCTCCAGGCCTTCCGGGCCGGAAAGCCGGTGATCACCGCGGCCGATGCCGGTGGCGTGCTCGAGTGGGTGGAGGACGGCGTCACCGGCATCGTGACCGACGGGACGCCGGCCGGTGTCGCGGCCGCGATCGACCGGCTCGCCGACGCCCCAACGCTTGCCGAGAAGATGGGTGCCGCGGCGCGAGAGCGGGTCGCAGGCCTCGCGTGGGGACCGGTCGTGGAACGGCTCGTCGGCGGATGACGGCCCGCTGGCCCCCGCAGGGCCCCGTCGTCGACCTGGTGGCCTGCGGCCCCGCCCCCGAGCCCCTGGCCCGCCTGTTGCGTGTGCTCGCTCGCTGGTGCCGGGTGCGGGCGTCAGATCCCTGGTTGACCGACGTCGAGGCTCGCGTCGCGTTGGCGGGACGGCCGTCGCAGCTCCGGCGCGCGTTCGCAGAACCGGCCGTGCCGGTCGCGCTCTGGGTCGACGGCGCTCCTGACTCGATCGACGTCATCGAGCGGGCGCTTCCGGTTGCGTCGCGGGCGCGGGTGCTGCTCGTCGACGACTCGGCCGACGCGCGCGCGCTCGGCCAGCGCGCGCTCCCGGTCTCCCGGCACGCGACCTACCTGGCCGCGCATCCGCCGATCGCCCCGCTCGTGCGGTCCCGTTGGCGCCGCCGCCTCGGTCTGCCCGACGACTTCACGGTGCGCATCGGCGTTCCCGAGCCCTCGAGGCTTACCGAGGCCGCGATCCCCGCCGCGCTCGCGGTCGCGGCCGGCGCGGTCGTGCGAGGCCCGTGGTTGCCGGTCGCGCTCGCCCTCGGAACGCCGGTCGTGACCGACGCGGCTTCGATAGAGGTGTTCGGCGTCGGGTCCGACGGCGCGTGCATGCTCGCGGAGCCGGGTGGGTTCGACCTCGAGCTGACCAGGCTGATCAGCGACGACGAGCGCGCCGCGGCGGCGAGCTGGGCAGCGCGGCGCTTCGCCGAGCGGCACCTCGATCTGGGTTGCACGGTCCAGGAGCTGATGCGAAGGCTCGGCATCTCGCGCTTCGCCGCGGCGGACGCGTGGCGGCCGTCGGCGCGCCTGGCCGAGGCGCTCGACGAGCTGCACACACCGCTGGTCGGGCCGATCGGGCGCCGCGCCTTCGCGGCCGGCACCCCGCTCACCGGGAGCCCGCGGTGAGCGGCCATCCCGATCTCGGCCCCCGGGCGCTCGAGCGACTCCGGGCGGAGGCCGGCACACCACAGGTCCCGCGCCCGGCGCCCGCGCCGGTGGAGGGGAAGCCGCGTTCGCACCGGGTGCGAGCGAAGGTGCGCCGCCTGGTCCGCCACGGCTGGACGGGCCGCCTGTTCGATCGGCTGCTCGACCCCTTCGCGGCCCGCGTCGGCCGGACGGTGGAGGGTCGCGCACTGGGGCAGGTCTTCGATCTCGCCGTCGACGTCAAGATCCTGCGGTCCCAGCTGGACGCGCTGTGGCCCGCGGTCGCGGCCGTCGAGGGGCTCGGGATGAGCGCGAACGTGATCGCGGTTCGCGGCGCCGACATGCTGCGCGACCTCGAGGCCCTCCAGGTGAACCAGGAGCTGCTGAAGGCCGAGCTGATGGCCTTCCACGCCACCCTCGAGGAGTTCGGGCGTGCGATCTCGCCGGGCGAGGGCCTTGGCGGTGCGCCCCGGCAGCTCGCGGAGCTTCGCCAGCAGCTCAACGCGCTCGACCGGCGCGTGCGCCTCGCGCCGACCGCCGGAGCCACGGGCACTGTACCGACTAGCTCGGGGCAGCCGTCTGCGGCGCGGCCCGCAGAGGCGCCCGCGCCGAGCGGCAGCTTCGACTACGTCGGCTTCGAGCACCGCTTCCGCGGGGACACCGACGAGATCCTTCGACGAACGTTCGAGCGCTACCTCGACGCACTCCGGGGTCGCGGCCCGGTGCTCGACGTCGGGTGCGGCCGGGGCGAGCTGCTGGCCGGGCTTGCGGAGCACGGCATCGAAGGCGTGGGCGTCGACCTCGACCCCGAGATGGTCGCGGAAGCGCGCGAGCGCGGTGTCGAGGCCCATGTCGGCGACGCCATCGAGTTCCTCGCGTCCGTTCCGGAGGCCAGCTACGGCGCGATCACCGCCATCCAGGTCGCCGAGCACCTCGAGCTCGACCACCTGATCGCGTTCCTCGACCTTGCCGCGACGCGGCTGGCGCCCGGCGGGGTCCTGATCGCGGAGACACCGAACCCCGCGTCGCTCATCGTGCTGTCGAGGTCCTACATCCTCGACCCGACGCACGTGTGGCCGCTGCACCCCTCGCTGCTCACCTTCCTGTGCGAGCGCGCGGGGTTCCTCACCGTGGAGGAGCGGTTCTTCTCGCCGGCCGAGGATCTGCAGCTGCCGCTGCTCGACCAGCCGCCCGACGCCCCCGAGATCGTCGTCTCGCTCAACCAGTCGTTGAACCGGCTGAACCAGGTGCTGTTCGGACCCCAGGACTACGCGGTGGTCGCGACGACGGGGTGAGCACGGCCCGCCCGCCGCGCCCTACCTGATCCGGAGCCAGAACGAACCGCCGTGGCGCTCCACGCCGGCGAAGTGCGGGTCGTCCCACATCGCGTCGAGCGGTGCCTGCAGCTCGGCGTCGTGGCTCACGAAGTGGTTCGGCAGCACGACGTCGAAGCGGCTGCCCTCGGCGAGGAGGTAGGCCGCCAGCAGGTACTGCTCCGAGTACGCGCGGTCGAGCCACTCCTCCGGGTAGTCGTCGGGGAGGGTGATGTCGTGGATCTCCACGAGCACGCCGGAGGCGAGGCGGGGGAGCACGTCGAGGAACATCACGGTGGCGTCCGAGTTCTGCAGGCACCGGTGCGAGTTGTCGATGAAGAGGATGTCGCCCGCGGCGAGCTGGTCGTAGACCTCCAGGTCGACCGTCTCGGCTCGCTCGCGCACGACCTCGTCGCAGAGCGCGTCGATCGCGGCCCGAGGCTCGGGGTCGATCGAGACGATGCGGGTCCGCAGGTCGTGGTCCCGGATCGCTCGGCGCGCGAAGCTCGTGGAGTTCCCCGAGCCGACCTCGAGGTACGTCGCCGGATCGGTGGTGGCGAGCATCGTGTAGAGCACCGCCGAGTCGAGGCCCGGGAGCCAGCCGTTGACCCAGCAGGGCTCGTCGGCGGACGTCTCCTCCACCGGGATCGCACGGAAGCGCTCGTGCTGCTCGACGACGGCCGCGATCACCTCGCGGTACGCCGCGCGACGCCGGTCCAGGATCGCGTGCAGCTGCGGGTGCGAGGGCCGGTCGCCACCCCAGCGCACCTGCGGGGTGAAGGGGTAGTCGAGCTCGATCGACCGGCGGCCGTCGAGGTGCGCGTGCTCGAGCGGCGCGGCGCTGGTCGGGCTCGCGTCGGCAGCGAGCCCCGCCTCTGGCTCGCGTCGGCTGAGGAATCGTCGCATCGTCGCTCCGGAGCTGGGCGCGCGTCGGCGCGGCGCGTCAGGCGTACCCGGGTATCATGCCAAGTCCGATCGACCGGAACGGGATCCACCGAGCCCGAGTGAGCGCAGCCATGGAATCGACCGACGGCGCCGCTCGCGATCCGGGCGCCCGCCGGTTGCGGGTCGCGGTCGACGGCACGCCGCTCCTCGGCGCACGGACCGGTGTGGGCGAGTTCACGTTCCACCTGCTGCGGGCCCTCGAGGCACGCGCCGACGTCGACCCGGTCGCCTACCTCGTCACCCGCCACGGCGCCCGTGACCTCGCACCGTTCCTCCCGCCCGGGGTGGTGGCCGGCACGTCGAGGCTGCCGGCTCGGCTCGCCCACGCGGCCTGGCGGCGGTGGGGTCGGCCGCGGATCGAGCACTGGACCGGTGGCGGGACCGACGTGGTGCACGCGACGAACTACGTGGCTCCGCCCGCCCGGGCGCCCGTGCTCGTGACCGTGCACGATCTCGGCTACCTGCGCTACCCGGAGCTCTGCCGTCCCGAGGTGCTGGCCTTCGACGGCGCAGTGCGCCAGGCGTTGCAGCGTGGTGCGGTCGTGCACACCGTGAGCGACTACGTCGCGGGCGAGGTCCGCGAGGCCTACGGGCTCGGGGGCGACCGGGTGATGCGTGTGTACCCGGCTCCGGCCGCCCGCGCCGACGGTGACCCGGCGCGGGGACGGCGGATCTCGGGCGCCGATCGGTACGTGCTCGCGCTCGGCACGGTCGAGCCCCGCAAGAACCTCCCGACTCTGCTGCGTGCCGTCGACGCGCTCGAACGCGACGAGGCGGATGTGCGACTCGTGGTCGCCGGCGGGCTCGGCTGGGACGGCGGTGACTTCGAGGTCACGCGGTCGAGGATGGCCGGACCCGAGCGCGTCGTCACGCTCGGCTACGTGGACGACGCGGCTCGTGCCGATCTCCTCGCGGGCGCCACGGTGTTCGCGTTCCCGTCGCTCTACGAGGGCTTCGGCCTGCCGCCCCTCGAAGCGATGCGCGCCGGTGTCCCGGTCGTCGCGTCGGACGCCGGGTCGCTTCCCGAGGTGCTGGGCGATGCCGCGCTCCTCGTGGAACCGCGCGATGTCGACGGGCTTGCCACGGCGCTCACCGGCGTACTTCGAGACGCTCGACTGCGGTCGCGACTGGTCGCGCTGGGCGCGGATCGCGCGCGGCGCTACTCGTGGGAGCGCACCGCCCGCGAGCTCACCGACCGCTACCGGGTGCTGGCGACGAGGCGTTGAGCGTCTTGCCCTCGGTCGATGCCCCCTGGCCGAGGTCGACGAGCCAGGCGTTGCCGACGCGCCCCACCTGCGCGCCGCGGGCGCGCGCGGCGGTGGCGATCGATCGGGCCTGCCGGTCGGTGAGCTGCGGATAGCCCGCCTGCTCCCCGGTGTGGAGGACGACGTAGCGGACGCCGAGCGCGTCCAAGCGGTCCCAGGCCGCTGGATCCGGGAACCGGTTGAGGGTGGCGACGTCCCCGGGGTAGTCGGGGGGCCAGTAGCCGGAGTATCCGTTGACCCGAGGGTTCCAGTCGATCGACGAGTAGATCATCCTGGTCGACTCGAGGTTGGCCCACTGCGTCGCGTCGGTCAGGGGCGCCATCGGCAGCTCGACCACGGGTCCGTCGGGTCGTCTCGCGAGCGCGTGGTACACGGCCAGGGTCGCGCGGTCGTCGGGGATCTCGACGCGGGTAAGCGGGACGGCCAGCTCGAGGAGCACGACCGCCCCGACCACCGAGGCGAGCACCGCTCGACTGCGTGGAGCGAGCGCCCGGGTGACCGACTGGTAGGCATAGGCAGCGAGGACCACGAGCGCAAGCATCCCCGGGACCGCGAGACGTGACGTGACGCGCACCCCGTTGAACCCCGGAACGAAGTTATACAGCGCGCGGAACGGAGTGACGTCGAGCCCGAGCACGGTGGGGCCGGCAGCAACCGCGAACGCCGCGCCGCCGCCCACCGCGGTGAGCAGCACGAACGCTCGATGCGGTGGCGCTCGCCCGTCGTCGGGGCGGCCGTCGTGATCGCGGTCGAGTCGCACCCCGCGTCGCCGGAGGTCGCGCGCCAGCACGATCGCACCCGCCGCGGCGAGGGCGAGCACGACGAAGCCCGGGAAGAACGCGTGCTCCCAGCGGGTGGGGTAGTCCTCGGCCCATTCGTCGAGCGGCTGCTCGACGATCGCGCCGGGTGCCGGCGTGACGAGGTCACGCGCGTTGAATCCCCATTCCGGCACCATCGGTCGTGTCAGGTCCTGCTCGCGTTGCAGGCGAAGGTACGGGAGGCCGACCGGCACGGCGATCGCGGCAGCTACCAGCCCGAGCACGAGCAACGGGCGTACGAGGCCGGGCCCGGGTCGGAACCTGACGAGGATCAGGTAGCCGACGACCACGATCACCAGGACGAGCCCCCAGATCGCGGCGTAGTAGAGCGATGCGATGACGAAGGCCCCGGTGCTGAGCCCCGTGCCGACCGCCAAGGGCGTGCGTCTCTCGTCGAGCGTCCGGAGCAGGAGCAGCAGCGCGAGCGGGAACAGGCCCAACGTCAGGAGCTGTCCGTGGGGGAGGTGGCTCATCACGAACGCGCCGAAGGTGAACGCGAGCGCCGAGATCACCGCGGCGTCGGTGCGCCCGACGAGGTAGCGGACGAGTGAGTACGTCGCGCCGAGGCACAGGGCGAGACACGCGATGGCGAACGCGTTCCATGCGAGCGCCCAGCTCCCGCCGAGCCAGCGTACGGGCGCGGTGGCGACGGCGCCGAGCAGCATGTTCTCCGAGTACGCAAGGGTCAGGGAGCTCGGCCAGAAGATGTTCGCGTCGAAGACGTGAACCGGGTCGGACAGCAGCGCATGCCTCCCCCATTCGTAGAACCAGATGTTGAGCGCCGGGTCGCCGAGGTTGGGGACCGTGCGCGTCAGCGAGTACCAGGTCGGTCGGAGCATCACCGCCAGGCATGCGACGAAGACGAGGCCGACGCCGAGCCGGCGGCGCCACGCATGTGTCGCGCCGGGTGTCGCCGTGTCGGTCGCCCCGGCGTTGTCCGCGCGTGCGTCGGGGAGCCCGGGGCGTGTCCTCATGAGCCACAGCAGTGTACCGACGGTCCCCGGCGCGGCGGCGCGATCGACCTGCGCTCGCTCGGTAGGCTCCGGGCACTGTGGCCGGGACGAGCGGGGGAGCGAGCGCGGGTTCCGTCGCCCGGTTCGCCCGAGCATGGGCGTCGTGCATCGTCGTCGGGGTCGTCCTCGTGCCCGTCCTGCTGGTGCAGCCGTGGCGGACCTACCTCGACCAGGGACCCATCCGGTCCGACGGGCTCGGCTACTTCGCGTGGACCCGGGCCGCGCTCGACGGCACGCTCGACTTCTGCCGCTACCCGACGGTCGTCCCGGTCGCCGTCGTCGAGGTGCCGCGCCCGACCCGCGACGATCCCGACGCCTACCGATGCGCGGACCGCTACCCGCCGGGCCTCGCGATGCTCCAGTTCCCGGTCATGGCGCCGCTGGCCGACCACGGCGACGACCCGGCGGTGGTCACGGGCGCGCAGCACGAAGCCTCGCTGTGGCTCGGTGGGCTGGCGTTGATGGTGGCCTGCGTCGCCGTGGTCGCCACCGCGCGAAGACTCGGGGCGCGCGGGTGGGGCGTGCACGTCGGGGTGCTCGTGTTCGTGTTCGGCGCCGGGCTGTTCCCCTTTGCCACCTATGCCGCGTCGTACGTGCACGTGCACGAGGCGATGTTCGTCGCGATCCTCCTCTGGGTGGGCGTGCGCGTGCACCAGGGCGGTCGACATCTCGGTGTCGCGCTCCTCGGTGCGTTCAGCGCGTTCTTCCTCGTCGTGATCCGCAACGTGGACCTGCTCGTGCTCGGCGTGCTCGTCGCGGCCTACCTGTGCTGGACGTGGTGGGCCCGCTCCGAGGTAGCGGTGCGCGAGCGCGTGCGAGGGCTGGCGCTCGACGTGCTGCCGGTGGTCGCCGGCGCTGCGCTCGCGTGCGCATTTCAGCTGCTGCTCAACCACCACATCTCGGGGGGGTGGACGCTCTCCAGCTACGGCAGCGGTGAGGACTTCGTCTTCGACCACCCGATGCAGCGGGCCGTGCTGTTCTCCTACGACCGGGGCCTTTTCGTCTATGCACCGGTCGTGCTGTTGACGATCGCCGTCGGGCTCGCGGTGGCGCGCAGCCGGGCGTTGGCCGCGCTCTACGCGCTCCTCGTCGTGATGCTCGCCACGCTCTACGGATTCTGGTTCCAGTGGCAGCTGGGGGGCGGAGCCGGCTTCGGCCATCGGGGGTTCGTCGACGTCGCGCCGGTCGGCATGCTCGTGGCGGCGGTCGCTCTCCCGGCGCTCTCGAAGGCCCCTCGCGTCGTGGTCGCCGTGCTCGCGATCGGGTGCGCGCTCTGGACGCTCCAGCTCGCCCTCCTGATGTGGAACTACGAATTCCCGGAGTACACGGTGACCCCATCCGTGTACTGGGCCCACACGATCGGCGAGGACTCCCTCTGGCGGCGCGCCCTGCCCTGATCCGGCCAGATCCGGATCTCCGGCCGCGCGGGATGGAAGACTTGGGGGATGACCGAGCAACCCTGCCTCAGCGTGGTGGTGCCCTGCTACAACGAGGAGCAGACTGTCGAAGTCGTCCTCACGCGGGTCCTCGACTCCCCTTACGTGCGTGAGGTCGTCGTCGTCGACGACGGCTCCACCGATGCGACGCTCGAGTGCATCGGGCGGGTCAAGGACGAGCGCGTGCGCTGCTTAGTGCAGCCGATCAACCTGGGCAAGGGCGCGGCGCTACGCCGCGGCTTCGCCGAGGCCACGTCCGAGTACGTGATCGTCCAGGACGCCGACCTCGAGTACGACCCCACCGAGTACAGAGAGGTCCTGGGACCCCTCATCGCGGGCGAGGCCGATGTGGTCTACGGGTCCCGCTTCCTCTCCGGTCGACCGCACCGCGTCCTGTACTACTGGCACTCGGTGGGCAACAAGGTCCTAACGACGGCGTCGAACATGTTCACCAACCTCAACCTCTCCGACATGGAGACCTGCTACAAGGCGTTCCGTCGCGAGGTGATCCAGTCGCTCGAGCTCGAGGAGGACCGCTTCGGCATCGAGCCGGAGATCACCGCCAAGATCGCGGCCGCAGGCTGGAGGGTCTACGAGGTCGGGATCTCCTACGCGGGCCGCACCTACGACCAGGGCAAGAAGATCGGGTGGCGCGACGGGATTCGCGCGGTCTACGGAATCGCGCGCTACTCGAAGGCCTGGAGCGGCATGCGTGCACGGCTCGATCGCGCGCCCGACCGCACGCTGACCCCGGCCGACTTCGACGCCGCTGACGTCGCGCTCACCGACGTGCTCGCCTCACTCGAAGGCGCCGACAACTACTCCGACTGGATCGCTTCGATGGTCGAGCCCCACCTCGGCGCCGAGCTGCTCGAGATCGGGGCCGGCCACGGTGAGCTCACCGAGCGCCTCCAGCGCAACGGGCGGATCGTGACCGCGACCGACCTCTCGAAGCGCTGCGTCGAGGAGCTCGAGGAGCGCTTCAGTGCCTACCCGAACGTGCAGGTCCGCCACGCCGACGTCGCCGACCTCGGCGAAGGCCATCAGTACAGCACCGTGATCCTCGTCAACGTGCTGGAGCACATCGACGACGACGAGCGAGCGCTCGCCGAGGTTCGCAGCCTGCTCGAGCCGGGCGGTCGGCTCTGCGTCTTCGTCCCCGCGTTCGAGGGCCTCTACTCGGACTTCGACCGGCGGATCGGCCACCTGCGCCGGTACCGGCGCTCGCAGCTCGTCAGCGCGTTCGACCGTGCCGGGTACCGCATCGTGGAGGCTCGCTACGTCAACACGGTCGGTGCGCTGGCCTGGTGGCTGTTCGCGCGCCAGCTCGGCCAGGTCCCCACGCAGTCCGGCGCCGCCCAGGTCTACGACCGTCTCGTCGTGCCCTGGCTGCGCCGCCTCGAACAGGACCGCACGCTTCGGTTCGGGCAGTCGCTGCTGTGCGTCGGCGAGCGTCGGAACGACTGTGACGACGACGTCGATGTGTCGCCGGAAGGCGTGTCATCTCTGACGCCGAGCTGAGTCGGGGTCGCACTCCCCGGGCCGCGGGCTCCATGCTCGGCGGTGCCGGGGTGCTCGTGGTCGGCCGCTACGTCGTCGCCGCGCTCGCGTGGGTCGGCTCGATCATCGTCGTCCGCCAGCTCACTCTCGACCAGTTCGGCCGGCTGACCACGATCTTCGCGGTGCTCGGCATCGTGGGGTTTGTCGCCGACCTCCGCCTCAGCCGCATCGTCCTACGGGACGTGATAAGCGCGGAGCACGACGAGGCCGGCCGCATCGTCGGCTCGTACGTCGGCCTCCGCCTCGTGATCGGGTTGGTCTCGTACGTGATCGCGATGGCCTGGGTGCTTGTCGTCGGCTACCCCTCCGACGTGGTGGTCGGCACCGCCGTCGCGGGGCTCAACCTCATCGTCCTCTCGGTCGCGTTCGGCATCGTCCTCCTCTTCGAGGCGCGCCTGTGGCTGCGGCCGCTGGCGGCGGGCAACGTGTTCGGCCAGGTGATCCAGTTCGGGATGACCGTCGCGATCGCGGCCAGCGGCGTCGCGTCGATCCTCTGGTTCTCCGGGGTGGTTGTCGCCAACGGGGTCGCGGTGCTGCTGTGGGTGTTCGTCGTCGCCCGGCGGAGTGTCCGACTCCAGCTCGGCTTCGATGCCGCTCAGTGGTGGGTGTGGATGCGGGAGGCCGCGCCACTGGCGCTCGGAGCCGCGCTCGACACCGTCTACTTCCGCATCGACATCGTGATGCTGTCGATGCTCGACACCGATCGAGCGGTCGCGATCTACGGGGTCGCGTACAAGTTCTCCGATCTCCTCGGCGCCGTGCCGCTGGCGGTCGCGATCCCCGCGCTGACGATGATGATCGCCGCGTGGCCTCACGACCCGGCCCGCTTTCGCGGCACCTTCCGCCACGCGCTCATCCTGTTGACGGTGGCCGCGATGGGCGCGTGCGCGGGCTTCCTCGTGTTCGCCGAGCCGTTGGTGTCGATCCTGTACGGCGAGCGCTACGAGGTCGCGGCCGACGCGGCGAGGCTTCTCGTGGTCGGCCAGTCACTGCACTTCTTCACGTTGCTCGCGTTCTCGACGCTCGTGGCGGTGGGCCGCAACCGGCTCTATCCGATCGCGATGCTCGCCGGGGTTGCGCTCAACGTCGGGCTCAACGTGGCGCTGATCCCCGAGTACTCGTACCTGGGCTCGGGCTGGGCGACGGTCGTGACCGAGTCGATGGTGCTCGTGGTCCTGGGCCTCGGCGTGGCCCGCATCCCCGGGATCCGGCCGTTCCCGGTCGTCGCGATGGCGAAGTGCGCGCTCGCGGGGGTGCTTGCCGCGGGCGTCGGCTGGGCGCTGTTCCTGGTCATCCCCTGGTACGTCGCGGCCGCGGTGGCGGCCTCGACCTACCTGGCCGCCGTCCACGTGCTCGCGGTGAACGGCCCCGGCGGGCTGCGCGCCCTGGCGGGCGCGCCTCGCGACGACCTGCACGGCTACGTCGCGCTCGAAACGGTGGTGGAGGAGGAGATCTACCGTCCCTCGCCCGGTGACAGCTCGCCTGGCTAGGACTCGTAGTACGCGGCGCGCCTGGGGGCGGTGGTCCGGTTGATTACCACGCCGATGAGGTTCGCGCCGGCCCGTTCGAGCGCCTCGAGGGTCTGGCGGACCTGCCGGCGGCGGCTGGTCTTCACATCGAGCACGAAGATCGTGGCATCGCACTGCGACGCGATGGCCATCGCGTCGGCAAACAGCGCGGCGGGCGGGGTGTCCACCAACACCAGCCGAACCGCACGCAGCGCCTCGAGCACGTGGCGGAACGCCCGCGCGCCGAGCATGCCCGATGCGTCGTGGACCGGCTCGCCGCTCGGCAGCACCCGCAGCCAGGGGGAATCCGGGATCTTCTGGAGGGCGGCCGTCAGGTCTCCGCCCTGGAGCACGGTGGAGAGCCCGGGCGCGCGGGGCACGCCGAGGCGCTCGTGGATCGCCGGCTTGCGCAGGTCGGCATCGATGAGCACGACCTTCTCGTCGAGGTTGGCCGCCGACTCCGACAGGTTGGTCGCGGTGAAGGTCTTGCCCGCGGCCTGGTTGGCGCTCACGATCGCGACGGTGCGCGGCTTGCCCGCGCCCTCGAGCACCATCAGGTTCGTGCGCAGCACCCGGAAGCTCTCGACCACCTCGATCCCGCTGCCGCGGGGGATCTTCGCGAGCACGGGCAGCCCGGTGAGGCGGCTGACGTCGCCGGTGTCCTCCGAACGGGAGAAGCGGTCACCGGCGTAGTGGACGAGCACGGTGAGCTCGCCGACCACCACCAACGACACCAAGAACGCGAGGATCGCGTCGCGGAGGGGCTTCGGTGAGACCGGGTCGTCCTTGGCGATCGCACTCGAGAGCGAGTTGAGCTGGTTGCTCGGGCGGATCTGGATCTGGCCCTCGGCGTCGTTGAGCGCGCTGAGCTGGGCGCCGATCGAGAGTCGCTCGGGGGAGTCCTCCGGGAGCGAGTTGAGCTGCGCCGTGAGCTGCTGGCGCTCCGTCTGGAGCGGGAGCAGGTCGCTGAACCGCTGGGCGGCCTGCTGGGTCCGGACAACGCCCTTGACCGCCTCGGCGACGGCGCTGGTCAGCCGTTCCGCGTCTTCCTTGGTCGGCCCCGTGACCTTGACGTCGAGGAAGCCGAGCTCGCCGCTGGCCTTCGCCGAGATCCGATCGGTGGCCTGGGTCACGGAGAGGTCGAGGCCGGAGTCCCTGATCGCGGCGCGCACCACGCTGGGCACCTCCGCGTACTTGGCATAGGTCTGGGCGAGGAACGACGCGGCCTGACCCTCGGTCTGGCCCCCCACGACTTCGCCCGGCTGGACGGCCAGTGTCTCCTTGGCCTGGTACTTGTTGGCTCGCAGGCTGCTGGCGCCGAACACTACGATCGCGACGACGAACGAGATGACGACGATCCGCACCCAGTTCTGAGCGATGACGCGGAAATGTTCGGCAAGATCCATGGTCTGGCAAGTGTACGGGATGACGCGGCGCCCACGCCGCATGACGGCGAAGGCGATGGGATGCACGAGCCCGCGGAAAGTTCACCGGCGAGGCTGCGAACTGAGGATCGGCCGGTGGTCGACATCGGCGCGCACTGGGATCGTGTCCACGCCACGCAGGGGCCGACCGTGGTTCCCGACGATGACGAGGTCGGCGTTGCCGGGCTGCGCCACTTCGGCGACTTGCGCGGTGCCCGGCTCCTCGACCTCGGCTGCGGCAACGGTGAGTACTCCCTGTACTTCGCGGCACGCGGTGCGCAGGTGACCGCGATCGACGTGAGCAAGGTCGCGATCGCGTCGCTGACCGCTTCGTGTGCCGAGGCGGGGATCGACGACGTGGTCGCCATCCGTGCCAGCGCATTCGACGTCGCGGAACTCGGGCCCTTCGACGCGGTGTTCGGCTCGATGATCCTGCACCACCTGGAGCCGTTCGACGCGTTCGTCGACGTGCTCGCGGCTGCCATGGCACCCGGCGGGCGCGGGTTTTTCTACGAGAACAACGCCATGAGCAAGGCGCTGGTCTGGTGCCGGCGGCACCTGGTCGGGCGCTTCGGGATCCCCAGGAACAGCGACGACGAGGAGTTCCCCCTCGAGCCGCGCGAGCTCGGGCTGCTGGCGCGGCGCTTCACCATCGAGGTCGAGTACCCGACGCTGTACCTCGCGCGCATGGCCTCCGGATACCTGCTTCGCGGTCACGGCGAGCGCCAGTTGGGCTGGATCGACGATCTCCTGTACCCGATCGAGCGCATCCGCCGCCTCTCGTATCGCCAGTACGTGAAGCTCACGGGCGCGACCTGAGGCCGGCGCCCGTTAGCCTGGTCCGATGGCCTGGCTCGTCGAGACGACGCAGCGCCACCGCCTCCTGAAGCCGACCCTGTTCGCCGTCGTGGTGGTCGCCGCCGGGGTCGCGATGGTGCTCGGGTGGACCCTGTGGGTGCTGCTCCTGGCGGTCCTCGTCCCCTTGCTCGTCGCGGTCGCGCAGCGGCCCCAGCGCGGCGTCCTCGTGTTCGTCGCGCTCGTCCCCTTCGACGGCCTGCGGGCGCTCGGCACGCTGCCCGGGGTGATCGACGGCTGGAAGCAGGCGTTCATCGTCGTGCTCCTCGTGCTCACGTTCGTGTGTCCCGCGGAGGCCCGCGCCTCCGAGCACCGTCGGGTCCCGTCCTGGGTGTCGGCGTTCGTCGCGCTGCTCGCGCTCGGGCTGCTCTCCGCGATCTTCGTCGGGGGTACGACCGCGGTCGTCGGACTCCGGATCTCCTACTTCGACGCCTTGATCGCGGTCGTGATCTGGCGCTGCCCCTTCTCACGCAAGGAGCGCGACCAGCTCGTCACCGTGCTGCTCGCCGTCGGCATCGTCACCTCGCTCGTCGGCGTCTGGCAGCAGATCGTCGGGCATGCCTCCCTGCACGAGCTCGGCTACGAGTACGACGAGACGATCCGGTTCACGGAGGGCTTCCGGCTCCGCTCCTTCTCCACGTTCAACCAGCCCTTCCCGTTCGCGCTGTTCCTGATGGTCATCGTGCTGCTCGTGCTGCCCTTCGCGCTCTCCGATCCGAAGCGCCTCCGGAGCAAGGTCTTCTTCCTCGCGACGCCGCTGTTCGCTGCTGCTCTGGTGTTGACCTACGTGCGCGCCGCGTTCCTGGGCCTCGCGATCGGGCTGCTCTACCTCGCGTTCCACCGCTACAAGATCCTCGTGTACGGGATACCGCTCGTCCTCGTCGCGATGCTGTTCATCCCGACGGGGACGTCCTTCACGCGCGCGTTCACCCACCGGGAGAGCCTCACCGCGCGCACCACGTCGTGGGACCAGCGGTTCGAGCTGCTCGCCGACAACCCGCTCGGGAGCGGGATCGGCACCACGGGCGCCGCGGCCGAGAAGGCGGCCGAGCTGTTGAACGAGGACGAGGACCTCGCGTTCCAGCCCGACAACTCGTATCTGAAGGTCGCGTTCGAGCTCGGGGTGCTGGGTCTGTGGCTGTTCGTCGTGATGCTGATCACGATGTTCCTGTACACGCGCGACGTGGAGCGGCGAACCGTCGATCCCGATCGTCACCTGGCCGCCGGATTCTCGGCCCTGCTCCTCGCGGTGATGGCCGCGAGCACCGTCGCGACCTACTTCGAGATGGTGCCCGAGATCCAGCTCTTCTGGGTGATGACCGGGGTGATCGCGACGGTCGCGCCGCGGCTCCCGGACCGGCCCGCGGTCACGGGTCCCACCGGCATCCCGGTGTCCTGACCGCGCCAGGCGCTCAGGCCCTCGCGAGCAGCTCGCGGTAGACCGCGACGACACCCTCGGCGTGCTCCTCCCAGGTGCGCATCGCGGGTGGCGGGCCGACGACGGGTGCCGGCAGGCGCGGCGTGGTCGCGAGCACGGCCTCGCGCCACGCGCGCCGGTCGTGCGCGTCGAGGTGGGTCACACCGGGATCGCCGGCCGCGACCTCCACGAGGGCAGGGTCGCGGCTCGCGAGCACCGGTGCGCCGAAGGCCCGCGCCTCCACCAGCGGGAGGCCGAACCCCTCCTCGAGGCTGGGAAGCAGCACCACGCGGGCGTGCTCGTAGCACCACCGCAGCCGCGCGTCGTCGGCGTCCTGCACCCATGTGGCCGTTCCGGCGGCCACGAGCTCGCCAATCCGGGCCGCGATCGGCTCGCCGTGCGGGCCGGGCTGCCCGATCACCACGAGGTGCGGACCGCCGCCGGCTGCGATCGTGGGCCATACGTCGAGGACCACGTCGAGGTTCTTGCGCGGGATCACGTCGCCGACGGCGAGCGCGAAGTCGGAGACGCCAGGGAGCGGTGTCGGCGCGGCGTCGAAGAGGTCACGGCTGACCCCCGACGGGACGACCACGGTCTTGGCGGCCCAGCTCGCGTCCAGGCGCTCGAGCCGGTCGCGGGTAGCGCGGCTCACCGCCACGAGCCTGCTCGCGTCGGTGAGCGAGTGGCGGTACTGGGTCGGCAGGACGAGCCGCTTCACCAGTGCGTTGTCACGGGCGCGGGTGATGGTGAGCACGTCGTGCACGGTGAGCACCGTCGGGACCGGGCCGCGGGGAACGAGGTGCTTGGTCCCGTGCACGAGCTCGGCGCCGGCGGCCTGCAGCGCCCGGCCACTCGATCGGCGGGCCCAGAGGCCGCTGGTGAGCTGCGACGCCGGCATGGTGACGTGCGCGTCGAGCGCATCCCCGCCGAGGCGGGCCACGATCCCGGCGGCCGCGGCGGGCGCGGCCACGGCGAGGCGAACGTCGCCGCGGCGGGCCAGCGCGCCCAGCAGCTCACGGGTGTACCGGCCGATCCCGCCGGGGCGGTCGACGGAGTCGGCGAGCAGCCCGATTCGCACCGCCGGGTAGCCTAAGCCTGCCCATGCGCGTGCTGATGGTCTCCAACCTGTGGCCCCCTGAGATCCTCGGCGGCGCGGAGCGGATGGCGGGCGCGCTCGCCGATCGGCTCGAGGCTGCCGGTCACGAGGTCGGTGTGGTCACGCTCGCGCCTCCGGCAGGCACCGCGCTCGATCCGCGCGTCGTCGCGACCGTCCCGGCCTTCCCGTACCCGATCCGCGACGCCCCCACGGAGCCCGCGCCGCGCCGCGCCCTGTTCCATGCCGCCGACCTGCACCGGAGGGCGACGGCGCGCGCGCTGGACTACGCGTTCGCCGAGCTCCGTCCCGACGTCGTGCACTCGCACGCCGTGCAGGGGCTCTCCACCGTCGCGCTCACCCATCCGGCGCGTCGGGGCTACGCGCACGTCCACACGATCCACGACTACTGGCTCCTGTGCCAGCGCAACTCCCTCGTCCGGCGCGACGGCACGCCGTGCGACGCGCTCTGCACCGGCTGCGCGCTCGTCTCCGGGGTCCGCAACGCCTCGGTCCGCCGCGCGGCACCCGACGTGCTGCTCGCGGTGTCGAAGGCGGTCGCGCTCGCGCACGAGCGGCTCCCGTGGGCGCGGGATCGGCTCCGGGTGCTCTACAACCCGGTCGAGGTCGTCGCCGCGGCGCGACAGCGCCGCGCGCCCGGTGCGCCGGTCACCTTCGGGTACCTGGGCCGGCTCGCCGCCGACAAGGGCGTCGTCACCCTCCTCGCCGCGTTTGCCCGGTCGTTCCCGGCCGGCGACGCCGGTGCCCGGCTCCTCGTCGCCGGGAGGGGACCCCTCGAACGTGACGTGCGCAGCACGGCGAATGCCGAGTACCGCGGGTGGGTAGACGGTGCCGAGAAGGAAGCGCTGCTCGCGGAGGTGGACGTGGTGGTCGTGCCGTCGGAATGGCCGGACCCGGCCCCGCTCGTGGTCAACGAGGCCCGGGCCCGGGGCATCGCCGTGGTCGGGGCCCGCAGCGGCGGCATCCCGGAGCTGGTCGCGCCGGAGTGCGAGCCGCTCCTGTTCCCGGCCGGCGACGTGCCGGCGCTCAGCGACCGCCTGGTCCGGGCCGCGGCGGCGCCGCCCGTGGTGG
>VGBT01000001.1 GCA_016870395.1 Actinomycetota bacterium | reverse complement strand
GCCGGAGCACTTCCGTCGGTCGGGGCGCCGCCCGCGCCGCCGAGCAAGTTGCGCTCGCGGAGCCACAGGCGGAGCGAGCGACTGCCCGAAGCGAACGGCCGGGCGCCGCCCCGACCGACGCCGGCGCCGGCGGGGCGCCGGAGCACGGCGGCAGCAGGCCCGGGCCCAGACGCCCGACGAGCAACCCCTACCAGCGGTAGTGCGCGAACGCCTTGTTCGACTCGGCCATCTTCTGGAGGTCGTCCTTCCGCTTGATCGCCGCCCCCAGACCGTTGCTCGCGTCGAGCAGCTCCGCTGCGAGCCGCCCGGCCATGCTCTTCTCCCGCCGCTGGCGGGAGTAGCCGACGAGCCAGCGGATCGCGAGCGTCGTCGCCCGGCGGGGTCGCACCTCGACGGGGACCTGGTAGGTGGCGCCACCGACCCGACGGCTCCGCACCTCGAGCGCGGGGCGCACGTTCTCCACGGCCCGCTTGAGCGTGGAGATCGGGTCGCCACCGGTCATGCGCTCGATCTCGGACAGCGCGTCGTAGACGATCTTCTCGGCGGTGGAGCGCTTGCCGCGCTGGAGCACCTTGTTGACGAGCTGGGTGACGACGACGGACCGGTGGACCGGATCGGGCAACAGCTCGCGGCGGGGGGCTGGACCCTTTCTCGGCATTGCTAACCCTTCTTCGCGCCGTAGCGGCTGCGGGCCTGCTTGCGGTTCGCGACGCCGGACGCGTCGAGCGCGCCGCGCACGATCTTGTAACGGACGCCGGGCAGGTCCTTCACCCGGCCGCCGCGCACGAGCACGATCGAGTGCTCCTGGAGGTTGTGCCCGACGCCCGGGATGTACGCGGTGACCTCGATACCGGTGGAGAGCCGGACACGAGCGACCTTGCGCAGCGCCGAGTTGGGCTTCTTGGGCGTGGTGGTGAACACGCGCGTGCACACCCCGCGCCGCTGCGGCGAACCCTTGAGCGCCGGCGTCTTCGACTTGTCGGTCTTGGTCTCGCGGCCCTTGCGGACCAGCTGAGCGATCGTGGGCACAGCACTCCTGGCAGTTGCGGACCCGAAGGCCCTTGTTGGGGGTGGCGTCGAGGGCGGGCGCCCCGGCGCCTGCGCGACCGGAAGGGTCGCACAAACCCCAAAAGGCTAGGCGCGCGTGGAGATCCCGTTCAAACCAGGGCCCGGATTCGCGGCGGGCGGACCGGGACCGGCGCGCTCAGTCCGCCCCGGACGCGGAACGGTCCGGGTACCCGAACTCGCGGATCTCCCGAGCGAAGGTCCGGGCGACGATCGCGTCCAACTCGGGGGTGTAGAGCGCCCCCGGACGGGCGTCGGCGGGCCGCGAGCCGCCCTTCTCGCGGGTCAGCAGCACCGGGCGGTCGATGCCCACCTGCGCGAGCGCATGGGCGAGATCGGCACCGAGCGCCTCGAACCGGCCGACGAAATCCACCGCGACCGCCCCGTCGATGGCATAAAGGTCGAACTCGGTCGGGAGCGGCTGGGTCCGGACGAACTCGGCGAACTCCATGTCCGGGTCCTGCCAGAGCCGGTAGTAGTACCAGGAGACCACTTTGTCCCAAGGATCCCGTTCGAAGCAGAACGTGAAGTAGGAATCCCAGACCCGGGCGCCGACCCGGTCGCGGATCCGGGCGGCCGAGATGTGGTTGTAGAACCGCCGCCGCCGCCGCAGGTCCGCGAGCGCCGGGCGCGGGTCACGCTCCCGCCGGATCTGGGCGAGGGGATTGAACCACCCGGTGTGGTTCCGGGGCTCGTGACCGGACACGGCCGGCTTGACGGGTGTGACGACCGCGTCCGCCCCGGCGAGGCCGGCGAGGAACACCTCGATCGAGGTCCCGGCCGTCTTCTGGGTCTTGACGAAGATGAACCGGTGCTCGTGGGAGACGATCACGCCAGCAATGTAGGCGTTCGCCACCGCGACCCCGGCGGGCGGACGGCCCGGACGAGTACCTCGACATCGCCAAGCCCATCTACCGGGCGCTCTACACCGAGGCCGGCGGGACCCGGGACGCCTTCGTCCCGTGGCTGCTCACCCACCGCGCGTCACCCAACGGCGCCTTCGGCCTGAAGCTCCACTGGAACCAGGGCGTCGGCTTCGTCCGTGGCGCGCGGACCAACGCGATGGCCCACGCGCGGATGGGCACCGGACTCCGGGCGGCGCGGAGCCTGAGTCGGCGGTTCGAGGACCCCGTCCAGGTGTGGGTGAATCGCCGTGACCGTCTCGGCCAGGCGATCTCGCACTATCGGGCCCGCAAGACCAACCAGTGGGTCCAACCCGAGGGCACCACCGTGGCCCCGAGACCGGACTCGCCGTTCGACGCGGACGAGATCGACCGCTCGATGAAGTGGCTCAACCGGGTCGACGGCGGGTGGGAGCGCTACTTCGCCTGGCTCGGCGTCGCGCCCGTCGAGATCGTCTACGAGGAGCTCGTGGCGAATCCCACCGCCAAGCTCGCCCAGCTCGGTGATGCGCTGGGGATTCCCGTCACGGTCGAGATGGAACCCCGGGTCGAGCGCCCGGGGAACAGCTGGTCGAGCGAGATGCGTGCCCGGTACCTCGAGGTACGCGGACCCACCGCCGGCTGAGCGCCACGCGGCGGGGACCCAACTCGGACCCCAACGATCGCGGTCGGCCGGGTCGGGCCCGACTTCGCTAGGAGTCGGGCCGCAGGTGCCGCCGGACGCGGGTCAGGAACACCGACGTGGTCGCCCGGGCTGCTGTGGCGCGGCTCGGCACCGGCAATCCGAAGTCCTCCGAGATCCGACCTTCGATCGGTTCCTTGGTGCCGGACGCGGCCACGACTGCCGTGCAGTTCTCGCCCGTGCCGATCTCCCAGATCGCGGCCGGATAGGGGTACGGCTCGAGCGGGTGGCCGATCGACCGGAAGTAGTCCACCACCGGCCAGTGGCGACCCATGATCTGGGTCGTCTTGTCCCGGCCCGCAGCGTCCAGCATCGCTTCGCGGTCGAGCGCCAGGTCCAGATAGGCCGGCACCGAGAGCAGGTCGGTGCGCATCACGTGGCTCGTGCCGTTGCGCTGGTGGTACTCGTGCGTCACGGTCGTCACCTTCCGCTCGCCCCGGATGTGGAAGTACCCCGAGTCGAAGTACCAACCCGGATGACCGGGACGTTCAGCGGCGAACGCGGCGATGTCGCGATGGATGTAGTCGTCGGAGTCCACGAACATCACGTGCGACGCGCCCCTGCGGGTGAGGATCGAGGTGCCCGCGGCCAGCTTCGCGCCCTTGTCCTTCTCGATGCCGACGAGGCTCGGCCGGCCGGGCGTGCTCGCCGAGCGGGCGAAGTCGACGAGCACGACCTCGAGGCGCGGATCGTCGGGCAGGGTGCACTCCGGCGGGGTGTTCGCCACGATCACCAGGTGGATGTCCGGGTTGGTCTGGCGCAGCAAGAACGCGAGCGTGGGCTCCATCAACGCGCAGCGCGCTGCGTACGACGCGCAGTTCGCCGGATGCGGCAGGGAGGTCACGAACCCGATCACGGCCGGAGAGGGTACCGGAGCGGCACCGGACCGGATTCCGGCCGAACCGCTCGCCCTCCGCCCGGCCGGATCCTCGCCGCGAGGAACCGCGCCACACGCGATCGAGGCGCGGCCACAGGGCCGCGCCTCGATCGGTGCACTGATGGTGCCGGGCGCCTACTCGCCGGCAGCCGCCTCGCCCGGTTCGGACGTCGGGTCCGGCACGGGCACCAGACCGCCCGCCGGTGGGGCGAAGGTATCCGTGGCCTCGTTCTCCGGGGGGACCAGGAAGCTCGGGCTAAGGTCGTCGGCCTCGGTTCGGTCGTCGAGGCTGGCCCGCAGGCGCTCGGCAAGGTCGAGAGCGTCCTCGTAGTCACTCGAGTAGAACTCGAGCGGTTGGTAGTCGGGCGCCTCGGTCCCCACATCTCGGTAGCGAGGCATGCCCGTTCCCGCCGGGATCAGCTTGCCGATGATCACGTTCTCCTTGAGGCCCTCGAGACCGTCGTTCTTGCCCTCGATGGCCGCCTCGGTGAGCACCCGGGTGGTCTCCTGGAAGGACGCTGCCGACAGCCACGACTCGGTGGCGAGGCTCGCCTTCGTGATCCCCATCAGCTCGGGACGGCCTTCGGCCGGGCGCTTGCCCTCGGCCACCAGCCGCTTGTTCACGTTGGCGAACTCGCGGGCGTCGGCCTTCTGGCCGGGCAGGAACTGCGAGTCGCCCGGCTCGGAGACGCCGACGCGGCGCAGCATCTGGCGGACGATCACCTCGACGTGCTTGTCGTGGATCGACACGCCCTGCTCCCGGTACACCCGCTGCACCTCGTCGACGAGGTACTGCTGGGTGGCCCGGATCCCCTCGATGTCGAGGATCTTCTTCGGGTCCCGCGAGCTCTTGGCGTCGCCGGTGAGCTGGGCGCCGGCCAAGACCTCGGCGCCGTCGACGACGCCGGGCGCGAGGTGCGTGCGCATCGAGACGGCATGCACCTCCTCCTCGCCGTCGTCCGCGACGACCGTGAGGGTGCGCTCGCCCTTCTCGTTCTCGCCGACGCGCACTACGCCCGAGCTCTCCGCGAGCACCGCGGCGCCTTTCGGCGTGCGAGCCTCGAACAGCTCGACCACACGCGGGAGGCCGTGGGTGATGTCCTCACCCGCGACGCCACCGGTGTGGAACGTCCGCATCGTGAGCTGCGTGCCGGGCTCGCCGATCGACTGGGCGGCGATGATGCCGATCGCCTCGCCGAGGTCCACGAGCTTGCCGGTGGCGAGCATCGTGCCGTAGCAAAGGCTGCACACCCCGGCCCGGTACTTCTCGTCACCCTCGTCACCGTCGTCGGCCGGTGCACCACCCGTGTGATCGCGCGGGTACTCGCACGTGAGCACCGACCGCACCCGCACCCGGTCGACCCCGGCGTCGGCCTTGAGCCGCGCCAGCACCTCGTCGGTGACCTCGGTGTTGCGGGCCAGGACCTCTCCGTCGGCGCCGGTCACGTCCTCGGCGAGGCACCGGCCGAGCAGGCCGGTCTCGAGCGCGCGGGCGTGCTCCGGGTCTTCGGTCACGTGCTCGACCCAGATGCCGCGCGCCGAGGCGCAGTCCTCGTCGCGCACGATGAGCTCCTGGGCGACGTCGACCAGACGGCGGGTCAGATATCCGGAGTCGGCGGTACGCAGGGCCGTGTCGGCGAGACCCTTGCGGGCACCGTGCGTGGAGATGAAGTACTCCAGCACGGAGAGGCCTTCACGGAAGTTG
This sequence comes from Actinomycetota bacterium, assembly GCA_016870395.1. Taxonomy (GTDB): domain Bacteria; phylum Actinomycetota; class Acidimicrobiia; order IMCC26256; family JAENVU01; genus SHUZ01. The sequence continues at coordinate 193,786 of VGBT01000001.1, read as the reverse complement.
CTCTTGATCGGCCGCGGGATGATCTCACCGCGCGGGTTGGCCACCAATCCGCGCATGCCGGCGATCTGACGGACCTGCATCACGTTGCCGCGGGCACCGGAGCCCACCATCATCTCGATGGGGTTGAACTGCTCCGCGCGCTGCTCGGTCTGCATCGCCTCCGTGACGCGGTTCGTCGCTTCGGTCCAGATCTCGATCTCCTTCTGGCGACGCTCGTCGTCGGTGATGATTCCCCGGTCGTACTGGCGCTCGACCTTGTCGGCCTCGTCCTCGTGCTTCGCGAGGATCTCTGTCTTCGCGACCGGGGTGCGGACATCCGCGATCGAGATCGTGAGCCCGGCGCGCGTCGAGTACTCGAACCCGAGGTCCTTCAGCGCGTCGAGGCTCGTCGCGACCTCGGACTTCGTGTAGCGGTCGACGAGCTCACCGACGATCTCGGTGATGTCACGCTTCTTGACGACCCGTTCCTTGAACGGGAAGTCGGGTGGGAACGCCTCGTTGAACAGCAGGCGTCCCAGCGTCGTCTCGACCACGACGGAGGCCTCGCGACCGTTGGCCTCGTTGCGGCGGAGCACCGGCGAGGCCGGGTCGTCGTCACGGGTCGGGAACTGCTCTTCGGGGAACCGACCCGCCGGCATGCGGACCTTGATGCGCGCGTGCACGTTGAGCTCGGGCCGCTGCTGCTCGTCACGCAGCTCGTGGGCCATGCGCGCCTCCTCGAGCGACGAGAACACACGTCCCTCGCCCGGCGCGCCCTCGACCAGCTCGGTCAGGTAGAACGCGCCGATGATCATGTCCTGGCTCGGCACCGCGATCGGGCGGCCGTGCGCCGGCGACAGGATGTTGTGCGCGGAGAGCATGAGTAGCCGCGCCTCGGCCTGGGCCTCGGAGCTGAGCGGCAGGTGCACGGCCATCTGGTCGCCGTCGAAGTCGGCGTTGAACGCCGCGCAGACGAGCGGGTGGATCTGGATCGCCTTGCCCTCCACCAACACCGGCTCGAACGCCTGGATGCCGAGCCGGTGCAGGGTCGGCGCGCGGTTCAGGAAGACCGGGTGCTCCTTGATGACGTCTTCGAGCACATCCCAGACCTGCGGGCGGGCACGTTCCACCATCCGCTTCGCGGACTTGATGTTCTGCGCGTACTCGAGGTCGACAAGCCGCTTCATCACGAACGGCTTGAACAGCTCGAGGGCCATCTGCTTGGGCAGCCCGCACTGGCGCAGCTTCAGACGCGGACCCACCACGATGACCGAGCGGCCCGAATAGTCGACGCGCTTGCCGAGCAGGTTCTGACGGAACCGGCCCTGCTTGCCCTTGAGCATGTCGGACAGGGACTTCAGCGCCCGGTTGCCAGGGCCCGTCACCGGCCGGCCGCGGCGACCGTTGTCGAACAGCGCGTCGACGGCCTCCTGGAGCATCCGCTTCTCGTTGTTGATGATGATCTCGGGCGCGCCCAGGTCGAGCAGACGCTTGAGCCGGTTGTTCCGATTGATCACCCGGCGGTACAGATCGTTGAGGTCCGACGTGGCGAACCGACCGCCGTCGAGCTGCACCATCGGGCGCAGGTCGGGCGGGATCACCGGCACCGCGTCGAGCACCATCCCCATCGGCGAGTTGACCGGCCGACCGTCCTCACCGGCGCGGTTGAACGCCGAGATCACCCTGAGGCGCTTGATCGCCTTCGCCTTGCGCTGGCCCTTGGCGGTCGCGATGACGTCCTTGAGCTCCTCCTCCTCGGCCGTCAGGTCGAGGCGCGAGATCAGGTCCTTGACCGCCTCGGCGCCCATGCCCCCGGCGAAGTACTCGCCCCAGCGCGCCCGGATCTCACGCCAGACCCGCTCGTCGTCGATGAGCTGCTTTTTCTTCAGCGCCCGGATGGTGTCGTAGACCGACTTCAGGAAGTCGAGTTCGAACTGCGCCCGCTCGCGGATCTCCTCGACGTCGCGCTCGTTGGCCTTGCGGAGCTTGTCGAGGTCGGCCTTCTTGCCGCCGGCCTCCTCCGCCTGCGCCAGGTCGGCCTCGAGGTCCTGGAACCGCTTCTCGATGTCGAGGTCGCGCCGCTTCTCCTCGTCGGTCATCTCGGCCTTGATCTCGGCCTCGATCGACGGCAGGTCGGTGTGGAGCTTCTCGGCGTCGACCCAGGTGATCAGGTGCGCGGCGAAGTAGATGACCTTCTCGAGGCTCTTCGGCGCGATGTCGAGCAGGTAGCCCAACCGGCTCGGCACGCCCTTGAAGTACCAGATGTGGGTGACCGGCGCGGCGAGCTCGATGTGGCCCATCCGCTCTCGACGCACCTTCGAGCGCGTGACCTCGACGCCGCAGCGCTCACAGATGATCCCCTTGAACCGGACGCGCTTGTACTTGCCGCAGTAGCACTCCCAGTCCTTGGTCGGCCCGAAGATCTTCTCGCAGAACAGGCCGTCCTTCTCCGGCTTGAGCGTGCGGTAGTTGATCGTCTCGGGCTTCTTGACCTCGCCGTTGGACCACGTGCGGATCCGCTCCGCGGTCGCGAGGGAGATGGAGAGCCGGGCGGAGTCGTTGACGTCGAGCACCTATGCCTCTTCTCTCGTGTTCACGGGGCCATTCGCCTTGCTTCGTCCTCTTCGTCGGTCCCTCGCTCGGGACGGGAGAGGTCGATACCCAGGCTCTCCGTCGTGCGGAAGGCGTCTTCGTCGAGCTCGCGGATCACGATCTCGGCGCCTTCCTCGTCGATGACCTTCACGTTGAGGCAGAGCGCCTGCATCTCCTTGATGAGCACCTTGAAGCTCTCGGGGATGCCGGGCTCGGGGATGTTCTCGCCCTTGACGATCGCCTCGTAGACCTTGACCCTGCCGAGCACGTCGTCGGACTTGATCGTGAGGATCTCCTGGAGGGCGTAGCTCGCGCCGTAGGCCTCGAGCGCCCACACCTCCATCTCCCCGAAGCGCTGACCGCCGAACTGGGCCTTCCCACCCAGGGGCTGCTGGGTGATCATCGAGTAGGGACCCGTCGACCGGGCATGGATCTTGTCGTCGACGAGGTGGCTCAGCTTCAGGATGTACATGTAGCCGACGGTCACCGGACTGTCGTAGGCCTCGCCGGTCCCACCGTCGTAGAGCGTGGCCTTCCCGTCGGTGTCGACCATCCGCACGCCGTGCGTCCCGTCGGCGTGCAGGGTGGCGAACAGGTCCTGGATGGTGCCGTGCGGACCCGCGTCCTCGCGCTCGTCCCAGTGCGCGCCGTCGAACACCGGCGTGGTCACCCAAACCGCGGGCTCGGTGATCGGCCGGGTCTTGCGCGGGTTGGCCGGAGCCCGGCCATGGCCCTCCCAGCCGTGGCGGGCCGCGTAGCCGAGATGGGCCTCGAGCACCTGACCGACGTTCATGCGGCTCGGTACGCCGAGAGGGTTGAGCACGATGTCGACCGGCGTCCCGTCGGCGAGGTGCGGCATGTCCTCGACGGGCAGGATCTTGGAGATCACGCCCTTGTTGCCGTGACGACCGGCCAGCTTGTCGCCCTCGGAGATCTTGCGCTTCTGCGCGACGTACACGCGCACGAGCTGGTTCACGCCGGGCGGCAGCTCGTCGCCGTCATCGCGGCTGCGCACCCTCACGTCGATGACCTTTCCGGTCTCGCCGTGGGGGACCTTCAGGCTCGTGTCGCGAACTTCGCGGGCCTTCTCCCCGAAGATCGCGCGCAGGAGGCGCTCCTCGGGCGTGAGCTCGGTCTCGCCCTTCGGGGTCACCTTGCCGACGAGCACGTCGCCCGGGCCGACCTCGGCACCGACGCGGATGATGCCCCGCTCGTCGAGGTCCTTCAGGATGTCCTCGGACAGGTTCGGGATGTCGCGGGTGATCTCCTCCTCGCCGAGCTTGGTGTCGCGGGCGTCGATCTCGTGCTCCTCGATGTGGATCGAGGTGAGCACGTCGTCACGTACCAGCCGCTCCGAGAGGACGATCGCGTCCTCGAAGTTGTGGCCTTTCCAGGGCATGAACGCCACGAGCAGGTTCTTGCCGAGCGCGAGCTCGCCCTGGTGGGTGGACGGGCCGTCGGCGAGGATGTCGCCGGCCGACACCTGGTCGCCCGTGGACACGAGCGGCTTCTGGTTGATGCAGGTGCCCTGGTTGGACCGGCGGAACTTGGAGAGCCGGTGGGTCACGGGCTTGCCGGGGCCCTGGTAGTCGACCGTGATGGTGCTGCCCGTGACCTCGGTGACCACGCCGTCGGTTTCCGCGATCAGCAGCTCGCCGGCGTCGCGCGCGGCGGCGGCCTCGACCCCGGTGCCGATGTAGGGCGCCTCGGGGCGAAGCACCGGCACGGCCTGGCGCTGCATGTTCGCGCCCATCAGCGCTCGGTTCGCGTCGTCGTGCTCGAGGAACGGGATCAGCGCGGTCGCGACGGAGACGATCTGCTTCGGCGAGACGTCCATGTAGTGGACTTCGTGCGGGTCGACGTAGGCGAGCTCGCCGCGCCCGGCGCGCACCAGGACCTTCTCGTCGAGGAAACGACCCGCGACGTCGATGTGGGCGTTGGCCTGCGCGATGATGTGGCGGTCCTCGTCGTCCGCGGCGAGGTAGTCGATCTGCTCCGTCGCCACGCCGTCGACCACCCTTCGGTACGGCGTCTCGATGAACCCGAACCGGTTGATGCGGGCGAACGTCGAGAGGTAGCCGATCAGGCCGATGTTCGGGCCCTCCGGTGTCTCGATCGGGCACATCCGGCCGTAGTGGCTCGGGTGCACGTCACGGACCTCGAACCCGGCGCGCTCACGGCTCAGTCCACCCGGGCCGAGCGCCGAGAGGCGGCGCTTGTGGGTCAGGCCCGCGAGCGGGTTGGTCTGGTCCATGAACTGGCTCAGCTGCGAGGAGCCGAAGAACTCCTTGATCGCCGCGACCACCGGCCGGATGTTGATCAGCGTCTGGGGCGTGATCGCCTCGACGTCCTGGGTGGTCATGCGCTCGCGCACCACCCGCTCCATCCGGCTCAGGCCGACCCGGACCTGGTTGGTGATGAGCTCGCCGACCGAGCGCACCCGGCGGTTGCCGAAGTGGTCGATGTCGTCGGGGAAGTAGTCGTTGGGCTGGTCGTTCGCGTGGAGCTTCACCAGGTACGAGACCGTCGCGAGGACGTCGGCCCGCTGGAGCGTGTAGTCGACCGGGCCCGCCTCGGGGTCCGCGTTGGGGACGACGCTCCCGAGCTTGGGGTATTCGTCGGAGAGCTTCTTGGACACCTTGTGGCGCCCGACCTTGGCCATGTCGTAGCGCTTCGGGTTGAAGAACAGGCTCTCGATCAGGTTCCGCGCGCTGTCCGGTGTCGGCGGCTCACCCGGTCGCAACTTGCGGTAGATGTCGATGAACGCCGCGTCGGCGTCCTCGGTGTGGTCCTTGTCGAGCGTGTTGCGCATCGAGTCGTAGGGCCGGCCCTGCGGGTCGAGCAGAAGGTTGAGGAGCTCCTCCTCGGACTCACCGAAGCCCAGCGCCTTGAGCAGGACCGTGACCGGCTGCTTGCGCTTCCGGTCGATGCGCGCGTAGACGACGTTCTTCTTGTCGACCTCGAACTCGAGCCACGCGCCCCGACCCGGGATGATCTTGGCACTGACGACGTCCTTCTCCGGCGAGGTCTTGTCCGGGTTGATGTCGAAGTACACGCCCGGCGACCGCACGAGCTGGCTCACCACGATCCGCTCGGTGCCGTTGATGATGAACGTGCCCCGGTCGGTCATCACCGGGAAGTCGCCAAGGAAGACCGCCTGCTCCTTGATCTCACCGGTGCCCGCGTTCATGAACCGCGCGGTCACGAACAGCGGCCGGTGATACGTCAGGTCGTTGACCCGGCACTCGGCCTCGGAGTTCTTCGGCGGGTCGAACACCGGATCGGTCAGCTCGAGCTTGAGCTGACCGGTGAAGTCCTCGATCGGCGAGATGTCGCGCAGTACATCGGCGACCCCCTGCTCGAGGAACCACGCGAAGGACTCGCGCTGCACCGCGATCAGGTTGGGCAGCTGCAGGACCTCACGAAGCTGTCCGAACGAGAACCGTTCCCGGGACGCGAGACGCATCAACGTCACTCCTCAGGGTGCGAGACAGGGTGCGAGACGACGTGCGGGCGCGCGCAAGCCCGCACGACGGGAATCAAGAGCGGGACGAGCGGGACGACACGGCTCAGCGGATGCTAGCCGCGCGCGGAAGCATCCGCAAGCAGACAGGCCCAAACAGGCACCCATGGGTGCCTGTCGGCCCGGGGAGGATACGACGCCCCTCTCCGGGGGTCAAGGTTAGACGCCCGCTCAAATCGCGCTACCTGAGCTCGACGGTGGCGCCGGCGCCCTCAAGCGCGGCCTTGGCCTTCTCGGCATCCTCCTTCGAGGCCTTCTCGAGCACCGGCTTCGGCGCCGAGTCGACGAGGTCCTTGGCCTCCTTCAGTCCGAGGCTCGTGAGCGCTCGGACCTCCTTGATGACCTGGATCTTCTTGTCGCCGGCCGCCGCGAGGATCACGTCGAACTCGTCCTGGTCCTCATCGGCCGCCGCCGGCTCGCCGCCGGCGGCCGCGACCGGGCCGACCGCGACCGCGACCGGAGCCGCCGCGGTGACGCCGAAGCACTCCTCGAACGCCTTTAGGAACTCGTTGAGCTCGAGGACCGTCATGTTCTTGAAGACGTCCAGGAGCTCGTCGGTGCTCATCGTCGCCATGATGGTGATGCTCTCTTTCTGGGTTCTCGAGACTTACTCGGACTCGGACTCGGACTCGGACTCGGACTCGGATCCGCCGGCCTCGGGCCCGGGCGCGGATGCCTCGGGGGCCGGCGCCTCCGCGGGGGCGGGACGTTGGTCGATGTAGGCCTTCAAGCCGTAGGCGAAGTTGCGGGTGAAGGCTCCGAACAGGCCGGCCGCCTTGGTGAGCGGGGCCTGGAAGCCTCCGGCCAGGCGGGCCAACGACACATCGCGCGGCGGGACCTCGGCCAGGGCCTCGACCTCGGCTGTCGCCAGCACCCGGGTGCCGAGCAGGCCACCCTTGAGGACGAGCGTCGGGTTGGCCCTGGCGAAGTCCTTGAGCGCCTTGGCGGCCACCACGGCGTCGCCGATGACGAAGGTGATCGCGGTCGGGCCTTCCAGGAGCGGCACCAGCTCGACCAGGCCGGCCTCCTCGGCCGCCCTCCGGGCCAGGGTGTTCTTGAACACCTTGAACTCGCCGCCCGCAGGGCGCAGCGCGCCGCGCAGCTCGGCGAGCTCACCGACCTTCAGGCCGCGGTACTCGGTGAGCACCGCGGCGTCGGCGCCCTCGAGCTTCTCGCGGATCTCGGTGACGACGGCGACCTTCTCGGGCCGAGCCATGCGCAGTTCCCCTGACACGACGAAACGGGGCGCCACGTGGGAGGGACGCCCCGACGAGCAGAGGAGTCGCCTCGTCCGGCGGGCTGCCTCACGGAGCAGGGCTCTCGAGGCCGGACCCATTACCCCTCGCGGGGACCGGAGGTCTGCGGCGCAGATCGGTTGTGGAGCGCGAAACCCTAGCCGGTGCCGCGGACGGCTGCCGAATCGATCGCGCGGGTGGGGTCGATCTTGACTCCGGGTCCCATGGTGGAGCTCACGGTGACCGCCTTGAGGTAGCGACCCTTCGCCGAGGCCGGTTTGGCCCGCATGAGCTCGTCGAGCACCGCGTCGTAGTTGGCGACCAGCCCGGCCACGTCGAAGCTGGCCTTCCCGATCGGCACGTGGACGTTGCCGTAGCGGTCGGTCCGGTACTCGACCTTGCCGGCCTTGAACTCACCGACCGCCTTGCCCACCTCCGTCGTAACCGTGCCCGTCTTGGGGTTCGGCATCAGGCCCCGGGGTCCGAGCGTTCGGCCGAGCTTGCCCACCTGTCCCATCAGGTCGGGCGTCGCGATCGCGACGTCGAAGTCGAGGAAGCCCCCCTCGACCTTCGCGACGAGGTCGTCGGAGCCGACGACGTCGGCACCGGCCTCGTGGGCCTGGCGGGCTGCGTCGCCCGCGGCGAACACCGCCACCCGGACGGACTTGCCGGTGCCCTGCGGGAGCGAGACCGTGCCCCGGATCATCTGGTCGGCCTTACGGGGGTCGACCCCGAGCCGGAACGCCGCCTCGATCGTCTCGTCGAAGCGCTTCGTCGCGAAGCCCTTCACGAGCTCGATCGCCTCGGTCGCGTCGTGCAGACGGTCGCGGTCGTAGCGCCGAGCCGAGTCGGTGTACTTCTTGCCGTGCTTCGCCATCTGTTCGGTCGCTCCTCACTCGGCGCCCGGATACCGGCCGCCGCCCTCCGGGCCGTTCGGAGCTGGATACGTCTCCGCTCCGCTACGACGCCGGTTCTGGTCCCTCGAACACCCGGTTCCGGCAGCGAGGTCCTCTGCCGGCGGGCCTTGCTGGTCAGCCGACGACGTCGAGGCCCATCGAGCGGGCCGTGCCCTCGACCTGGGCCATCGCCCCGTCGAGGTCGATCGCGTTCAGGTCGGGCATCTTCGTCTCGGCGATCTGGCGCACCTGCGCGCGGGTCACGCTGCCGGCCTTCTCGCGCGGCGTGACCGACGAGCCCTTCTCGATCCCTGCGGCCTGCTTGAGCAGGAACGGGGTCGGCGGGGTCTTGGTGACGAAGGTGAACGTCCGATCCTCGAAGATCGAGATATCCACCGGGATCACCTGGCCACGCTGGTTTTCCGTCGCGGCGTTGTACGCCTTGCAGAAGTCCATGATGTTGATCCCGTGCGGGCCCAGCGCAGTGCCCACCGGCGGCGCCGGGGTGGCCTGACCGGCCTGGATCTGAATCTTCACGATTGCGGCCAACTTCTTCTTGGCCATCTCAGTTCCCGTCTCCTACAGCTTGGCTACTTGGCTGAACTCGAGCTCGACCGGGGTCTCACGGCCGAAGATGTTCACCAGCACCTTGAGGCGCGAACGCTCCACGTCGATCTCGCTGATCGCGCCGTTGAAGTCGGCGAACGGACCGGAGACCACGCGGACCTGTTCCCCCTCCTCGTACTCGAGGCGGGGCCGGGCCTTCTTCTCGGTGACGCCCTCGACCTTCTCGCCGGTGCCGATCCACTCCTCGACCTCGCGTCGCGTGAGGGGCGTCGGCTTCGCACCGCTGCCCACGAAGCCGGTGACGCCGGGGGTGTTGCGCACCACGTACCAGGACTCGTCATCGAGCGCCATGCGGATCAGCAGGTAGCCGGGCCAGACCTTCTTCTGAACCACGACCTTCCGGCCGTTCTTGAACTCCATGACGTCTTCCATCGGGATGGCGACCTCGTAGATGCGCTCCTCGACGTTCATCGAGCGCACCCGGCTGGCCAGGTTCTGCTTCACCTTGTTCTCGTAGCCGGCGTAGGTGTGCACCACGTACCAGCGGCCCGGGCGGTCGTACGGGCTCGGCTCCAGCTCGGTCTCGTCTTCCTCGTCGATGACCTCGACCAGCTCCTCGTCGCCGGTCAGGACGACCTCGGACCCGACCTCGGGGCCGAGGTCGGGCACGGCGTCGGGAGCCTCGAGGCCGGGCGCCCCGGGGGCAGGGCCGGTGCCGACCGGGTCGGCGGCCGCGAGCGTCGAGCCCGAGCCGTTCCCGGAGGAAGCCTCCGAGGTCGGTTCGGGCGCGAAGGGGTCGAAGGTCGAGTCGTCAGTCATCGGATCAGTCGTAGAGGAAGAGGACGAAATTGGCCGACAGGTAGTCGAAGCCGAAGATGAGCGCCATCATGAACGTGACCGCGATGAGCACGATGATCGTGGAGTTGACGACCTCGTTGCGGGTGGGCCACGCGACCTTGCGCAGCTCACCGCGCACCTCGGAGAAGAACTGCCGGGGGCCCGTGCGGTCGCTCTGCTGCTTGCTCGGCGCCGCTCGGCGCTCGGGCGCGCGCGGCTGGTCGGCACCCTGGCGCTGCATCATGCGCTTGGTCTGTCGGTTCACCGTGGGGCCTTCTGGTGCTGTCGTCGTGGTCGGTAGGACGAGCAGGGCAGGAGGGACTCGAACCCCCAACCGCCGGTTTTGGAGACCGGAGCTCTGCCAAATTGAGCTACTGCCCTCCGGGCGCGCAAGGGCCGGGTGGGTCAGGTTAGCCGAGAGCCCCGCTCACGCTCACTCCGGCCCCTCACGCCGACCCCACTCAGGCCGCGCGCAGTCGTCTCGCCAGGAGGACCGCGGTGGCGGCGGCTCCCGCTACCGCCACCCCGCCGAGCGCGGCGCCGGCGTAGGCCAGTCGGCGTCCACTCAGCAACGATCGGATCGCGCGGCGCTCCCCCTCCTCGGCGAGTGCCACTAGCGTGGCGGCGAGGAGACCCGGGGCCGGTTCCGAATACCGGTACCGGAGCTGCTCCAGGGCACGCAACAGACGCCGGTAGCGGGCGAGCTCGGCCTGACAGCGCAGGTCCGACTCGACGAAGGCCAGAGTCCGATCGTCGATCTCGACCGTCCCGTCGACGATCCCGGGAAGCAGCTCGGCGACGTCCTCATACCGCACGGGCCGTCCTCGGATCCTCACTGACTGCTTCCTGGAGACGGCGGCGACCGCGGTGGAGCCGCACCTTTGCGGCGCCCGCCGAGATACCGAGCTCCTCGCCGATCGCCTCGTGGCTGAGGCCGTACACGTCCTTCAGCACCACCACCGCGCGCAGCTTGGCCGGCAGCAACTCCAGGGCCCGGCCCACTCGCTCCAGCTCGGCGGACGACTCCGCCATCTGCTCGGGCTGGACCTCCATCCGAAGCTCGACGGCGTCGTGGCCGGGACCAAGGGGCTCGGTGCGGAGGCGCCGGCGGCGACTGAGGTAGGTGGAAGCGCAGTTCGCCGTGATGCGGTGGAGCCAGGTCGACAGCGCAGCGTCACCGCGGAAGCGGGGAAGGGCCTTCCAGGCTCGCAGGTACGTCTCCTGCACCACGTCGCGCGCATCCTCCTCGTTCGAGGTCAACCGCAACGCCAGGGTGTAGGTGTCGACGTAGGTCTGTCGCACCAGCTCGTCGAAGGCCGAACGGTCGCCGGTCTGCGCGGCGACGATCAGCTCGGCCTGGTCCACCATGGGCGCTCCGGTCGATATGGGCAGGGGTTCGACCCCTCCCTCCCCGCGGAGGTTACGCCCGTTACCGGGTCTCCTTGTGCACGGTATGACGCTTGTCGAAGCGGCAGTACTTCTTCATCTCGATGCGCTCACGATCGTTGACCTTGTTCTTGATCGTGATGTAGTTCCGCCGCTTGCAGTCCTCGCAGGCCAGGGTCACCTTGACCCGCTTGTCGCTCGCCATCTGATGCGCTCCCTCTCTTGGTAGCGGGGGCGGGACTCGAACCCGCGACACCACGATTATGAGCCGTGTGCTCTAACCGACTGAGCTACCCCGCCAGTGATGGAGCCCCCTTACGGACTTGAACCGTAGACCCCTTCCTTACCATGGAAGTGCTCTGCCGACTGAGCTAAGGGGGCATCATTGCGGCCGTTCACCGGAACCCGCCAGGATAGCGCCCGGGCGCGGGACAGCACCCACCCGATCCGGGGCCCCGAGTACCCTGCCGCCGTGACGATCGAGATCCGCCTGGCCGAACCCGACGACGCCGCGGCGATCCGCGACATCTACAACCTCGAGGTCGAGACCACCACGGTCACCTTCGACCTCGTCCCACGGACGCTCGACGAGCAACGGAGGTGGATCGCGGGCCACTCGGGTGGCCACCCGGCGGTGGTCGCGGTCGCGGCCGGAGAGGTGGTGGGGTTCGGGTCGCTCAGCCCGTACAAGGATCGGCCCGCGTACTTCCCCACGGTCGAGGACTCCGTGTACGTGCGCGGCGACCAGCGAGGCGCGGGTGTCGGCGCCGCGCTCCTCGCCGAGTTGGTCCGGCTCGCCGCCGGGTACGGGTACCACTCCGTCATCGCCCGCATCGTGGGTGGCCACGACGCCTCGATCTCGCTGCACCGCGCCTGCGCCTTCGAGATCGTCGGCACCGAGCGGGAGGTGGGGCGCAAGCTCGGCCGCTGGCTCGACCTCGTCGTGATGCAGCGGATGCTCTGACCCGCCGGGAGCACGAGCTTGGTGGGCCCGGGAGGATTCGAACCTCCGTAGCTTGCGCAACTGGTTTACAGCCAGTCCCCTTTGGCCACTCGGGTACGGACCCGGGCGTACAGTAGCAGCCGCCTTGTTGCCGGAATCCGGGGGTTCGACGCCATCATGCCCAGCTTCGACGTGGTCTCCGAGGTCGACATGCAGGAAGTGCGGAACGCGGTCGACCAGGCCGCGCGCGAGATCGCGACGCGCTTCGACTTCAAGGGAACCGACTCGTCGATCGCGCTCAAGGACCAGACGATCGAGCTCCACACCGAGAGCGAGGCGCGCCTCCAGGCGCTGACGCAGGTGCTCGAGGAGAAGATGGTGAAGCGGAAGGTCTCGCTGAAGGCGCTCGGCTACGGCAACGTGGAGGAGGCCGCCAAGGGCACCGTGCGTCAGACGGTCACGTTGCAGGTCGGGATCAACGACGAGAAGGCGCGCGCGGTCGGCAAGTTCGTCAAGGGTCTGGGCCTGAAAGGCGTGTCGCACCAGGTGCAGGGCGACCACCTCCGGGTCAGTGGGAAGAAGCGCGACGACCTCCAGGCCGCCATCGCCGCGATGCGCGAGCACGACTTCGGCATCCCGCTGCAGTTCACGAACTTCCGCGACTGAGGTCGGTGCCGCCGCGGCACCGACCTCAGCTGTGGTGGATCAGGCGGATCCGCCGGTTGTCACGGTCGGCGACGTACACGTTGCCCGCGGCGTCCATGGCGGTAGCGCTCGGCCGGTTGAGCACGGCGAAGATCGGCTGTTCACCGTCACCGGAGAACCCGAGCGTCGTCGTACCTGCAATGACGTTGATGATCCCGTTCGGGTCCACGTAGCGCACCCAGCTGTTGTTCACCTCGCTGATCCAGAGGCCTCCGGCCGGATCGACCATGACGTGGATCGGCTTGTGCAGGTCCGCGTCGATCGCGAGGCCGCCGTCCCCACCGGCGCCGGCGATACCGGTGCCGGCGACCGTGTGGATGACACCACCGGCGTCCACCGATCGAACCCGCTCGTTGTTGTAGTCGGCGATGTAGACCGTCCCGTCGGGACCGACGGCGACGCCGTACGGCGTGTTCAGGCGGGCACTGGTCGCCGCGATCTCGTCGCCGTTGAAACCCGAGGAGGGCGTGCCAGCGAACGTCGAGATCGTCCCCGCCGTGGTCACCCGGCGGATCTTGTTGTTGCCGCGATCCGCGACGTACATGTTGCCGGCGACGTCCCACGCGAGGTCGGACGGGCTGTTGAGCCTGGCCGAGGTCGCTGGGCCGTTGTCGCCCTGAGAGCCCGAGCTCCCGGTACCCGCGACTGTCGTGATCACACCGGTCGAGGTGTTCACCCGGCGGATCTTGTGGTTCGAGGTGTCGGCGATGTAGAGGTGGCCGTCGGGGCCGTAGTAGCTGCGCAGCGGCGCACGGAGCTGGGCCGACGTGGCCTGGCCGCCGTCGCCTCCCGAGCCAGCAGTGCCGGTGCCGGCGAGCGTGGTCATGATCCCCGTCGCGACCTCAACGAGTCGCACGGCGTTGTTGTCGGCGTCGGTAATCACGAAGGACTGGCCGGTCGGGTCGAGCGTGACATTGTAGGGTCGCCGCACCGCGTTGCCGGTCGCCGGGAGACCGTCGCCGAGGTAGGTCTGGCTGCCGTTCCCAGCGATCGTCTGGATGATCCCCGTACCGCATTCGGCCGCGCCATAGGCGACGGCGTAGTCCCAGAACGCCCAGCCGGTCGTGTTGATCGCATTGAACGCCGCGTTGGTGAACGGCACCCCGATGCGGCACCCGGCTGCCGTCGACCCGTCAGCGAGCTCGGACCCCGCGTGGTACGCGAAGATCCCCACCTGACCGTTGGGAAGGGTCGCGACCTCCTCGGCGTCGCCGCCAAGGTCGGCCCAGTTCATCGTCTGCGACGAGTTGAGCAACGTCTGGGATCCGGTCCGCGCTGTGGAGAGCGCATGAGGCGTGCTGGTCACGGTCATCGCCAGGGCGGAGGTCGTTCCCTGATTGGCTGAGGCGGCCGTGAGTCCGTTGTCGTCGTAGAGCGACGCCTTGGTCCAGATCACGGAAGTCTCCACACCCTTGAGCTTGTTCGTGACCCGGCTGTCGCTGACCGAGTTCGACACGATCACGAGCGCCATGCCGGTCGCATCGGCCGCCGTCAGCGTGTTGTCGTCGACGGGCGTCACGTTGTAGCTGGTCGCGAGTCGGTTGCGGACCTTGATCTCGGACGCCGTCAAGGCACTCGGGTTCGCAACCACGTACAGCACGGGCGCGCCCCCCACTGGCGCTGCGACGGTGGTCGTCGCAGTCGCGCTTGCCGACGTCGGGCTGCCTTGGTACTCGGCCACCGCAGTGTTCCGCACGGTGACGCGCGAACCGATCGGCCCGTCGATTTCTCCCCAATAGTTGCAGTGGTAGAGCTCGTTCGGCGCGACGACGTGGGGCGTCGCGCAGCTGCCGACGCCGTTGAGGTCGCCGTAGCGGTCAGCGGAGAGCGACGTGATGGTCATCGGGCGGCGCATGTCCAGATTCATCACGCTGATCGCGAACTGGGTCTGGCCGTCGGGATAGGGCACCGAGATCGGCCCGTTGATGTTGCGCACGCGCAGCGTGGGAGGCGAGGACACGAGCTTCACCGTGGAGGTGTCGGTGTCGGACACCGGCGAGCCGTTCTCGGTGCCCGCTGCGGTGACCGTCCCGGCGATCTGGGCCAGGTTGGAGCCCGAGAGGTACTCGCTCGCGGAGCAGGAAGCGGCCCCGAGGGGCGCGATCGTGAGCGGCAACGAGCAGGCATCTGCGAGGTTGCCGAGCCGGGTGTCGGTGAGCGAGGTCAGCTCGATCGTGCGGTCGTCGAAGGTGTTCTCGAGCGAGAAGTGGTAGGTGACGGTGCCACCGGAGGCTGCACTCACGCTCGGATCGGGCGACTTGTGGACGAAGAGTCCGGGATCCGGCGCAGGGAAGTGGGCGAAGCGCCCGTGGGGGATCTTCCCGACGGTGTCGCCGTCGGAGCCGACGAACAGCCCGGCCGGCTCCGACTCGAGCGCGAGCACGCCGCGGAAGCCGCCCGCGTTCGGCACCCAGTTGCGCCCTGCGCCCGTGGCCGGGTCCAGCGCCGCGAGCTGGAACCTGTCGTCGCTCTGGGTCTCGGTCTCGAGGTAGCGGAAGTGGCCCGAGATGTAGAGCGCGTCCTCCGTCGCAGCGACCGACTCGAGGGTGTCGCCGATCTTCTTCGTCCACAGCGGTTCGAGGTCCCCGCCGGTCGGCGTCATCGAGAACGCGTTCACGGAGTCGCAAGCGGGATAGTAGAAGTGCCCGGCACTCACGACGTAGGCCGTCTGGCCGTCGGGCGAGACGTCGACGTCGCGCATCCAACCGATCTTGTTGCGGGCGCAGGGCACGTCGTAGACCTCGGTCCTCCAGTCCGTGACCGTAGGCAGCGGCGCCGAGACGTCGACCTGGGCGACCAGCGGGCGCTCGAGCCCCGCGATCCTCCGGAAGTTGCCGACCACCATGAGGCGGTTCTGGTCGGGGCTCAACGTCACGGCGCGAGCACCGCCCTCGGACTGGTCGTTCGTCGGCTCGGTCAGGTTCAGGTCGACACCCGGGAGGAGTGCACCGGTCGTCGGGGCGATGGCCCCGAGGCGCTCCGCACGGGCACCGTTGACGGTGAGGAAGTTCCCCCCCACGTAGACCGCGGTGCCGTCGTCGCGAACGGCGATGTCCTTCACGTAGGAATTGGTGTCAGCAGTGAATCCAGGGACTGCCGAACCGGTCTGCGCATCCAGCTTCGCCAGGCCGCGGCGTGGGACCCCCGCGATGTTCGAGAAGTCGCCGCCCACGTAGACCGCCGAATTGTCAGGCGTCGCCCGCACGACGTTCACGTCCGCGTCGGGGTCCGGGTTGAACCCGAGGTCCAGCGCCCCCGTGTTGAGGTCGTACGCGGCGAGACGCGCGCGGTCGACCAGCCCGTAGTCGGAGAAGTCGCCGGCCACCATGAGCCGATCGCCGTCGCGACCCAGCGTCCAGATGCCCGATGCCTCGAGTGGTGCGCGCGCGAACGACTCCGGATTCTCGTACGCGCTCACGACACGCTCCGCCACGTTCGTCGCGAGGTCGACGCGCGCCAGCTTCGCCGGGGCGGTCTTCTCCGGGGTGAGGATGAAGTCACCGCCCGCGTACAGATCGTTCGCCGCCTCGTCCAGCAGCACCGTGTTCACGCCGCCCGAGCTGATGTTGGCGACGTTGAGCGAGCCGACCGAGCCCGCGCCCACACCCACGCTGACACTCGCGAGGTACTTGCGAGCCTGGCCGGCCACGGTGAAGAACCGCCCGGCGAGGTAGATCGTCGATCCGGCAGCGTTGGGCTCGAGGTCGTAGACCGCACCGTTGATCGTGACGTTCAGGCTTCCGACCGCACCCGTATTCGGGTCGACCTGGACAAGGCGCTGGCGGGTCAGACCGTTGACCGTCGTGAAGTCGCCACCCACGAACAGCGCCCCGTTCGCGAGCTCCAGGGCACGCACGGTTCCGTTCACCGTGCCCGGGGTGAAGGACGCCACCCTGGCCCCAGTCGTGGTGCCGATGGCGCCGAGGCGTCGCTGGGCGACGCCGTCGATCTTGAGGAACTCACCGGCAACGTAGAGCTGCGTCCCGTCGGCGCTCGGCTCGATCGCGCGAACGGCTCCGTTGATCGTCGCGCCCCAGATCCGCGTCCCGACTGCCGCGTCGACCTTGGCCACGCTTTGCGCGGACTGGCCGTTGACCGTCGTGAACTCACCGCCCAGATACAGCTCCGTGCCCATGAGCTCCAGATCGCGTACCGCGCCGTTGGCGTCCGCGACGAAGCCGGTGACGGTGTTGGCCGCGTCAACGTGGGCGAGGTTCGTGCGCGCGACACCGCCGACCGAGGTGAAGCGCCCACCCAGGAACCATCCGCCTGCACCGTCGGGAGCAGTCGCGAACACCGCTCCGGCGACGTCGGGGAACCCGACGCTGAACGTCCCCGCCACCGTGTCGACCGGCGCTGCAGCGCCGCGGATGCCGGGGCCGGCCTTGGTGAAGGTGCCGCCCACGACGACGCGGTTGGCGACCTGGGCGATCCCGAAGACGCTGCCGTCGACGAAGCTCGGCGTCCGGTCGCTCGGACGCTCCGACACGATGCCTCGGTGCGCGAACGAGTTCGCCTTCGCGGGAGTTCCCCCGTTGACGACAGCCGCAAGCGGCATCAAGGTCGCGATCGTCGCAACGGCCAGTCCCTGTGCCGAGCGTGTGCGCCGAAGCGCTGTCATGGGTCCTCCGCGGCCAGCCTTGGCGCAGGGTACAGGTCCAGACTCCTAGAGCCCGAACGACCTCCCTCCCTGCCAGATAAGAGCCTACTTTTGCAGACGACCACGCGCCACTGCAACTGGTCGAACGGCGGAGTTTCGTCGGTTCGGACGTTTTCACCGGTCCGAACAGGAGGTTTGGCAGAGCTCAGTCGTAGTAGCCCGAGTGAAGGTAGATGCAGGGGATCCCCTCGGCGCGCAGCATCTCGACGTTGCGACGGTCGTCTTCGATCGCGAGCCGGAGGTCGAAGCCGTAGTCGCGCAGGTCCCACACCGTCGACTGCTTGTAGTCGCGTGAGAGCTCGTAGTCGCCCCACGGGCGCATGATGAGCACGTCCCACCGGATGCCGTAGCGACGCAACCAGGCCTCGGTGAGGTGGTGCACTCGCTGCGGGCGCGCCGTCAACAGCACCACGCGCATCGCGGCATCGAGCAGGTCGAGCATCACGCGGACCTCCTCGATGACCGGATCGTCACCGCAGGCGTCGAAGAACGCACGCCAGTCCCGCCGCGGCGCCTCGATGTAGTGCTGGCGGATCGCGGCGTCCGAGAGGACGCCGTCGATGTCGACCACCACCGCGGATCCGGGCTCGACCGGGCCGTCACGCCAGGTCCAGTGCTCGGGTGGGACCCGCCGCCTCACCGCGAAGGCCCCGACCCGGCAGACAGGGCCCGATCCAGCCGGGGTCCTGTCACTCCTCGTCATCCGGAGCGTCGGCGAGGTAGCGGGCCTTGATGCCCGCGACGACGTTCGGGTCGGCGAGCGTCGTCGTGTCGCCGAGGGCCTCGTCCTCGGCGACGTTGCGCAGCAGCCGGCGCATGATCTTCCCCGAGCGGGTCTTCGGCAGGTCCTCGGCGAAGAGAACGGACTTCGGCTTCGCGATCGGACCGATGACCTCGGCCACGTGGTCGCGCAGCTCGCCCACGAGCCGGTGGCTCGCCTCGTTGCCCGAGCGCAGGATCACGAACGCGGCCACCGCCTGCCCCGTGGTCTCGTCGGTCTTGCCGACGACCGCGGCCTCCGCGACAGCCGGATGCGACACGAGCGCCGACTCGACCTCCGTCGTCGAGATGTTGTGGCCGGCGACGAGCATGATGTCGTCGACCCGGCCGAGCAGCCAGTAGTACCCGTCAGCGTCGCGCTTCGCGCCGTCGCCCGCGAAGTACCGCCCGAAGAAGCGTGACCAGTAGGTCTCGCGATAGCGCTCCGGGTCACCCCAGATCCCGCGCAGCATCGACGGCCACGGCTGTGTGAGCACCAGGTAGCCACCGCCTGGGATGCTCACCGCGTCGCCCTCGTCGTTCACGATCTCGGCGCCGATCCCGGGCAGCGGAAAGGTCGCGCTCCCCGGCTTGGCCACCGTCGCGCCCGGCAGCGGGCTGATCATGATGGCGCCTGTCTCGGTCTGCCACCACGTGTCCACGACCGGACACCGGCCACCACCGATGTGCTGCCAGTACCAGACCCAGGCCTCCGGGTTGATCGGCTCACCGACGGAGCCCAGCAGGCGCAGCGAAGAGAGATCATGACGATCGGGGTACTCGGTGCCCCACTTCATGAACGTGCGGATCGCGGTGGGCGCGGTGTAGAGCGTCGTCACCCGGTACTTGGCGACGATGGACCAGAACCGGTCCTTGTCGGGGTGATCCGGCGTTCCTTCGTAGATGACGCTCGTCGTCCGGTTCGCGAGCGGTCCGTACACGATGTAGGAGTGCCCCGTCACCCAGCCGCAGTCGGCAGTGCACCAGAACACGTCGGTGTCGGGATGCAGGTCGAACACGTACTTGTGCGTGAACGCGACCTGGGTGAGGTAGCCGCCCGTCGTGTGCATGATGCCCTTGGGCTTGCCGGTGGTCCCGCTCGTGTAGAGGAGGTAGAGCAGGTCCTCGGCGTCCATCGGGACAGGGGCACACTCCGACGGCTGCGAGGCGACGACGTCGTGCCACCACACGTCGCGCCCGTCTTGCATGGGCACGCCCTCGTGCGCGGTCCGGCGCAGCACCAGGCACCGCTCGATCGACGGCGCCTCGGCCATCGCCTCGTCGGCGATCTCCTTGAGCGGTACGACACTTCCACGACGCCACGCGCCGTCGCCGGTGACCAGCAGCTTGGCATCGGCGTCCTTGATGCGGTCACGCAGCGAGTCGGCCGAGAATCCGCCGAAGACCACCGAGTGGGCGGCACCGATCCGGGCACAGGCGAGCATCGCGATTGGGAGCTCGGGCACCATCCCCAGGTAGAGGGCGACCCGATCGCCCTTCTCCACACCGAGCGCGCGCAGCGCGTTCGCGGTTCGACAGACCTCCGCCAACAGCTCGGCGTAGGTGATCGCCCTGGCATCACCGGGCTCGCCCTCCCAGAGGAAGGCGACCTGGGCGCCGTGGCCTGCCGCAACGTGGCGGTCGAGGCAGTTGTACGAGACGTTGAGCTTCCCGCCCACGAACCACTTCGCGTACGGCAGGTCCCACTCGAGCACGGTGTGGAAGTCCTGGTCCCAGTCGAGCAGGTCCCGAGCCTGAGCCGCCCAGAATGCCTCGACGTCTGCATCGGCCGCGGTGGCGAGCGAGCCGTCGTGCACGAGCGCGTCGCGCACGAACTCGGCGGAAGGTGCGAACGTGCGACCCTCCTCCAGCAGCGCCTCGAGCGTCACGTCGGCCATCGTCTCCCCCTCAGGTCACCGTCGACGGGAGGCTACCCGCGGCCTCCCCACCCAGAGTCGGTGACCGAGACCGTCGCTACGACAGGCTGGGGCACCAACGCTCAGAGGGCCTTGGTCCACACCAGGACCGTATGGGCTCCCAGCCCGACAGGGTCGGTCAACGCCGCAGCCTCGGACGCGCGGCTTCGCCCCGCGATCGCGTCGACGTCCCCGCGCGCCGCGCCCGCCCGCCAGATCGCGGCTCCCTTCTCCACCAATGCGTCGATGCCGAGCCCGGCCAGCCACTCGGACTGGGTGGTCTCCGCGACGAGGGTCAGGCCGGCCTGGCGCGCCGCCCGGCGCATCGGCTCCAGTAGCACGTCGGCGGTGACGTCCTGGCTGCCCGGAGCGTCGAGCGGGTCGACGCCGCGCCCGTGCTCACGGTAGGTGCGTAGCCACCCTCGCCCGCGCGTCGCCATCTTTTGGGCATCTGCTGCGTAGTCGACGCACACCAGCACCCCACGCCGAACGACGCCCGCGACCGCGTCGATCCAGGTCTCGATCTCGCGCTGGGCCGGGAGCCGGGCTCCCACCGGCACTTCAATCCCGGCCATCCAGGCCACGAGCTCCTCCGACGCGGGCAGCACCACCTCGTGGAACCGACCGGCGGTGTCGACACCGACCCGGACCTCCGCCCAGCCCTCGTCGGTGCGCTCGACCAGGTCGAACGGCAGGTTGTCGAGCAGCTCGTTCGCGAACACGACACCCTCGAAGGGCACCGCGGGCAGCTTGTCGAGCGCGCTCACGATCGGCCCGACACGCGCCACGAGCTCGACCGGCTCCCCTTCGCCGCCGGGAGCCGAGGGCCCGAGCGCGAACTCGAACGGCTCCACGACGAGGTGGTCACGTTGACGCTCGCGCAGCTCCTCGCTGCGCTCCACCATCACGTAGCGCAAGGCCGGTGCGCAGACCGGGTCGGGTCGGAGTATTTCGCGGCACAGCCGGCCCGCCCCGGCGCCCGCCTCGACCACGACAAAGGGATCCGGCTCGCCCAGCCGGCGCCACCAACCGTCGAGCACGCGCGCCACGCACGCACCGAACAGCGGGCCGACCTCGGGACTGGTGAGGAAGTCGGCACCGCCGCGACCAGCTCCCTTCCCCCGGGCGAAGAAGCCGTTGACCGGGTCGTACAGCGCGGCGTCGACGAACACCGAGAACGGCACCGGCCCAACACGGTGGATCCGCTCCGCCAGCCCCGAGCGCACCTCCACGGCGTCAGCCGCCGGCTGCGAGCTCGCCGATGCGTGCGAAGAGCTGCGGGTACACGCCGACGACGAGCACGACCACCCCGCAGATCACCATCGCGACGTCGAGCGCTACCGGCAGTCGCATCGGCGTCGTGTCGGCACCGTCGGGCGCGGGGTGGAACCACATCTCCCGGGCGACCCGGGCGTAGTAGAAGAACGCGATCACGGAGCTGACCGCAGCGATCGCTCCGAGAACCGTGGCGGCCGGAGTGGTGGCGTCGAGCACGGACCGGAACATCACGAACTTCGCGAACCAGCCGGCGAACGGCGGGATCCCGGCGAGCGAGAACAGGAACATGCTCATCGCGAGTGCGAGACCCGGCGCGTAGCTCCCGAGCCCCGCGTACGAGGAGATCTCGGTACTCCGGGTGCGGCGCGCCAGCGCGATGACCACCGCGAACGCGCCGAGGTTCATCGCCCCGTAGATCAGCAGGTAGACGACGACCGCCTCGAACGACGAGACGCGGGCATCACCGCTGCCAGCCACTGCGAACGGCACGAGGATGAAGCCGCCTTGGGCGATCGACGAGTACGCCAGCATCCGGACGATGTCCGTCTGGCGCAGCGCCGCAAGGTTCCCGAGCAGCATCGACGCCGCCGCGAGCACCCAGAGAACGGGCTGCCAGGTGTCGGGTGCGTCGAAGAAGCCGAAGTAGACGACGTTGAGCAACGCGACGAAGCCCGCCGCCTTGGAGGCGACCGAGAGATAGGCCGTGACCGGAGTCGGAGCGCCCTCGTAGGTGTCGGGTGCCCAGAAGTGGAACGGTACGGCGCTCACCTTGAACGCGAACCCGGCCAGGGTGAGGAACACGGCGACGATCAGCAACGGCTCGTCGATGCGACCGATGACTGGTTTGATTCCGACCAGCAGCGTCGACCCCGTGAGCCCGAACACCAGAGACATCCCGTAGAGCATCAACGCGGACGACAGCACTCCGATCAGGTAGTACTTGATCGCCGCCTCGTTGGAGCGCCGGTCGTGCTTGCGCCAGCCCGCGAGCACGAAGGTGGGGATCGACACCGTCTCGAGCGCGACGAAGATGCTGATCAGGTCTCGCGCGGCGGCCATCACCATCATGCCGAGCAGCGAGGTGAGCAGGAGGACGTAGAACTCGCCCTGGTAGTAGTCGCCGTCACCGATGTAGTCGACGGAGAGCAGCAGGGTGACGTAGGTCACGGCCAGGAAGAAGCCCTGCAACGCGAGCGTGTAGTCGTCGACGACGATCGCGCCTCCGAACAGCACGCGCGTTCCGCCGTCGGCTGCCATCGTCACGATCGGAACCATCGCCGCGAGCACGCCGAGCGAGGCGAGCAGCGACGTGCGAAACCGGCCGCGGTACTCGAAGAAGAAGTCGGCGACGAGCACGACCACGATCGTGGCCGTGATGACGATGATCGGCGCGAGGGCGTGGAAGTCCCACCCTGGGTTCACGGATCAGCCTCCGAACAGCCGCTGGACGGGGGCGTCGGTGAGCCCGAAGATGATCTCCGGGTACACGCCGAGCGCAACGATCCCGAGCAGCAGCGGCGTCCAGGCGATCCACTCCGGGACCGATACGTCGTGGATGTGGGCGTCGGCGAACTCGGCCTTCGGGGTGCCGAACGCGACGCGCTGGTACATCCAGAGCAGGTACCCCGCCGCGAGCACCGTGCCGATCGCGGCAAGGACCATGAACGTCCGGAAGGCCTCGACCGGAAGCCCGGGTGCAGGCTGGTATGCAGACAGCACCGCGGGGAACTCGCCCCAGAACCCGGCCAGCCCGGGCAGGCCGAGCGAAGCCATCGCGCAGAACCCGAGGATCCAGCCCATCTTCGGTGCCTGCTGGAGCAGACCACCGAGCCTCGACATCTCGCGCGTGCCGTACGCGTGCTGCACCGAGCCGGCCAGGAAGAAGAGCATCCCGGTAATCAGGCCGTGCGCGACCATGCCGAAGATCGCCGCGTTCATCCCGAAGTCGGTGAGCGTCGCGATCCCGAGCATCACGAAGCCCATGTGGGAGACCGACGAGAAGGCGATCAGCCGCTTCATGTCGGTCTGGGCGAGGCAGCACAACGCCCCGTAGATGATGCCGATCACCGCGAGCAGACCGATCCACGGTGCCCAGGTCTCCGCCGCGTCAGGCAACGTCGGCATCGCAATGCGGATGAACCCGTAGGTGCCGAGCTTCAGGAGGATCGCGGCCAAGAGCACCGAGCCCACCGTCGGCGCCTCGGTGTGCGCGTCGGGAAGCCAGGTGTGGAACGGGAACATCGGCACCTTGATCGCGAAGCCGAGGAACAACCCGGCGAAGATCAGGTTCTGGGTCACCTCGGCGATGTTGACGCCGGCCCTCGCGGTGAGCTCGGGGATCTGAAACGTGCCTTCGAGAAAGAACAGCGCCAGGAACCCCAGGAGCATCAGCGCCGAACCGAACAAGGTGAAGAGAAAGAACTTGATCGACGCGTACTCGCGGTTGGGTCCGCCCCACACGCCGATCATGAAGAACATCGGGAGCAGAACGATCTCGAAGAAGATGAAGAAGAGGATGAGGTCCTCGGCGAGGAAGGTGCCGTTCATCCCGACCTCGAGCAGCAGGATGAGCGCGAGGAGCGCCTTGGGGTTGTGCGGCTCTGGGAAGTGGTTCCACGAGTAGACGATGCACAGCACCGTCACCACCATCGACAGGATCAGCATCGGAAGCGAGATGCCGTCGAGTCCGAGGTGGTAACGGGACTGGATCATGTCGATCCAGGGCTCGTTCACCCGGAACTGCAGGATCCCGGCGCGGTCGTAGTCGAAGTCCGCGAGGATCCCGATGCCGACGCCGAGCGTGACGAGCGAGGTGAGCAACGCCACGACCTTGATCGCGTTCTCCTCCGCACGCGGGATCGCCAGGATGATCACCATCCCGACCGCGGGGAGGAAGATCGCCAGGGTCAGCGCCCACTCCTGGAACCAGTTCATCGCCTGAGTTCTCCTAGCTGAAAATGACGAGCGCGACGGCCAGCAGCCCGACCGCGGCGAAGAGCATGAGCGCGTAGCGCTGCACGCGACCTGACTGCACGTACCGGAGCAGGCCGCCCGCCTGGTCCGTCTCGTGCGCGATGCCGTTGACGGCGCCGTCAACCACATCCTGGTCGACGTATCGGTACACGACCCGACCGAACGCGGTCGCACCCTTGCCGACTGCGTTCACGACGCCGTCGATGACGCGCTGGTTCACCCAGTAGGACGCACGGGCGATCGGGCCCTTGATGCCCCCCACGATGCCCTGCTCGTAGAGGTGATCCAGGTAGTACTTGTTGACGAGGAAGGTGTGGCCCGCCTTGGCGGCCCCGCTTCGCTCGGTGAGGCCCTTGAGCCCGCGCAGTTCTCGCCGGTCGAGCCAGAAGAACAGGCCGATGCCGATCGCGATCACGACGATGGCGTTCGAGAGCGCCACCAGCCCGAGGTCGAAGTCGGGTGTGAACACTTCGGGGAACCCTTCGCCGTGCGGCTCCACGTACTCGACGAACTTCTCGATACCGAGCGCGGTGGCGTTGGCGAGCCCGGCCACCATGCTGAAGCCCGCGAGCACGATCAACGGAACGGTGATCGCGCGTGGAGACTCGTGCGGGTGCCCGTGGCCCCGGTACTCGCCAAAGAAGGTCAGCCACACGCAGCGGGTCATGTAGGCCGCGGTGAGGAAGGCGCCGACGAGGCCCACGACCATGAAGATCTCGTAGTTGCCCTGGCCCGCGGTGGCCAGCACCTCGTCCTTCGACCAGAACCCGGCCAGGGGGAAGATCCCGGCCAGCGCGAACGAGCCGATCAGGAACGTCCAGAACGTGATCGGCATGTACTTGCGCAGCCCGCCCATGTCCTCGCGCATGTCGAACGAGTGATGCGACGCGGAGTAGCTCACCGACCCGGCACCCAGGAAGAGCAGCGCCTTGAAGAAGGCGTGTGTGAACAGGTGGAACACCGCGCCGACCCAGGCACCCACCCCGAGGCCCATCACCATGTACCCGAGCTGGCTGATCGTCGAGTAGGCGAGGACCTTCTTGATGTCGTCCTGCACGAAGGCGAGCGCGGCTCCGATGAGGATGGTGATCCCACCGACGAGCGCCATGAAGTTGACCCCGCCGTCGCCGATGGAGAACCCCTGCCAGAACACGCCGTACAGCCGAGCGCCCAGGTAGACCCCGGCCACGACCATCGTCGCGGCGTGGATCAGCGCGGAGACCGGCGTCGGGCCGGCCATGGCATCGGGGAGCCAGGTGTGCAGCGGGAACTGGCCGCTCTTGCCGATGATGCCGAGCATGAGGCAGGAGGCACCGACGACCCAGATGGTGTGCCCGCCGACGCCCTCGAGCGCGACCGTGTTGATGTGGACGATGTCGAACGTCTGGCCCGCCGCGAAGAAGGTGACGATCACACCGATCATGAGCCCGACGTCGCCGGTGCGGGTGGTGAGGAACGCCTTCATGGCGGCGTTGGTGTTGGCGCCTTCCTCCCACCAGTGGCCGATCAGCATGAAAGAGCACAGACCCACGAGCTCCCAGCCGACGAGCAGCTGGAGTGTCGTGGGTGCGACCACCAGCGTGAGCATCGACGCCGTGAACAGGCTCAGCGCGGCGTAGAAGTAGGTGTAGCGAACGTCGCCGTGCATGTACGCCGTCGAGTACACGTGCACGAGCAGGGAAATGATGGTGACGACGAAGAGCATCATCACCGCGAGCCCGTCGATCTGCGTTCCGACCGCAACCTCGACGGCCCCGATCTTGAACCACTCGACCGTGCTGACGACCGGGCCGACCGCTGCGTAGGCGCCGCTCTCGGCCAGGAAGAGGCTCTTGCCCAGCGACCGCAGCGCGCCGAGACCGTGCTCGCTCGTCGCGTCGTCGACATGCTGGATCCACTGGACGACGGCCACGCAGGACAACACGAACGACGCCCCGAGCGCGGCGATGCCGATCTCCGAGCCCTGCCTCGGCATCCGCTTGCCGAAGAACAGGATCAGCACGAACGAGACGGTCGGGATGACGGGGATGATCCAGGCGTACTCGAGCAACGTCTAGCCCTTCAGCTCGTCGACCCGGTCGAGGTCGGGGCTGTGCAGGTTCCGGTAGATGAGCAGCACGATCGCGAGGCCGACGCCGACCTCCGCGGCCGCGATCGTGATCACGAACAACGCGAACACCTGACCGGAAACCTCACGCAGGTACGCCGAGAACGCGATCAGGTTGAGGTTCACCGCGTTGAGCATCAGCTCGACGCTCATCAGTACCAGGACGCCGTTGCGGCGCGCGAGCACCCCGTAGATGCCGATGCAGAACAGCGCGGCCGCGAGCACCAGGAACTGGTTGAGGACCATCAGTCCCTCCTCGCAATCACGACGGCGCCCACCAGTGCAGCGAGGAGCAGCATCGAAACCAGCTCGAAGGGAACGACGTACGCGGCGAAGATCGACTCCGCGAGGCTGCCGGCCCGGCCCTGCGCCAGGAGCTCGGCCCCGTGGCCGCCGCTGATGTCGATCTCCTTGTCCCCGAACGCCTGGATCAGCAGAGTCGAGAGCACGCCCAGGAGGAACAGCGAGACGACCGCGGCAGGCCACCGCTGGTCGTTGTCGAGGTCGGTGTCGCTTCGCATCGGCGCTCGCGTCAGCATGATCCCGAACAGGAACAAGATGATCACCGCACCGATGTAGATGAGTACCTGGACCCACGCCACGAACTCGGCGGCGAGGAGGATGAACTGCGCGGCCGAGCCGGCGAGCACGACGACCAGGTACAGCGCCGCGTGCACGACGTTCTGCGAACGCACGACACCGATCGCCGCGAGCACCATCGCGGCGGCCAGGATCCAGAAGGTGACGTTCTGGGCGATCACTTCTTGGCCTTCACCGCGGCCCCGAGCTCGAGCGGCTCGGGCTCGGGCACGGTCAGCATCCACTCCCCGAGCTTGGTCTTGTCGTGGAGCAGGTCGGCGATGTTGGACTCGGAGTACTCGAACTCCGGGCTCCAGAACAGCGCGTCGAACGGGCAGACCTCGACGCAGATCCCGCAGTACATGCAGAGCCCGTAGTCGATATCGAAGCGGTCGAGAAGGCCGATGGTGCGGGGGCGTCCGCCTTCGCGGCGCGGCGGGCGCTGCTCCTTGTGACCCTCGATATAGATGCACCAGTCGGGACAGCTGCGTGCGCACAGCATGCAGACGGTGCAGTTCTCCTCCTTGAGCGCGATCACACCACGCGCGCGTGTGGGCGGGTCCTCGCGCTCGTGCGGGTACTGGACCGTGACCGCGCCCTCCATCATCGTTCGGAAGGTCACGCCCAGACCGGTGATGACGCCGGGGATCTTCGGCTTCTTCATGACACGGCGACCTTGATGATTCCGGTGGCGATGATGTTCAGCAGCCCGATCGGGATGAGGACCTTCCAGGCCAGCGCCTGGAGCTGGTCCTCTCGCAGGCGGGGATAGGTGAAGCGGACCCAGAACATCAGGAACGCGATCGCCATGAGCTTCACGAACAGCACGATCGGACCGAGCAGGTCGGCCGTCGCCCCGTGCACGCCCGGGATCGCCCAGCCGCCCAGGAACAGGGTGGCCGCGAGCGCGGCGAACGCGAACGCGGTGCCGAACTCGCCGATGAAGAAGAAGAGGAATCGGAAGCCCGTGTACTCGACCATGTAGCCCGAGATCAGCTCGCTCTCGGCGACGGGCATGTCGAAGGGCGGCTGGGTGAGCTCGGCCTGCGCGGCGACGAGGAACAGTGCGAAGCCCACGAACTGGGTCAGCACGAACGGGTTGCCGATCGCGTCGAATCCGAAGATCGCGCCTTCCTGCTGGGCAACAACGATGCCCTGCAGACTCATGGTGCCGGCCTCGATCACCACTCCCACCACCGCGAGCAGCAGCGGGAGCTCGTACGCGATCAGCTGCCCCGCAGCCCGGAGGGCACCGAGCAGCGCGAACTTGTTGGCACTCGCCCAGCCGGCCATCAGGACCCCGATCACCGAGAGGCTCGAGACCGCCAGCGCGTAGAAGACGCCGACGTCGAGGTCTTCGACCACCAGGCGCGGGCCCGCGGGGATGACAAGGAAGATGAGGAATGTCGACATCACGACGACGGCCGGTGCCATCGCGAAGACCCGGCGATCGGCCTCGGCCGGCATGATGTCCTCCTTCTGGAGGAACTTGATGCCGTCGCCCACGAGCTGGAACCAGCCGTGGAAGCCGCCGGGGTCCATCGGACCGAGCCGGCTCTGCATGTGGCTCATCATCTTCAGCAGGAACGTGTAGCCGAGGACCAGCGCGCCGAACGGGATGATCGCGAGCACGATCACGGTCTTGATCGCGAGGGTGGTGCCCCAGCCGATGTCGAGCGCGAGGCTGACGTTCATGACGCTGCGCTCCGCACCGCGCGGCACGCGATCGTGGGGTAGCTCCGCTCCGCGTAGCCCTTGATCGCGAGGGTGGTGCCCCAGCCGATGTCGAGCGCCAACGTCATCGGTCGATGTCCCCGAGGATGAAGTACAGGCTGCCGAGGATGGTGACGACGTCGGGCACGTAGACCCCGCGCAACAGCCAGGGCAGGATCGACACGTTGCTGAAGCTCGCCGAGCGGATCTTCACCCGGAACGGGCCCGTCGCGCCCTTGGAGACGACGTAGTAGCCCATCTGGCCAAGCGGGTTCTCGGTCTCGACCCAGCACTCGCCCTCGGGCACCTTGATGATGCGCGGCACCTTCGCCATCACCGGGCCCGACGGCAGGCGTTCGAGGAGCTGGAGCACCATGCGGGCCGATTCGCGCGTCTCCTGGAGACGCACCCAGTAGCGGGCGAACGAGTCGCCGTCGGCGTGCGTCCAGACCTTGATGTCGAGTTCGGGGTAGGCGAGGTAGGGCTGGCCGTCGCGGCGGAGGTCCCAGTCGATCCCCGAGGCGCGCAGGTTGGCACCCGACACGCCATAGGCAGCGCCGAGCTCGGCCGGAATGATCCCCACGCCCCGGGTGCGGGCCTCGAAGATCTCGTTGCCCACAAGCACCTTCTCGAAGTCGTCGCAGCCGGTGAGGATCCGGTCCATCGCGGCGCGGCAGTCTGCGACCCACCCCCAGGGAAGGTCGTCCTTCAGGCCGCCGATTCGGTTGAAGTTGGGGTGGAAGCGCCCACCGGTCGCGCCCTCGATGAGGTTGAGCACGTGCTCGCGGTCGCGAAAGCCCCAGAACGCCGGGGTCAGCGCGCCGACCTGGAGCCCCATCTCCCCGAGGAAGAGGTAGATCGTCGCGATGCGGGACAGCTCGGTGAGGATCGTGCGGACGTAGCGCGCCCGGTCGGGGGCCTCGATGCCCATGAGCCGCTCCGCCGCGTGGACGAAGGGCACCTCGTTCGCGAACGACGAGAGCCAGTCGATGCGGTTGATCAGCGTGGTGACCTGCGGGTAGGTGCGGAACTCGGTGAGCTTCTCGTAGCCCCGGTGCATGTAGCCGATCACCGGGTCGGCCGCGATCACCCGTTCGCCGTCGAGGCGCACCACCAGCCGCAGGGTCCCGTGCGTGGCGGGGTGCTGCGGTCCCATGTTGAGGATCATGTCGCCGGTGTCGAGCTCGACGTTCACCTGGGCGTCGGCGAGGTGGGCCAGCGCGGCCCGGTCGACCTCGAAGCCGGGCATCTGCGAGGGGGGCTGCGTCGTGGTCACTCGCCGCCCTCCTCGTCACCACCGGGCATCGGCTCCACGTCGACCAGCCCCGGCCAGGGCTTCACCTCGCGCGCGAGCAGCGGGAAGTCCTTGCGCAGCGGGTGGCCTTCGAAACCGCCGGGCAGATAGAGGTGACGCAGGCTCGGGTGGCCGTCGAACGTGATGCCGAACATCTCCCAGCACTCGCGCTCGTGCCAGTCGGCGCCCGGGTACACCCCGACCCAGCTCGGCACGCGCGGGTTGGCCTCCTCGACGTCGACCTTGATCGTGACGCCCCAGTGCCGGCTCGTCGACTCGACGTGCGCGAACACCTGGAAGCGGCC
The DNA here is from genome assembly GCA_016870395.1 of Actinomycetota bacterium. Lineage (GTDB taxonomy): Bacteria > Actinomycetota > Acidimicrobiia > IMCC26256 > JAENVU01 > SHUZ01. The sequence continues at coordinate 163,539 of VGBT01000001.1, read as the reverse complement.
CTCGGCCCCCGCCGCGCCGAACGTCATCTCCGTGGGCTGCACGGGCGAGCTGGTGTCGCCGCCCTCGTCGCCCTCCGACTTGTCGGCCGGCCGCCAGTCGATCCCGGCTACGAACGAGAGGAAGTCGCACGCCAGGTCGCGCTTGGCGAGCTCGGCGGCGGGCCGCCAGGCGTCGCGCCGCACCCGGACCACGAGGTGGCCGAAGGCGTCGGCCCAGTCGCGGAGGCCGTCGCCGAGTCCCACCTCGAAGCGGGCGGCGAGCTGCGCGACGACCGGGTCCGGCTCGGGTGGGACCTCGGCCGTCGCGACCACGGCACTCGCGTCGTCGGCACTCGGCTCAGTCGTCGGGGTCTCGTCAGGCAACTTCGACCGGCTCCCCGCGCCAACGAGAGGCCAGCTCGTCGTTGCCGATCCCCTCGTTCTGGATCCGCTCCTGGAGCATCACGATGGCGTCGAGCAGTGCCTCGGGGCGAGGTGGGCAGCCCGGGATATAGATGTCGACGGGGATGATCTGGTCGACCCCCTTCGTGACCGAGTACGAGTCCCAGTACGGGCCGCCGCAGTTGGCGCAGCTGCCCATCGAGATCACGTACTTCGGGTCGGGCATCTGCTCGTAGAGCCGCTTGATGGCCGGGGCCATCTTGTCGGTGACGGTGCCGGAGATCACCACGAGGTCGGCCTGGCGAGGACTGGCCGGAAACGGAATCACCCCGAGCCGCATCATGTCGAAACGTGGGCTCGCCAGCGCCGCGCCCATCTCGATCGCGCAGCAGGCAAGTCCCCACTGGAACATCCACAGCGAGTACTTGCGGCTGTAGTTGAGCAGCCAGGTGACCGGCTTGAGCGGTTTGCGCCCCAGGACGCCCTTCTCGACTAGGCCCACCGCAGCACCCCCTTGCGCCACGCGTAGACCAGGCCGAGCGCGAGCAGCACGATGAAGACGATCATCGAGACGAGCGCCGGGACTCCGAGGCCCTCGACGTCGACGGCCCACGGGAAGATGAACACGGCTTCCACATCGAACATCACGAAGAGCAGCGCGTACACGTAGTAGCGCACGTTGGACTGGCCAAACATCCCGATCGGGTCGGAGCCGGCCTCGTAGGTGACGTACTTCTCGGGCTGGGGACGGCGCGGGCGGATCAACCGACCCAAGCCGAGCATGCCCCCGACCATCAGGAGCGCTGCACCGATCAGCACGGCGACCGCGAGGTACTGGCGGTAGTACTCCGTCACGCGCGTCTCTCCACCCCGGCACCCTGGAACCGGGCGAGCATATACCGGCCCTTTCTCGCAGCAGCAACCCGCGGGCGGGGCCATTCGTGCAGTTCAGAGCACCCGTGGAGCATCGTTGAGCGCATCAGTTGACGAGGTGGGCATGGCGCGCGAACTCGAGCGTGACCGTCGGCAGGATCCCGACCCAGAGCGTGAACGCGGCGCACACGGCCAGCACCACGGCGGTGGGCGCGTCGACCCGCGCACGCGCCGCGGCCGGGGCCTCGGTCGCCTCCTCGACGTCCTCGCTCGCGTACATGACGACGATCACCCGCAGGTAGAAGAACGCCGCGATCACCGAGGCGACGACACCGACGAGCAGCAGGGCGTAGCTGCGGGCGTCGGCCGCGGCGGCGAACACCCCCAGCTTCGCGATGAACCCACCGGTCGGCGGCACGCCGGCCTGTGCCAGCAGGAAGAACGCGAGCAGCGCGGCCAGCGCCGGTCGGTCCCTTCCCAACGCGCGGTAGTCCTCGATCAGGTGGCGGTCGTCCCTCCTCCCGACCACGCTCACCACGGCAAACGAGCCCACGGTCATGAACGCGTAGACCAACAGATAGAAGAGCGCCGCCTCGAGGCCCTGGCGGGTCCCCGCCTCCAAGCCGATCAGCACGTAACCGGCATGGCTGATCGAGGAGTACGCCAACATTCGCTTGATGTCGCGTTGGACGAGCGCTGCGACCGAGCCGACCACGAGGGTGAGCACCGCGAGGCCCCAGATGGCCGGGCGCCAGTCGGAGCGGTAGTCGACGAAGGCGGTCAGGAGGATTCGGAGCAGGGCTGCGAACCCGGCCGCCTTGGTCGCCGAAGCCATGAATGCGGTCACCGGGGTCGGCGATCCCTCGTAGACGTCGGGCGTCCACATGTGGAACGGAACCGCGGCGATCTTGAAGCCGAGACCGACGAGCAGGAGCATCAGGCCGGCGATCAGCGTGCCCTCCTCGAGCAGCGTCACCTGGGAGAGGAACTGCGCGATGCCGACGTTGCCCTCGCTGCCGAGCAGCGACGTCGTGCCGGTGGCCCCGTACACCAGCGCGATGCCGTAGAGCAGCACGGCAGACGCAAACGCGCCGAGCACGAAGTACTTCATACCCGCTTCGAGCGAGCGCGAGCGGCGCCGATCGTAGGCCGAGAGCACGTACAGCGGAATCGACAGCGTCTCGAGCGCGACGAACACGACGATCAGGTCATTGGCAGTGCTCATCACGAGCATCCCGGCCGCCGACAGGAGCAACAAGGCGACGTACTCCGGGCGGGACTCGATGCCCCGCCTGGCGAGGTACTTGCTCGAGAGCAGCAGCACGAGACCAGTGGCGATCAGCACCACCGTGCCTACGAACACCGCGAACCCGTCGACCGCGACCATGTCGGAGATCGCGAGGTACGAACCGGAGTCGCGCACCTCGGACCACTGCCGTGCGAGGAACAACGCGGCAACCGTCAGCCCGACGAACCCAACGACGATCGACGCCTCGTACACACGCGGGGCATGGCGGATCATCGCTCGCACGAGGATGACCGCGAGCGCGGCACCCACCAGTGCGATGACGGGCGCGATCGCGAGCCAGTCGATCGACGGGGTCTGGGTGGCGATCACTTGGTCGGCTCCGTGGTCTCGCCGTCGTGCTCGGCCTCAGCCTCTGCTTCGCGCTCTGCTTCGCGCTCTGCCTTGGTGGGGATGCGATCGGGTCCGGGGCGCACGTAGTCGGTCTTGCGCTCGAAGTTGGCGACCACGCGCTTGGCCGTCGGCTCGATGCGGTCGAGCACCGGCTGCGGGAACAGGCCGATGAACAGGCTGAGCAACAGGAGCGGCGCGACGACGACCACCTCGCGGATCGTGACGTCGGCCACGGTGACGTTCTCGCCTTCGGCCTTGCCGGTGAACACCCGTTGGAACATCCAGAGCATGTACACCGCCGCCAGGACCACACCGGTGGTCGCGACCACCGCCCACCAACGATGGGAGACGAACGCCCCCAGCACGGAGAGGAACTCACCGATGAAGCCGGAGAAGCCGGGAACGCCGATGCCGGCGAACATCGCCGCGAGAAAGAACCCGGTGAGAACGGGGGCGGAGCGCCAGATGCCACCGAACGCGTCGATCTGGCGCGTGTGCCGACGCTCGTAGAGCATCCCGATCACCAGGAACAGCGCGCCCGTGGTGAGCGGGTGGCTGATCATAGTGAACGTGGCGCCGTCGAGCCCGAAGACCGTGATCGAGAAGATCCCGAGCAGGATGAAGCCCATGTGCGCGACCGACGAGAACGCGATCACCCGCTTTGCGTCGCGCTGCATCGCTGCGACCACCGACCCGTAGACAATCCCGATCACGGCCAGTGTGAGGATCAGGGGGGCGAAGTCGACTGACGCCTGCGGGAACAACTCGAAGCTGAAGCGCATGAAGCCGTACGCACCCATCTTCAGGATCACACCTGCCAGCACCACGGACCCGGCAGTGGGCGCCTCGGTGTGCACGTCGGGCAGCCAGGTGTGAAACGGGAAGAGCGGCGCCTTGATCGCGAACGCGGCCATGAAACCGAGAAAGAGCCACGCGGCCGTGCTCCCGGCGAGGCCGTTCCATGCGACCAGGACCCGGTAGTCGAACGTGAGGTTGCCCGTGTCGGCCTGGTGCAGGAAGCCCAGGACCAGGATCGACGCCAACAGGAAGGCCGAGCCGGCCGCGGTGTAGATGAAGAACTTCATCGACGCGTACACGCGGTTCGCGCTGCCCCAGCCCGCGATGAGGAAGTACATCGGGACGAGCATCGCTTCCCAGAAGACGAAGAAGGCGATGAGATCCAAGGACAGGAAGATCCCCAAGATCGCGCCCTCGAGCAGGAGGAACCAGAACGTGTAGGCCTTGACCCGATGCTCGATCGTGGAGGACGCGAGCAGTCCGATCGGAAAGAGCAGCGCGGTCACGGCGACCATGAAGATGCTGAACCCGTCGACCCCGACGATGTAGCCGACGCCCAGCGCGTCGAACCAGCGGTTCGCCTCGACGAACTGGAAGCCGCCGAAGGCGGTGTCGAATTCCCAGAGCAGCCAGGCCGCCAGGCCGAGCGTGGCCGCGCTGGCCATGTAGCCCACCGCACGCGCCATCTCCGGGCGACTCGACGGCGTGCACAGCACGAGCAGCGCCCCGACGATCGGGGTGCCGATCAATGCGGTGAGGATCGGAAATCCGAGGTCGTTCACGAAATACCGACCCGTGCAACTGCGTAGAGCAGGAGGAGGACGGCACCGAGGACGATCCCGAGGGCGTACTGGCGGACGAGACCGGTCTGGACCCGCCGTAGGCCTCGCGACGCGAACCCGAAGAGGTGGGCGACGCCGTTGACGGCACCGTCGAGGATCTTCAGGTCAAACACGCCCGCCAGCCAGTCGGCTGCCCGCCGGATCGGACCCCCGACCAGGTAGGTGATCGCCTTGTCGTAGTACCAGGCGTTGCCGAACAGTCGGGCCAGCGCGCCGAGCCGCTGGTTCAGGGGATCGAGCTCGGGATCGGCGAGGCCCTTGCGGTAGAGCCAGAACGCGATCCCCACCCCGGTGAAGGCGACCGCGATGGCGACGAGGTCGAGAGTGAGCCCCGCGACGAACGACGTGGGATATGGCGAGTAGAAGCGGCCGAACACCGGGTCGAGGAACTCGGTGAGGAACTCCAGCCTCTTGAACGGGAGGTTGAGCAGCCCGGCGAAGATCGCGAACGTCGCCAGCACCAGCACCGGGAACACCATCACCGAGGTTCCCTCGTGCGGGTTCCCCTCAAGGTGCGTCGGCGCGGTGTGCGTCCCGTAGTCGACGGTCGGCGAAGCCGTCTCGACGTGCGCGTGTGCCAAGGCAGGTTCCGACACGATGGCGCCCTCCGCCGCCGACGTCGTGGCCGCGCTCACTTCCTCGGCGGCTGCGGGCGCGCTCCCGTCCTCGCCGGCACCGGTCTCGCCACTGACGTCACTCCCCGCGGCTGTCGCTACGGCCGGGTGGAAGCGCTCGTTGCCGAAGAAGACGAGCAACGTCTCGCGTGTAACGTAGATCGCGGTCAGCGCGGCGGCGAACAGGCCGATCGCGTAGACGACGTACGCGTCGTCGAAGAACGCGCTCGCCAGGATCCCGTCCTTGGCCCAGAACCCGGCCAGAGGTGGGACGCCCGAGATGGCGAGCCACGCGATCACGAACGCAATCCCGGTGAACGGGAGGTACTTGCGCAGGCCACCCATGTGCCGGATGTCCTGCTCGTCGTGGGTGCCGTGGATGACGGTTCCAGCGCCGAGGAACAGCGTGCCCTTGTAGAACGCATGAGCGAGGACGAAGAACACCGCGGCCGAGTAGGCACCGACCCCCGCCGCGAGGAACATGTAGCCGAGCTGACTCACCGTCGAGTACGCCAGCACGCGCTTGATGTCGGGCTGAACGAGCGCGACGGTGCCCGCGAGCAGCGCGGTCAGCGCACCGAAGATCGCGACGACCGTCATCGCGTCGCCACTTCGTTCGAAGAACGGTGCCGTACGACACACGAGATAGACACCGGCGGTCACCATCGTGGCCGCGTGGATGAGTGCGGAGACGGGCGTGGGTCCTTCCATTGCGTCGGGCAACCAAAGGTGCAGCCCGATCTGCGCGCTCTTGCCGATGCAGGCCAGGAACAGCAGCAGCGCGATCACGGTGGCCGTCGACTGGGCGATGCCTCCGGCCTTCGCGTCCATCGCCGCGTAGTCGAGACTCCCCAGCGCGCCGACGATGAAGAACATCGCGAGCATGAAGCCGAAGTCGCCGACCCGGTTGGTGACGAAGGCCTTGACCGACGCGCTCGACGCCCGGCGACGCTGGAACCAGAACCCGATCAACAGGTACGAGCAGAGGCCGACACCCTCCCAGCCCAGGAACGTGAGCAGGAAGCTGCTGGCGAGCACCAGCACCAGCATCGAGGCCGCGAACAGGTTGAAGTAGGCGAAGAAGCGGCTGAACCGCTCGTCGCCGTGCATGTAGCCGATCGCGTAGAGGTGGATCAACGATCCGACGCCGGTGACCAACAGGATCCAGGTGATCGAGAGCGGGTCGGCGAGGAACCCAAGGTTCACCTCGAGCGCGCCGGCCCGGAGCCACGTGTAGAGCTCGACGGTGTTTCGCCGTGCCTCGTCGGGCAGCGACAGCAGCGCCGCGAACATCACCACCGACCAGCAGAAGGCCGCGCCGAGCAGGCCCGTGGCGATCCAGCCGGCTCTCGGGTCGCCGATGCGACGGCCGAACAGACCCAGCACGACCGCACCCAGCAGCGGGAGCGCGGGAACGATCCAGATCGTGTCCAGGAGATCGCGCGCGTTCATGATCGGTGGAGCCTCAGCCCTTCAGGAGGTCGATGTCGTCGGCGGTGACACCGCTGCGCCGCCGCCGGAAGATGGCAACGATGATCGCGAGGCCGACCGCGACCTCGGCTGCGGCCACGACGAGAACGAAGAACACGATCGCCTGCCCGCTGATGTCGTTCAACGTCTTCGAGAAGGCAACGAACGTGACGTTGACGGCGTTGAGCATCAGCTCGACGCACATGAACATCACGAGCACGTTGCGACGGACCAGCAGGCCGACCGCACCGATCGTGAAGAGAAGCGCGGCGAAGGTGAGGAAGTAGGTGTCGGTGAGCTTCACGGCGCCGAGACCTTCTCGCCACTCGACTCGTCGACGTCGTCGGTGGTGGGCCGGTTACTGCGCCGCGCGAGCACCACACTGCCGATCACCGCGGCGACCAACAGGACGGCAGTCACCTCGAAGGGCCAGAGGAACTCGGTGAAGAGGCTACGGGCGACCCGCTCGACGTTGCCGCCGGAACCGTCGTCGAGCGCACCGCGGGCCTTCTCCGCTCCGGTGGCCCAGTGGTGCCCGGTGAGGAACAGCACCTCCGCGAGGGCGATCACGCCGAGCAGGATCGCGGCGGGCCGCTGGATCCGCACGGGGTCCGACAGACTCTCTTGCTCGTCGACACCGAGCAACATGATCACGAACAGGAACAGCACGACGATCGCGCCGGCGTAGACGATCACCTGCACAGCAGCGAGGAGCTGCGCGTCCTGCACGACAAACAGCACCGCGATCGCAACCAGGACGGTGACCAGGAGCAACGCGCTGTGCACCGGGTTCTTCGCGAGCACGACACCCAGCGCGGCGCCGAGGGCGAGCGCGGCCATCAGGAAGAAGATCACGACCTCGCTCACGAGGCATCCTCGGCGTCGTTCGTGGTGTGGTCCTCGGCATCGGCCGCGGTGTGCTGACCACGTTCGGGATCGCGGTAGCCGAACCCAAGCTCCTCCGACCAGACGACCCGGTCCTCGTAGCCCACGGCGCCCGACGGTGCGGTGGCGCGCATCCAGGCGCTCGTATGGTCGTCCTCGTCGCCCATCCAGAACTCCCAGGGCTGGCGGCGCGCCCGACCGTCGTCGTCGACGAGCAACTCGGTCTTGGTGTAGATCGCGTCCTCGCGGTTGGTGAACGAGAACTCGAAGAGCTTCGTCTCGGTGATCGCCTCGGTCGGGCATGCCTCGACGCACATGTCACAGTGGATGCAGCGCAGGTAGTTGATCTCGTAGACGAAGCCGTAGCGTTCACCGGGCGAGACGGGCGCGTCCGGTGGGTTGTCGGCGCCACGCACGTAGATGCAGCGCGCCGGGCAGACGCCGGCGCAGAGCTCGCAGCCGATGCACTTCTCCATGCCGTCGTCGTAGCGGTTGAGCACGTGGCGCCCGTGGAAGCGCGGCGGCTTTGGCCGCTTGGCATCCGGGTAGGGCGTGGTGAGGCGCGGCTTGAACATCTGCTTCAACGTCACGCCGAAGCCTTGGAAAAGACCCACCTACGCCTCCTCCCTCATTGGTCGGCTCAGGTGCCCGACGCGCGGACGATCGCGAAGAGTGGGCACCTACGCCTCCTCTTCCACGAGCTCCGAACGCTTCGGCATGCAGAGCCGGAGAGCGCCCAGCACCGCGACGGCACCTGCGATCGAGGCCGGGACCACGACCCAGCGGTTCCATCCCTCGTCGCGCCCGACCAGCACCACTGCCGTCACCATCACGGCGAGGAACGCGAGCTCGATGAGCCACTTCCACCCGAGGTCCATGAGCTGGTCGTAGCGCAGTCGCGGCAGGGAGGCGCGCACCCACACCGTGCAGAAAAGGAGGAAGAGGAGCTTGGCGAAGAACCAGAACACCGGCATGAGCCAGACGTTCACGGTGCCGTCCGCGGGAAGGAAGCCGAGCGCGGGACCCGACGGCCCGCCGAGGAAGAGCGTGACCGCGATCGCCGACATCGTGATCAGGTTCATGAACTCGGCCAGGAAGAAGATTGCGAACCGCATGCCCGTGTACTCGGTGACGAAGCCGCCCACGAGCTCCTGCTCGGCCTCGACCAAGTCGAAGGGCGGGTGATTCGTCTCCGCGATCGCTGCGACCAAAAAGATCGCGAACGAAACGACGGCGACCGTCCAGTACCAGCTCGTCGCGAAGCTGTCCCAGCTCGTCCACGCCTGGGCGTTCACGATGCCGCGGGTAGAGAGCGTGCCCGCGTGGAGGAGCACGGCGACGACGGCCAGCCCGAAGGCGGCCTCGTACGAGAGCATCTGCGCGGACGCCCGCACCGAGCCCAGCAGCGGGTACTTCGACCCACTCGCCCACCCCGCGAGCATCACGCCGTAGAGACCGATGCCCGACATCGCGAGCAGGAACAGCACGCCGATCTCGGGGTCGGCGAGCTGCAGGTAGGTCTCGTGACCGAACATCGAGACCTCGCCGCCGATGGGGATGATCGAGAACGCGAGGAACGCCGGGATGATCGACAGGTAGGGCGCGAGCCGGAAGACGAAGGGGTCTGCGCTGTCCGGCACCGACTGCTCCTTGAAGAACAGCTTGATGCCGTCGGCCAGAGTCTGCAGGATCCCGAACCGACCGCCCGCGCGTGCGGGGCCGATCCGGTTCTGCATGTCGGCGATGACCTTGCGCATGAACCAGATGTAGAAGAGGACAAGCACCAGCAGCAGCGCAAAGGTCACGACCGTCTTCACGATCACGATCAGCACGATGCCGAAATCGAGCCCGTCCGCGAACAGCGGATCGCCCGCGGCCAGGAGCCTCATCGGATCGACTCCACGCGCAGGTCGGTCACCGGCGCCGAGGCGTCGATCAGGTCGGACGCACCCGGACCGGGCAGGTTGAAGGGCAGGAACGCGCAGCCTGCGGACGTGGCCGCGTCGCCGCGCAGTACGAGGTTCATGCTCGTGCGGGCAGACGTGACCCGCACCTCGTCGCCGTCGCTCACCCCGATGCGATCGCGGTCGTGCGGGTTCACGAGCAGCACGGCCCGCGGTGCAAGCTGCGCCATCGACGGCGAAAGTGTCACGGTGATGCCGCCGTCGTAGAGGGTGCGCCCGCTCACGAGCCGCAGAGCGTAGGCGTCACGCGCCGGCGCCGACGCCGACCCGTCCGGCACCTCGCGCGACCACACGTGCAGCGCGGGCATCTGCCGCTCGACCGGCTCGACCGGCTCGACCGGGGCGTCGGCCACCACTTCCGCTGGTGTCGGCAGGATCGGGTCCCACGAGGCCCCCGCCAGCCCCACGCCGGCGCGACCGAAGTGGAGCTCGTCGGGGTGTTCGGCGACGGGCAGCACGACTCCATCGCGCGCCCGACGCAGGAGCGTGGTGTCGACGCCCGCGTGCGCGGGAGCCACCCGGGCGATCTCGTCGGTGACCTCCTCGACCGCCTCGAAACCGAAGTCGACCCCCAGCCGCAGTGCGAGCTCCGCCGCGATGCGCCACTCGGGCATCGCGATGCCCTCGGGCGAGACCTTCTGCGCGACCCGCTGCACGCGCCCTTCGACGTTGGTGACCGTGCCGGACTCCTCGCCCCACATCGTGACGGGGAGGAACACGTCGGCGCGCTTGTTGCTCTCGGTCACGAACGTGTCGACCGCGATCACGAAGCCGGCTGCCGCGATCGCGTTACGCGCGAGCGAGCGGTCCGGGCACCCACCGACGGGGTCGCTCCCGGCTAGGACGAGGGCGTGGATGCGCCCCTCGGACGCGGCCCCGAGGATCCCGAGCGCACCGAGGCCCGGGGCCGCGGGGACCCCACCCCAGGCTTGCGCGAAGTGGTCGCCTCCCTCGGCCAGCGTGACCCGACCGGGCAGGAACCCGGGAGCCAGGCCGAGGTCGAGCGCGCCGCGGACGTTGGCCCGACGGAGCGCGACGAGGAACTTCGCGCCGGGCAGAGCGCCGAGCTCCGCGGCCGCGGCAACGGTGGTGGCGGCCGACTCGGCCAGGTCGCCGCGGCCGAGAACCACCACGACGTCGCCGTCCCTGCCCGCGAGGAGCACGGCGGCTTCGTCGATGTCGGCGTCGCCGCTGGGTGCACCACCGACGGCGGCGGCGAGCCGGCGCGCGATGCCGGCCTGCTCTCCGGGCACGGGCCGGAGCCGGGCCGAGGCGTAGCGCGAGCAGCCCGTGTCGCGAGGTGCGATCTCGATCAGCGGGACGCCGAGCTCCACCGCGGCGCGCCGCATGCGCAGGTAGAGGACCGGGAGCTCCTCTTTGAGGTCGGGGCCCAGCAGCACGATGCCGCGCGCCCGGTCGAGGTCGGCGATGAGCGCGCGGGGGAGACCCAGCACGACCTCGGCGGGCAGCCCGTCGCCGAGCTGCGCGTCGACGTTGTCGGTGCGCAGCACGCTCTTGGCGAGGCGGGCCCAGGCGTAGGCCTCTTCGTTGGTGCCGTTGGCACCGCCGAGCAACGCCACCGACTGCGGCCCGTTGAGGTCGAGCGCCCGCTGGATCCCGTCGGCTGCCGCGTCGAGCGCCTCCGGCCACGAGCACTCCACCAGCTCGCCGCGCTTGCGGATCATCGGGTGGCGCACGCGCTCGTCGGCGTTGACCGCCTCGTACCCGTAGCGGCCCTTGTCACACAGCCACCCCTGGTTGACCGGCTCACTGTCGACGCCGAGGAGCCGCACCAGCTGGTTGCTGGTGGACTCGAGCGCGCCCCGGCAGTGGACCGCGCAGGTGACGCACGACGTCTCGGCCCCGGTGAGGTCCCACGGGCGCGCCCTGAAGCGATACGGCTTCGCGGTGAGCGCGCCGACGGGGCAGATCTGGACCGTGTTGCCCGAGAAGTACGACGCGAACGGCTCGTCGGGGAAGGTGATGATCTCCGTTTGGCCACCACGCTCCCCGAACGAGATCAGCGGATCACCCGCGATCTCGTCGGCGAAGCGTGTGCAACGCGCACACTGGATGCAGCGCTCGCGGTCGAGCAGCACGAGGTCGGACACCGGGATCGGCTTCTCCCAGTGCCGCTTCTCCTCGACGAAGCGAGACTCTCCCGGACCGAACGCGAGCGTGGTGTCCTGGAGCGGGCACTCGCCGCCGCGGTCGCACACCGGGCAGTCGAGCGGGTGGTTCACGAGCAGGAGCTCGAGGACGCCGTCCTGCACCTTCTTCACCGCCGGCGTCTTGGTGCGCACGACCATGCCATCGGTGACCGGGGTGGTGCACGCCGGCGGAAGCCCCCGCACGCCCTCGACCTCGACCAAACACATCCGGCACATCCCCACCGGCTTCATCCGCTCGTGCCAGCAGAAGCGCGGGATGTAGGTGCCGTGCTCCTGCGCGACCTTGATCAGCAACTCGCCGGCGGGCACCTGCACCTCGCGCCCGTCGATCGTGACGCTCACCAGGTTCATGACGCGCTCACGGGGATCGTCGACGGACCGGTGCACATCGCGAGGACCTCGTCGCGGAAGTACTTCTGGAGGCTCGCGACCGGGCTGACCACCGACGGCCCGAGCGGGCAGATCGTCGTCTGGGCGAACGGGGCGGTGGTGACGCCCGGCGAGATGTTGTCGCACACGTCGAGCAGCATGTCGAAGTCTTGTGGCCGACCCTGGCCGTGCGCGATCCGGTACAGCACCTTCTCGACCCAGCCGGTTCCCTCCCGGCACGGCGTGCACTTGCCGCACGACTCGTCCGCGAAGAACTTCGCGAGGCGCCAGGCCACGAGCGCCGGGTTGACAGTCTCGTCGAAGACCATCACCGCGCCGGAGCCCAGCATCACGCCGAGGTTCTGCTCCAAGAAGTCCATGTCGAGCGGGGCGTCGAGGTGCTCGTCGGCGCCGGTGAGCCACTGGCTCGACGCGCCCCCGGGGATGAAGAACTTCACCTTGCGGTCGTCGGTGATGCCGCCACCGAGCTCCGGCGAGTACAGGAGGTCGCGGAAGGTGACGCCCAGCTCGACCTCGTAGTTGCCCGGACGCTTGACGTGACCGGAGAGCGAGAAGACGCGCGTGCCGGTCGAGCGGTCGACCCCGAGCTTCGCGTACTCCTCCCCGCCCATACGCACGATGTGTGGGAGCGTGGAGATCGTCTCGACGTTGTTCACCACGGTCGGCTTCGCGTAGAGCCCCTCGATCGCTGGGAACGGCGGGCGGATGCGCGGCATGCCGCGCTCGCCCTCCAGGCTCTCGAGCAACGCCGTCTCCTCGCCGCAGATGTAGGCGCCCGCGCCGCGGTGCACGACGATGTCGAGGTCGAAGCCCGAGCCGAGGATGTTCATGCCGAGGAAGCCCTTCGCCTTCGCCTCCGCCACCGCCTGCTCCAGGCGCTCGTAGCCGAGCGCGAACTCGCCGCGGATGTAGACGAACGCGAGGTTGCACTCGATCGCGAACGCGGCGATCGCGATCCCCTCGATGAGCTGGTGCGGGTCACGCTCGATGAGCATGCGGTCCTTGAAGGTGGACGGCTCACCCTCGTCGGCGTTGACGACGAGGTAGCGCGGGTACGAACCCGCCGGGAGGAACGACCACTTCGTCGCGGTGGGAAACCCGGCGCCGCCCCGGCCACGCAGACCGGACGCCTTCACCTGCTCCTCGCCGATCGCGTCACGCCCCATGGCGAACGCCGCGCGCAAGCCCTCGTACGCGCCGGACGCGAGCGCGCCGTCGATCGTCCAGCTGTCCTCCGGACGGTCGTGGATCCGCTTCGTGATGACGCGGGTCTCGGTGACGGTCACGACACCCGGCCTCCGCTCACGCCGCGCGGGATGAGCTCACCCCGCTTGTAGGCCTCGACGATCTCCTCCGCCATCTCGGGCGTGAGACCCTCGTGGAACTCGTAGTTCACCTGCATCGCAGGCGCACCCCCGCACGCCGCGAGGCACTCGACCTCCTCGACATACACGTCGTCGTCGTCGTAGCGCCGGGCGAGGTGCTCGAGAACCTCGGGCCCGCCGGTGACGAGGCACGTGACGTTCGTGCACACCGACACCACGAGCCGGCCGACCGGATCGCGCTTGAACATCGTGTAGAAGCTGCAGGTGCCGAGCACCTCGGCCGGCTCGACTCTCGTGAGCGCCGCGATCTCGCGCATCGCCTCGGGCGAGAGCCAGCCGTCCTGGTCCTGGGCGAGGTGCGCGAGCGGCAGGATCGCGGACTTGGCCCGCGGGTAGCGGGCCACGATCGCGCGGGCGCGCTCGAGGTTCTCGGGCGTGAACATCACCGATCCACCTCTCCGAGGATCGGGTCGACACTCGAGATCACCGCGACGGCGTCGGCCACGAGGCGGCCTTCCATCATCGGCTCCATCGACTGGAGGTTGTAGAACGACGGTCCGCGGATGTGCATCCGCACCGGCTTGCCCGTCCCGTCGGAGACGAGGTAGCAGCCGATCTCACCACGCGGCGACTCGACCGACACGTAGGTCTCGCCGGCCGGGACACGGAAGCCCTCGGTGAAGAGCTTGAAGTGGTGGATCAGCGCTTCCATCGACTCATTGATACGAGCACGCGGCGGCGGGGTGACCTTCTTGTCCTGGGTCCGGTAGTCGCCGGCGGGCATCATGTCCACGCACTGGCGAACGATCTTGATCGACTCCGCGATCTCGCCGAGCCGGATGCGATAGCGGTCGAAGCAGTCGCCGTTCTCCGTGTAGATCACGTCGAAGTCGACCTGGTCGTACGCGAGGTACGGCTGGGCCTTGCGCAGGTCCCACGGGAATCCCGTGGAGCGCAGGATCGGTCCGGAGATCCCGAGCGCCAACGCCTGCTCCGTGGTGATGACCCCCACTCCGACGGTGCGCTCGACCCAGATCGGGTTCGAGGTGAGCAACGTGTCGTAGTCGTCGATGCCGCGCTCGACGATCTCGCAGAGCTCGAGCACCGCGCGCTGCCAGCCGTCGGGCAGGTCGGCCGCGATGCCACCGGGGCGCACGAAGTTGTGGTTCATGCGCAGTCCCGTGATCATCTCCAGGACCCGCAGCGTCTCCTCACGTTCACGCCAGCCGTAGAGCATCATCGACACCGCGCCGATGTCCATGCCGTTGCTGGCCTGGAACAGGAGGTGGCTCGCCATGCGGCTCAGCTCGGCAAGGAGCATGCGCGCCCAGACGGCGCGCGGCGGGACCTCGACGTCGAGCAGCCGCTCGACGGCCGTCGAGAACACGAGCTCGTTCGCGATCGGCGACGCGTAGTCCATGCGGGTGACGTTGGTGCTGCCCTGCACGTAGGTGAGCTGCTCGGCCGTCTTCTCCATGCCGGTGTGGAGGTAACCGATGACCGGCTTCGCCCGCACCACCGTCTCACCGTCGAGCTCCATCATCACGCGCAGCACCCCGTGGGTGGACGGGTGCTGGGGCCCCATGTTGATGATCATGGTCTCGCCCTCGCCCTCGCCCTCGCCCTCGGGCCAGGGGCCACCGGTGACGACGAGCTCGGAACGTGGGCGCAGCTCCTGCGCGCCCTCGTCGGTCTGACGACCGAGCCGCTCGACCTCCTCCCACACGTCGCTCATCTCGTGCTCACTCCGCGACCCTCCCGACTCTCGGGCCGGGGTCGCCCTTGAACGTGACGGGAACGCGCGCGGGCGCGTCGTCCTTGCGCAGCGGGTGGCCGGACCAGTCGTCGGGCATGAGGATGCGCGTGAGGTCGGGGTGGCCTTCGAAGACGATGCCGAGCAGGTCGTACACCTCGCGCTCGGCGTAGCTCACGCCGGGGTAGATCGGGGTGAGGCTCGGGACCGTGGGGTCGGCCGCCGGGACCTCGGCGATCACGCGGATGCGGCGGTTGCGCAGATGCGAGAGGAAGTTGGCGACGACCTCGAAGCGCTCGGGCTCCACCCCCGCGACCACGAGGCGCTCGCCGTCGAGGAGGTGGTCGACCGCGGTCACGTCGAGGCAGGTCGTGAACTGCTGCTCGTCGCGCAGGAAGGTCGCGACGTGGGCCAGCCGCGCGGGAGCGACGTAGACGACCGGCTGCCCGTGGCTGTCGTGGAACACGGCGCCCTCGAAGGCCGCGACGAGCGCCGCGGCGACCTCGTCCCAGGGCGCAGGCGCGGCACCGGGCTCGTGAACGTCTTCACGAGCGTCGTCGGCGGGCGCGGGGGTCGGATCCGACATCGGGGCTCAGGCTCGCGTGCTCGCGGTGAGCGACGGCGCAGGCGCGCCGTCGCGCTGAGCGATCTCGATGCCGGCGCCGCCGGTGGGAGACGCCTGCCGGCGCTTCAGGAGCTCACCGGTGCGGATCTGCTCGTGCAAGGCGAGGATCCCGTGCATCAGCGTCTCGGGTCCGGGCGGGCAGCCCGGAACGTACACGTCGACCGGGACGATCTGGTCGACGCCCTGCACGATCGCGTAGTTGTTGAACATCCCGCCGCTGCTCGCGCACACGCCCATCGAGATCACCCACTTGGGCTCGACCATCTGGTCGTAGACCTGGCGCAGCACCGGGGCCATCTTCTGGGAGACCCGCCCGGCGACGAACATGAGGTCGGCCTGACGCGGGCTCGCGCGGAAGATCTCCATGCCGTAGCGCGCGAGGTCGTAGTGCGCGGCGCCGGTGGCCATCATCTCCAGCGCGCAGCAGGCCAGGCCGAAGGTCGCGGGGAAGACGCTGTTGCGTCGCGCCCACCGGACCACGTCCTCGAGGCGGCCGGTGAGGAAGTTGTAGGGGATCGCGTCGAGCGGCATGAGGAGTTACGCCGCTTCGGTCTCGGATGCGCGTGAAGGACGCTCCGCAACACCGGACGGCAGTCCCGCCGCGCGCAGCACCGGGCGGACGAGGCGGTCGGCGACCTGTCGGGCCGGGCCCCAGTCGAGCGCGCCGACCGAGAGCAGGTAGCCGAACGGAACCAGCAGCACGAGGAGGAACACGCCCATGACCGCGAGCCCGTAGCCGCCGAGGTCCTCGAAGACCGTCGCGAACGGGTACAGGAAGATGATCTCGACGTCGAGAACGATGAACGCCATCGCGACGAGGTAGAAGCGCACCGGGAAGCGCTCGGCCGGCTCCTCCTCGGGGACGATCCCGCACTCGTACGGCGCGGTCTTCGCACGCGTCGGCCGCTTGGTGGTGAGCAGGAGCGAGGCGGCGAACGAGACGGCGACGAACAGGATCACCAGCACGATCATCGCCAGGATCGGCAGGTACTGGATCACCTCGCTCCCCTCTCGTGTGCTCCAAAAGCGCTCGGCCACCACGCTACCGCGCGTGCTCCGCGGGCACGCAAAGCACGCACCGGTACGCTCGCGTGGGTGGACGTCGAGGCCCTGTGGTCCAAGCGCCTCGGACTGCTCGGCGCGGGATGCTCGCTGCTCGGACGTGACCTCCCGACCCAGGGGCTCGGCGCGGCCGTGCTCTGCTACCACGACGTCGGCACCGACCCGTCCAACCACACCGAGTACTACCTCTCGCCGAGCCGGTTCCGGGACCAGCTCGAGGCGATCGCCGGCTGGGGCCTGCGCTTCACGGCACTCGACGAGATCGTCACCCGGCTAGAGACCGGCGCCGCGCTCGACGGACTGGTCGCCGTCACCTTCGACGACGCCCTCGCCGGCGTGCTCGGACAGGCGCTCGAGGTGCTCCGAGCGCTCGACGTGCCCGCCACCGTCTTCGCGGTCGCCGGCGTGCTCGGACGCGAGCCCGACTTCTGGCCCGGCGCCGCGCCGACCCTCGCCCCCACGGAGCTCCGATCCCTGGTGGAAGCCGGCCTGACGGTCGGATCCCACACCACCACCCATGCGTCGCTCCCCGACGTCACCGCCGCGGTCCGGTCGCGCGAGCTGCTCGAATCGCGCGAACGCCTCGAGGAGATCACCGGGCGGCACGTGGACCTGCTCGCATACCCCTTCGGCCACCACGACGCGCCGACACGGGCAGCCGCGCGGGAGGCCGGGTACCGCGCGGCGTTCACGTTCAGCTTCGGCCGGGTCGTCCCCGGCACGGACCCGTTCGCCATCCCGCGCTTGTGCATGGGGCCGGGCCATCACCGGGCCCGCCTCGCCTATCACCTCGCCCGGCCCTTCAGGGCCTGGAGGGGTTAGCCCACGCCTAGCGAGCGAACACCGACTCGGCCTCGGCGATCACGGCCAGCAGGTTGAGCGTCGTCTTGCGGGCGTCGAAGCGCTCCGTGGCAAGGGTGCGCGCCGCCGCGCCCATGCGCTCGCGCTCGGCCGGGTCGTCGAGCAGCCGCTCGATCGCGCTCGCGAGCGCCTCGTCGTCGCCGATCGGTACGAGCAGCCCGGTCTCGCCGTCGAGCACCATCTCCGGCACCCCGCCGACCCAGGTCGAGACGACCGGCACCCCCGCGAACATGGCTTCGAGGACCGAGTAGGGCGACTTGTCGATCTCGCTCGGCAGAACGAACACCGCGGTCCGCGCCAGCATCTCGACGAGACGGGGGTCGCCCGGCCGGAGGTCGGGGTACACCCGGACCCCGGGCTCGTCGGGCACCTCGTCGCGGGTCACGAGGTTGAGGACCACGCCTCGCTCGTGCCACCGTCGCTCCCGGAAGACCCGCAGGAGCTGGGTGCCACCCTTGCGCAGCATCGTGTTGCCGGTGAAGGTGATCTCGAACGGCTCGCGCACCTTCCGCTCGACGAGGACCGGCGGCATGATCCCGAACGGGATCACCCGGAGCCGCTCCTCTCCGAGCCCGTACCGGTCGCGGATCGCGCCCGCGGCCCACTCGCTCTGGGCCACGACGATCGTGGCCGCCGCGAACACCTTGGCCTCGTAGCGCTCGGCGTGCGCGGTCGCCGCTGGGGTGAAGCGGGTCGGGTGACGGAACGGCAGCTGCTTCGCGTTCTGGGCCGCCGACCCGTCGGTGGACACCACGCTCGGAAAGCGGGCCAGCGTCTTCGAGGAGTGCATCGCCACGTGCTGCGAGTAGGCGTGGATCGCGCCCACCGGGCCCTCGGCAATGGCCCGCCGCAGCATCCGGTCGGCCACCCGGCTCAGGGCGAGCTGCGATCGAAGCGCGCCGAGGTCGAGGTCGAGTCGCGCGAGGCCCGGGACCTGCGCGCCCGCGATGCGGCGGACGAGGCCGGCCGGCGGCACGTCGAGGTGCACCGCGTCGACTTCGGGGTGCTCCGCGAGGGCACGGAACATGTGCAGGTGCATGGTGGCGTGGCCACCGAGGTTCTCGTTGAGGAACAGCAGTCGACCGAGCCCCGGGAACCGGGCGCCGTCGGCGCGGGGATCGCTCACCGCGTACAGCCGCCGCCAGGGATCGGGACCCGCGTCACCGGCGGTGTGCTGCGCAGTCCCCATGGATGGTCCATCGTCCCGGTGCCCCCGGCGCTTGAGGTCGCTACGGCTCGGGCAGCGCGGCCACGACCCGGGCCGCCACCGCGTACGCGGCCTCGGCCGGGCCGAGCTCGTCGGGACGCAACAGGTTCGCCATGATCCGCAGGACCCACTCCATGAGGGTCCGCGACCGGAACCCGACCCGGGTCAGCTCCCGCATCACCCCCGGGTTGCCGATCGCCTTCACGAAGAGGCGGGCGACCCTGAAGTAGAGGCCGTAGACGGCCTCCAGCCGCTCGGGGTACGCGGCCAGGGCGAGGCCGTCGCCGGCCTCGAGCGCGTCGTCGACCGCTTCGGCAACCATCCGCCCGGTCTCGTAGGCATACGCGATGCCCTCCCCGTTGAACGGGTTGATCGACCCGGCCGCGTCGCCGGCCACGATCCAGGTGGGGCCGGTCTTGGGCAGCACCGACCCGCCGGTGGGGAGTCGCCCCCCGGTCCATGGCCCGGTCGCGGTCGCCTCCGAGATCCCCCAGTAAGAGGGCGCGGTGGCGGTGAAGGCCTCCATGAGCCGGGTCGTGTTGACGGCCTTGAAGCCGGTGAAGGTGTCGAGGAGACCGGCACCCACGTTGACCGTGCCGTCACCGACCGGAAAGATCCACCCATATCCGGGCATATGGTTCCCCTCGCGGTCCCGCAGGTCGAGGTGGCTCTCGATCCAGGGGTCGTCATGGCGCGAAGAGCGGTAATAGCCGCGAATCGCCATCCCCATCGGGTAGGAGCGGTCACGGGCGGTGCCGAGCGCACGACCGAACCGTGAGTTGGCACCGTCGGCCACCACCACGTAGCGGGCCGACACCCGTTCGGTGGTCCCCGACTCCGTGTGCCGTACGACGGCCCCGGTCACCAGGCCCCGGTCGAGGGACGGCTCCAGGGCCTCAGTGGCTTGCCACAGCGTGGCTCCCGCCTTCACCGCCCGCTCGGCGACCATGAGGTCGAGGTCTCGGCGCCGCACCACGTACCCGTGCGAGGGGTAGACGGGATGGGACGGCCAGGCCAGCTCCAGCGTCACACCGTGGGCCATCGAGCGCAGGCCCTCGTAGCGGTGGAACTCCGAGAGAGGCTCGCCCAGGCCCATGTCGAGTAGCTGACGCACGGCACGCGGGGTGAGGCCGTCACCACAGGTCTTCTCCCGCGGGAAGCGCTTCCGCTCCACCACCAGGACCCGTCGCCCGCGCTCGGCGAGCCAGTAGGCGGCCGCGGCCCCGGACGGCCCGGCCCCCACCACGAGCGCGTCATAGCGGTCGCCGGAAGGCACGGACATGCCCAGCATCGTCGCGCGAATCGGGGTGCGACCCGGCACCGCGCGCGACCGATCGGCCGGGCACCGGTCACCAACCCGCCGATGTGTCTTTCCGCGATCTAGCGTGGTAGAGAACATCGTCAGATCAGGGGCTCGACACGCGACGGGGGAGCGCGCGTGGGGCCCGGCGAAGGAGACCGAGCGGCCACATGCTTAACCTGCTACCGGACTGGCTACCGTTCCTCCGACCTAACGGCCGCCTCATCTGGGCGACCCTGCTGCTGATCGTGATGACCATCCCGCTCGTGGTCCTGTTGCGACGCCCGAAGCCTGAACAGCCCACCACCTGGGCCCAGGCCATGGCCGGGGCGGTCTACACGTTCACCATGATGCTGCTCGCCTACGCGGTGATCCCGCACGAGTTCATCACCGCGTCCGACAAGTACTGGGGCCTGTCGACCAACCGGTTCATCATCAAGTCGACCACCGCGATCCCGGTGATGAAGTCGTGGAACTGGCCGTTCTCCATCGACCTGCAGCACGGGGTGCGCGACCTGCTGGTAGTCGGGATCTACCTCGTGTTCTTCGCGGCGAACATCGCGTTCATCGTGCTGTGGCAGAAGCGCAAGACCGCGAGCGAGCTCGAGACCGCCGCGCCGGTGAAGGTCGGCCGGTCGCCCTTCGGCCGGCCACTGAGGGCGAAGGCGTAGCGCCGTGGCCCGCACCGACGCGAACCCGACGATGCCGGAGTTCGCCACCGACTACGTGCTCGCCGAGGTCGACCCGGGCTTCTTGACCCAGGCCGTCAAGCCGAAGCAGTTCCTCCACATCGACCAGGCCGAGTGCATCATGTGCGAGGGCTGCGTCGACATCTGCCCGTGGAAGTGCATCCACATGGTCTCGGTCTCGGCCATCACCGAGGCCGTCGGGACCGACCGCCCGGGCGAGGACCCCCGCGACCACGTGGCGTTCATCGTGGACGAGGACGTGTGCACGCGCTGCGCGCTCTGCGTCGACCGGTGCCCGACCGGTGTGATCGTCCTCGGCAAGGTGACGGCGCAAGGTGCGGCGGGCGATCCGCACACCCGTACACCGCGCAACGGATACGCGTACGGCGTGAGGTTCTAGCACCCAACTTCGCCCGGCTCATCGGTCGGGCACGGACACGGAAGCAGGAGAGGCACTCGTGGCCAACGGCAACGGGAGCAACGGGAGCGGGGGGCTCGGAACGAAGTTGCGCGAGCGCTCGAAGGCGCTCGGCGACCAGCTCGGCAGCTCGCAGGTGCTGACGTCGATCTTTCGCCCGGGATCCATCTTTCGGCGCGGCTACACCGACAGCCCGCGAAACCGCTCGTACGTGATCATGAACAGCGTGCTGTACCACCTCCACCCGGTGAAGGTGAAGCGGCACGCGGTGAAGGTGAGCTACACGCTCTGCCTCGGCGGGCTGTCGTTCTTCCTGTTCATCCTGCTCACTGTCACCGGCATCTTCCTGATGTTCTTCTACCGGCCGACCGAGGCGCTCGCGTGGAACAACGTTCAGCAGCTCGAGACCGCGGTGTGGTTCGGCTCGCTCGTGCGCAACATGCACCGGTGGGCCGCGCACCTCATGGTGATCACCGTGTTCCTGCACATGAGCCGCGTCTTCTATCACGGCGCCTACAAGGCGCCACGCGAGTTCAACTGGGTGATCGGCGTGATCCTGCTCACGCTGACGCTGCTGCTCTCCTTCACCGGATACCTGCTCCCCTGGGACCAGCTCGCGCTGTGGGCAGTCACGGTCGGCACCAACATGATGGGCTACACGCCGGTCTTCGGCAGTCAGGTGCGCTACGCGCTGCTCGGCTCGAAGGAGATCAGCGGCGACACGCTGCTGCGCTGGTACACGCTGCACGTGCTGCTGCTGCCGTTCGTGATCGTGATCTTCATGGCGGTCCACTTCTGGAGGGTCCGCAAGGACGGAGGCATCAGTGGACCGCTGTAGGCCCAACGTCGCCGCGCCCGGAACGCTCTAGGGGGAAGCGCCACCATGCCCGAACTTCCCGAACACCTGAAGCGGCGTGCCGCCGAGCGGCGCAAGCAGCTCGGGCTGTCCGGCGACACCGAAGGCGCCGCCGAGGGCGGCACCGAAGACGCCTCGGCCGGGGCGCCAACCGAGGAGGCGCCGGCGCCGGAGACGCCCGCCGAGACGCCGTCCCAAACGCCGGCCGCCGCGGCGGGCGAGGAGATCACCGAGTCGAAGGGCGGGGTCCCCGCGCACCTGCTCGAGCGCTCACGCCGCCGCAAGGCCGCGAAGGAGGGCGGAGAGGCCGCATCCGTCGGAGGCGGAGGCACCGCGACCGCGGTCAAGGCCGCGCCGATCGCCACTCCGTCGGGCACCGGTCCGGGCGGCCACACCCAGCGCCTGCTCACGGTGGTCAAGTCGGGGTCGATCCAGCAGGTCCGGGGCGAGGCCCAGGACAAGGTCCACACCTGGCCGCACCTGCTCGTGATCGAGCTCGCGGCCACCCTGTCGGTGAGTGCGATGCTGCTCATCTTCTCGGCCCTGGTGCGCGCCCCGCTGCTCGGGCTCGCCGACGTGAACCAGACGCCCAACCCTTCGAAGGCGCCCTGGTACTTCCTCGGGCTCCAGGAGCTGCTCACGATGTTCCACCCGATGATCGCGGGTGTGACCATCCCGGGCATGGCCCTGTTCCTGCTCATCATCGCCCCGTACGTCGACAAGAACCCGTCGAACAAGCCCGAGGATCGGAAGTTCGCGATCTCGATCTTCACGGTCTTCCTCATGTTCTGGACGGTGCTCGTGATCATCGGCTCGTTCTTCCGGGGCGCCGGCTTCAACTTCGTGTTCCCCTGGAACGACGGCATCTTCTTCGAGCTCTAGGAGTCCTGTGTCCACCGCACTCGTCATCGCCATCCCGGTTTTGCTAATCCTGGCCGCGGTGATGGTCCTCGCCACCGGCCGCCGCCGGGCCTCCTCCGACGCGTCGGGCCGCGTCACCGGCACGCTGTCGGCCGAGACCCGCCAACGCGACGCCGAGGCCGGCAAGACCGCGGTGACGGCCGGCGCCGCGACGAGGAACGCAGACGAGGCCGCGTCCGAGGCCGCGGTGCCCGCCACTCGGGCGCCGTCCGGGGTCGCTGAGCGTCAGCCCGTCGACGAGGAGGAGATCCAGGTCAGCCGCCGGCAGTTCCTGAACCGGGGCATCGTCGTCACGATGACAGTGAGCCTCGGTGCTCTTGCCGCCGCTTGCATCAGCTTCCTCTACGCGAAGTCGGCCGGCGGCTTCGGCGGCAAGATCGACGCCGGCGTCGGCCTCGACGAGGTGCTCGCCTACAACGAGGAGAAGAAGGAGCCCTACTACGTGCCCGAGGCGCGTAGCTACCTGGTGCCCTACCCCACTTCGGCGGTCCCGAAGGCCAGGAAGGTCCCCCAGTACACGCTGCTGATCCCGGCCATGGAGCAGGGCATCGTGGCCCATTACCAGAAGTGCCCGCACCTGGGCTGCAAGGTGCCCTGGTGCCCCAGCTCGCAGTGGTTCGAGTGCCCGTGCCACGGCTCGAAGTACAACCGCGTCGGCGAGAAGACCGGTGGGCCGGCGCCGCGTGGCCTCGACCACTTCGTCGTCGAGATCAGCGGCCAGAAGCTCACGATCGACACCGGCCTGCCGACCGAGGGCGCCCCCATCGGCACCGACACCACCGGGCAGGGCGCCGAGGGCCCGCCCTGCGTCGGCTAGCAGCGTGCACTCCCACCGGATCGACCCGAAGAGGCGACCTTGACCCTGGCGATCACCCTCCGGACGCTCGTCTTCACCGTCAACATCATCGCGGTCTTGGTGATCGCTGGCGTGCTGGCGTACCGGGTGCTCTCGGTGCGGCGCGCGCCGAAAGAGGTCGAGCCTCAGAACCTCACGCCGTTCTACGACGACGAGACGCTCGAGAACGAGCACCTCACCCGCGTGCTGCGGTGGACCTTGCTGTTCTCCTCGATCGTGGCGATCGTGCTACCGCTGTACTGGGTGCTCGAGCCCGGCCGGCAGAGCGCGGAGGCCGAGGGCTTTGAGGAGCGGGCGATCGAGCGGGGTGCAACGCTCTACGCCAACGACCAGATGCCCGAGTACGACGCGGCCAAGTCGCTGCTGTGCGCCACCTGCCACGGCACCGACTCCGCCGGCGGCTCGGCGCCGTTCGTGATCACGCCCGAGGCCCAGGGGGACACGGAAGCCCGGCCGGTGCAGGTGAGCTGGGCGGCACCGGCGCTCGACACGGTCTTCTACCGCTTCAACGACTGCACCGCCGAGGAGCTGGCCGAGGAAGCCGCCAACTGCGCGCGTGCCGAGCAGCAGGTGACCCAGATCATCACCTACGGGCGGCCCGGAACGCCGATGCCGGCCTGGGGCATCGCCGGCGGCGGTCCGAAGAACGCGCAGGCGGTCAGCGACCTCGTCGCGTACCTGAAGAGCATCCAGGTCAGCCCGGCCCAGGCCAAGGCGCAGGTCGGCAAGGACGTCGTCGCCCTCCAGGACCAGGCCGCCAGCGCGCTGAAGACCGCCCGACAGAACCTGGCCGCGGCTCGTGAGGACCTGGCCGCAGCAGAGAGCGTCACGGCCCGCGCGGCCGCCGAGATCAAGGTGGCCCGCGCCGAGGAGGCGATCGTGCGCTCCCGCGCCTTCAAGACCGAGGTCGACCGCGCGAGCCAGGGCAAGCTGCTGTTCATGACCCAGTGCGCCCGCTGCCACACCAACGGCTGGTCGTACAACGACCCGACCAACGCCCTGGTGCCGCTACCCGGCCCGATGGGAGGTGGCGCCTTCGGGCCGTCGCTCACCGGGGGCTCGGTGCTCGAGCAGTTCCCCGGCGAGCCCGCCGACGATCCGAAGACCCCCGGCTACCAGAAGCAGTACGCGTGGGTCGGCGAAGGCGTCGAGAACAACAAGGGCTACGGGGTGCGGGGCATCTCCTCGGGCCGCATGCCTCACTTCGGCCAGATCTTCACCCAGGACCAGATCGACGCCGTCGTCACGTACGAGCGCAACCTCTAGGAGCCGGCGTTGCCGAACGCACTGATCCTCGCGAGCGAGTTGACCCAGCGCACCCTCTGGTACCCGACGATCCTCGGCGTGCTCGTCCCGATCTCGGCGGTGGCCCTCTTCTGCGGCACCGTGTACCTGTTGCTCGCCACCAACCTCGGCGCCCGACTCGGCTTCCTCGTCATCGGCGCCGGTCTTGCCGGGCTGATGATACTGCTCTCGCTGTTGTGGATGACCACCGCGTCCCCGCGCAACACGCTGAAGGGCCGGAGCGCCCAGTGGGTCGCGCTGGAGTCGATCTCGGGCGGCGACCTCGCCCGCTCCAAGTACGAGCCGGTGCAGACGGCGAAGACCCCCGCGAACAAGGTCGACCTAGCTGAGCTGGCCAACGTGAAGGCCGCCGTCGACGCGGCGCTCGTCGCACCCACCGAGACCGGCGCCATCTCCGAGGAGACCGGCGCCACGAGCAAGTTCGCGATCTACTCCGCGGCGACCGACTACATCGTGAAGAGCGCGTACGAGACGGGCGGGGGCAGCACCTTCAGCCAGGTCGACGTGTCCACCGGCGCCGGCTGGCCGTGGATCCACATGAGCCTGCACGAGCCGCTGTACGCGGTCGCGTTCATCTGCCCGGTCGACAAGGACGCCCAGATCGTCCCGTTCGGCGACCCGATCCCGGCGCCCAAGTGCGACACCTCCAAGCCGGTCGACGCCCTGGTGTACGTGCGTGACCTCGGCTCGATGCGGGTACCGCCGACGGTCGCGTTCCTCGGCTCCGGCACGCTGTTCGTGCTGTTCCTGCTCGGGTTGCACTGGCGAGAGCGCGATCTCCAAGCCCAAGCCGCCGCGCTGACCGAGGCGGCAGAGCGCGTCGCAAGGGACGCAGCCGACGACAAGACGCCCGAGACGGTCTGAGGAGCACAATGACCCGCCTGCAGCGCCCCACCCGACACCAGCGCCAGGGAATCCTCTGCTCCACCACGCGGCTCCTGCCGCTCCTCGCCCTCGCGGTGCTCGCCGCCGGGTGCTCCGACGGCCAGCTCGTCGACGCGGCCGGCGAGAACGGCGGCGGCGGCGCAGCCTTCGTGCTGCTCGCCGTGTTCTTCTGGCTCTTCATCGGCTCGCTGTTCTACATGGACAAGGTCCGCAAGAAGAAGGCCCCCGAGGACTGACATCTCGCTGAGCGAGCGCGGGTGAATCTCTCAGCGAGACCCGGCGACCTCGAGGGCGGCATCGTGGGCGTGCTCCGCGGTACGGGCCAGCTCCGCGTCGGTGTGCGCGAGGCTCACGAACATGGTCTCGTAGCCGCTCGGCGCGAGGTACACGCCCCGGCGCAGCATCGCGTGGAAGAACGCGGCATAGGCCGCGTGGTCGGACGCCTTCGCCGACTCGTAGTCGCGGACCGGAGCGTCGGCGAAGCTCAGGCCGAGCAGGGTCGCGACCCGGGGCACCTGCAGCGCGAGGCCGGCACTCGTGACCGCGTCGTCCAGCGCCTTCGCGAACAGCGCGACCCGGGCCTCGAGCTGCTCGTAGGCCGTAGGGTCGAGGTGCCCGAGCACGGCCAACCCGGCAGCCGTCGCAAGCGGGTTCCCCGACAGCGTGCCCGCCTGGTACACCTCGCCCACCGGCGCGAGGCGGTCCATCAGCGCGGCCGGTCCACCGACCGCCGCGAGCGGCAGCCCGCCGCCCACCACCTTGCCGAAGATCGACAGGTCCGGCGCGAGGTCGTAGTGCTGCTGCGCACCGCCGGGTGCCAACCGGAAGCCGGTGATCACCTCGTCGCACACGAGCAGCGCGCCGACCTCGCGGCAACGCCGCTCCAGGTGCTCGAGGAACCCGACCTCGGGCGGCACCAGGCCCATGTTCGCCGGCACACCTTCCACCAGTACCGCGGCGAGGTCGTCGCCGTGCACCGCGAGCGCCTCGTCGAACGCGTCACGGTCGTTGAACGCCACGACGACGGTGTCGGCGACGGCCCCCGGGGTCACACCCGCCGAGCCGGGCAGCCCGAGGGTCGCGACCCCGCTACCGGCCGCCACGAGCAGCGCGTCGAGATGACCGTGGTAGCAGCCCGCGAACTTCAGCACCTTGGCGCGCCCGGTGGCCCCACGGGCGAGCCGCACGACGGTCATCGCGGCCTCGGTGCCCGACGACACCAGCCGCACCTTCTCGACGCTCGGCACCCGGTCCGCGATCTCCTCGGCCAGGCGCACCTCGCGCGCGGTGGGCGCGCCGTAGCTGGTGCCGTCGGCCGCGGCGCGCTGCACCGCCTCCACCACGGCCGGGTGCGCGTGGCCGAGGATCGACGCACCCCAGCTCTGCACCAAGTCGAGGTAGCGGCGGCCTTCCTCGTCGACAAGGTGCGCGCCCTCGGCGCGCGCCACGAAGAACGGAGTGCCGCCGACCGCGGCGAACGCCCGCACCGGAGAGCTGACCCCGCCGGGAATCACCTCGTTCGCCCGGGCGAACCACTCCGCGTTGCTACCGCTGGGGCTTACGCTCACGGTTGACCCTCCCCCGAAGGCCCCCCGGGATTGTTCGAAGATGAGCGATATGCGCTCCTCGGCGCACAAACCAGGCCGGCGTTTGAAGTCACGACTGGAGGTGCTCGGCGACCTCGCGGGCGAGGTAGGTGAGCACGAAGTCGGCGCCGGCCCGCCGGATCGCGAGCAGGTGCTCGCGCGCAACCGCATCACCGTCGATCCACCCGTTGGCCGCCGCGGCCTTCAACATCGCGTACTCGCCGCTCACATGGTATGCCGCGACCGGGACGTCGAAGGCGTCGCGAAGCGACGCGATCACGTCGAGGTACGCGAGCGCGGGCTTCACCATCACCATGTCGGCGCCCTCCGCGAGATCGGCAGCGGTCTCGTCGAGTGCCTCGCGCGCGTTCGCCGGGTGCATTTGGTACCCGCGCCGGTCGCCGAACTGCGGCGCGCACTCGGCCGCGTCACGGAACGGTCCGTAGAGCGCGGAGGCGTACTTCGCCGAGTACGCGAGGATCGCGGTGTCGGCGTGCCCGCTCGCGTCGAGGGCGGTGCGGATCGCACCGACCTGGCCGTCCATCATCCCGCTCGGCGCGACCACGTCGGCGCCGGCGTCGGCCTGCGCGATGGCGATCGACGCGTAGCGCTCCAGCGTGGCGTCGTTGTCGACCTCGCCGCTCGCGCTGAGCAGCCCACAGTGGCCGTGGTCGGTGTACTCGTCGAGGCAGTCGTCGGCCATGAGCACGGGGTCGTCGCCCACCTCGTCGCGGAGGTTCCGCAGCGCGACCTGCACCACGCCGTCGGGATCGTCGGCACCCGACCCCCGGGCGTCCTTGGCCGCCGGGACCCCGAACAGGATCACCGCGGGGATCCCGAGGTCCGCGAGCGCCCGCACCTCCTTGCGGAGGCTCTCCTGGGTGTGCTGCACGACCCCCGGCATGGAGACGACGGGTTCGGGCGCGTCGATGCCCTCCTTCACGAAGAGCGGGGCGACCAGGTCGTCGACCGAGAGACGGGCCTCGGCGGTCAGGCGGCGCATCGCGTCGGTCCGACGCAGGCGACGGGGCCGGTGCTCGGGGAAGCTCACGCCACCAAGGCTAGGCCGACGGGTCCACCAGCTCCGAACGGCTCATGGGCGCGGCCCGGTGAGGGCCGCGCGGACCGCCTCCACCAGCGCGTCGATCGTGTGCGGCTCGGCCTCCACGTCGACGTGCAGGCCCCGCTCTCCCGCCGTGCGCGTGGTGATCGGACCGATCGACACCACGAGCGGCGCCGGCTCGGACAGCGGACCGACCAGGTCGCAGAAGTTCGTCACCGTCGAGCTCGACGTGAACGTGAGCGCGTCGACCAGCCCTTCGCGCACGACGGTCAGATCGGCGGCGAGGGGCCGGGCCGGAACCGTCCGGTAGACGTCGAGCACGTCGACCACGTGGCCGCGGTCGGTCAACCCCTCGGGCAGCACCTCACGCGCCTGTTCGGCGCGTGCGAGCAGGATCCGCTCGCCGGGTGCGCCGGGCGCCGGGAACGCCTCGAGCAGCGACTCGGCGACGAAGCGCTCGGGGACGACATCAGCCCGCAAGCCCCGTTCGGTGAGTGCCGCTGCGGTACCCGGACCGATCGCCGCGATCCGTAGATGCCCGAGCGCACGCGCGTCGAGCCCGCGCGCGGCCAGCCCACGGGTGAAGAACGCGTCGACCCCGTTGGGCGACGTGAACACCAGCCACGCGTAGCGGTCAAGTGGAGGCAGCTCGAAGTCGATCGGCTCGATCGCGATCGTCGGCAGCTCGATCACCGCCGCGCCGAGCTCCTCGAGCCGCGACCGGAGCGCACTCGCCTGCTCTCGGGCCCGGGTGACCACGACGGTCCGGCCGAACAGTGGGCGGGCCTCGAACCAGGCGAGGTCCAGCCCGGCGACCGCGCCCACCACGATCGCGCTCGGGGCCGCGACCCCGGCCGCCGCGATCGTCGCCAGCGTGGCGCGTACCGTCGCCTGCTCCGGGCGGGTCCCCCAACGGACCGCCGCGACCGGCGTGTCGGGCGACCGGCCGCCGGCGATCAGTCGCCGGGCGATCTCGGGCAGGTTACCCGCACCCATCAGGATCACGAGAGTGCCGCCGACCCGGGCGAGGGACTCCCAGTCGGTGTCGGTCGTGCCCTTGGCCGGGTCCTCGTGGCCTGTCACCACCGTGAAGTGCGTCGCCAGCCCCCGATGGGTGACCGGGATGCCGCCGTAGGCGGGCGCCGCGATGGCGCTGGTGACGCCGGGCACCACCTCGAACGCAATGCCGGCCGCGGCGAGGGCCTCGGCCTCCTCTCCCCCCCGACCGAACACGAACGGGTCGCCGCCCTTCAAGCGCACGACGGTTCGCCCGGTACGGCCACGATCGACGAGCAGCGCGTTGATCCCCTCCTGGTCGAGCGTCACGTCGCCCGGGGCCTTGCCGACGTCGACCCGCTCGGCCTCGGGCGCGGCCAGGTCGAGCAGCGCGGGATGCGCGAGCCGGTCGTAGACGACCACCTCGGCGCGCGCCAGCAGCTCGGCCCCACGCCGGGTGAGCAGCCCGGGGTCACCAGGACCCGCCCCCACCAGGTAGACCGTCACGACATCGCCTCCCTGGATGGTCGGCTCCGGCTCCACGTCCTCAGCCGACGGCTAGTCACAACGCCTCCGCCTCCTCGAGCAGGAGGTTGCCGCCGTGGTGGTCGACGAGGCGGCGGGCAAGGTCGGATCCCAACGCCTCCGGGTCGTCACCATTCCCGCGGAGCCGCAAGACGACATGGCCGTCAAGCGACGCGAGCATCACCTCGAGGTCCAGCGACCCGTCCCCATCGGCGCGCGCCAGCGCGCCACACGGCAGATCGCACCCGCCGCCGAGCTGGGCCAGGTAGGCGCGCTCGGCCCGCAGCTCGGCGTGGCTGAGCGCGTCGTCTACGGTCGCGAGCGCGTCGAGCGTTGCCTGGTCGTCGGCGCGACACTCCACCGCGAGCGCACCCTGGCCGACCTGCGGCAGCAGCGTCGACGTGGAGCACACTTCGGTCGCGCGCTCGGTGAGCCCGAGGCGCTCGAGCGCCGCCAGTGCGACCACGATCGCACCGAACCGGTCCGCTTGCGCGAGCCGCGTCGCGATGTTGCCGCGGAGCTCGCCGAACGCCAGGTCGGGCCTCAGCGATGCGAGCTGCGCGCGTCGTCGCACCGCGCCGGTTCCCACGAGTGACCCCGTCGGCAGGTCGTCGAGCCTGGAGCCGACGAGTACGTCACGCGGGTCGGCGCGCTCGGGGACCGCGCCGATCGTCAGGCCGTACGGCGTCACGGCAGGCAGGTCCTTCGCAGAGTGCACCGCCACGTCGGCGTCGCCCTGGAGCACTGCCTCCTGCACCTCCTTGGCAAAGACACCGGCACCGCCGATCGCGTGGATCGGCGAGGTCTTGTCGCGGTCGCCGCGGGTGCTGACCACCACCAGCTCGGCCGGGACCGCGAGCAGATCGACAACCCGACCCGCCTGCAGCCGGGCCAGCTCCGAGCCGCGCGTCGCGACCCGCAGGGTGTCGGTCATTCGTCAGCCGGCTCGCTGCCGTCGTCGATATCGAACAGCGCGGCCAGCGCGTCGGCGTAGAGCTCGCCCCGCGCGGTGCCCGCGGTCTCCTTGATCCGGACCGTTGGATCGTGCAGCAGCTTGTTGACGATGCCGGCAGTAAGTGCGTCGACAGTCTTGCGGGCCTCCGGACCGAGCGTGTCGAGCTTGGCACGGAACCTTGCGAGCTCACTGGCTCGGATCTCCTCGCCACGCGCGCGCAACGATGCGACGAGTGGCGCGACCTCCCGCGCGGTGCGCTCGAGCTGAAAGCGCTCCAGCTCGTCGATGATGATGCTCTGGACCTTGCTCACTTCGCGGCGGCGCTCGTGCAGCGACGACTCGGTGAACGCCATCAGATCGTCCATGTCGAGCAACGTCACGCCCGGCACGTCGTCTGCGCCCGGGTCGACGTCGCGAGGAACCGCGACGTCGACGACGAGCAGGGGCGCCCCGTCGCGACGCGCCATGACGGCCTCGATGTCACCCCGCTCCACGTGCACCTCGGTCGAGTCGGTGGCGGTGAGCAACACGTCGATCGTGCCGAGCACCTCGTGCAGCTCGCCGAGTGCGGCCGCGCGGCCGTCGACCTGGCTCGCGAGCTGGACGGCGCGAGCGTGGGTGCGGTTGGCGACCACGATCTCACCGACACCCGCGCTGCGCAGCGCTCGGGCCATCCCCTCGGCCACCTCGCCCGCACCGAGGATCAAGACCGATCGGCCCCGCAAGCTGAACATCGTCTGCTCCGCGAGCGCCACGGCTGCAGAAGACACCGAGAGCGCCCGACGGCCGATCGCCGTCTCGGTCCGGGCACGCTTGCCGACCTCGACCGCATGGCGGAACACCCGCGCGAGAGCCTGACCCGACGCGGACTCGCGCTCGGCGAGCCGCCACGCGTCCTTCACCTGGCCGAGAATCTCCCCCTCGCCCACGATCATCGAGTCGAGGCCGGCGGCAACGCCGAACAGGTGGGCCACGGCGCCGTCGTCGTAGTACGTGTAGAAGTGCTCCGCGAAGTCGTCTGGCGTCGCGGAGGCCTGCTCGGCCAGGAAGTCGAGCACATCGGATACCGCAGCGTGGAACTTGGTGCAGCGCGCGTAGACCTCGGTTCGGTTGCAGGTGGACAGCAGCACCACCTCGGCAAGGTGCTCGCGGCCGGCGAGGTCGTGGACGGCCTTGGTCATCCGCGACGCGGGCACGGCGACGCGCTCGCGCATCTGCACGGGCGCGGTCCGGTGGTTGATGCCTACGACGATCACAGACACGAGCGCAGCAGCTCCCTCGCCTCGGACACGCGGCCGGCACGGATCAGGTCGAGGATGCCGGAATCCAGGGCCGCTCGCCAATCGGCGCCCTCGGTAGCGCGCCCGGCCGACTGCAGCTCGCCTCGGGCCTCGGCGAGGAGCTCCAGAAGAGACTCGTACTCCGGTCCGACATCGTCTCGCACGCGCTCGGCCAGGTACGCGCTCAGCGCGGGGCTGCGTCCGTTCGTGCCGATGGCGACCACGATATCCCCGCGCCGGACCACCGACATGAGGGTGAGCGAGCAGTTGCAGGGATCGTCGGCGCTGTTGACCCAGACCCGGCGGGCTTCCCCGGCCTCGAACACCGCCCGGTTGACCGCGGGGTCGTCGGTGGCGGTCACGGCCAGCCACATCCCGTCGAGGTCGGCCAGCTCGAAGGGGCGGGCCACCCAGTCGAGGCGCCCCTCGTCGGCCAGCGTGCGCACGGCGTCGCCCGCCTCGGGCGCGACCACCGTGACCAGCGCCCCCTGGTCGAGCAGGCCCGCTACCTTGCGGGCCGCGATCCGTCCGCCACCGACCACCAGGCAGGCGCGGCCCGCCACGACCAGGTTGGCGGGGTAGCCGGAGAGCGCCGACCGCGGTGGTCCGGCTCCCGTCACGACGCGACCTCCGGGATCACCGGGCTCGAGGAGCCGGGCGCGCGCTTCGATCCCTTCCGGCCGCTCCAGTTGCCCTGCTCGGCCTGGTAGAAGGACAGGATCTGCAGCTCGGTGGCCAGGTCGACCTTGCGCAACGACACCCCGTCCGGCACCGAGACGACGGTCGGCGCGAAGTTGAGGATCGACGCGACCCCGGCGGCCACGAGCAGGCCGGCCACCTCCTGGGCGGCCGGCGCCGGCGTCGCGATGATCGCGATCCGGATGCCGCGCTCGGCCACCACCTCGGCAAGGTCGTCGAGGGACTCGACCGCGAGCTCGCCAACCTGCTCGCCCACCTTGGCCGGGTCGGCGTCGACCAGGGCCTCGACCCGGAAGCCCCGCGCGCCGAAGCCGTGGTAGTTGGCCAGCGCCTGGCCCAGGTTGCCGACGCCCACGATCACGACCGGCCAGTCCTGGGTGAGCCCCAGCTCACCGGAGATCCGGCCCAGGAGGAACTCGACCTCGTAGCCCACGCCCCGGGTCCCGTAGGAGCCGAGGTAGGAGAGGTCCTTTCGGACCTTCGCCGCGTTCATCCCCGCGAGCTCGGCGAGGCGCTCCGAGGAGACCGTCTCCGTCCCTCGGTCAGCGCACTCGAGCAAGGCCCGGTAGTAGAGGGGCAGGCGCGTGACCGTGGCCTCCGGGATCCGGCGTCCTGCGGGACGGTCGGCCACGTGCGCTCACCTCTCACGACTGGCCCACGGGGGCACGCGGGCCGAGACGACGAGGCTACACCGACTTGTGCACTTGTTCACAAAGTCCACCGGTACGATCCGGGCCGTGGTCGTCGCCCTCGCCTTCTGCGCCACCGCCGTGGCCACGCTCTTCGCCCAGGCGACCCTCGTCCGCTACACGCGGGACCGCCGGCCCCAGGACCGGGCCTGGACGATCGCGCTGACCTGCTTCGCCCTGGCCACCGCCGCCTGCGCGGTGGGCGTCTCGACGGGCTGGGACAACGGCACGTTCCGGGTCTTCTACCTGCTCGGTGCCGTGGTCGACGTCCCTTGGCTCGCGTTGGGCACCGTGTACCTGCTGGCAGGCGCCGCCATGGGGCGCCGCTGCGAGTGGGGCGTGGTGCTGTTCTCCGGCTTCGCCGCGGGCGTGGTGGTAGCCGCACCGATCCACGGAACGATCTCCGGCGAGGCGATCCCGGTGGGTAGCGAGGTGTTCGGGGTCTTCCCCCGAGTGCTCGCCGCGGTCGGCAGTGGCGTGGGCGCGCTCGTGATCTTCGGCGGCGCGATCTGGTCGGCATGGCGGCTGGCCCGGGCCCGCGCCGTTCCGGGCAACGCCCGGCGCGCGATCGCCAACCTGCTGATCGCGGTGGGAACGATCGTGCTCTCCAGCGGCGGGCTGCTCCAGGGCGTCGCCGGCAAGGACGAGACGTTCGTCCTCTCGCTCGCCGTGGGGATCAGCGTGATCTACGCCGGCTTTCTGATCGCGAGCACTTCGCTGAGCGGCCCGGACCGCTTGGCACTCGAGACCGAGCACCGGTGAGCGGTGACCGAGCGGCGAACGTCGTCGCCGTCGCTCAGGACACTTCGCTGAGCTCGTGAGCCTCAGCTCGTGAGCCTCAGCTCGCGGCGGAGGAGCTTGCCCGCCTCGTTGCGCGGCAGCGCGTCGACGAGCTCGACCGTAATCGGCACCTTGTAGCGCGCGAGCTGAGCGGCGGCGTGGTCGCGCACGCCGTCGGGGCCGAGCGCGGCGCCCGACCGGACGACGACCCAGGCCGCGACCGCCTCGCCCGTACGCGCGCTCGGAACGCCGGTGACCGCGGCATCGACGATGTCGGGGTGCTCCAACAGCACGTCCTCCACCTCGGCCGGGTACACGTTGAACCCCGACACGATCACGAGATCCTTCATCCGGTCGACGAGATGGAGGTAGCCCCCGTCGTCGGCAACCGCGACGTCGCCAGTGTGCAGCCACCCGCCGTCGAGCACCCGGGCCGTCGTCTCCGGATCGTCCCAGTAGCCGGCGAAGACGTTGGGCCCGCGCACCCAGATCTCACCGGGGTCGCCGACGAGCGCGTCGCTCCCGTCGTCGGCCACGAGGCGCACCTCGACGCCGGGGAGCGGCGGACCGATCGAACCCCAGTGCGGGGCGCTCTCGACCGCGGTCGTGCTCACGATGGGCGCGGCTTCGGTGAGGCCATAGCCCTCGAAGATCGTGACGCCGAAGCGGTCGCGGAACTGCTCGGCGCGCTCGCGCGGCAGCTCGGCCGCACCCGAGACGGCGAGGCGCACGGACACGAGGGCGTCACGCGGCGCCTGTTCCTCGGGCAAGGCGAGCATCGCGGCGAACATCGTGGGCACACCGGCAAGGATCGAGACCTGGTGCTCGCGCACGAGCTCGACCGCGCGTGCCGCGTCGAACTGCTCGAGCAGGACCGTGCGCATCCCCGCGGCGAGGCCGACGCCGAGCGCGACGTTGAGACCGAACACGTGGAAGAAGGGCAGCGCGGCGAGTCCGACGTCGTCCGAGCGCATCCGCAGCCCGGTGTGGCCCTGCACCTGGCTGATGTTGGCCGCGAGGTTGCCGTGAGTGAGCATCGCGGCACGCGGCGCGCCCGCGGTGCCAGATGTGTACAGGAGCACCGCGAGCTCGCCGTCGTCCAGCTCGACCTCCGCGGCCATCGCCGGCCCCGGCGGCAGCTCCTCGAAGGGGTGCGCACCCGGCATGCCGCTCAGGTGATGGGCTGCCGGTCCGAGCACGACGAGCTTCGCGCCGACGCGTGCGACCTCCGCCTCCAGCGCGGCCTGGGGCGCGCTGGGGTTCAGCGGCACCGCGACGCCGCCTGCCCACAGCGTGCCGAGGTAGGCGCCGACGAAGTCGACGTCGTTGGGGCTCACGATCGCGACCCGGTCGCCGGGCGTCACGCCCAGGCGGGCGAGGCTGCCCGCCGTCGTCGCGGCGAGGGCCTCGAGGTCGCCGAACGTGAGGGTGGTGTCGCCGACCACGATCGCCGGCGCGTCGGGACGCTCTTCTGCCGACGAGAGGAGGAGCGACACCAGGTTCACGGCCGGGAGTCTCGCAGAGCCGACGCCATGGGGCGACTAGGAGATGAGCGCTCCCGCATTCCGGAGCGTGGCCTGGAGCTCGACCACGTCGACCGCGTCGGGGGTCACACCGTCGCGCACCGCGAGCGCGGCGGCGGTTCCGGCGGCCTGACCGAGGGCGAGGCTGGGGGCCATCACCCGGGTCGACGCGAGCGCGTCGTGGTCGGCCGAGATGCAGCGGCCGGCCACGAGGAGGTTGGCGACCTCACGGGCGCGTAGCGCGCCGAAGGGGATCTGGTAGCTGGTGCCGTCGGGGAGGAAGCGGTACTCGGTGCTCCGGTCGTGCACGTGGTACTCCTGCGGCCACGCGCCCTCGGCGACCGCGTCGGCGAACTGCGCGCCGCGTTGCACGTCGGCACCGGTCAACGTGGTCACCCCCTCGATCCGTCGCGACTCGCGCACGCCGAGCGCGGTCGCCGTGTCGGCGAGGAACGAGTCGGCGAAGCCGTCGACGTGCTCGCGCACGAACGCGGCGGCCTCCTCGGCGAGCCGTCGGCCTTCGAGCTCGCCCCAGGTGGCCTGGCGCAGGTCGGTCGCGTCGATCGGCGATCCGTCGGGGTTGCGCACGCGGGTCATCGCACCGAGGAACTCCCCCGGTCGCAGCGTCGGGATCAGGACGCCGCCGTCACGCGACAGGTAGGCACCGTTCGCCGCGATCGCATCGCCGAGCGAGCCCATCGCGGCCATCGCACGCTCGCCGTCGGCGTGCTGCAGCCAGAACTGCATGGACGCGTGCTGGCGCGCGCCGGGCGGTCCGAGCACGGTCGGCACTCCCGCGTAGGTCGCGACGTCGGCGTCGCCGGTGCAGTCGACGAACACCGAGCCGGTGACCGCGCGCGGGCCGTGCTTCGTCGCCAGCACGAGCGCGCGCAGCCGCCCGTCGGCGACGAGCGCGTCGGCGACCAGCGCGTGGAGCAGCAGGTCGACGCGCTCCTCGCTCGTCACCAGGTGGTCGGCCGCGCGCTTCGCGGCCCAGGGCACGTACACAAACACCGCGGTCTGCTTGAACGGCACCGGACCCATACCGGCGCCGTCGCGCTCGAGCATCGCCGTGAGCTCGCCGGCGATGCCGCCGACCACGGACGTGAAGACACCACCCCCGTCGTTGCGGTACAGGCCGCAGATCGTCCCGACCGACGCGACGGTGAAGTTGCCGCCGAGGAACCCGTACCGCTCGCAGAGGACCACCCGGGCTCCGAGCCGGGCCGCGGCCAGCGCCGCACCCAGCCCGGCGGGCCCTCCGCCGGCGACGACCACGTCGGCGTGGGCCAGCACCGGGGCCTCACGGACCGGGATCGTCACCGCTGCCGGGTCGCTCGGGGTCGCCATCGGGCTCGAGTCTGCTGCCCCGGAGTGCCCCCCACCAAGCGTTCACGCTACGTGAGATTTCTCCCTCAAGTTGCCACCCCCCGGGGCCGAAACCACACCTGTCCGGCGGAGAAGGGGACGGGACCATGGGGAGGGAGTCGTGCGCAGTCGCAGCAGCAGCATGGCGCTGCTCGTCGCGTGCGCCCTCGCCGCCATCGGCCTGGTCGCGGCACCGGCCGGCGCCGACGTCGACGCCGGCGCGGAAGCCGCGTTCGTGTCGCAGACCAACGCCCTCCGAGCGAGCCGCGGCCTGCCACCGGTCGCGGTACACGGTGCCCTCGTGGCCAAGGCCCGCGGCTGGGCCCAGCACATGGCCGACGTGGGCGGCATCAGCCATTCGAACCTGCCCGACGGCGCGCCCCAGGAGTGGCAGCGCCTCGGCGAGAACGTGGGCCGCGGGCCGACGGTGGACGCCATCCACCAGGCCCTCGTCGCCTCTCCGAGTCACTTGGCAAATCTCACAGATCCGGGGTTCCGGTACGTGGGCGTGGGCGTCGTGAGCGCCAACGGGACGTTGTACGTCTCCGAGGTGTTCATGGAAACAGCCTCCCAGCCCGCCCCAATGCCCTCGGCCACTGCCGGGACCCCGACCTCGCAGCCGCGGACGCGGCCGGCGACACCTGCACCCCAGGTTGCGCCGGCCGTAGTCCCGGCGCCTCCACCGCGTACCTACACCTTCCGCAGCTACCGCTTCGTGTAGGGGCGCCCCGCAGCCGCCCGTTCTCGGCACGCTCGGGGCCCTTAGAGGGCCCGAGTCGTGCCGAGATCGGAAACGTCAGGGGCCGATGCGGAAGACGAACTGGAGCAGGGCGCTGCCGAGGATCAGCACCAGCAGCACCGTGATCGCGATCGTGGTTCCCGGTCTCATCCCGCGCCTCCCGCTGCGCCCGGCGGGGCGAACGACACCGTGACTGCTCCACCCGCGCGCAGGCCCAGCTCGGCCGCGGCGGAGCGGCGGTCGAGCACGATCGCCATGAGCCCGTAGGCATCGACGAGCAGCGCGAGCTCAGAGGGCTTCGCGTCGGCGTAGGTGTGCACCCATCGGGCCATGCGGGCATGCTCGCCCATCCGCAGCTCGAGCGACGCACCGGGGCCGACGCCGTGCGCCGCCAGCGCGGTGGGGTCGATGTTGAGCTGGCAATTGCCGAACCGGTCGACCCACCAGACCTCGCCCGCGATCCCACCCGGTTCGTCCTGGGGGAGCGACACCAGGCCGGGGGCGAGACTCGTCGGGTCGATCTCGTCTCCGAGGTCGGCGAGCGCCACGCCCGCGGCGAGGTAGCCCGCGGCGGGCGCGAGCACGTCGCGCCCCGCGAAGGTGGGGCCGGGCGCGGGGAGCTGGTACTCCTCGTTGGTGAGCGAGACGGCTCGATGCGCGCCGCCGATCATCGCGACCGCGGGCGCGAGCAGGCCGTTGTCGGGCCCGACCAGGATTCCCGAGGTGGTCTCCACCGCGATCGCCCGACGGCCGGTGCCCACTCCCGGATCGACGACCGCTAGCACGATGCCCTCGGGCAGGTACTGCACGGCCCGCACGAGGGCGAGCCCGCCGGCGCGCACGTCGTGGGCCGGGACGTCGTGGGTGACGTCGACGATCGTGAGGTCGGGCGCGAGGCCGAGCATCACACCCTTGCAGACGCCGACGAACTCGTCGGTCAGGCCGTAGTCGGAGAGGAACGAGACGACACGGGGAGCCACGGGGCGACGGTATCCGCTCGGGGGAGCGGCGACGGAGCCGGGCTCAGCTGGTGTAACGGCCTGCGAGGTAGACGTCGACGTCTTGCTCGCGCACTCGGAAGGAGCGTCCGACCCGCACCGCGGGCAGGTCGCCGGCCTTGATGAGGCGGTAGACGGTCATGGTCGACACGCGCACCAGGTCGGCGACCTCCTGGACGGTCAGGAAGCGCGAGTTCGAGAACGACTGGGCCACGCGGCAGCTCTCCCCCTACTCCGTTGGAGGAGAGCGTAGGCCGCGAAAGGGATGATGTCGAATGTGACCCGAGTGTCCTCAGGAGGTTGGGGAGGCCTCGAGGGAGAGCATCCGGACGAGCGGCGCGTACGCCGAGGGCGGTCGGTGATCTTGGAGGGGGACGACCGTCACCGGCAGACCGCGCGCAGCGCCGAGCCCGAGCGCGATCGCGTCGAGGTCGGCCAGCGCGACGACCTCGATGCCGGCGGCCGCGGCGCCGCCAGCGATGCCGCGGTCACCCACCACGAGGTCGGGCGGCGGCAGGTCGAAGAGCATCTCCCGGGCCGCCTCGGGCGCGGGGTCGGCGAGGAGCGCCTCGCCGTCGGTGACCACCGCCACGCCGTCGATCCACCAGCAGCGGACGCGTGGTCGGCGGGCGGTGGCGAACGGTCCGGCCTGGGGCACCTCGAGCACGTCGGCACCCTCGGTCCGGGCAAGCCGCGCGAAGCCGAGGTGGAGGCCGAGCAGCGACGCGGGCCGCGTGGTCCCGAGCGCGATGCGGCCGCCGCGACGGGCGACGTCGAGCACGCGGGCGCGGGCGCGGGAGAAGGCGGCGAGGCCGAGGTCGGGGTCGATGGAGCCGCCGGGGTCGCCGAGATCCCAGCCCCAGATGCTGCGGGCGACCTCCGCGAGGTCGTCGATGCTCAGGCCCGGAATGCGCTCCATGCCGAGCAGCGCGCTCGGATCGCCGGCCACGACCCGGCGCATGACCGACTGCACCTCGGCACCGCCGAGGCGGTCGTGACGACCGAACACGTGGGCACGCACGAGCTGGGAGCGCGACGTCGGTGTTCGCCGGGAGCGCGGCGCGGCGACGGCGCGGACGTCGTCGAGCTTCGGGGGTCGCCGGGCGGCTCGCCTGCTCATCCGCGTCCTCTCACGCGCGCCCGAGCTCTCGCGAGCGTTCGGTGGCCGCGGTGACGGCTTCGAGCACCGCGGCGCGCACGCCGTGCGCCTCGAGCGCGCGCAGCCCGGCGGCGGTGGTGCCGCCGGGCGAGGTGACCGCGGCGCGCAACGCCTCCGCGCTTTCGTCGCCGTCGACGAGCAGCATCCCGGAGCCGAGAACCGTCTGGTGCACGAGAGCGGTCGCGG
Organism: Actinomycetota bacterium; assembly: GCA_016870395.1. Classification (GTDB taxonomy): domain Bacteria; phylum Actinomycetota; class Acidimicrobiia; order IMCC26256; family JAENVU01; genus SHUZ01. The sequence goes on along the minus strand of VGBT01000001.1, from coordinate 122,903 downwards.
TCTCGCGCGGCAGGCCGTTGAGCACGCCGCCCTCGATCATCGCCTCGGCCAGCAGGAACACGTAGGCAGGACCGGAGCCCGAGCAGCCGGTGACCGAGTCGAGCAGCTTCTCGGGCACGCGCACCACGATGCCGACGGCTCCGAGGAGACGCTCGGCCGTGTCGAGGTCGACGTCGGTGGCCCGAGTACCGGGTGCGATCGCGGCCGCGCCCTTGCGCACGAGCGCCGGAGTGTTGGGCATCGCGCGCACCACGGGCCGGCCGGGAGCGAGCTCCTCGAGCTCCGCGATGGTGACCCCCGCGGCGATGGAGAGTACGAGCGCGCCCTCGGGCAGGGTGGGGCCGGCGACCTCGAGCACGCTCGCCACGTCGGGCGGCTTGACCGCGACGATCACGACGTCGGCATCACCCACGACCCACGCCGGGTTGGGCGCGACCCGCACGCCGGGGAGCCGCCCCTCGAGGGAGTGGCGTCGGTCGGCGTCGACCTCCGCGACCGCGAGGTCCTCCGCGTCGAAGCCACCGTCGACGAGCCCCGCGAGCAGGGCCTCGCCCATCCGTCCACCACCGAGCAGCGCCACACGCATGACGCGACGAGGGTATTGGCCCCGAGGTCACCCAGCGCGGCAATCAGGAGTCACGCTCGAGCTCAGTATTGCCGTTCCATCGATCCGTGGAGCACGGTCGCCGCTTGCGGCGGTCGGATTGCTTCCCGGTCGCGCTGGTAGCCCCTCGCCAGATCCTCAGTGCGCCGATTCTGCCCCCAGACGCGGCGAGGCCCGAGGAACGCTTGGTCCGCTTCGCACTTCCCCGAACGAAGCGGCCTCCTGCACCTCGGGCCTCCGCGCCGCCCCCGAGGGGAGCGATGCGCAGCAACGTAGCCCGCCCGATGCTGCGTGGGCAAATGGATGGAACTCGATGGAACCGCAGGGTTCGGGAGCCTAGGAGGCGTGCTGGGCGCGGGGCCGGAACGCGATCCGCACCGCCGCCTGGAACCAACGCTCGGTGAGCTCGAAGAGCACGCCGATCACCCGGTCGAGCTCCGCCTCCGAGAGATGCTCCAGCGCGAGACGGCCCGTGAGGTACACGTCGCCGTCGGGGCCGGTGGAGAACCGTGCTCCGTACAGGTCGTGGTTGCGGCGCAGCAGCCAGGCGTCGAGCTCGGCGCGGCGCTCCGGGTCGTCGGGCGCGGGCAGGAAGTACAGCTCGTAGCGCAGCGTGCGCTGGTGCAGGTCGAAGTAGATCGTCGCCGCGTCGCGTCCGTCGCAGCCGAAGCGCACGTACCAGCGCGACAGCTCCGGGTCGTACTCGACGTGCTGGATCGCCGGCTGCGCGCGCACCGGGCCGGTAAAATGCGCGCCGATCAACGCGCGCGCGGCCTCGAGGTCGGCCGCGTCGGGGGTCATCGACACGAGACCGGCTCGCGCGCGAGCAGGTCGCTGTAGAGCCGCCGCAGCTTGCCCGCGGTCATGCTCCAGCCGTACCGGCGCGACGCGGCCTCCGCGGCCGCGCCCATCTCGGACGCGAGCAGCGGGTCACGCAGCAGCGTCGACACCGGGCCCGCGAAGTCGATCGGGTCGCGCTCCTCCACCAGGAACCCGGTCACGCCGTCGTGCACGAGCGAGCACAGCCCGCCGACCGCGGCCGCGACCACCGGCGTACCGCACGCGGCGGCTTCGAGCGCGACGAGCCCGAACGACTCGGTACGGCTCGGCACCAGGCACACGTCGACGGCGCGGTAGAAGCGAGCAAGGCGCTCGTGGGGCTGGGGCGGCACGAAGCGAACCCGGGACCGGAGCCCGAGATCGGAAACGAGCTCGTGCAGGTACTCGAGCTCGGCTGCGCCCGCGCCGCCACTCGGCCCGCCGACGACGAGCAGGACGGCATCGGGGTCGTCGAGCGCGGCCAGCGTGCGCACTGCGAGGTCGGCGCCCTTGAGCGGCTGGATCCTCCCGGCGAAGAGCAGGGCGTGGCGACCGTCGAGGTCGAGCGCGGTGCGGTCCGCCGCGCGCTCCGCTGCGGTGCCCGCGCGAAACACCTCGTGGTCGACACCCGGGGGGACCACTTCGATGCGGTCGCACTTCGCGCTGTAGAGCGAGCGGAGCTGGTCGCGCTCCTCGTCGGTGGAGGCGAGCATCAGGTCGGCGCAGCTGATGATCTCCTGCTCGACCCGGGCCCGTCGATCGGGGTCGTCGTCCATCCCGGCCTCGGCCTTCACCCGCGCGAGCGTGTGGAAGGTGGCCGCGAGCGGCAGGTCGAGCTCGTGCTTGAGCCTGTGCCCGACAACACCCGAGATCCAGTAGTTCGCGTGCAGCGCGTCGTAGGGGAGATCGCCCTCGGCGAGGCGCGCGAGCACCGCCTCCGCCATGGGGTCGACGAGGTCGACGAGGTCGTGCTTGGGCACCGCCTCGGCCGGGCCCGCGTCGAGGTGCACCACCCGGAACCCGGGCTCCACCTCCACCACGTCGGGCTCCCCCGGATGGTCGCGGCGGGTGAGGACGTCGCACTCCACGCCGGCGCGGGCCAAGCCGCTCGCGAGCGCGCGCACGTACACGTTCATCCCGCCGCCGTCGCCCGCACCGGGCTGGGCGAGCGGCGACGTGTGGACGCTTAGAACGGCCAGCCTGCGCAGCGACATCGCGAAGCGATCCTAACCGGAGGGCATCCCGATCCATTCCGGACCAGCCGCACCGGGAAGCGACCTCACGAGGCCGACTCGGTTTCCCGTTCCCGCTCCCGCTGGAAGGACCGGTACACCTCGACCAGGGTCTGCTTCTGGCGCTCCGTGATCGACGGGTCACGCATGATGCGGTCGACCAGGTCGGCCTCACCGTCGCGCTCGTCGAGGATTCCCGCCCGCACGTAGAGGCTCTCCGCCGAGATCCGCAGCCCCTTCGCGATGGCCTGGAGGATCTCCGCGCTGGGCTTGCGCAGTCCGCGCTCGATCTGGCTCAGGTACGGGTTGGAGATCCCGGCGAGCTCGCTCAGCTTCCGCAACGAGAGACGATCGCGGTGACGCTGGTCACGGATGAACTCGCCGAGCTCGCGCAGGCGCGCCTCGACCGCGTCCGCCGGCGTCGGCGCCACGTCAGGACGAGCCGACGGCGAGCCGCGCCGCGAGCGCGCGATCGACCGCGTCGATCACCGCGTGCACCGACTTGCGCGTGGCCGACACCTCACGGTCGAGGTCACGCAGCTGCTCGATCGTGCTCGCCAGCTCGGCGTCGGAGATCGACGGCAGGTTGGCCAGGGTCGCGTCGGAGATCAACCGCTCCAGCCCGCGGTTCCACTCGATGCTCATCGACGGGGCGAGCGGTCCGGGCAGGCGCGTCCGCGCCGGCGCGGTGCGCTCCCCGGAGTCGGCGAGGATCCGCGGGAGGGCTTCGATGAGATCGCCGAGCGACCCGCCGTTCGCGCGGCGCTCGGTCTCGGCCTCGAGGATCTCGATCCGCGCGTGGGCGAGGCGGCGCACGTAGGAGACCTCCGTCTCCACCTCCCCGCACTCTTGGCGCATCTCGCGCAGCGCCTCGACCGAGCGGGCGTCGAGGCCGTCGAGGTAGCCGGATTCGAGGACGCGGTCGAGCCGCCGCTGCTGCGCCATGGTGCAAGCAGGCTACATCCACCCCCGGGGTTCGCTGGACTCCCAGGTGTGCGGGGGTCAGCCCCCCGACACCGGCGGGAGGACCGCGACCTCATCGCCCTCGGCCAACGCGGTTTCGTCGCCGTTTGCCGGTTCGTCGCCGTTCACCCAGACCCGCGCCCCCGCGAGCACGGCCGCGAAGTGCTCGCCATACCGAGCGCGCGCTTGGCCGAGGAGCTCGCCCAGCGTCGCCGCGTCGAAAATAACCTCGGTCGTGCCCGCGGCCTCCCGCGCCGCCGCGAAGCAGCGCAGCCGGACCGAGGACACGGGACTAGCCCGCGACGGTCGCGAGGCCGTCCTTGATGACCACGTCGCCGTCGTCGTTGCGCGTCTCGAAGCCGTAGACGGTCGCGCCGTCCTCGGTACCCGCCTTCCAGAACGTCGTGGTGATCTCCTGGCCGGGGAGCACCGGACGCGAGAACCGCACCGCGAGCCGCCGCAAGCGGGTGGAGTCGCCGCCGCAGAGCTCGCCCACGGCGGCCCACGACGTGAACGCCATCGTGCAGAGACCGTGAATGATGATCCCGGGCAGGCCGACCTGCTTCGCGACCTCCTCGTCGAGATGGATCGGCATGTTGTCGCCGGACGCCTCCGCGTAGCGGTAGGTCTGGTCGGTGTCGAGCTTCTGGTGCACGGTCGCGACCGGGTCGGACGACTTCGTCGCGGCGTCGAGCTTGTGCGCCGGAGCCTCCTCGCCGCCGCTGTCGCCCTCGTTGACGCCGCGGAAGAAGGAGGTCATGTACTGCTCGACGACGAGGTCGCCCGTCTGGTCACGGGACTCGACCTTCACGACCACGGTGGTGCCGTTCGGCTTCACGTGGATGCCGAGCGGCGCCGCCGACGACTTGAGCACCATCCCCGGGGTGATCGGCTTGTGGAAGCGCATGTCCTGCTCGCCGTGCACGACGAGGAGGAGCACCTCCGGCGGCGTGACGCCGGCCATCGCCCCGGCCATCGTGTCCCAGATCGGCACCACCGCGAAGACCGGCGGCGCGATCTCGCCGTCGCGGTGCGCGGGGGTCGGGTCGTTCGTGGCCGCGGCGTAGGCCTTCGTGCGCTCTGCTTCGACCGCGAACTCGGGGCCCTCCGTCCACTCCCCCAGCTTCTCGACCGCGAATTCCATGACGTGCTCCTCTCGATCTCCGGAGCGCGGATGCTAGCGGCCGCGCCTTACCGGCTCCCCTTCCCGGTCTGTTGCGAAAGGAGCGCCCAGCGCTCCTCAGAGCACAAACCCGGGGAAGGTGGGGGTCGCGTTGGGTGGGGGTCGCGAAGGGTGGGTCGGGTGGAGTGGGTCGGGGGTGGGTCAGGGGTTGCGGGTGACGTTGGTGCGCGCCTCGGGGCGCGCCTCGAGCCGCTCGGGGTCGATCGGCTCGCCGGTCACCTCGTCGACGCCATAGGTCCCCGCGTCGATGCGGGCGATCGCCGCCTCGATCTCGGCCAGCTCGGCCTCGAGCCCGTCGAGGATCGACAGGTCCTTCTCACGCTCGAACGTGTCGGTCGCGTCGTCGGCCGGGTGCTGGTCGACGTGGGCGAGCTCCGAGGACTCGCTCGCGATCTCGTCGTCGAGCTCGTGACGCACGTCGCGGATCAACCCGCTGACGCGCGCACGCTCTTCCTCGAGCCGGCGGCGGGCCTCTTCGTTCTCCATGCCCTCAGGCTACCGAGCGGCGCGCGCCCGGACTACGGTCCAAGGACCCTTCACCCACCGCCGTCCTCGCGCCGCTCACGACTCGAGCCGCAGGGTGAGCAGCTCGGCGAGGTCGTCGAGCATCGCGACGAGCCGGTCGAGCCGCGCCGCGGGCTCGTCGACCTGCAACAGCGCGAGCGCGTCGAGCGGCCCGAGCGGCGCGAGCGCGGCGGCGCGCCACCCCGCCGCCACGGGATCGGCCGGAAGGTCCAACCCCGCCGGCATCGCAGCGCCGAGCTCGGATGCGAGCGCGAGCACACGACGCAGACTGGCCTCGACCGCGTCGCGCCGGCGCACGTCGCCCGGCCCCGCAGGTGCGTCGGGCACCGGGGTCACGACCGCGCGCGGATACGGGTCGTCGTCGAGCCACCGCTCGACGCGGACCCGTTGCGCGCCGACGGTGACCAACGCGAACCGACCGTCGTCGTAGCGCGCGGCCTCCACGATGCGCGCCACGGTGCCGACCTCGAAGCGCACGTCGCCGCCGCCGACCTCCGAGCCGCGCTCGATCAGCACGACGCCGAACTCCGGCTCGCCGGCCAGGCACCGCTCCACGAGGGCCCGGTACCGCGGTTCGAAGACGTGCAGCGGCAGGACCCCGGTCGGCACGAGCACGGTGCCGAGCGGGAACATCGGGAGCTCGCCGGTGCCCTCCACGATCAGTTGGCCCGCGCCCGCAACGCCGTCGCCTCCGCGGCCACCTCCACCGCCGCGTCTCCCTCGAGCACGCCGACCATCGCCTCCAGCGCCGCGGCGCCCTCGGCGAACGCGCCGAGCGCGCCCAGCACGTTGGCGGTCCTCCGGCGTTCGGCCGACGGCAGCTCCGGGAACAGCAGGCGCAGCCGCGCGACCCACACCCCGTTCGCGTCCCGGCGACCGCCATAGGCACGCTCGAGGTTGTTGAGCATTCGCAACAGGATCGCCCGGGACCCCACCGGCTCCAGGTAGCGCGGGTCCCAACCCGCCGAGTGCCCGTGGAGGGCCGCCAAGCGGTCTCGGCACCCGGCTGCGTCGAGAACCGCGCCGGCGTGGAACGGGTCGACGAAGACGTCGCGGTCGCGGGTGCCGACGAGGAAGTGCCCTGGCATCCCCACGCCGTGCAGTGCGAGACCGCGACGGCGCCCGATCTCGATCATGAGCACGCTCAGCGTGATCGGGATGCCCAAGCGACGGTCGAGCACGTCGGGCAGCATCGAGTTGCGCGGGTCGTCGTAGTCGTCGGTGTTGCCGGCGAAGCCGTGCTCCACGAACAGCGCGTGCGCGAGCGCCGGCGCGGACGTGGCGTTCGCCACCGAGTGCGCGAGCTCGTCGAGCCGGGCCAGCCACACGGCGACGTCGAGCCCCGGACGCGCGTGGGCGGCGACGAGCAGCGCGCCCTCGTCGAGATGCGCCTCCCCCTCTGGGGTGCGCAACCACGCGGCGAAGCGCTCGGTAGCCGGGTTCGGATCCACGGTGATGACGGTACCTGCGTCGGTACACTTCGCCCGATGGCCGGACCAGCGCTGGGCGCCGAGCTGCGGGCGTTGATGACCGAACGGCTCCACCGGGCCGGCCAGCGGGTCACCGCCAACCGGGAGACGCTCGTCGCCGTGCTCGCCGCGGCCGGCCGGCCGCTGACCATCCCCGAGATCATCGAGGCGGCCGGCACCCTCGCCCAGAGCTCCGCGTACCGGAACCTCCAGGCCCTCGAGCAAGCCGGCCTGGTGCACCGCATCGTGACCAACGACGACTTCGCGCGCTACGAGCTGGCCGAGGACCTCACCGAGCACCACCACCACCTGATCTGCCGGTCGTGCGGCACCGTCGAGGACGTGCCCGCCGCGCCCGGGCTCGAACGGTCCGTTCGCGCCGCGGCCGACGCCATCGCGCGCGACACCGGGTTCCACACCCAGCACCACCGCGTCGACCTCCTCGGCCTCTGCCGGCGCTGCGCCTGACCGACGAGCTCGGCGCTCGGCGTCTACCGGATCGGCACCGTCACCGAGGCCTTCTGGGAATCGACATCGGTGACGAGCGCGGTGACCGTGAGCTCCCAGTCGCCCGCGAACGGGACCGTGAGGTCGCGAGAGATGTAGTGACCGATCCCGGCGCGCAGCAGCTCCACGTCGATCGGGGCGATCCCCTTCTCGGGGAGCGCGAGCTGCGCGGTCATGTCGATCACGTCGGTGACGGCACCCGTCTCCGTGAGCGCGGTGAGGTGGAGCTCGTTCGCTCCGGGCGCCGCGGGAGTGAGCGACGTCTCGATCTCGATCGTCTCGGCCGGCAGCGTCGCGAGGAAGGGCTTCGCCGACTCCTGCCGGGGCGGGGGCGCGTTGACCAGCAGCGCGGTGAGCGCGACGACCACGGCGACGATCGCGAGCTCGGCCCACACGGATCGCCGGAGCCGTCGCTCGGCGGTGGGCTCGTCGAGCACGTAGCCCTCGGGGTACTCGTCGGCCTCGTCGGCCGGGAGCGGCGGACCGCTGCCGGCCGGCACGAGCTCCGCCGCGAGCACCGGCTCTGGGACCCGCCAACGCCGGTTGACCACGTCGCGGCTGACCGTCGCGACCAGGAGCAGCACGCACACCACGAGCACCTTCGCGCTGAGCAGGCGTCCGTAGTCGGTGTCGACGAGATCCGAGAGCGCGTCGACCTGACGCACGGCTTGGGCAACGCCGGTCAGCACGATCGCCAGCATCGAGACCAGCGCGAGCTGCGAGTAACGGGGGACCACCGCGCGCAACGTCGGCTCGTCACGCCCGGCAAGCGGCACCAGGAGCAGCACGAGGCCACCCAGCCAGCAACCGACCGCCGCGACGTGGAGCGTGTCGAGCGTGAGGGCGAGCGGGATCGCCGACCCGGTTGCCGCGTGACCGGCGAGGCCCGGCGTGGCCGCCAGGCCGAGGCCGACGAGCAGCGCCGGCGCCAACCACCATTGGGGCAGCGGATGCTCGACCGCCGGGCCCCGCCGGACGAGCAGCACCCTGAGGAGCGGCACCGCGAGGAGCAGGAGCACGAGGCGGACCAGCGCGACCTGCCCGAAGCGCGTCTCGCGCACCCCCGACCACAGCTCGGTGTCGAAGATGCTGCCGAGCCCGAGACCCGCGACGTACGGACCCTGGAGCAGGAACGCGGCCGCGGTGCCGACGAACGCGACCCACCAGACCGTCCAGACGACCCGCCGGGCGCGGCGGTCGGCCCGTCCGGCGGGCCAGGCGTAGACGAGGAACGCGGCCGCGCCGAGCAGCACGGTGACCCCCACGAAGGTACCTGCGCGTGCCAACGCGGCGAGCACGCCCACCGTCGAGCTCCCACCGCCCTCGGTGAGCAAACGGGTGGCCAGCGACTCCGCCGCGGCCGCCGACGTGCTCGGCGCCCCGACCGAGAAGGTGAACGAGCCGCTGACCGGATGCGAGTCGGCCGACGTGGCGCGCCATGTGAGCGCGTAGGTCCCGTCGTCGAGATCGGGCAGGCTCGCGGTGAGCACGTCGCTCGCGCCGGCCGGACGGTGGGGCGTGCCCACCCCGTCGACCCTTCGGCCCCGCGCGTCGAACAGCCGCACACCACCGAGCGCGGACTCGACGGGCTCCGAGAACGACAGGGTCACCGCCGCGGGCGACGTCGTGACCGTCGCCCCCGCGGCAGGGTCGGTGCTCACCAGCGACGCGTGGGCTCCGGCCGGCGCCACCCAGAGTCCGGCGAGCAGCAACCCGAGCGCGAGCGCGCCCAGACCGCTGCGGATCCCTCTCACGCGGTCAGCCTAGGACGGGGACCGAACGCCTCCCGTGCGTCAGCCCCTCGGCTCGAGCGAGGAGCCACACCGCGACGAGGCCCGTGACCTCGGGCGCGTGACCAAGCTCGGCACCCGCCACCGCGCGCCCCGCGACGGCGTCGAGGACGGCGGAGCCGACGAGGCACGCGACGAGCACGGCGATGACCGGCAGGAGCCCGACGGCGCGCGCGGGCTGCCACGCGACCACGAGCAAACCGACGGCGAGGGCGACGGTGAACGAGCCGATGTGGCGGGCCGAGTGCACCGGAAGGCCGGCGTCGGCCCCGAGCACGAGAACCGGGAGTGCGAGCGCGAGCTGGAGCGTTCCCACCAGCGCGAGGCAGACGCGCAGCACTCGGACGCGCTGCTCTGAAGGGGAGCGCTCGACACGCGCGCGCGGACGAGCCGACTCGATCGAGGAGAGGATCGCGGCCGTCAGGTCGGGTACGGGTTCCGCGGCGCTGACGCGCAGCGCGCGGTGAAGGTCGGCGGCGTCGACGGCAAAGGAGCGGCAGGCGTGACACGCGGAGAGGTGCGCGTCGACCGAGGGGGGGAGCATGCCGGTGTCCTCGCCGTCGAGCGCCGCCGAGATCGCGGAGCGAACGACGTCACAGTCCATGCGGTGGTAGTCGTCGCGGCGGCGCGAATGGTTCCCATGATCCCGGCTCGGCTGCACGCCGGGTCGCTGGGTAGCGTTGCCGGTCGTGGACGACCTCACCCGGCTGCTCGTGGCGGCCCGTGACGGCGACGACGGTGCGCTGGCGGCGGCGATCCGCAAGGCCCAGCCGGATGTGTGGCGCCTCGTCGCCCATCTGGTCGGTCGCCAGGATGCCGACGACGTCACCCAGGAGACGTTCCTGCGCGCCTATCGGGCCCTCCCCGCATTTCGCGCCGAGGCCAGCGCCCGCACCTGGCTCCTCTCCATCGCCCGGCGCGCCGCGGCCGACGCGATTCGCAGCGCGCGGCGACGGCGGCGCATCTCGGCTCGCGCCGAAGCCGAGGCCGCCGTCGCGACGCCGTCGTCCGCGGATCGCTCCGGCATCACCGACCTCGTGACCCGCCTCGACCCGGAGCGTCGCGAGGCGTTCGTGCTCACACAGGTCGTCGGTTGCTCCTACGCCGAGGCCGCCGAGGTCTGCGGGGTCCCGGTGGGTACGATCCGCTCGCGCGTCGCGCGGGCGCGCGCGGAGCTCGTGGAGCAGGTGCGCGCCGCCGACACCGCATGACCCGGCCTCCGCGCGGCGCGCTCGTGCGGCTGGCGCTCGTCGCGTCGGTCTCGCTCGCAGGCGTCGTCGCCAGTGCCGGACCCGCGTCGGCCCATGGGGTGGGGGGTGCGCAACCCACCAACTTCGAGACGATCGTGCGCGGGGTGGTGCCCGACGTCCACGGCCTCACCGCCGGCGTCACCTCGGACCAGCGCATCGAGCTGCGCAACGAGACCGGGCACGCCGCGGTGGTGCTCGGATACGAGGGCGAGCCGTACCTGCGCGTCGAGTCGGACGGCGTCTGGCAGAACCGCCGATCGCCGGCGGTGTTCCTGAACCGCACACGCACCCCGACCACCGAGGCCCCACGCCGCTACGACGCGAGCGCACCGCCCGTGTGGGAGCGCATCTCCGAGGGCAACGTCGCGCGCTGGCACGACCATCGGACGCACTGGATGGCCGACGCGCTGCCACCTGAGGTGCGCTCCGACCGGGACCGCGCCCACACGATCATCGAGGACTGGCGGATCCCAGTGCGCTGGAACGGTCGGGACCTCGACATCGCAGGCGACGCCCGATGGGTGCCGGGCCCGTCGGCCTGGCCGTGGCTCGCCAGCGCGACGCTCCTGGCCGGTGCCGTGATCGTCGGCAGCCGCACTCGAGCGTGGTCGACGATCGCGGCCGCGGCCCTTGCCGTGCTCGTCGTGACCGAGTCGCTCCACGTGCTCGGGACGTGGGTCGGATCCGACGCGACGATCGGGAACCGGCTCGGGGAGAACGCGTACTCCGTCACCGCGGTGCTCCTGGCGGTGGCGGCCTTGATCTGGGTGCGGCGCAGCGACGCCTGGGTCGCGGCGCCCGCGGTGCTCATCGCCGGCCTGTTCATGGCGATCGCAGGGGGCGTGTCCGATCTCGCCGTGCTCTCGCGATCCCAGCTGCCCACGACGTTGGCTCCTGGGCTCGCCCGCCTCACCGTCACCGCGGCGCTCGGGCTCGGCACCGGCTTGGCGGTCGGTGCGGCCCTTCGGCTGCGCTCAGCACCGCCGGACAACGAGGCGCCGGTCGATCCCACACCGACCACCGTCGGCACCCCCGCTCGGGCACCGAAGATCTGAAGCGCGGGGAACTCATCGGCTCCGCGCGACGACTACCCCTCGTTCGACACCGACTCGGGGGAGGTCATGATGCGGCGAATCGCCGTGGGGATCGTCGTTGCAGCTGTGTGCTTCGTGCTGGCCACGCCGGCGGGCGCGCACGTCGAAGTGGAGCCCGCGGAGGCCCACCACGGCGGGTACGCGTCGGTGATCTTCACCGTACCGAGCCACCCCGCCGACACGACGACCAGCAAGGTCGAGATCACGTTCCCCGAGGAGCACGCGATCCCGCTGGTGAGCTACCTCCCGATCCCAGGATGGACCGTGACCGTGCAGAAGCGGGCGCTGGCCGAGCCGCTGACGGTCGGCGGCCAGGAGTACACCGAGGCCGTCGCCTCGGTCACGTGGGAAGGGACGATCGAGCCCGACGGGGAGGCGCAGCTCCCGATGTCGCTCGGCCCGCTGCCCGACGAGGACGTCACGCTCGAGTTCCCCACGCTGCAGTACTTCGCGAACGGCGACGTCACCCGCTGGATCGAGTCGACGCCCGAGGGCGGTGCCGAACCCGAGAGCCCGGCACCCACCCTCATGGTGGTCGCGCCGAGCGAGGACGAGCACGGCGACGAGGCGGCCGCGACCGACGAGCACGCCGAGGAGTCCGCCGGTGCGGATGCCGCCGACCAGGCCACCGGCGCCGAGAGCGACGATCACGACTCCGAGGACTCCGACGCGATCACGATCGTCGCGATCGTGGCCGCGGTGGTCGGCTGGATCGTGGCGATCTGGGCTCTGCTGCGAAAGCGCAAGACCGCGTAGCCTTTGCGACGTGGCGACGATCTTTACCCGCATCATCGACGGCGACTTGCCCGGCCGCTTCGTCTGGCGCGACGAGGTGTGCGTGGGGTTCCTGTCGATCAACCCCCTGAAGCCGGGGCACACGCTCGTCGTGCCCCGCGCCGAGGTGGACCACTGGATCGACCTCGACCCGGGAGCGAACGCGCACCTCATGCGCGTCGCTCAGGAGATCGGCGCGGCGCAGCAGGAGGCGTTCTCGCCGATGCGGATCGGTCTGATGATCGCCGGGCTCGAGGTCCCGCACGTCCACCTGCACGTCGTGCCGATCGACGGCGTCCACGACCTCGACTTCGGCAACGCCGAGCGCGACCCCGACTCGGCCGCGCTCGACGACGCGGCCGTCCGGCTGCGAGACGCGCTACGAGCGCGCGGCGCGGCGGGCGTCGCCGAATAGCTCGACGTCCTCCGTCGTCACGAGCACCCGAGCGCGTGCCGCAGCGCGCGCAGGTTCGACCGCATCACCGACGCCCAGTCGTCCCCGCGGGCGAGCTCCTCGTCGGAGAGCCCCTCGAGCGTGTGCAGGACCGCGGTCTGCAGACCACCGGCCTCGCGCGCGAGCGTCTCGGCGACTCGCGGCGAGACCAGCTCCTCGGTGAACACGGTGGTGACGCCCTCGCGGTCGGCGAGGTCGGCCAGCTCCGCCAGGCGCTTGGGTGTGGGCTCCTGGTCGGGCGCGAGGCCCGCGATGCCCTCCTGGGTCAGGTCGTACCGGCGGGCCAGCCACCCGAACGCCTCGTGCGCGGTCACGATCGTCCGGCGATCGCAGCGGGCAAGGCCGGCGGCGTACTCCCGGTCGACCGTGGCGATCTCGTCTGCGAGGCGGCGCGCGCGGGCCGCGTACTCTTCCGCGCCGTCCGGGTCGGCCGTGGAGAGGGCCTCGGCGACGGCGTCCACGACGCGCGCGTAGACCACCGGGTCGAGCCAGACGTGGGGATCGGCCGCACCGCCGGGGGGCGCCACCTCCGCGAGCAGCTCGACGGTCTGGCCGTCGCGCGCCGCGGCCGCGGCCTCGACCGCGGGCTGGAACCCGTCGCCCATCACCAGCACCACCGCCGCGTCCTGGATGCGGTCGACCTGGTCGGGGGTGAGCTCGAGCTCGTGGGGCTCGGTGCCCGCCGGCGTGAGGTTCGTCACCGCGACCCGGTTCTCGCCGACGCGCGAGGCCGCCTCGGCGAGCGGGTAGAAGGCCGCGACGACCGGGAGTCGACCGTCCGCCTCGCCGCCGTCCCCCTCGCCACCGCCACAGCCGACCAGGACACCGCCCAGGAGCGCGAACACCAGCGTCACGGCTCCGAGTCGCTTCATGAGAATCAATCCTATGATGAATTGGGAATCACTCTCAACTACGATGACGGGATGACCGCCGCCCTCCTCGAGGCCGACGCGATCTCGTTCGCCTACGGGCGCGAACCGGTGCTCGACGCGGTCTCGCTCACGGTGCGGGCCGGTGAGTTCGTCGCTCTCGTCGGCCCCAACGGCTCGGGCAAGTCGACGCTCCTGCGGGTGCTCCTCGGGCTGTCCCGACCGGCGTCGGGCAGCGTGCGCTGCTTCGGCACCGACCCGCGCCACCTCCCCGAGCGTGGGCGGATCGGCTACGTGCCGCAGCGGGCCCGCCTCCGGCCCGAGCTGCCCGCCACCGTGGAGGAGGTCGTCGCGACCGGGCGGCTCGCCCGCCGCGGTTGGTGGCGCCGCCCTCGATCGACCGACCGGGCCGCCGTCGGCCACGCCCTGGAGGCGGTGGCGCTCACCCAACTGCGCGGCCGTCCCGTCACGGAGCTCTCGGGTGGCCAGCAGCAACGAGTGCTGATCGCGAAAGCGCTCGCGAGCGACCCGGAGCTGCTGATCCTCGACGAGCCGATCGCCGGGGTGGACGTCGAGTCCCAGCACCTGTTCCGCGACTCGACGTTCACCTCGTGCGCGAGCACGCGGCGGCGGTGCTGCTCGTGTCGCACGAGCTCGGCGCGGTGGCCGACGACCTCGACCGGGTGATCGTGTTGAAGCGCCGCGTCCTCTTCGACGGTGCGCCGGAGGATCTCGCGGCGACCGGCGTCAGCCTCGGCATCCACGCCCAGGACCTTCCGCTCTGGCTCGAAGGGCTCGGCTGATGGGTCTGCCACTCCCATGGCCGTTCGACCGCGACTACATGCAACTCGCGCTCGTTGTCGGGCTATTGATCGGCCTCTGCGCCCCGCTCGTCGGCGCGTTCCTCGTCCAGAAGCAGCTCTCGCTGCTGGGCGACGGCCTCGGACATCTCGCCTTCGCAGGCGTCGCCGCCGGCCTGCTGCTCGCGCTCGCCCCGCTGTGGACCGCGATGGCCGTCGCGGTGCTCGGAGCGCTCGCCGTGGAGTGGCTCCGCTCCCGGGGGAGGACCAGCGGCGATCTGGCGCTCGCGCTCTTCTTCTACGGCGGCATCGCTGCCGGCGCGGTGCTGGCGAGCCGCGCGGCCGCCGAGGGGGCGAGCGTCAACGTGCTGCCCTACCTGTTCGGCTCGATCCTGACCGTGCGAAGCGCCGACGTGTGGGTCATCGCCGGGATCGGCATCGCCATCCTCGTCCTGCTCGCGCTCAGCGGCCGCGCACTCCTCGCGGTCGTGCTCGACGAGGAGTCGGCGCGCGTGGCCGGCCTCCCCGTCGACGGTCTCAATGGGCTGCTCGCGGTGCTGACCGCGGTCACGGTGGTGGCCGCGATGAACGTGGTCGGAGTGCTGCTCATCGCCGCGCTCATGGTGCTGCCGGTCGCGTCGAGCCGCCTCGTCGCGCGCTCGTTTCGCGCGACCTTGCTCGGCGCGTCCGCGGTCGGGGTGGTGAGCGCCGTGCTCGGACTCGCCGCGGCCCGAGCGTGGGGACTGGCACCCGGAGGGGCCATCGTGCTCGTGGCCTGCGCGATCTTCCTCGCGACCACCGCGGTCACCGGTGTCCGACGCGGTGTGGTAGCCGGACTGCTCGACGGCCCGGGCCACTGACCGCACCGTCCCCGATAACCTCCGGGGATGCGCCTCGCGGGTGAGTTCGCGCTCGTCACCGGCTCGACGTCGGGCATCGGCCGCGCGATCGCCGAGCGGTTCGCCGCCGAGGGCGCGGCCGTCGTCGTCACCGGCCGCGACGAGCGCCGCGGGAGCACGGTGGTGAAAGGGATCCGCGGCGCGGGCGGGCGCGCCGAGCTGCTCCTCGCCGACCTCGGATCCGAGCCGGCGTGCGTCGAGCTCGTCGAGCGTGCCGCCGCGGCACTCGGCGGGCTCACGGTGCTCGTCAACAGCGCCGTCGCCGGGTCGGTCGACACGTCAGATGCAGCGGTAACCGAGATGCCCACCGACACGTGGGAGCAGACCCTGCGCGTGAACCTGAGCGCGCCGATGTGGTGCTGTCGCAGCGCAATCCCCCACATGCTGCGCGCGGGGCACGGCTCGATCATCAACGTATCGAGCCGACAGGCCGAGCGCGCCGCGCCCGGGTTCACCGCGTACATCGCCAGCAAGTCCGGGTTGAACGGGCTCACGCGCGCGATCGCCGTCGACTACGCGCGTCATGGCGTCCGCTGCAACACGATCAGTCCGGGCTACGTGCTCAACGAGCGCCGCGACGCCGACATGCTCCCGGCCCGTCAGGCGCGGCTTGAAAGCATGCACCTCACCCGGCTCGGCGCGGCCGACGACGTCGCGTACGCGGCGGTGTACCTTGCGTCGCGCGAGAGCGAGTTCCTGACCGGGATCAACCTCCCGCTCGACGGCGGGAGCAGCGCTGCACGCGGGTTGGTCCTCGGCTGATGCACGACCGGATCTCGGTCAGCGCGATCAGTACGTTCGACTGGCCGCTCGAACAAGACCTCTCCTTCTACGCCGGGTCCGGAATCACGAACGTCGGGATCTCCGTGGCCAAGCTCGAGCGCCACGGATGGGACGACGGCACCGCGCGGGTCGTCGACGCCGGCCTGCGCGTCACGAACCTGATCGGCCTCGGCCCGTTCCACCTCGCGACGCCCGAGAGGTGGGAGCGCCAGCGCGAGCGCCTCGTCCGCGCGCTCGACACCGCGGTCGCGGTCGGCGCCGAGTGCCTCGTGTTCACGACGGGGCCAGCGGGTCCGCTCTCGTGGGAGGAGGCGGCCGACGCGCTAAAGGAGGCGTTGGCCCCGGTGCTCAGAGAGGCAGAGGCTCGGGGCGTGCCCTTTGCGATCGAGCACACGAACTCGCTGCGCGTCGACGTGGGGTTCGTGCACACGCTCGCCGACGACGTCGATTTGGCGCGCCGGCTGTGCACCGGGGTCTGCATGGAGGTCAACGCGTGTTGGGCCGAACGGGGGCTCGCGGCGACAATCGACGCCGGGGTCGACACGCTCCGTCTGGTGCAGGTGAGCGACTTCCGGGTGGGCACGCTGTCCACGCCGAACCGGCTCGTTCCCGGCGACGGCGACATCCCGCTCGAAGGGATTCTGGGCCGGGTGCTCGCAGCCGGATACGTCGGGTGCTTCGACCTGGAGCTGATCGGACCGGCGATCGAGGCCGAGGGCTACGCAGCCGCCGTCCACCGCAGCGTCGACCGCCTCACCGAGCTGCTCGACTCCCTCGACGCCGGACTCGCCGTCACCCAGCGTTCTGGCGTCACGAGACCGCGATAATCGCGGTCTCGTGACGCCAAAACCCCGAGAGAGGCTCGGGAGAGCCAGGTCACGGGGCCGCCGTGGAGCCCGGCCGTCGGTGAGCGGCTCCAGGCGCAGCCACGCGAGCGGTACGTCGCGGCTCGCGGCCGCGCCGGCCTGCTACACGGTCTCGGGGATCGCGCAGTCGCTCACGCCCACATGAACGCGCCGCCGTCGGCCATGAACGTGTGCCCGGTGAGGTACCGGCACGCGTCGGAGCAGAGGAACCACGCGAGCGGCCCCATGTCGAGCTCCGGGTCGCCCTGGCGGTGCATCGGGCAGTTCTCGACGAAGATCCGGTACCCCTCGCTCTGTGTTCCCGCTTCGCCGTGGTGGTCGGCCGCCGCGGGGGCGATGCAATTGACGACGATGCCGTCAGCCGCCCACTCGCGGGCCGCCGTGCGGGTGAGCGCGCGGATCGCCTCCTTCGACGCGTTGTAGGCGCCGAAGTCGCGGCCCCCCGTGATACCCATCGACGAGGCGAAGTTCACGATGCGACCCCAACCCTGCGCGGCCATGTGCGGGCGCACCGCCTGCATCGCCCACAGCGTGCCCTTCACCCCCGACCGGTAGAAGACGTCGACGTCTTCCTCGGTGACCTCGGCCAGCGGCGCCATCGGCCGGAACGTCTGCGCGTTGTTGATCAGCCCATCGACGCGGCCAAAGCGCTCGACGGTCGTGGCCACGAGGGCGTCGATCTCGGACTGCTCCATGATGTTGCACTGCACCCCGAGCGTCTCGGCACCGAGCGCCTCCAACACTGCGACCGTGCTCGCCATCAGGTCCGGCTTCCATTCGGCAACGACCACGCGGGCGCCACCCTTGGCCAGGTGCAGCGCCATACCCCGGCCCACGCCCCGGCCCGAGCCGGTGACGATCACCACCTTGCCGTCCACCGCGTGCATCGCGGCTGCCATCGGGTCGATCACGACCTCTCCCTCGCGTTCACCCTCGCGCTCCTCGCTCACTGGGTCGGCTCCGGCGCCCGCCATGGCGGGCGCGAGGTCACTGGCGCCTGCGCCTCTTGCCTACCTGACGTCGGCGTCAGGCTACCGTCACGGCCATGCAGACACTCGACGGTCGGGCGGTCCTGGTCACCGGAGCGGCGAGCGGTATCGGCCGTGCGACCGCGCTCGAGGTCGCACGGCGCGGTGCGGTTGTGGCATGCCTCGACCGCGCGGCCGACGGCCTGGAAGAGACCGCGGCGCTGGTCGCCGAGGCGGGCGGGCGCACCGTGTACCACGCACTCGACGTGAGCGACGAGCCCGCGGTCGCCGACGCCGTCGCGGCGGCCGTGCGTGACCTCGGCCGGCTCGACGGCGTGGTGACCTCCGCCGGGATCGTCCACGGCCCCGACCTCCAGCCGATCGCCGACGTGTCGCTCGAGACGTTCCAACAGGTGCTCGCGGTCAACCTCGTCGGGACCTTCCTGGCGATCAAGCACGCGCTGGCGCACCTGGTGCGCGACGACGGCCCCGAGCGGTCGAGCGTGGTCACCATCGCCTCGACCGCAGCGCTCCGAGGTCACGGTTTCGGCGCCGGCTACACCGCGAGCAAGGGAGGCGTCGAGGCCTTCACCAGGCTCGTCGCGGTGCAGTACGGACCGCGCGGCGTACGCGCGAACTGCATCTGCCCGGGTGCGGTCGCCACGCCGATGGCGGCCGGAGCCTGGGACGGAGAGGCGGCCCGCGCACGCATGAAGCGGCTCATACCCATCGGCAACGTGGCCGACCCGTCGGAGCTCGCGACGGCCGTCGCGTTCCTCCTCTCCGACGACTCCCGCCACGTGACCGGTCAGACGCTGGCCGTCGACGGCGGCAGCACGGCGCAGTGAGCGCGCCGCCGGGCGGCGACCGGACCGGCCCCTGGTTCGGGCTGTTCCTGCCTCAGCTGCGCATGAGCTTCGACACGATCCTCGAGCGGACGCTGGCCGCCGAGGCCGCCGGGTTCGACTCGGTCTGGCTCATGGACCACCTGGCGGCACCGGCCGCGCCCGACCAGGACACGTTCGAGGGCTGGACCCTCGCCGCGGCGCTCGCGGTCCGCACCACCACGATCCGCATCGGCCACCTCGTGACCGCCGACCCGTTCCGCCACCCCGCCGTGCTCGCGAAGATGGCCGCGACCGTCGACGTGTGCTCGGGTGGGCGTCTGGAGCTGGGACTGGGTTGGGGTTCGGTCGACGCCGAGCTGGCCGCCTTCGGGATCGACGGGGGCAACAGGCGCGAGCGCGCCGCGCGGATGCGCGAGTCGATCGAGGTGCTGAATCTCATGTTCGCCGGCGAGCCGTTCGACTACGAAGGCGCGCACCTCACGCTGCATGGCGCGATCGGCCGTCCGATGCCCGTGCAGTGCCCGCGCCCGCCGCTCCACGTGGGCGGCGCGGGGCCGGTGCTCACCATGCCGATCGTGGCCGACCACGCCGACTGGTGGAACTGTCCGAGCTACGCGATCGACCGCCTCGAGGAGCTGCGGCCGCTGGCGGGAGACGCGCGGGTCTCGGTCCAGCACCCGGTCGCGCTCGCACCCGACGCGGCGGCGCGTGACGACGTACTCGCGGCGGCCCAACGGCGCTTCGGCGCGTGGGGCGGGCTCGTGGGCGGGACCGCGACAGAGGTCGCGGACGCGCTGGGCGCGGAGGCGGCGAGCGGCGTCGAGGGGTTCGTCGTGCAGTGCAGCGACTTCGGTCGGCCCGAGACCGTCGCGCAGTTCATGGCCGAGGTCGCCCCGACCGTCCGCACCGCCTGACGCGGCGCGTCCCCACCCGAGATCGTGCGTCGAGGAGCGGTATGCACGCTTTTCTGCACAGACCCGGGGAGAGTGGCGGATCGGCGGGGTGGTGGAGCGGGGGGCGGGGGTTGGCGGGCGGGGGACCGGCTCAGTGGGTGGTGGGGAAGCCGAGGTCGGGCCCGCGCCGGGCGGGATCGGCCCAACGACTCGTGACCACCTTGCCCCGTGTGTAGAAGTGCACGCCCTCGGGACCGTGCACGTGCGTGTCGCCGAACAGGCTCTGCTTCCAGCCACCGAACGAGTAGTACGCCATCGGCACGGGGATCGGCACGTTGATCCCCACCATGCCGGCGTCCACCTCGTGCTCGAAGCGCCGCGCGACCCCGCCGTCGCGCGTGAACAGTGCGACGCCGTTCGCGTACGGGTTGTCCGAGAGCAGGCGCGTCGCCTCCTCGTAGGTCTCGACGCGCACCACGCACAGCACCGGGCCGAAGATCTCGTCGCGGTAGATCGACATCGACGGCGCGACGCAGTCGAACAGGCACGGGCCGAAGAAGAACCCGCCTTCGTGGCCGGCGACTTGCAGGCCTCGCCCGTCCACGACGAGGTCGGCCCCTTCCGCGACACCCGCGTCGACGTAGCCCCGAACCCGGTCGCGGTGGATCGCGGTGACGAGCGGTCCCATCTCCGAAGCGTCGTCGAGGCTCGGCCCCACCCGCACCGATCGGGTCCGGGCGGCGATCGCGTCGACGAGCTCGTCGCCGATGCGGCCGACCGCGACGACCACCGAGATCGCCATGCACCGCTCGCCCGCGCTGCCGAAGCCGGCGCTGACCGCCGCGTCGGCGGCGGCCTCGAGGTCCGCGTCGGGGAGCACGACCATGTGGTTCTTGGCGCCGCCCAGCGCTTGAACCCGCTTTCCGTTCGCCGCCGCGGTCTCGTAGACGTAGCGCGCGATGGGCGTGGAGCCGACGAAGCTGACCGCTCGCACGTCGGGATGGGTGAGCAGGCCGTCCACCGCCTCCTTGTCACCCTGCAGCACCGTGAACACCCCGTCGGGCAACCCGGCCTCGGCCCAGAGCTCCGCCATCAACAGCGACGCCGACGGGTCGCGCTCGCTCGGCTTGCACACGAACGTGTTCCCGCATGCGATCGCCACGGGGAACATCCACATCGGGACCATCGCGGGGAAGTTGAACGGGGTGATGCCCGCGACCACGCCGAGCGGTTGACGGATCGAGTGGACATCGGTCTCGCTGGACACCGACTCCGAGTACCCGCCCTTGAGCAGATGCGGGATCCCGCATGCGAACTCCACGACCTCCTGGCCTCGTGCCACCTCACCGAGCGCGTCGGAGCACACCTTGCCGTGCTCGGCGCTGATCGCCCGCGCGAGATCGAGCTTGCGTCGCTCCAGGCCCTCGCGGAACGCGAAGAGGGCCCGGGCGCGGCGGGACAGCGAGACCTCGCGCCACTCGGCGAAGGCGCGCTTCGCCCCGGCGACGGCCGCATCGATCTCCGCGAGCCCGGCGAGCGCTACGCGTGCCACGACGGCACCGCTCGACGGGTCGAACACGTCGGCGGTCCGCTCGGCCGGCGCGTCCCATCCCTTGCCGTCGATCCAGTGCGAGATGGTACGCATCACTCGAGTGCCTTCCGGATTGGTCAGGAGATGCCCATGCGCCTCTGCCGGCGCTGGCCGAACCAGGTCGCGACGAACATGACCGACACGCTCACCACGAGGATCATCGTGGCGAGCACGTTGATCTGAGGCGGGGTGGCGGTGCGCGACTGCCCGAAGATCCGCACCGGGAACGTCGTGGTGCTCGGACCCGAGACGAAATACGTGATGATGAAGTCGTCGACCGACAGCGCGAAGCTCAACAGGAACGCGGCGAGGATCCCGGGCATGATCAGTGGGAGCGTGACCTTGAAGAAGGTGCGTGACGGCGAAGCACCGAGGTCCATCGCGGCATCCTCGAGCGTCCAGTCGAAGCCTCGGATCCGTGCTTTGACCGTCATCGCCACGTAGCTCACGCAAAACATGATGTGCGCGAGCAGGATCGTGGTGAAGCCGAGCGTAAACTGCTGGTTGGCCAGCACGAGGTGCGGCTCGAGGAACAGCGTCAGCAACGACGCCCCGAGGACGATCTCCGGTGTGGTCAACGGCAGCACGAGGAAGAAATTGACGCCGGATCCGCCACGAAACCGGTAGCGCACGAGCGCGATGGCCAGGAAGGTCCCGAGGACAGTCGCGACCAGGCTCGCGAGCACGGCGATCTCGATGCTGAGGATCAGGGCGTCGGTGAGCGCAGTGTCGGAGAACGGGTGCAACCAGTTCTCGAGCGTGAACTGCTGCCAGACCGCGTTGAACTTGCCCTTCGGCTCGTTGAAGCTGAACAGCACGATCACGAAGATCGGCAGGAACAGGTAGCCGAGGGCGAGCACGGCCATCACGTTCACGAGCGCCTTGCCCACACGCCCCGAAGGTGACGTGACCGTCCCGGTCATCGCCTCGCGGCGCGGCGCGGTCGTGGGCGCGAGGGCGGTCATGCGATGTCCTCGGTGCCGAGGATCTTCGAGTACACGACCACGATCATCATGACGATTGCCATGAAGACGAACGAGAGCGCCGCCGCGACCGGGTAGTCGACCTGCACCAGGAACTGGTTCTGCACGACGTTGCCGATCATCGTGGTCTTCGCGCTGCCCAGGTAGTACGCGTTCACGAAGTCGCCCGCGGCGGGGATGAAGACCAGGAGGCTCCCGGCGAACACGCCGGGCAGCGAGAGCGGGAAGACGATCTTGCGGAACGCGCGCCAGGTGTTCGAGTAGAGGTCACGGGCTGCGTCGACCAGACGCGGATCGATCTTCTCCAGCGCCACGTAGATCGGCAGCACCATGAACGGCAAGAAGTTGTAGGTGAGGCCGCCGACGACCGCTATCGGTCGTCGCAGCAACGACTCGTTCTCTCCGAGGATCCCGATCCAGCGCAGCGTGTCGACCACCCAGCCCTGGTCTCCGACGATCGTCTTCCACGCGAGGGTGCGGATCAGGAAGTTGGTGAAGAACGGCACCACCACGAGCCCGAGCAGCACGTTCTTGTAGCGGCCACCTCGGAACGCGATGACGTAGGCGAGCGGGTACGCGATCGCGAGTGCCGCGAGCGTGGCGAGACCCGCGTACACGAACGATCGCGAGAACTGCTCGCCGTATTGGGAGAACGCCTCGGAGTAGTTCGACCACTCCCAGCCGAAGACCGGGTCCTCGAACCGGCTGGGCCGGTACGAGAGCGACATCTGGAAGAGCGTGAAGAGGGGGAAGAAGAAGAAGAGGAACAGGAACACGACGCCTGGCGCGAGCAGGAGCCACGGCGAGGCGCGCGCCTGCTTGCGCCCCTGGTCGTCTCGCTCGTTCACGTCGGCCACCCCCGGCTTCCCGCTCCGGCGGCCTCAGCCCGAGCCGGTGATCTCGGCGAAGCGCTCGTCGAACTGCTCCTCCTCGTTCTCGTCGAGGGGCCCGAAGATCGAAACGTTCTCCAATAATTCGGGCGTCGGCACCACGAGCGGGTCGTCGACGAGCTTGGCCGCGTCCCCGCCCATCTTGACGAGCTCGGCATCGACGCCGTCGACGGGCGCGATGTACTGGATGTAGTTGGTGAGCACCGCGGCATTGGCCGGGTCGTAGAAGAAGTCGATGAACTCGGACGCCAGGTCGGGCTTGTCGCTCGTGTAGACGATCATGAAGTTGTCGGACCACAGCATCCCGCCGGCCTCGGGAACTGCGAAGCGGACGTCCGGGTTGTCGCGGGCGATCTGGGCGACGTCACCCGACCATGCCATCGCCGCGGCGAGGTTCCCGGACGCGAGGTCGTTCACGTACTCGTTGCCGTTCGTCCCGTCGATGGACCCGTCGTCGAACGCCTTCGCCAGCTTCTCGAACGCCGGTTGTGCCGAGGCATACGTCGCCTTCGTGGGGTCGGCACCGGTCGCGAGCATGAACAAGCCGACGGTGTCCCGCATCTCGGACAGCACGGTGGTGCTGCCCTCGACGGCAAGGAAGTCGTCGATCGTCTTGATCTCCTGGCCGGTCTCGATCAGGTTGTAGGCGATACCCGTGATCCCTGACTGCCAGGGTGCGCTGTACTTGCGGGTCGGGTCGAACGCGGGCGACTGCAGCGAGGGCCGCAGGTTGACCTTGTTCGGGAACTTCGCTTCGTCGAGCGGCTGGACCCACTTGACCTCGTTGATCATTCGGTTCGCCATCCAGTCGGTGAGGACGAACGCGTCGCTCCCGATGCTCTGGTCCTTTGAGAGGTTCGGACGAACCTTCGCGAAGTACTCGTTGTTGTCGTTGATGTCTTCCTTGTAGTCGAGCGAGATCCCGGTCGCCTTCGTGAACGCCTGCTTGGACTCCGGCGCCATGTAGTCGACCCAGTTGGAGATGGCGACCGACTTGCCACCGCCACCGCCCCCGTCACCGCCACCGGACGAGTCGTCGTCTCCACCACACGCCGCGAGCAACGTGGGGCCCACCGCCGCCACGCCGAGCAGCGCTCCGGCGCGGCCGAGGAACTGGCGACGGTTCAGCCGCGGTGCCCCCGCCAGGCGCGCCAGGCGCAGGGCCTCCTTCCGGATGTGTTCCTGACGGTCGGTCATTGGTGGCTCCTCACGATCGTGCTCAGCTCTTTGGTGTTGTCGACTCCGGGCATGGGTGCCGAGTGGCCCGAAGGCGCCAGCAGCCGCCCCGCTCCCGGCTCCCAGCACATCCATACGCGATCGCCGGGGCGAAGCAGCGGCAAGTCGTCCTCCGGCCCCACGTGCGCGACGAGGGTGGTGCCGTCGGCGATGCGCAGCTCGAAGCGTACGACCGGGCCCTGGAACACGAGGTCGACCACGTCGGTCGGGATCCCGATCAGCCCGGCCGGCGGCTCGTCGACCCGGAGGTGGGCGCGCTCGGGTCTGACCATCAGCGTGGCCTCGGCGCCGTCGGCGACCCCGGGCGCGGCCTCGACCCGAACGAAATGGTCGCCCGCAACTCGGGCGATCGCGAGCTCGCCATCGCGGCCGTCGACGCGAGCGGGGAGCAGGTTCGCCATCCCGATGAACCCGGCGACGAACACGCTCGCGGGCTCGTGGTAGATCTGCTCGGGAGTTCCGATCTGCTCGACTCGACCTTCGTTCATCACCGCGATCCGGTCGCTCATCGTGAGCGCCTCTTCCTGGTCGTGGGTGACGAAGATGAACGTAATGTCCAACTCGCGCTGGATGCGCTTGAGCTCGAGCTGCATCGCCTGGCGCAGCTTGAGGTCGAGCGCGCCGAGCGGCTCGTCGAGCAGCAACGCTCTCGGGTAGTTCACGAGCGCCCGGGCGAGCGCGACGCGCTGCTGCTGTCCGCCGGAGAGCTGGCCCGGCCGGCGCTCGGCAAAGCCGGCCAGCCGCACGACGCCGAGCAGGTCGTTCACCCGCTTCGAGATCTCGGGCTTGGGGACCTTTGTGGCGCGCAACCCGAACGCGACGTTGTCCCACACGTTCATGTGCGGGAAGAGCGCGTACTGCTGGAAGACGGTGTTGACCTGGCGCTTGTACGGAGGGACTCGCGACATGTCCTTGCCGTCGAGGCGGATCTCACCCGTGCTCGGCTGCTCGAACCCTGCGATCATCCGCAGGGTCGTGGTCTTGCCACAGCCCGACGGGCCGAGCATCGAGAAGAACTCGCCCCGAGCGATGTCGAAGTGGGCGTCGTCGACGGCGACGAACGCGCCGAAGCGCTTCGTGACATGGTCGATCGAGATGACCGCATCGGCCTCCGGCCGCGCGCCCTCGAGCGGCGGCAGCGGACGGCCCCCTTCCGGCTGGATCTCGCTCACCTCGGCAGTGCGCCCCCTGATCCCGCGACTGCGGGGCACCTTCGCACGTTCGATGCCAGGATGCAAGGCAACGGCAAGGGATTTCGTAACTCTGACCCCGATTCTCGACGGAATCCCTTGCGCGAGTCCCCTCGCGAGACGCAACATCGTTGCTACGGCGGTCCAAGGTCACGAACCAGGCCCCGCATCCACCACCCATCACGGGAGAGCAGCCGATGCCGCACGCCAACTACATCGCAGGAGCCTGGGTCCCGGCGAGAACCGGGAAGACCGACGAGGTGCTCGCCCCGGCCTCGGACGGGGTGATCGCCGAGGTCCCGTCGAGCGACGCGGCCGACGTCGACGCAGCCGTCGCGGCGGCGGCCGAGGCGTTCGAGACGTGGCGCGCCACAACCCCCCGCGCCCGCAGCGAGCTCCTGGCCAGGGTCGCGGACGCCATCGCCGCCGACCTACCAGAGATCCAACGCATCGAGATGCAGAACTGCGGCAAGCCACTCTCGATGATCGAGTTCGAGATGGACCTGACCGTCGACAACTGGCGTTTCTTCGCCGGTGGCGCGCGGTTCCTGGAGGGTCGCGCCGCGGGCGAGTACCTGGAAGAGCACACGTCGTACCTCCGACGCGACCCGCTCGGCGTCGTGGGCTCGATCGCGCCGTGGAACTACCCGCTCAACATGGCGACCTGGAAGCTCGGCCCCGCGCTCGCCGCCGGGAACACGGTCGTGCTCAAGCCCAGCGAGCTCACCCCCCTCTCGGTGCTGCGCCTCGCCGAGATCACCGCCGACATCCTCCCGCACGGCGTGTTCAACGTGGTGTGCGGCCAGGGTGAGATCGCTGGCGACGCGCTCGTACGCCACCCCAAGGTCGCGATGGTCTCGCTCACCGGCAGCGTCGAGACCGGCCGTGTCATCGCCCGTACCGCAGCCGAGACCCTCAAGCGCGTGCATCTCGAGCTCGGCGGGAAGGCCCCAGTGGTGATCTTCGACGACGCCGACGTCGAAGCCGCGATCGCCTGCATCACCGAGATGTCGTATTACAACTCCGGCCAGGACTGCACCCAGCCGGCCCGGATCATCGCGGGTCCGGGTGTGTACGACGACTTCCTGAGCGGACTCACCGAGTCGGTCGGGACGATCGTGACCGGCGACCCGTTCGAAGCGGAGACCGCGATGGGGCCCTTGATCTCCGCGGAGCAGCGCGATCGGGTGAGCGGGATGGTGGCGCGAGCCGTCGAGGCCGGAGCCGAGGTCACGGTCGGGGGCAACGCCATCGACCGGCCCGGCTTCTTCTACGAGCCCTCGGTGATCGCGGCCCCGGCCCAAGACGCGGAGATCGTGCAGCGTGAGCTCTTCGGACCGGTGGTGACCGTCCAGCGGTTCACCGACGAGTCGCAAGCCGTCGCCTGGGCGAACGACGTCGACTACGGCCTCTCGGCCAGCGTGTGGACCAGCGACGTGGGCCGCGCCATGCGGATGACGGCGGCGCTGCAGTTCGGTTGCGTCTGGGTCAACGACCACATCCCGATCGTGAGCGAGATGCCGCACGGCGGCTTCAAGCAGTCCGGCTACGGCAAGGACATGTCGATCTACGCTCTCGAGCACTACACCGAGCTCAAGCACGTGATGATCAAGCACTAGCCGAAGGGGTGTGAGACCGATGGGTGCACCCATCATCGACAAGGCGACACAGATCGAAGCGGCCGAGAACACTCGGCTGTGGGAGCGCACGCCGGGTTCCAAGGAGCTCTACGCGCAGGCGGTCGGCTCGATGCCGATGGGCGTGGGTTCGTCGTTCCAGGCCTGGGAGCCGTACCCCGTGTACCTCCGGGAAGGCCGCGGCGCGCACGTGTGGGACGTCGACGGCCACGAGTACCTCGACTTCCACAACGGCTTCGGTTGCATGGTGGTGGGCCATGCTCACCCGAAGGTCACGGAGGCGATCAAGAGGGCCGCTCGCTCGGGGACCCACTTCGCCGCTCCGACCGAGACGACCGTCCGATTCGCCGAGGTGCTGTGCGAGCGCTTCGGCGTCGACTCGGTGCGCTTCGCGAACTCGGGTACCGAGGCGACGATGAGCGCCATCCGCGTCGCGCGCGCTGCCACCGGGCGCGACCACATCGTGAAGATCGAGGGCAGCTACCACGGGCACCACGACGCGGTGATGTTCTCCGTTGTCCCCAACGCCGAGCACATGGGCGGGCGCGAGGCACCCGCGACGACGCCGATGTCGAAGGGCATCCCCGCGGCGATGGCCGAGTACACCCACGTCGTGCCCTTCAACGACCTCGAGGTGCTCCGCGGGCTGCTCGCGGAGCGCGGCGGCGACATCGCGTGCCTGATCCTCGAGCCGGTGATGATGAACATCGGCATCTGTCAGCCCCAGCCCGGGTATCTGCAGGCCCTGTCGGACCTGCTCCACGCGCACGGCGCGCTGCTGATCTTCGACGAGGTGAAGAGCGGCGCGACGATCGCGTACGGCGGCGCGGCCGAACGCTACGGGGTGCAGCCCGACCTTGCGTGCTGGGCCAAGGCGATCTGCGGCGGGACTCCGGGGGCGGCGTTCGGCGGACGCGCCGACGTGATGGCCTCGATCGAGACCGGTGCCGCACACCAGGGCACGTTCAACGGCAACCCGCTCGTGGCTGCAGCCGGGCTCGCGACGCTGACCGAGGTGCTGACGCCCGACGCGTACGAGCACCTGGGCGATCTCGGCACCCGGCTGGCCGACGGGTGCGCGAAGGCGATCGACGAGCACGGCATCCCGGCCCATGCGGTCGATCTCGGAGCGAAGGGCTGCGTCTCGTACCGCCCGGAGCCACTCACCGGCTACCGCGACTTCCTGGAGACGACGCCGGAGCTGTACCTGGCGTCGTACCCGTGGGCGATGAACCGCGGGATCTTCATGACGCCGGGCGACGAGGAGCAGTGGACGATCTCGGTCCAGCACACCGAGACCGACATCGACCGCTACGTCGACCAGTTCGTCGAGTTCTGCGCTGCCCTCGCGCCCTGACTCCACCCCAAACACGACCCCTGACGTTCCGGCTGGAGGTCTCGTTCCCGCGACGACTTCGGCCGGGAGCTCGAGGGGGTCCTACGATCGCCGGCGTGTCCGGACACGACAAGTGGGTGGCGCGCGACGCGGCGGTGGTGTGGCACGGGTTCACCCAGATGGGCGCATACGCCGACAACGCACCGGTCGTCGTCGACCACGCAGAAGGCCACGAGGTCGTCGACGTCGACGGCCGCCGCTACCTCGACGCGATCTCCTCGCTGTGGGTCACGACCCTCGGTCACCGCGTCCCCGAGCTCGACGACGCGCTGCGAGCCCAGATCGATCGCGGCGCGCACACCACGATGCTCGGCAACGGCAACCGCGTGGTCGTCGAGCTCTCGGAGGCGTTGGCGCGGGTCGTCCCCGTCGACGCGCCCCACTTCATCTACGCGTCCGACGGTGCGTGCGCCGTCGAGCAGGCGCTCAAGATCGCGTTCCAGCACTGGGTGAACCGCGGCGTGAAGGGCCGCGACACCTTCCTCGCCTTCGGTGGTGCGTACCACGGCGACACGATCGGCGCGCTGAGCGTCGGCGCGGGCGGGTTCGGGACCGACCTCTTCGACCCGCTGCGCTTCCCCGTGCTGCGCGCCCCCGGCTTCGACAATCCCGGGTGCTTCGACGTCGCGTGCGGCATCGTGGCCGAGCACGCGTCCAAGCTCGCCGCGGTCATCGTGGAGCCGCTCGTGCAGGGAGCCGCCGGAATGCAACTCGCCGATCCGGAGGGCCTCGCCGCGCTCGCGCGCGCCTGTCGCGCACACGACGTGCTGCTCATCTGCGACGAGGTCGCGACGGGATTCGGCCGTACCGGCTCGCTGTTCGCGAGCGAGGCCGCCGACATCCGTCCGGACCTGCTGTGCCTGGGCAAGGGGCTCACCGCGGGCTACCTCGCGATGTCGGCCACCGCGGTGGCCGGGCCAGTGTTCGACTCCTTCCTCGGGCCCGACCTGTCGGAGAAGACGCTGTACCACGGGCACTCCTACAGCGGGAACGCGCTCGCAGCCGCAGTCGCGCTGCGTCACCTCGAGCTGCTCGAAGCGTGGGACGTGCTCGCCAACGTCCGCGAGCGCTCCGAGCAGCTACGCGCGCTGCTCGACGACCGGGTCACGCCGCTCGCGGCGGTCCACGAGGTTCGCCTGTGCGGCCTGATGGGCGGCGTCGAGCTCGCGCCGCCCGCCGACGGGCTGCGCTGGGGTCGACGGGTGTGCGCGGCCGCCGTGGAACGCGGCGTGCTGCTCCGGCCGCTCGGTGACGTGGTGGTCGTGATGCCGCCGCTGACCGTCACGGCCGAAGAGATCAACCGGATCGTGCACGTGCTCACCGAGGCGATCGCCGAGGTCACGGCATGAGCTGGGCCGAGTGGGTGCGGCGCGAGTCCGAGCGCATCCGCGGCGCCGGCCAGTGGCGCGCGCCGCGCGACCTCGATGGCGCGGGGCCGGAAGGCAAGCTCGCTCCTGATGGGCGCGCAGTCGTCCAGTTCGCGTCGAACGACTACCTCGGGCTCACCCAGCACCCTGCCGTGGTCGCCGCGGCGCACGCCGCGCTCGACCGCTGGGGCGCCGGTTCCGGCGCGGCCCGTCTGGTCGTGGGCTCCCGCCCGCTGCACACCGAGCTCGAGGCCGAGCTTGCAACCTGGAAGCGTACGGAGGCCGCGGTCCTGTTCCCCACCGGGTTCGCCGCGAACCTGGGTGCGCTCACCGTGCTGGCCGGACCCGGGACGCTCGTCTGCTCCGACGAGCTCAACCACGCGTCGATCATCGACGGCACCCGACTCTCGCGGGCCGAGGTCGCGATCTACCCGCACCGCGACCTCCACGCGCTCGACCGCCTCCTTGCCGATCGTGGCCGCGGACGACGCGCCCTCGTAGTGACCGACACGGTGTTCTCGATGGACGGTGACCTCGCCGATGTCGACGCGCTGGTCGAGTGCTGCGCGAAGCACGACGCTCTGCTCCTCGTCGACGAGGCCCACGCAGTGCTCGGGCCGGAGATCGAAGACGACGGAGTGATCCGAGTGGGCACCCTGTCGAAGACGCTCGGGGCGCTCGGCGGGTTCGTCGCGGGACCGCGCCGGTTCACCGACCTCGTAGTGAACCGGGCCCGCTCGTACATCTTCACCACGGCACCCACCCCCGCTGACACCGCCGCCGCCCTCGCCGCCTTGCGGGTGGTGCAGTCGTCGGAAGGTGAGATCCTGAAGGCACTCCTGCGCGCCAACATCGAACTGCTGGCACCGGGTCACCCGTCACCCATCGTGCCCGTGGTCTGCGGCGAGGAGCGGCGGGCCCTGGAGGCAGCCGCCGCCCTGCTCGAGCGAGGGATCCTCGTCCCCGCGATCAGGCCGCCGACGGTCGAGCCCGGCACCTCCCGCCTGCGGGTCACGCTCTCGGCCGCGCACACCCCCGACCAGGTGCGAGCGCTGTGCGACGCGCTCATCGAGATCGGCTTCCCGATCGAACCGGCCGAGCACGCGGGCCCTGGGATCTCGCCGTGATCGTGGTCGTCACGGGCACGGGCACGGAGGTGGGCAAGACGTGGTGGGTTGCGGGGATCGCGCGCCGACTACGAGACCAGGGGTGGGAGGTCGCGGCCCGCAAGCCGGCGCAATCCTTCGACCCCGGCGACGACCATCCCCACGATTCCGACGTGCTCGCCACCGCGACCGGCGAGGATCCACGCGTCGTGTGCCCGCGGCACCGGTCGTACCCGTTGGCCATGGCTCCGCCCATGGCCGCGGAGGTCCTCGGTCGGTCGGCCTTCAACATCGCCGAGCTCGCCGCCGAGCTCGCGCCGGCACCCGGCGCGGCCTTCGTGCTCGTCGAGGGCGCGGGCGGCCCGCGCTCCCCGCTCGCTTCCGACGGCGACACGGTCGACCTCGCCCGTGTCCTCGGCGTCGACCTCGTGATCGTCGTCGCCGACGCCGGGCTCGGCACCATCAACGCGGTGCGATGCTGCACCGAGGTGCTCCGGGGCTTCGAGGTCGCGGTGGCCCTCAACCGGTTCGACCCGGCCGACGACCTCCATCGTCGGAATCGGACCTGGCTCGAGGACGCGGGGTTCCACGTGTACGCGGAGCCCGGCGGTCTGGCCGACGCGCTGGCCGAGACCCGCTCCCGCACCTGACCCGGAAACCGATCCCGACCCCAGATTTCCGTTGTCTGAGCGGAATTCTGCCCAGGATTTCGCATTCTTCCTGCGACTTGGCGACGGATTCCCTTGCTCGCTGGCCAATTCCCGGGCACACTTGATCGGCCGGACAGCTCACAGACGGGACCAGAATGGCGGCGACGAGACGCGGCGGCACCGACCCCGTCGTCATCGACGACACCGACAAGGCGATCGTCGAGGCCCTCCAGCACGACGGCCGCCTGCCTTACACCCGCCTCGCGACCGCGGTGGGCCTGTCCGAGGCCGCGGTGCGCCAGCGGGTACAGCGGCTGGTCGAGTCGGGCGTCGTCCAGATCGTCGCGGTGACCGACCCGCTGACGCTCGGCTTCCGTCGCATGGCGATGATCGGCCTCAAGGTCGAGGGCGACCTGCGCGTGGTCGCCGACGCGATCGTCTCGATCCCGGAGGTCTCCTACGTCGTCGTGACGAGCGGCAGCTTCGACCTCCTCATGGAGGTCGTCTGCGAGGACGACGACCATCTCCTCGCCCTGCTCAACGACAAGGTGCGCGCGATCCCGGAGGTCCGCAGCACCGAGACCTTCACCTATCTCCGCCTCTACAAGCAGACCTTCGCCTGGGGTACTCGATGAGCCACGAACATCCGACCTACGACGTCGATCGTCTCGATCGCCTCGCCCGCCGGCACTTGTGGATGCACATGGCCCGACTCGGCGCCTTCGGCGACGGCGAGGTCCCGATCATGGCCTACGGCGAGGGCTGCTATCTCTGGGACGCACACGGCCGGAAGTACCTCGACGCGCTGTCCGGCCTGTTCACCGTCCAGCTCGGCCACGGTCGCAAGGAGCTCGCGAAGGCCGCGAAGAAGCAAGCCGAGACGCTCGAGTACTTCCCGATCTGGAACTACGCGCACCCACCGGCGATCGAGCTCGCCGCGAAGCTCGCGGAGCTCGCGCCCGGAGACCTCAACCGGGTCTTCTTCACCACCGGCGGCTCCGAGGCCGTCGAGTCGGCCTGGAAGCTCGCCCGGCAGTACTTCCGCTCCATCGGGCAGAGCCAGCGCTACAAGGTGATCGCCCGCGAGACCGCTTATCACGGCACGACGCTCGGGGCGTTGGCGATCACCGGCGTCCCCGCGCTGCGGACGCCGTTCGAGCCGCTCACGCCCGGAGCGTCGCATGTGGCGAACACCAACCGGTACCGGCACCCCCTCGCCGACGACGAGCAGGCCTTTGCGGAGTCGGTCGCCGACTCGATCGAGCAGCGGATCCTGTTCGAGGGACCAGAGACCGTGGCCGCCGTGTTCCTCGAGCCTGTCCAGAACGCGGGTGGGTGCTTCACCCCGCCCGCCGGCTACTTCCAGCGCGTGCGCGAGATCTGCGATCGCTACGGCGTGCTCCTCGTGTCCGACGAGGTGATCTGCGCCTTCGGACGACTCGGCACGATGTTCGGTGCTGAGCGCTACGACTACCTGCCCGACATGATCACCACCGCGAAGGGACTGACGAGCGGGTACTCGCCTCTCGGCGCGGTGATCTGTCGCGACTTCCTCGCGGAGCCCTTCCTCGAAGGCAAGTCGAGCTTCCTGCACGGCATCACCTTCGGCGGCCACCCGGTGAGCTGCGCCGTGGGTCTGCGCAACCTCGAGCTCTTCGAGGCCGAGCACGTGCTGGAGCACGTGCAGGCCAACGCGGCCGAGCTCCGGACGCGGATCGAGAGCCTGCGCGACGTGCCGATCGTCGGCGACGTGCGCGGCGACGGCTACTTCCTCGCGCTCGAGCTGGTCGCGGACCCCGAGACCAAGGCCCACTTCACCCATGAGCAAGGCGAGGACCTCCTACGCGGGTTCCTCTCGCCGCGGCTGTACGAAGCCGGTCTCGTCTGCCGCACCGACGACCGCGGCGACCCGGTGGTGCAGCTGTCGCCTCCGCTGATCGCGGGCTCGGAGGAGTTCGAGACCATCGAGACGATCCTGCGCACCGTGCTCACGGAGGCATGGAAGAGGCTGCAGGGATGAGCTCCCGGCCTGCGCACCCGCTCGTCGTCGGCGTCCCGCTCGAGGTCAAGGAAGGCGAGCACCGCGTGGCGATCACACCCGACGGCGTCCACGAGCTCGTCGCACACGACGTCCAAGTCGTCATCGAGCAGGGCGCAGGCGCGGGCTCGGTCATCGCCGACGACGAGTACGCCGCGGCCGGCGCCGAGGTCGTCGCCGGAGCCCAGGAGGTGTGGGAGCGGGCAGGCATGGTCCTGAAGGTGAAGGAGCCCCAGGCGGACGAGTTCCGCTTCCTCCGCCCCGGGCTCGTGATGTTCACCTACCTGCACCTCGCTGCGTACCCGGTGGTCGCCGACACCCTGCTCGCGCACGGCGTCACCGGCATCGCGTACGAGACGGTGCAGATCGACGGCGGGCTGCCTCTGCTGGCGCCGATGAGCGAGGTCGCCGGACGCATGGCCACCCAGGTCGGCGCGCGGTTCCTCGAGCGCGAGCTCGGTGGGCGCGGGGTGCTGCTCGGGGGCGTGCCCGGCGTACGGCCGGCTCGGGTCGTGGTACTCGGCGCCGGCAACGTCGGCTGGAACGCGGCCTGGATCGCCCAGGGCATGGAAGCCGAGGTCCTGCTGCTCGACAAGAGCCTCGACCGTCTGCGCTGGGTCGACCAGATCCACCAGGGCCGCATCGTCACGCTCGCCAGCAACCGCGGCGCGGTGACCCGCTCGGTCGCGGACGCGGACCTGGTGATCGGTGCGGTGCTCGTTCCCGCGGGGCGCGCGCCCGTCGTCGTGACCGAGGACATGGTGCGATCGATGAAGCCGGGGGCCGTGATCGTCGACGTCGCGGTGGACCAGGGTGGCTGCGTCGAGACCACCCACGAGACGACCCACGCGGACCCGGTCTACGAGCGCCACGGTGTCATCCACTACGCCGTCGGCAACATGCCGGGTGCGGTTCCCTCCACCTCCACCTACGCGCTGACGAACGCGACGCTTCCCTACGCGCTGGCGCTCGCCAGCCGCGGCGTGGAGGCGGCGACCGTGGCCGACCCCGCCCTCGCCCACGGGGTCAACGTGGCCGGCGGCGCGGTGACGCATCCGACTGTCGCGGAGGCACTCGGACGCCCGGCGACACCCCTGCACGAGGCGCTCGCGGCGTAGGCGCGCGGGTGTTCAATCGGTCGACCTCGAAGCGCAGCGGAATCCCCGCTCTCCAAAGGCGCGCAGTCGGCGTTGATCTTCGGGCTGCTGCATCTGCACGACGGCGAAGATGGGCTGACCTTTGCCCGACATCACCCGCAGCGCTCGGTCCCCGGCGCTATTGCGAACGGGCGCGTCTGTCGTGAGCAACACGAGAGGCACCTTCCGTTCGATCTCTTGAAGGACCGCTGCCTTGCCTATCGACTTCCAGAGCGTGTCGGTACGCCGCAGACCCGCCCGGCTGCTCGTGAAGCCACCAGAGACGTCGAAGAACCAGGGCTGACCAGTCTGGTCGTAAGCGCGAAAATTGACCTCGACGCCCTGGGCGAAGCGCACGTCCGGCTCGATGTCACGGAAACCGCAACCGTCGAGCAGCGCGCGCGCGACATCCTTGGCCGCCTTTCCTTCGCGCACCGCCTGCGCCTGGAGGTCCTCGTCGTCATCATCAGGCAGAGGAACCGCAGGGAGCACGAACGCGAGTGGCTCGTCGCCGGTTGACCGCAACTTCGCGAGCCGTTCGATCTCGGCCTCCAGGCGCGCACGCGCGCGCTCGCAGTACTCCGGATCGGTCTCGTATCCGGCGTAGTGACGACGGGTCCTGAGCGCAGCGATCGCCGTGGTCCCCGATCCCATGAACGGATCGAGCACGAGGTCGTCGTAATAGGTGTAGAGGTGGATGAGCCGCTCGGGAAGCTCAACCGGGAACGGTGCGGGATGCCCGACCCGGGTCGCGCTCTCAGGCGGGATCTCCCAGAGGTCGGTCGTCGCCTCCATGAACTCGTCCCGAGACAACGAGGACGTTGACGGCAAGCCCTGAGCGTGCCGCTGGGCGGCCGGGATCGCCCGGTCGAAACGGCCCTTGCTCGCGATCACGACGCGCTCCGTCAGGTCGCGCAGCACCGGGTTCGCGGGGCGCTGGAACGATCCCCAGGCGCACGAGCCGGTTGCGCCCTTGCCCTTCTGCCACAGCACCTCGCCGCGCAGCAGCAACCGCAGCTTGTCCTGGAGGATCGTCGTGACGTCGGCGGACAGCGAGCGGTAGGGCTTGCGGCCGAGGTTGGCGACGTTGACCGCGATCCGACCGCCGGGCTCGAGCTTGCGGACGCACTCGGCGAAGACCTCTTCGAGCATGCCGAGGTAGTCGAGGTAGGTCGACGGGACATGGCCCTCACCGAGCGCCTCCTCGTACTCCTTGCCGGCGAAGTACGGCGGCGAGGTGACAACCAGGGCCACCGAACGATCGGGCACCTCGGCCATCGACACCGCGCTCCCGAAAAAGATCTCGTCGATGTCCTTTCGCGGATCGATCAGCGCGTCGTCCGACAGCTCCGGCGAGGTGAAGCGAGCATAGAACTCCGTCGCGTCGTGGTTCTCCCGTCGGGAGACGCCGAAGTTCGACGTGGAGGTCGGCTTCTTCCTGCTCGCCACCCCTACCTCACTCCCTCTCTCGAGGCCTTTGCGCGCCACCCTCCTCGATCGCGCGGAAGACCTCTTCGCGGTGCACGGTCACGTCGCGGGGCGCCGTGATTCCGAGTCGCACCTGGTCGCCGCGGATCTCGACGACCGTGACGACCACGTCGGACCCGATCATGATGCTCTCATCCGTCCGACGAGTGAGCACGAGCACGCCGGATCTCCCTTCCGTGGTCCGCCCGCCCGATCACTCAGCATACGGTGGCCGCGGGACCGACCGCGGGAGCTTGCCGAGCAGCCCCAGCGCCATCGCGCGCCCGAGCGCCTCGTTGCGGTTCTTCGCGCCCAGCTTGGCGTAGATGTGTGCGAGGTGCGTCTTCACCGTCGGTAGCGAGATGTAGAGCACCGCCGCGATCTCGCGGTTCGACTGCCCACCGGAGAGCAGCTCGAGCACCTCGCGCTCCCGGCCGGTGAGGGCCGTCGCCTCACTGTCGTCGTCCGGCCGGTCGTCGGCGAGCAGAGCCGGGTCGACGATCCGCTCGCCTCGCCACGCCTTGCCCAGCGCGGCCACGAGTGCGTCGGGTTGGGTCGAGCGGGCGAGCAGACCCTCGACGTCGAGGCTCAGGAGCTCGGCCAGCGACGCCCGCGACGCCCGGTTGAGCAGAAGCACGATGCACGTCGGCGACGCGTCGGCCCGCAGGCGGCGCACCGCGTCGGCCGGGCCGAGATCGGCGACGGCCCCGAGGACGACGACACCCGGGCGCAGCTGCCCCACGAGGTCTGGCAGATCGGCCGCGCACGAAGCATCACCGACCACCCGGAAGCCCGCGGTGGAGAGGACCGCGGCGAGGCCTGCCCGGACCAGCGGGACGACGTCGGCCACGACGACCGAAGGGCCCGCCTGCGTGACCATACGCGGGATGGTATCGACCTGCGGTTCGATGCCGGTGCCTCGTCCCGGCGTGCCGACGGGAACCGGATCCCGACCCGCCCCACCGGCATCGGCAGGAGGCGTCGCGACCTACGCCGCGTGTGCCCAGGAGGTCTCGCCCGTGCCGACCACACCCGCCCCCGACCTGCTCGAGCACGCACGGTCGCTGCTCCCCGACGTCGGCGCGCTGCGACGCGAGCTGCACCGCCACCCGGAGCTGGGACTCGACCTTCCGCGCACCCAGGCCACCGTGATCGAAGCGCTCGCGGGCCTGCCACTCGACACCCGGCCCGGTGCCACGATCGGCTCCGTCGTCGGCGATCCGCGCGGCGGCTACGGACCCGTCGTGCTCCTGCGCGCCGAAGTGGACGCGCTGGCGATGACCGAGGACACGGGGCAGCCCTGCGCGAGCGAGCACCCGGGTGCGATGCACGCCTGCGGGCACGACGCGCACACCGCGATGCTCGTCGGCACCGCCCGCGTCCTGATCGAGCGCTACGACGAGCTCCGCGGCACGGTCCGCTGCATGTTCTAGCCCGGCGACAAGGGCCATCACGGCGCGCGCGTGATGATCGAGGAGGGCGTGCTCGACCCCCCTCCCGTGGACCTCGCCTTCGCGCTGCACGTGACCCCAAACCTGCCCGCCGGGATGCTCGGCAGCCGGTTCGGCCCCATCCTGGCCTCGGCCGACGTCGTCGAGGTGCGGGTGGTCGGCGAAGGCGGGCACGCGTCGAAACCCCACCTGACCAACGACCCGATGCCGGTCGCCGCCGAGATCGTCCAGGCGCTCCAGGTCTTCACCACCCGCAGGCTCGACGCGTTCGACCCGGCCGTCGTCACGATCACCAAGATCACCGCGGGAACCACCAACAACGTGATCCCCGAGCACGTCGACATGGTCGGGACGGTGCGGAGCCTGTCCGAGCGGACGCGCCGTCGCGCCCTGGCCGGCATCGAGCGGCTGGCCACGGGCATCGCGGCGGCCCACGAGATGCGGGCCGAGGTGACCGTCACCGAGGGCTACCTGCCGACGGTCAACCACGCCGAGCCGGTCCACACGATGAAGGCGGTTGCACGCGAGGTGCTCGGCGAGGACCGGTGGGTCGAGCTGCCGTCGCCGATGATGGGGCCGAGGACTTCGCCTACGGCCCGGCGCGCTCGCGTTCCTCGGGGTCTGCCCGCCGGAGACGTCGCCCGCCCTTGCCCACGCGTGCCACTCGAACCGCATGGTCATCGACGAGAACGCGATGGCCGCGGGCGTTGCCACGTACGCCGGCCTCGCGCTCCGCGGCCTCGAGACGGCCGGCTGAGCTCAGACGCGGATGATTCCGTCCTTGAGGGAGAACGCGATGCTCAGCACGTCGTCGCGCTCGGCCTGCTGGTAGCCGAGCTCCTCCATGGCCGCCATCATGTGGCCGCGCATTCGATGATGTTGCTCCGGGCGATGCAGCGCTTCGCTTCGTCGTCGGTGAATCCGTCAGACGCCGAGACCCGTTGCGCATGGAGGGTCTCCAGCGTGTCCCGGATCTCGTCCCAGCAGGTGTCGGGTTGGCTCAGCCACTGGCTACGGATGCTCCCCTTCTGCGCGAGCACGCGCTCGATACAGGGCGCCAGGTCACCGGGCTGCGCGTCGTTCCCGATGCCGCGCAAGGCATCGACATCAGGCACGAAGTTCGCCAGCGGAACGAGATAGCCGGCTTCGGGACTGTTGATGTTGCGCGTCGCGCACGGTCACTGGCCACTGCAGCCCGATACCTTCCAAGCTCTTCCACGTACACCGAGTGCCGGAGCTGCTACGCAGCCGCGATCTCCGCCGGCGTCATCGCACGCCAGAACTCCAAGGTCACCCCACCAGTCTGTCCTTGCCCGTGACACCCGAGCATGGCCGCCTCGCCCGAGAACGCGAACCGAACCGTGACCCCCGCGTTGTGTCTTCGACAACGGGTGGGTCGCCAGGGACTCGAACCCTGAACCAACGGGTTAAAAGCCCGGTGCTCTGCCAGTTGAGCTAGCGACCCGCACGCCACGGTAGCGGGCGACCCCCCATCGGACCGTCGGGACGGGATCGACCGGCCGGGTACCCGGGCAACGTCCCCCGCCATGCCCACAGGGATCGAGCGCTGCGCGCGGCCAGGACGATGACGTCGTGACCAGGGGTCCGCGCCGCCGGAGCATCCCCTTGCGGACGAGCCTATGGTTCGCTCCCGCGGTCGCGATCACCGCCGGCCTCCTGCTGTTCGTCGCGGTCGATCTGCTCGACCTGGCCGACGCCGACCTCGCGCTCCTGCCGAGCCTGTCGACCGCCGACTGGCGGGTCGTCCTCGGGGCCATCCTCGGGGCCGAGGCCACGGTGCTCGCCGTCGTCTTCTCGGTGACCATGCTCGTGCTGCAGACCGCCGTCGGGCAGATGGGGCCGCGTCTGATCCGTCGGTTCATGGCCGATCCCATCACCCAGTGCACGATCGCGGCCTTCGTGGTCGGCATCGGGCTGTCGGCCCTCGCCCTCCTCTCATTGCGGACCGATCCGATCTCGGGCGAGGTGCAGCCACTGACCCCGAACCTCGCGGTCATCGTCGGCGCGATCACCCTGGCGCTCCTCGTGGCCTACCGGCACCGCACCGCCACCGCGATCCAGGTCCAGTACGTCATCGCGGGGGTCGACCGGGATCTGCGGCGTGCGATCGCGGACACCGGCGCGGTCGCCGTGGCGGCGCCGACACCGGGCGGACTCGGCGCCACGGAGGCCGCGCTCCTCGCCGGCCTCTCCGTGCTGGGCCTCCCGAACGAGGTCGGACTCCCGTCGGTGTTCCTGTTCCGGCTCGCCACGTTCTGGCTCCCGATCCTGCCGGGCTGGCTCGCGCTCCGGGCCCTCCAGCGGCGCGAGGCCATCTGATGGGCATCCTCACCGCAGCCGGCTGGGTCGTGTTCGGCCTGCCGACCATCGTGCTCGTCACCTTCCTCGGTGGACGTCTGCTCGGCGCCAAGCGGGGCTGGGTCGCGCTGGCCGTCGCCGGGTTCGGCGTCCGGGCTCGTAGCGACCGGCGATCGGGGCCGGGCCGTCCTGGGTCATCACTCGCTCCGGGTGGTCGAAGGGCCGGTTCGGACGGGCGAACGCTAGCGAGGGAGCCGACCGGTCCCGCGGCTGGCGGGTCCGGGGGCGCGCACTGCTACGATGCGACGCCTCCCAGCGAGGTTCGAGCCCCCATCGTCTAGTGGCCCAGGACGCCGCCCTTTCAAGGCGGTAACGGGGATTCGAACTCCCCTGGGGGCACCGCGGGAGCCGACACCGTCGGCGACCGGCACGGTCCTGTGGTGCAGTTTGGAGTGCACGCCGCCCTGTCAAGGCGGAGGCCGCGGGTTCAAATCCCGTCAGGACCGCCGGGTGTGATCCCTCCGGATCCACCCACCCGGCCGGGTAGCTCAGTTGGCAGAGCGCGCGCCTGAAAAGCGCGAGGTCACCGGATCGACGCCGGTCCCGGCCACACCCCTCCGGCTCCCAGGAGCCCCACACGACCGGACCCGGCCTTCGTCCGGGTCCTCTGCCCCTTCGAGATCCGTCGGCGTTCGGAGCGCTCAGACCTCGTCGTGCTCCTCGACCTGCTCCAGGAGGCAACGGATCTCCGAGGCCCGGAAGCGTCGGTGCCCGCCGAGGGTCCGGATCGCCGAGATCTTGCCCGCGCGGGCCCACCGGGTGACGGTTTTGGGGTTGACCCGGAACATCGCCGCCACCTCCGACGGCGTGAGGAGCTCGTCGTCGTTCCTCTGGGGCGTCACCATCGATTCCTCCGCTCGGCGGGACCAGGAACCTGTCCGATTTCGCCCCGGAGCGACGGTTCGTCGTGATCCGGGCGAGTGCCCCGATCGTAGCAGTCTGGTCACGCATCGAGCTAGTCCATCGCGCGTGCTGTGTCGTGCTCCTGGCGACGCCGGAAACCCCCATCGGTACACTCCCGAGGTGGTCCACATGCTCGCCATCGCCAACCAGAAGGGCGGCGTCGGCAAGACCACCACCACCCACACCCTCGGGACGGCACTGGCCGAGCGGGGGCACCGGGTGCTGCTCGTCGACCTCGACCCGCAGGCCTGCCTCACCTACTCGGTCGGCCTCGACCCCGAGCGGCTCCCCGTGTCGCTGCACGACGTGCTGATCGGGCGGAACAAGGCCGAGGACGCGCTCGTGCACACGACCGGCATCAGCGTCGTGCCCGCTTCGATCGACCTGGCCGCCTCCGAGCTGCACCTCGCCACCAAGGTCGGTCGCGAGCACGCGCTCTCCCGGGCGCTGCGACCGGTGGCCGAGCGCTACGAGGTGGTCCTCCTCGACTGCCCGCCGTCGCTGGGCATCCTCACCATCAACGGCCTCACCGCGGCCGACCACCTCGTGATCCCGCTGCAGTGCGAGACCCTCAGCCACCGCGGCGTGGGCCAGCTGCTCGAGACCGTGGCCGACGTGCGCGCCTATACCCAGCCCGACCTGCGGGTGCTCGGGGTGGTCGCCACGATGTACGACGGCCGCACCCGCCACACGCGCGAGGTCGTCGCCGACATCGGCAATCGCTACGGACTTCCCGTGCTCGAGCCGGTCGTGCCCCGTTCGGTGCGCTTCGCCGAAGCTCCCGCGGTCGGGCGGTCGGTGCTCGAGCACGCACCGGCGTCGGCCGGCGCGACCGCCTACCGCGAGCTCGCGCACACGGTCGCGCAGCGGCTGGACCTGGTGAGGGAGGCCCCGTGAGCGGGGACGGGAGGCAAGCGTTGTTCTCCGCCGCACGGCGTCGACCGGGCACACTCGTCGTCGAGTGCGAGCAGTGCGGCCGCAAGACGCGTGTCTCATACCTCGAGCTGACCCGCCGGATGCTCCCCATCACCGCATGGGTGCCCTGGCGCCGGCACTCGCGGTACCTTCGCTGTCCCGCCTGCGACCGGCGAACCTGGGTCGCCGCCCACTGGCTCGGCTGACACATCCCGAGCGGCCCGGACTCGGGGCCGATCGAGACGGAGCACCGGTAGGCGCGGGCAACTGACGAACGCCGGCGAAGCCGCTCGGCTACGCCCGGGTGAGGTGGACCTCGCCGCGGCCCGGGGTGACCTCGCCGACCAGCCAGGCGTCGTGACCGGCGGCGCGAGCGGCGTCGATCGCGCGCTCGGAGTCCTGGGCGGCCACCACCGCGAGCATGCCGAGGCCCAGGTTGAAGACCTGGGTCATCTCGTCGTCGGCGACGTCGCCCGCGGCCTGCACCTCGGCGAAGATACGTGGCTCCTCCCATCGTCCCCGATGGATCACCCCGTCGCAGCCGTGGGGCAGCACCCGGACCAGGTTCCCTGGGATCCCGCCCCCCGTGACGTGCACGAACGCGTGGACCTCCGCGTGCCGCCGCACGGCACCGAGTGCAGGTGCGTAGATCACGCTCGGACGGAGCAGCTCGTCGCCCAGCGTCGACGCCGCGCCCTTCCAGGCCGGCTCGTCCAGCGATCGGCCCGCTCGGTCGAGCAGCGCGCGGCGAGCGAGCGAATAGCCGTTGCACCGGAGCCCGGGACTCTCGATGCCCACGATCCGGTCACCGGCGCGCACACCACGCGGGAGCACCTTGTCGCGTTCGACCACGCCGACCGCAAAGCCCACGAGATCGAAGTCGTCGGGTACCATCGCGTCGGGGTGCTCGGACATCTCGCCTCCGATGAGCGCAAAGCCGGCGCGCCGACAACCCTCCGCCATGCCGCTGACCAGGTCGTCGATCATCTCGGGCACGAGCTTGCCCACGGAGATGTAGTCGAGGAAGAAGAGCGGCTCCGCGCCCTGGGCCGCGATGTCATCCGCGGTGCCGACCAGGTCGATGCCGATCGTGTCGTAGCGGTGCGTCAGCCGGGCGATCAGCGACTTCGTGCCCACGCCGTCGGTGGACGCGACGAGCAGCGGATTTCGATGGGTCAGCTTGCCGAGCGAGAACAGGCCACCGAACCCGCCGAAATCACCGACCACCTCCGGTCGGAACGTGCTGCGTACGTGCGCCTTGATCAGCTCGACGGCCTTCTCACCGGCCGCGATGTCGACCCCGGCCGCCGCGTACGTGAGCGGAGGCGCGTCGACATCTCGACCTTCGTTGCCGGTCACGGCGATGCGATGGTCGGGGCGCCGAGGTCCAGGACCGGCTCCTCGAGCACCAGCTTGGCGTCGGTGTCCGTGAGGGTGACCGGCACCGGGTACTCATTGGACAGGCACGCGGTGCAGAACGACTCGGGCGACGCCTGGGTGGCCGCGGTGAGCCGGTCGAGGTCGAGGTAGGCGAGGGAGTCGACCCCGAGGTACTCACGGATCTCGCCGACCGACAGGTCGGCCGCCAGCAGCTCACCCCATCGACCGGTGTCCATCCCGTAGAAGCAGGGCCAGCGATACGGCGGCGAGGACACTCGGAAGTGCACCTCGGACGCACCGGCCTCGCGCAGCATCGCTACGACCTGACGGGTCGTCGTGCCCCGGACGATCGAGTCGTCGACCACCACGAGCCGTTTGCCGCGGATGTTCTCCGGCAGCGGGTTGAGCTTCAGGCGCACGCCCAGCCCGCGTGCCTGCTGGCTCGGCTGGATGAACGTACGCCCGACGTAGCGGTTCTTCACCAGGCC
Organism: Actinomycetota bacterium; assembly: GCA_016870395.1. Lineage (GTDB taxonomy): Bacteria > Actinomycetota > Acidimicrobiia > IMCC26256 > JAENVU01 > SHUZ01. Next base: position 79,110 of record VGBT01000001.1, on the reverse strand, counting down.
GTCGCCGTAGGGGATACCGGACTCGCGCGCGAACCCCTGGGCGGCCGGGATCCCCGACTCGGGAACAGGCATCACCATGTCGGCAGTGACGGGAGCCTGCCTGGCCAGCTCGACACCCATCCGCTGGCGGGCAGCGTGCACGCTCTGGCCGTACAGCACCGTGTCGGGTCGCGCGAAGTACACGAACTCGAACAGGCACAGCTTCGGGTCCGGCTCGGCGAAGCGGTGCTCCCGACGCAGGCCGGACGCGTCGATCACCACCATCTCGCCCGGCTGCACGTCGCGCACGTAGTGCGCGCCGACGATGTCGAGCGCGGCCGACTCGCTGGCGAGCACCCACCCTCCGCCGTCGAGGCGCCCGAGCACGAGCGGCCAGAAGCCGTGCGGATCACGCACGCCGATGAGCCGGGAGTCGTCCATGAGCACGAACGAGAACCCGCCTCGGAGACGGGGCAGCACCTTCTCGAGCGCGAGCTCGAGGTCGCGGCCGTCACTGCGCGGCTCCATGGGCCACTCCCGAGCCACCAGCTCGCCCACGAGCGCGGAGTCGGTAGTGGAGTCGACCTCGGTCTCCGCCGCGGTCATCCCCGGCAGCATGCCGAGGCCCTCCGCGAGCTCCGCGGTGTTGGTGAGGTTGCCGTTGTGTCCGAGCGCGAAGCCGGCGTCACCCACCGAGCGGTACACGGGCTGGGCGTTCTGCCACGACGACGAGCCGGTGGTGGAGTAGCGGTTGTGACCGATCGCGAGATGCCCGTACAGCGGAGCGAGGCGGCGCTCGTCGAACACCTGGGTGACGAGACCCATGTCCTTGACCACGGTGATGGTCTCGCCGTCGCTCACCGCGATCCCGGCCGACTCCTGGCCGCGATGCTGCAGGGCGAACAGGCCGAGATAGGCGAGCTGAGCGACCGGCTGGCCGGGGGAGTAGACACCGAACACCCCGCAGGCATGACCGATCTGGCGGTCGGAGGGCGGGCGCGACTCGAGGGGCCGATTCGCAAGCATCGCCGTCCAGTATCGCAGAGCCGGAGACCGGTGGGGCACCCCGGGCCGTCGAGGTGTCAGTGCTCGACGACCGCGCTCATGATCGTCGGGAGGGCATCGCGCCAGGCGTGCGTCGCGTCGTCGAGGTGCACGTCGAACGCGCGCTCGGCCTGGAGCCGAGCACCGCCCGCGTCTCCCAGCACCGCCGCCGGCACGCCCGCGGCCCCCGCACGACCGAGCACCTCGGAAACCCGGTCGGGTGCGACCGAGCAGACGACCCGCGACGCCGACTCCGAGAAGCACTCCACCGGACCGCCGATCGAAACCTGGAAGCCCGTCTCCCCCGCGATCGCCATCTCGGCGAGCGTGACCGCCAACCCACCGTCCGCGCAGTCGTGCAAGCCCGCGGGCACGCGCTCGGCGACAAGCGCCGCCACGAGCTCGTGCAGCCTCCGGGCCGCCTCGAGGTCGGCGACCGGTGGCACCCCGCCGCGGTAGCCCTGCCGTGTCGCCCACTCCGAACCGCCGAGCTCGGGGCGGGTCTCGCCGAGCAGCACGATCCGGTCACCGGCGCGCAGTCCCAGGCCGGGTGGGCTCGTGTCGAGCCGGTCGATCAATCCGATGACGCCCACCACCGGGGTGGGGTCGATATCGGCGCCTCGGCTCTCGTTGTAGAAGCTGACGTTGCCGCCGATCACGGGAATGCCGAGCGCGGCGCAGGCCTCGCTCAGCCCGTCGACGACCTCGGAGAACTGCCACATCACCTCGGAATGCTCGGGGTTTCCGAAGTTCAAGCAGTTGACGAGCGCGACGGGGCGCGCCCCGCTGCAGGCGACGTTGCGCGCTGCTTCGAGCACGACGAGACGGCCGCCCGTGCGCGGCTCCAGCGCGCAGAACCGCGCCTTGCCGTCGACCGAGAGCGCCAGCGCGCGGCCTCTGGTCTCCTTGAGTCGCAGCACGCTCGCGTCGCCACCGGGACCGACGACGGTGTTGAGGAACAGCTGGTGGTCGTACTGGCGCGACACCCACGCCTTGTCGGCGACGTTCGGCGAGCCCAGGAGCGCGAGCAGCTCCGACGAGCAGTCCGTGCCGGGCGGGAAGTCGCGCACGAGCACGACCGCGGGGTCCGCCGAGCGCCGCGCGACCAGGTCGGCCGGCGGCGCGAACGGACGGTGGTACAACGGGCCGTCGCCGAGGCTGCCGATCGGCACGTCGGCGATCGGAGCCCGGTCCGATGACACCTCGGGGGCGGCGTCGCCGATCGGCGGCGCCGGGTTCTCGCCGGGAACATTCAGAGCGTCGAACCATCCGTTGTAGACGCGAAAGCGCGCAGTGTCGGTGACCCGGCCTACGACCGCCGCGCGGATCTCCCAGCGTTCGCACAAGGCGAGCACCTCGCCGAGGTTCTGCGGCGTGACGATCGCCAGCATTCGCTCCTGGCTCTCGGAGGTGAGCACCTCGACGGGCGTCATGCCCGGCTCCCGCTTCGCGACGCGCGCGACGTCGACGTCCATGCCGGCGCCGGTCTTCGCCGCGGTCTCGCTCGCCGCGCACGAGAGGCCGGCGGCGCCGAGGTCCTGCACGCCCACGGCCAGCCCGGCGTCGAGCAGCGCGAGGCACGCCTCGATCAGCTTCTTCTCCTCGAACGGGTCGCCGACCTGCACGCTCGGGCGCTTCGCCTCACTGCCCTCCCCGAACCCCGCCGACGCGAGGACGCTCGCGCCCCCGATGCCGTCACGGCCCGTCGATGCACCCAGGAGCACCGCGAGGTTGCCGACCCCCTCCGCCCGCGCGAGCACCAGGCGATCCTGGGGCAGGATCCCGAGGCAGAACACGTTGACCAGCGGGTTGTCGCGGTAGCACTCGTCGAACACCACCTCGCCGCCGACGGTCGGAACTCCGACCGCGTTGCCGTACCCGCTGATGCCACTGACCACACCCTCGAACAGGTAGCGGGTGCGCGGGTCGTCGAGCGGCCCGAAGCGCAGCGGGTCCATGAGCGCGATGGGCCGGGCACCCATCGAGAAGATGTCGCGGATGATCCCACCGACCCCTGTGGCCGCGCCCTGATAGGGCTCGACCGCGGATGGGTGGTTGTGGCTCTCGATCCGCACCGCGACCGCCATGCCGTCGCCGACGTCGATCACGCCCGCGCCCTCGCCAGGGCCGACGAGCACCCACGGCGCCTCGGTCGGAAACCGCTTGAGGTGAACCCGCGACGACTTGTACGAGCAGTGCTCGGACCACATCACCGCGTACATCGCGAGCTCGAGGGTGGTGGGTGCGCGACCGAGCTCGCCGACGACCGCCGCGAGCTCGTCGTCGGTCATGCCGAGCTGGCGGTGCAACGGCTCCTCGGCGACGTCCCCGGTCATGGCGGCGAGACTAACGGCGCGGCTCGTAGTCGGCCGCGTCGCGGTCCCAGGCGTCGGCCGCGGCGCCTTTTGCTCGCAGACCCGCCTTCGAGCGAAAGCAGCAGCGCGCCGCTTATGATCTGTCTCTGCGGGATCACCACCCCCTTGGGCAGGCCGGTAGTACCCGCGGTGTACATCACGAGCATGAGGTCGGTCGGCTGGATCGACGCGTCGTCGGCACCGTCGGCCGGGGCGTCGTCCAGGCGACGTCGTCCAGGCGACGTCGTCGCCGCCGACCACCACGACCCGCTCGAGCTTCGGCAGGCGGTCGCGAACCTGCGCGAACCGGTCGAGGAAGTCGCGGTGCACGGAGGGTCTGCGCGTCGGAGTTCTCGACGATGTGGACGAGCCCGTCGCTTTCGAGCGCGGTGTTCACCGGCACGACCGGCGCACCGACGCGCGCCGCGCCGAACCATGCCCACAAATACTCGGGACTGTTGTGCAGGATCAGCGCGACGTGGCAGCCCTTGGTGACACCGAGCGAACGCAGTCCGTTCGCGACGCGGGCCGAGTCCTCCTCGACATCGGCGTAGGTGTACTCGTCGTCGCCGAACATGAGGTAGGTGCGGTCGCCTCGTGTGTCACGCGCGTCGACGACCGCGTGCCCGACGGTCCGGGTGTGAGCTCGGGCGCGCTCACCGGGCGAGGATCGTGACGCACAGGGCCGCGACGTCGGCGCCGGTCGTGCCGCCGCCGTTGTGGGCGAGCCCAGCGCTCGCAGTGTCGACCTGCCGGGCGCCGCGGCGGCCCTGGAGCTGTTGGGTGAGCTCGACGAGCTGCGCGATGCCGGTGGCGCCGCACCTCGTCGAAGAAGATCTCGCCCTGGTTGAGCGCCCGCTGCCCGAGCTTGTCGAGCGGCTTGCCCCGGCTGACCCCCGGCAGGTCGAGCGGAACGAGGCGCACGCCCCCGCCCGAGAAGCCCTCGTCCCCCTTGATCGTGCAGAACAGGGTGGCGACCGTCGCCATCGTGCCGTTGGAGACCCGCGACGACTTCTGACCCCGAATCACGTAGTGGTCGCCGTCGGGGACCGCGACGCAGTTCGGGCGCAGGCCGGGATCGCTCCAGTGGCCCTCGGTGAAGGTAAGGGCGTCGCTGTTGTGATCGGGCTGGGTGATCGCCCAACAGCCGATCTCGGTGCTCCCCGGCGCGCAGAACCGCTCCATCAGCTCGGGGCGGCCGGTCGGGAGCGCGAAGACCCGATGGACACCCGCGACCCCGAAGCTGATCGCCAGGCCGCTGTCACCCCAGCAGAACTCTTCGTTGATCGCACCCTAAAGCGCGACCTTCTCGCCGGGTGGCAGCTCGGCATCGTCGAGCTCGTCGAGGCCGAGCTGGCGCCGGCGGTCGTACGCGTCCCAGAGCACCGAGCCCGGCGCTATCACCTCGGCCGGATCCGCCAGGTTGTCGAGCGCGGTGCCCGTCGGCCGCATGACCTCTACCGCGAAGCGGTGGACCTGCTGGAGCAGCTTTGCGGACTCGCGACTCAGCGTGACCTAGGGCTCGGTGACGACCATGGCGTCTCCTGACGGGCGACGTGTGTGCGTCGAGGCGCCGGGGGTCTCGCGCGATCCGGCCCCGGATCGGCAGGGACGTAGGTCACGATTCGCGCCGGTGCGACCGCCCTCGGGCCCGCTTCTATGTGATATGAATGGCGCTCTGGGCGGGGTGATTTCCTTCATATCGCCGACCGAGGGATTTCCACAATGGCAGCACGTCCCAAGACCAAGATTACCGACGAGCACAAGGCCGCGCTGGCGAAAGGTCGCGCCCAGGGCCGCGCCGTGCGCGACTACCTCGAGGCGCTCGAGGCCAGGCGGCCCAAGCGCGGGCGCAAGCGCACCCCGGACTCGGTGAGCAAGCGCCTGGCCACGGTAGAGGCCGAGCTGGGTGCTGCCGGTGGCATCAAGCGAGTCGAGCTGCTCCAGGAGCGGCGCGACCTGGCGGCCGAGCTCGAGGGCATGGACGCGAAGGTCGACCTCTCGGTGGTCGAGAAGGGCTTCGTGAAGGCCGCCAAGGGATACGCGCAGCGCAAGGGGATCTCCTATGCCACCTGGCGCGAGGCGGGTGTTCCCGCCGACGTGCTGAAGCGAGCCGGGATCACCCGCGGCACCTGAGGGGCGTCAGCTGCCGAACGCGTAGCCGAGGTCGGGGGCGGTGAGGACCGGGGCGTACGGGATGCCGCGCGTGGCGAGCGTCGGCGCCAGCTCACCGCCACGATCAAGGAGCAACGACGCGCCCACGACGGTGCAGCCGAGCTCGGCGATCGCGTCGACCGCCTGGAGCAGCGACGCTCCTGTGGTTGCGGTGTCCTCCACCACGAGAACCCGGTCCGACGGCTCGAGTGGGCCCGCGATCCGACCACCCACGCCGTGGCCCTTCGCCTCTTTGCGCACCGCGAAGCCCCGCTTGCCCGTGACCAGCGCGACCGCCAACGCTACCGGCACGGCCCCTACCGCCAGGCCGCCAACCGCGTCGAAGTCGCCGATGCCCGCCACCGCGGACGCGTCGACGATCGCCTCACCGACGATCTCGATGCAGTCACCGCGAAACGTGACCCGACGGCCGTCGAGGTACCAGGTCGAGGCGCGGCCGGAAGCGAGCGTGAACTCGCCTTCCTCGATCGCGTGCTCGCGCAGCGCCGCCGCGAGTGCGGTCTGCGCGGGTCTCATGCCGCCGACGCCGCGGCCCGGTCGGCCGCGGCGAGCAGCGAGCGCAGCAGCGAGAGGCCGTCGGCGGAGCCGAGGAGCGGGTCGGAAGCCCGCTCCGGGTGGGGCATGAGCCCGACGACGTTGCGGCCCTCGTTGCAGATGCCGGCGATGTCGTCGAGGCTCCCGTTGGGGTTCTCCACGTAGCGCAACACGATGCGCTGCTCCGCCCGCAGCACGGCGAGCGTAGGGTCGTCACAGACGTAGTTGCCCTCGAAGTGGTTGATCGGCACCCGGAGGTGTTGGGCGACCGCGGCCTCGCTCGTGAGGACCGAATCAGTGGTCTCCACCCGGATCACGGTGTCCTGGCACAGGAACTTGAGACCCGCGTTCTTCTGCAGCGCGCCCGGCAGGAGCCCGGCCTCGCAGAGCACCTGGAAGCCGTTGCAGATCCCGACCACCGGACCGCCGGCCGCCGCAAACTCGGATACCGCGTCCATCACCGGCGAGAACCGGGCGATGGCTCCGGTGCGCAGGTAGTCGCCATGCGCGAAGCCGCCGGGAACGACGACCGCGTCGACCCCGCGCAGCGTGCGCTCGGCGTGAAAGAGGATCTCACCCTCGCCCCCGAGCTGCTCGACCACGTGCACCACATCGAGCTCGCAGTTCGTCCCCGGGAACTGCACCACGCCTACCCGCGTGCTCACGCGCGGGCCGGCTCCTCGATCGCGATCTCGAAGGCCTCGATCACCGGGTTCGCGAGCAGACGGTGACACATCTCGTCGACCTGTGCGAGTGCGGCCGGCTCGTCGGCGGCCTCGATCGTGAGCCGGATCGTCTTGCCGACGTGCACTTCGGACACGTTGGTGTACCCGAGGGCCGGCAGCGCCCGTTCGATGGTTGCGCCCTGCGGGTCGAGGATCCCGGGCAGGTGGGTGACGTCGACGGTGACGGCATAGGTGGACACTGTGGGGATCTTACCCGCGGTACCAGTCGGCGAAGTCGAGCCCGGTGAGCCGCTCGTAGGCCTCGACGTAGCGCGCGCGCGTCCCCGCGACGACCTCGGGTGGTACCGGCGGCGCGGGCGGCGTGCGATCCCAGTCGACCGTCAGGTAGTAGTCGCGTACGTACTGCTTGTCGAAGCTCGGCGGGGACCCTCCCGGCGCGTAGTCCTCGGCCGGCCAGTAGCGGGAGGAGTCGGGCGTGAGCACCTCGTCGATGAGCAGGAACGTCCCCTCGCGGTCGAGGCCGAACTCGAGCTTGGTGTCGGCGAGGATGATCCCTCGCTCCTGGGCGTGCGCGGCCCCGACCGCGTACACCGCAAGCGTTGCGTCGCGCACCCGGGTGAACGTCTCCTCACCGACGAGCGCGATCGCCTCGTCGTCGCCGAGCGGGACGTCGTGGCCGGACTCGGCCTTCGTCGTCGGAGTGAACAGGGGCTCGGGCAGCGGCTCGGCCTCCTGCATCCCTCCCGGCATGCGCCGGCCCTGGACCGTGCCGTGCTGGCGGTACTCGGTCCACGCGCCACCGAACAGGTAGCCACGCGCGATGCACTCCATCCGCATCGGGTCGGTCCGGCGGACGAGCGTCGCCCGTCGGTCCGCGTCGGGTCGGGCACCGACCGGGAAGTCGGCCGGGTCGAAGGAGATCACGTGGTTGGGGAACACCGCCGCGGTGCGCTCGAACCAGAACGCCGAGATCGCGGTGAGGACGCGACCCTTGTCAGGGATCGGGTCGGGCAGCACGACGTCGAAGACCGAGACCCGGTCGGACGCGACCATCAGGAGGCGGTCGTCTCCGGCCTCGTAGAGGTCGCGGACCTTGCCCCGGTACAGATGCGGGAGAGTGATGGTCATCGAGCCCTCACGACCTGTCGAGCACCTCGAAGGCTCGCCCGACGTTGGCGATCGCACGTTTCAGATCGAAGCAACCCGCGAGCTGCTCGTCGGAGAGCGCCGCGGTCACGTCGGAATCCTCGCGCAGCACGTCGACGAAGAGGCGGCGTTCGTCCCAAGTCTTCATCGCGTTGCGTTGCACGATGCGATACGCGTCGTCGCGCGTCGCGCCCGCCTCCACGAGGGCGAGCAGCACGGGTTGGCTGAACACGAGCCCGTAACTGGCGTCGAGGTTCTCCAGCATCCGCTCGGGATAGACCACGAGCCCCTCAACGATGCCGCGCATCTTGACGAGCATGTAGTACGCGAGCAGGCACGCGTCGGGCAGGATGATCCGCTCGACCGAGGAGTGGGAGATGTCGCGCTCGTGCCACAACGCCACGTTCTCGAGGCCGGCCATCAGGTCGGCCCGGAGCACCCGGGCGAGGCCGCAAAGCTGCTCGCACTTCACCGGGTTGCGCTTGTGAGGCATCGCCGAGGAGCCCTTCTGCTTCCCGGCTCGGAACGGCTCCTCGGCTTCACGCACCTCGGTCCGCTGCAGGTGACGGACCTCGAGCGCGCACTGCTCGACCGTCGCGCCGACCGACGCACACGCGTACAGCAGCTCGGCATGACGATCGCGCGCGAGCACTTGGGTCGAGGGCACCGGCTGCAGACCGAGGGCCTCGCACACCTGCGCCTCGACCAGCGGGTCGACGTTCGAGTAGGTGCCGACCGCGCCCGAGAGCTTCCCGACCGCCACCGCCACCCGAGCACGGCGCAGGCGCTCCACGTCGCGGCGAACCTGCAAGGCCCAGAGCGCCAGCTTGACCCCGAAGGTGGTCGGCTCTGCGTGGATGCCGTGCGTCCGACCCACCATCGGCGTGTCGCGGAACTCGTGGGCACGCGCGGTGATCGCCCGCTCGAGCGCCTCGGCCGCCTCGATCAGGAGGTCAGCGGCGCGCGTCAGCTGCAACGCGAGCGCGGTGTCGACCACGTCGCTCGAGGTGAGTCCGTAGTGGACCCAGGCGCCTTCCGGCTGACCGACCCGCTCCTGGACCACGTCGACGAACGCAGCGACGTCGTGCTCGGTCACCTGCTCGCGCTCGTCGATCGCGGCAGCGTCGAACCCGGCCCGATCCCGCACCGCGGCAGCGGCGGCCCGGGGGACGACGCCGAGATCGGCCCAGGCCTCGGTCGCGAGCACCTCCACCTCGAGCCAGGCACCGAAGCGGGCTTCGTCGGTGAACAGCGAGGACATCTCGGGCAGCGAGTAGCGCGGGATCACGAAGGCTCCATCTCGATCAAGCGACGGCGGCGATGTCGGTCCGGTACTGCATGCCGGGCCACGAGATCTTCTCGACCGCCTCGTACGCGCGGGCCCGGGTGGAGGCCACGTCGGCGCCGAGCGCGGTCACCGCCAGGACCCGGCCGCCGGCCGTCACGACCCGCTCGTCATCGAGGCGGGTACCTGCGTGGAAGACCACCACGTCGTCGAGCGCCTCGGCCTCGTCGATCCCCTCGATCACGTCGCCGGTACGCGGTGACGCGGGGTAGCCCTCGGATGCCAACACGACCGTGACGCATGCGTCGGCGCGGAACTGGACGGGCGTGCGCAGACGACCGGTCGCAACCTCCGAGCAGTGGATCGCGAGATCGCTCGCGAGTCTGGGGATGACCACCTCGCACTCAGGGTCGCCGAAGCGCACGTTGTACTCGATGACCTTCGGACCGTCCGGCGTCAGCATCAGGCCCGCGTACAGGACGCCGCGGTACTCGATCCCTCGTCGCTTCAGCTCGGCCAGCGTCGGGGCCACCGCCCGCTCCATCGCCTCCTCGACCACGGCCGGGCCGGCCATCGGCACCGGCGAGAAGGCACCCATGCCCCCGGTGTTGGGCCCGGTGTCCCCGTCGCCGATGCGCTTGAAGTCCTGTGCCGGCGCCAGCGGCATGCCCTCGAGCGTGCCGTCGCACAGGACCAGCAGCGAGAGCTCCGGACCGGTGAGGCCCTCCTCGATCACGATCGTCCGGCCCGCGTCACCGAAAGCATCCCCCGACAAGTAGGCGCGCACCACCTCGCGCGCGTCCGCGAGCGACTCGGTGACGACGACGCCCTTGCCTCCTGCGAGGCCGTTGGTCTTGACCACGTACAGCCCCGGCAGGGTCTCGAGGAACGCGAGGGCCTCGTCTTCGCGTGAGTGGTCGAACGCTGCATGGCGGGCCGTGGGCACGCCGGCCGCGGCGAGCACCGCCTTCATCCAGACCTTCGAGCCCTCGAGCCGAGCCGCGGCCGAGGACGGACCGAACACCCGGGCGCCGGCCGCTCGCAGGTCGTCGGAGAGCCCGTCGACGAGCGGCGCCTCGGGACCGATGACCACGAGATCGAACGTGTCGAGGTTCTCGATCGCCCGCTCGAGGTCCATGCAGGGACCGACGTGGCGCGCGACCCCCGGGTTCCCAGGTGCGGTGATCACGACGTCGACCACCGGCGACCGGGCGAACGCCCATGCGAGCGCGTGCTCCCGTGCACCCGACCCGACGACGAGGACGTTCACACGCTCAGGTTACGCGGCCCGCGGCAGCACAACGGTCTGCTCGCGACCGGGGCCGACCCCGACGAAGGTGACCGCGACCCCGGCGACCTCCTCGATGAAGCGCACGTACTGCTGCGCCTCCGCGGGCAGGTCGTCGAGCCGCTCGGCGCGCTCGATGTCGTGGCCCCAGCCCGGCAGGGTCTCGTAGACGGGACGCACCTTGTGGACCACCGACTGGTGGTACGGCACGTGGTCGTAACGGGCGCCGTCATCGCCCTCGTAGGCCACGCACACCTTGAGCTCGCGCAACGGGGAGAGCACGTCGAGCTTGGTGAGCGCGATCTCGGTGCAGGTGTTGAGCCGGAGCGCGTGCTTCACCATCACGAGGTCGAGCCAACCGGTCCGGCGCCGGCGCTTCGTGTTCGTGCCGTACTCGGCGCCGCGCTCGACGAGCAGGTCACCCACCGAGTCACCCTCGGGGAGCTCGGCCGGAAACGGACCGCTGCCGACCCGGGTCGTGTAGGCCTTGACGACGCCGACGATCCGCTCGACGTCGCGCGGACCCACGCCGGCACCCGCCCCGACCGCGCCGGCAACCGGGTTCGACGAGGTGACGAACGGATAGGTGCCGTGGTCGAGATCGAGAAACGTCGCCTGGGCGCCCTCGAGAAGGACCCACTGCTGCGCGTCGAGCGCCTGGTGCACGAGGTGGACCGTGTCGGCGATGAGCGGCTCGAGCCTCGGCGTGAGGGCCATGTACTGCTCGGCCAGCGCGGCGGCGTCGACCGGGAGACGGTTGTAGACCTTCGTGAGCACACCGTTCTTCTCGCGCAGCACGAGATCGAGCTTCTCGCGGAAGATCTTCGGGTCGAGCAGGTCCTGCACCCGCAGGCCGACGCGCATCGCCTTGTCGGCATAGGCCGGCCCGATGCCGCGCTTGGTGGTGCCGAGCTTCGCCTTGCCGAGGTAGCGCTCGTTCAGCCGGTCGAGCTCCTGGTGGTACGGCATGATGAGATGCGCGTTGCCCGACAGCCGGATGCGGCGGCTGTCGATGCCCCGGCCCTCGAGCATGTCGAGCTCGGCCAGCAGCACCTCGGGGTCGACAACCACGCCGTTGCCGATCACGGGGACGACCCACGGGTAGAGCACCCCGCTCGGCACCAGCTGGAGCTTGAAGACCTCGCCGTCGACCACCAGGGTGTGGCCGGCGTTGTGGCCGCCCTGGTAGCGCACGCAGAGCGACGCCTCCTTGGCCAGGTAGTCGGTGAACCGGCCCTTGCCTTCGTCACCCCACTGGGTGCCCACGATCACCGCGCCGGGCACTGGACACCTTTGGGACGATCCGACCTGTTGCCGGGACGGCCGGAGTCGGGAACGCGACCGCCGAGAACGCAAAGGGCTGCGCTCGGAGGCACGGCCAGGAACGCGACAGCACTCACGTTGGGTACAGCGTAGTCGACGCTGGACACCCCCGGACCCGAGCCCGGCGTTCCGGTCCCCTTGCCCGTCAGCCGACCCCGAGCGGCTGGGCGCGCTGGAAGACGAGGCTGCCGTCGGCCGACGCGTCGACCTGGATCACGTCGCCCTCCCGGTACTCGCCCGAGAGCAGCGAAAGCGCGATCGGGTCGGCGACCTCCTTCTGAAGGACGCGCTTGAGCGGCCGGGCCCCGAAGTCGGGGTCGTAGCCGACGCGCGCCACGTGCTGGCGAGCGGCGTCGGTGAGCTCGAGACCGATGCCGCGCTGGTCGAGCCGCTCGCGCAGCAACGCGACCTGCAGATCGACGATCCGCGCGATGTGCGACTCGTCGAGACGGTGGAACATCACCAGCTCGTCGATGCGGTTCACGAACTCCGGCTTGAACTGCGCTCGGACTGCCGCCATCACGGTGGCCTCGTCACCACCGTGGCCTGCGCCGTCGACCAGTGCACGGGCGCCGAGATTGCTGGTCATGATGAGCACGGTGTTCGTGAAGTCGACGGTCCGTCCCTGGCCGTCGGTCAGACGACCGTCGTCCATCAGCTGGAGCAGCACGTTGAACACGTCGGGATGAGCCTTCTCGACCTCGTCGAGCAACACCACGGCATACGGACGCCGGCGCACCGACTCGGTGAGCTGGCCGCCTTCCTCGTAGCCGACGTACCCCGGGGGGGCACCTACGAGGCGCGACACCGAGTGCTTCTCCATGTACTCGCTCATGTCGACGCGCACCATGGCGCGCTCGTCGTCGAAGAGGAACTCGGCGAGAGCACGGGCGAGCTCCGTCTTGCCGACACCGGTGGGACCGAGGAACAGGAACGAGCCGATCGGTCGGTGCGGGTCGGAGAGCCCGGCACGCGAGCGCCGGATCGCGTTGGCCACCGCGGTGACGGCTTCGTCTTGACCGACGACGCGATCATGCAGGACGTCCTCCATCCGGACGAGCTTCTGCATCTCGCCCTCCATCAACCGGCTCACGGGGACGCCGGTCCACTTGGAGACGATCTCTGCGACGTCTTCCTCGTCGACTTCCTCTTTCAGCATCTGGCGGTCAGCCTGCAGCTCGTTCAACGCTGCGGTCTTCACCTCGATCTCGGCTTCGAGATCGCGCATCGTGCCGTAGCGCAGCTCGGCCGCTCGCTGCAGGTCGCCTTCCCGCTCGGCCTTCTCAGCCTCGGTGCGCGTGGCCTCCAGCGCCTCCTTGCGCTCGCGGATCTCGGTGATCGCGTCGCGCTCGAGCTGCCAGTGGGCGACCATCGCGTCACGCGACTCGCTGAGCTCCGCGAGCTCGGCCTCGAGCGCCTCGAGACGAGCTCGCGACGCCTCGTCGGTCTCTTTGGCCAACGCCGCCTTCTCGATCTCCAGCTGGCGGATGCGTCGCTCGACGACGTCGATCTCGAACGGCATGGAATCGATCTCGATACGCAGCCGACTGGCGGCCTCGTCCACGAGGTCGATCGCCTTGTCGGGAAGCTGCCGGCCGGAAATGTACCGATGGCTCAGCACCGACGCCGCCACGAGAGCCGCGTCCTGGATACGAACGCCGTGGTGCACCTCGTAGCGCTCCTTGAGACCGCGCAGGATCGCGATCGTGTCCTCGACGGACGGCTCCCCCACGTACACCTGCTGGAACCGGCGTTCGAGCGCCGGGTCCTTCTCGATGTGCTTACGGAACTCGTCGAGCGTGGTGGCGCCGACCATGCGGAGCTCGCCACGAGCCAGCATCGGCTTGATCATGTTGCCCGCGTCGACCGCGCCCTCGGCGCCGCCCGCACCCACGATCGTGTGCAGTTCGTCGATGAAGGTGATCACCTCGCCGTCCGAGTCGGTGATCTCCTTCAGGACGGCCTTCATCCGCTCCTCGAACTCGCCGCGGTACTTCGCGCCGGCAACCATGGCTCCGATGTCGAGCGCGATGAGGCGCTTGTCGCGCAGGCTCTCGGGTACGTCGCCCTCGACGATGCGGCGCGCGAGTCCTTCCGCGATCGCAGTCTTGCCTACACCCGGCTCGCCGATGAGCACCGGGTTGTTCTTCGTGCGGCGCGAGAGCACCTGGATGACGCGACGGATCTCCTCGTCGCGGCCGATGACCGGGTCGAGCTTGCCCCGGCGTGCCTCCTCCGTGAGGTCGCGACCGAAGCGCTCCAGCGCCTGGTACTGCTCCTCGGGGTTCTCGCTCGTGACCCGGTGCGAGCCGCGCACCTGCTTCAACGCGTCGAGCACCGCGTCGGTGGTGACCCCGAGGCCGCGCAGCAGGTCGCCCACGCCTCCTGACACCCTGGTCATCGCGAGCAGCAGGTGCTCGGTGGAGAGGTAGTCGTCGGACAAATCGGCCCGTTCCGTGTCGGCCGCCTCGAGCAGGCGGTAGGCGTCGGCAGCGACCTGCGGTGGCTGGGCCGTGGCCCCGTACACCCGGGGGATCCGCCCCAGTGCCTCCTCGACCCGGTCCTTGACCGCCTTCGGCGCGACCCCCACCCGCTCGAGCGCCGGGAGCACGACGCCTTCGGGCTGGCCGAGCAGCGCGGCCAGCAGGTGGGCGTTGTCCACCTGCGAGTGGTGCCGTTCGTGGGCGAGCGCCTGTGCGGCGCCGATCGCCTCCTGGGTCTTGCGGGTCAGCTTGTTGGGATCGAGCGCCATGCGGCTCCCTCGGTTCGAGATCGCACCGTGACAACGACGTTGCCAAGGTCGGCATTCCCCTGTGTCACGCTCGGCAGCGGGAGGGGACGACTGTTCGGCTGAGCGGCACGAGGTCGCGCCGGTAGCTACGGTGCACCCGGTCGACCGCGGCCACCGCCTCGACTCGGGCCTGCGCGAGCTCGTCCTCGAGATCGGCCACCCGGGCCTCCAGGTCGAGGATGCGCCGAACGCCGGCCAACCCCACCCCTTCCTGGGTGAGGGCCTGGATGTGACGCAGCAGCGCGATGTCGCGCTCGGAGTAGCGCCGGCTCCGGCCCTCGGTGCGGGCCGGCTCGATCAGTCCCTTGCGCTCGTAGATGCGCAACGTCTGCGGGTGCACACCGGCGAGATCGGCGGCCACCGAGATGATGTACAGCGCCCTCTCGTCGTGTTGCACCATCACCATCGCCTCCTGATCGGCTACAGGTCGAACGACTCGCGGGGGTCGCCAGGGAACTCTGCTGCGAGCGCCTCGACGGCGGCTCGCTGCTCGGTGTTCAGCTTCGTGGGCACCTCGACGTCGAAGGTGACGAGCAGGTCGCCCGCGTTGCCCTTCGCCGGCTGGATGCCCCGACCTTTCACCTTCTGCGTGGTGCCGGAGGCCGTCCCCGGCTTCACCTTCAGCGTCACCGGATCCGCCAGCGTCGGCACCTTCACGTTGGCCCCGAGCACAGCCTCCGCGAACGTCACCGGCACGTGCACCGTGAGGTCGAGCTTGCCCCTCCGACCGAACAACGAGTGCGGGCGAACGTGCACGACCACGTAGAGGTCGCCCGGTGGACCACCGTTGATCCCCGCGCCACCCCGGCCCTTGACCCGGATGCGTTGACCGTCGTCGACGCCCGCCGGAATCTTGACCTTGACCTCCCGGGGACGAACCTCCGCGCCGCGGCCGCGGCAGCGCTTGCACGGCGTACGCACGATCGCGCCGCGCCCACCGCATGTCGGGCACACCTGCGCGAACGAGAACGGCCCCTGGTCGATCGCGACCTCGCCGCTCCCGCCGCAGTCCGGGCACGGCTCGGGCATGGTGCCCGGCTCGGCACCCGTCCCCTGGCACGCGGAGCATGTCGCGTCCGCGGTGAAGCCGACGGACGTGGTCACGCCGTGGACGGCCTCGAGGAAGTCGAGGTGCAGCTCGGTCTCTAGATCCTGGCCTCGCTGCGGCGCACGGCGCGCTCCACGCCGGCCGCGACCCGCACCCGGGCCGCCGCGCCTTGCGTTCGCGAAGAGACCACCGAGGAGGTCGGAGAGATCGAACTCCCCGTCGACGTCGAACCCGCCCGGGCCGGCGAACCCGCCCGGGCCGCCGCGGAACGCGCCGGAGGCCACCATCCGCCGGACCTCGTCGTACTCCTTGCGCTTCTCGGGATCGCCGAGCACGTCGTTGGCCGCCGAGATCTCCTTGAACCGCTCCTCGGCGGCCGTGTCGCCGGGGTTGGCGTCGGGGTGGTACCGCTTCGCGAGCTTGCGGTAGGCGCGGGTGACGTCCTTGTCGGACGCATCGTGCGCGATGCCGAGGACCGAGTAGTAGTCGGTCTCGAACCACTCCCGCTGCGGGGCCATCGGCTAGCCGGCCACCTTCACCATCGCCGGGCGAACCACGCGCCCCTTGAGCCGGTACCCCGTGCGCATGATGTCGCTGACGACCGGGCCGTCGTCGCCGTCGTTGCCCGCCTCCGACATCACCGCTTCGTGCTCGTTCGGGTCGAACGGGTGACCCAGCGCGTCAATGCGCTCGAGGCCCGCCTTCTCCAGCACGCTCAGCAACTCCGCGTAGACCAGCTCGACGCCCTTGCGCACCGGCGGGTCGGTGTCGTTGCCCAACTGGCCGACGCACAGCTCGAAGCTGTCGAGCACCGGCAACAGCGCCTCGACGAGTCCTTCGGTCGCTCGCTCGATCACCGCCGTCTCCCGCTTGAGCGACTGCTTGCGGAAATTCTCGAAGTCGGCCTGGACCTGCTGAGCGAGCGCTCGCATCTCGTCGCGCTCGCCCATCAGGCGCCCGAAATCGGCCTCGACGACGACAGCGTCGGCCTGCGCGTCGGCCTGCGCGTCGGCCTGCGCGTCGGCCTGCGCGTCGGCCTGCGCGTCGGCCTGCGCGTCAGCCGGCTCCGGCTGGTCGGACGCGTTCACGAGCCCGTCGCCTCACCGGGCTCGTCGACGATCTCGGCCTCGGCCACCTCGTCGTCAGAAGGTGCGGGGCCCGGCCCCGAACCACCCGCGCCCGCGTCACCACCGGGTGCAGCACCCGTGGAGGAGGCGGCCGATGCGGCGGCGTACAGGCGCTGGGCGAACTCCTGGCTCGCCGCGATGAGCTCCTCGTGCGCCCGCTTCACGGCCTCGGCGTCGGTACCCGCCAGGGCGTCCTTGAGCGCCTTGAGCTTGGCCTCGATCTGCTCGCGCTCTGCCGCCTCGACCTTGTCGCCCTGCTCGGCGAGCAGCTTCTCGGTCTGGAACACGAGCGAGTCGGCGTTGTTACGGACCTCCGCCTCCTCGCGCCGCAAGCGGTCCTCCTCGGCATGCGCCTCGGCGTCACGCATCATCCGGTCGATCTCGTCCTTGCCGAGCGCGGTGCCACCGGTGATCGTCATCGCCTGCTCCTTGCCGGTGCCCAAGTCCTTGGCGGTCACGTGGACGATTCCGTTGGCGTCGATGTCGAACGTGACCTCGACCTGGGGCACGCCCCGCGGCGCCGGCGGGATGCCGACCAGCTGGAAGGTGCCCAGCGTCTTGTTGCGGTACGCCATGTCGCTCTCGCCCTGGAGCACCTTGATCTCCACCGACGGCTGGTTGTCGTCGGCGGTCGTGAACACCTCCGAGCGCTTGGTGGGGATCGTGGTGTTGCGCTCGATCAGCTTCGTCATGATCTGGCCCTTGGTCTCGATGCCGAGCGACAGAGGCGTGACGTCGAGCAGGAGCACGTCCTTCACGTCGCCCTTGAGCACGCCGGCCTGGATCGCCGCGCCGACCGCGACGGCCTCGTCGGGGTTGATTCCCTTGTCGCCCTCCTTGCCGGTGAGCTCGACGACCAGCTCGGACACTGCCGGCATGCGGGTGGACCCGCCGACGAGCAGCACCCGGCTGATCTGGTCCTTCGTGAGCCCGGCATCGCGGATCGCCTGCTCGAACGGGCCGCGACACGCCTCGAGCAGGTCGTGGGTGAGCTCCTGGAACTTCGACCGGGAGAGGCTCAGCTCGAGGTGGAGCGGGCCCTCGGTGGTCGCGGTGATGAACGGCAGGTTGATCGAGGTCTCCTGCAACGACGACAGCTCGATCTTGGCCTTCTCGGCCGCCTCCTTGAGCCGCTGGGCCGCCATCTTGTCGGCGCCGAGGTCGACGCCGTGGGCGTTTCTGAACTCGCCGATCATCCAGTCGATGACCCGCTGGTCCCAGTCGTCGCCACCGAGGTGCGTGTTGCCCGCGGTCGACTTCACCTCGAACACCCCCTCGCCGAGCTCGAGCACCGACACGTCGAACGTGCCGCCCCCGAGGTCGAACACGAGGATTGTGAGGTCGTGGTCCTTGTCGAGGCCGTACGCGAGGCTCGCCGCGGTCGGCTCGTTGATGATGCGCAGCACTTCGAGACCCGCGATCTCGCCCGCCTCCTTGGTGGCCTGGCGCTCGGCGTCGCCGAAGTACGCCGGGACGGTGATGACGGCCTCGGTGACCGCGTCGCCGAGGTACGCCTCCGCGTCGCGCTTGAGCTTCTGGAGGATCCGAGCGGAGATCTCCTGGGAGCTGTAGGCCTTGCCTTCGATGTCGATCGACCAGCCGGTGCCGATGTGGCGCTTGACCGAGCGGATCGTGCGGTCGGGGTTGGTAATCGCCTGGCGCTTGGCGACCTCGCCGACGAGGACCTCGCCGGTCTTGGAGAACGCGACGACCGAGGGCGTCGTGCGTGCGCCCTCGGCGTTGGGGATGACGGCGGGCTCGCCCGCCTCGAGGACCGAGACGACCGAGTTGGTGGTGCCGAGGTCGATGCCGACGGCCTTGACCATGGGTGTTGCCTCCGTGGTAGTGGGGGTTGGTGGGATTGGGCGCCCCGTTGGGCGGAACCTTGAGTCGAGAGTTGGCAACTTCTATCAGAGGGCTGCTATTCCCGGCTCATCGAGGCATCTCCTTCCCCTGGCTCTCCCGGCGGTTTAGATTTCCCCGCATGGCCCGCCGCGATGCCTTCCTCGACCACCTCGCCCAAGTGCCGCTGTTCTCGGCCCTCTCCCGCAAGGAGCTGGCCCTGATCGCGCGCCGGGCCGAGGACGTGAAGGTCGACGCCGGGCGGGTGCTGGTCACCGAAGGGACCACCGGCTCGGAGTTCTTCGTGATCGTCGAGGGCACCGCCAAGGTCACCCGCCGGGGACGCAAGGTCGCCTCGATCAAACCGGGCGACGCGTTCGGCGAACTGGCCCTGCTCGACAAGGCCCCCCGCAACGCCACGGTGGTCGCCGAGACGCCCATGGAGGTCGTCGTGCTCGGCCAGCGGGAGTTCGGCGGGATCATCGACGAGGTTCCCGGCTTCGCACGCAAGCTCCTCGCCGGTATGGCCAAGCGCCTTCGCGATGCTGATGCGAAGTCCGTGCAGTAGGTAGGTTTCCGCGGTCTCTCCTTGGGGGTCGCATGCGTCGCTTCCTGCCGAAGCCACATCAGCTCGTGCTCGCCGTCGGCGTCCTCGCCGCGATCGGCACCGTCGCGTCGGGCATCGCGCCGGAGATCACGGGATGGCACGAGGACGTCCCGATCGACCGCGAGGTGTTCGTCAACATCCCCGACGCGATGCTCGTGGCCTTCTACGCAGTGGTCTCGGTCGCGCTGTTCACCGTCGCCTGGCTCGTGTCGCTGCGCGTCCGCAACTACGAGCGCGGCAGACCCGACGACCGCAAGACCACGAAGGGCAACGTCCACCGCCGGATGCGCGACTTCCGCCGCGGCGTCTGGATGCGCACGCTGCTGCGCGACCCTGCAGCGGGGGTGATGCACTCGTTCATCTACTTCGGGTTCCTCGTCCTGTTCGTCGCGACGGTGCTCCTCGAGCTCGACCACCAGCTCCCGACGGGCTGGAAGTTCCTCCAGGGGCGCGTGTACCAGACCTACGCGTTCCTCGCCGAGGTCGCCGGCATCGTGTTCGTCGTGGGGATCGTCTGGGCCTTCGCTCGTCGCTACGGCCAGCGGCCCTACCGGATCCGGATCAAGACCAAGCCCGAGCACCTCGCGATCCTCAGCGTGTTCCTGGTCATCGCTCTCACCGGGTTCAGCACCGAGACGCTCCGCATCGCCGAGCTACGGGCGACGGTCGGCAACGCCGCCGACTTCGAGAAGTGGTCGTTCCTGAGCTGGGGCCTCTCGGGGTTCTTCGAGGACTGGTCGACGAGCGGGCTCTCCGACCTGTACCGGTGGTCGTGGGCAGTCCACGTGGTCGCGTTCCTCGCGTTCCTCGTGATCCTGCCCACCACCATGCTGCGCCACATGATCACGAGCCCCATGAACATGTATCTGAGCGACAAGCCCCGCCCCAAGGGTGCGATGCGCGAGATGCCGAACCTCATGGAGACCGAGCTCGAGACCTTCGGCGCGGCGACCGTCGAGGACTTCACCTGGAAGCAGCTGTTCGACACCGACGCGTGCACCATGTGCGGGCGCTGCACCTCGGTGTGCCCCGCGCACGCGACCGGCAAGCCGCTGGATCCGCGCGAGATCGTCCTCAAGACCGGCGAGGTGATGGACGCCACCGGCTCCCCGCCGGTCTCACCGCCCATCGGGGTCGACATGGAGATCACGGTCTCGGCCGACTCGCTGTTCGAGCGGATCACGGCCGAGGAGCTCTGGTCGTGCACGTCCTGCAAGGCGTGCGACGAGATCTGCCCGGTGAACATCGAGATCCTCGACAAGATCCTCGACATGCGCCGGTACCTCTCGCTCATGGAGAGCAACTTCCCGGCCTCGCTCGGCAACGTGTACCGGTCGATGGAGAACTCGGCCAACGTCTACGGGATGAACCAGGGCGACCGGGCCGACTGGGTGGGCGACCTCGAGGGTGTCGAGGTGGTGGAGCCCGGAGGGGCGTTCGACCACGAATACCTCATGTGGGTCGGGTGTGCCGGGAGCTTCGACGACCGCAACAAGAAGACGACGCGCGCACTCGCGAAGCTGCTCCAGCGCGCCGGCATCGACTTCGCGATCCTCGGTCCGAGCGAGCTGTGCACCGGCGACAGCGCTCGCCGCTCCGGCAACGAGTACATCTTCCAGATGCTCGCGATGCAGAACATCGAGACGCTCGACGGGCTCGGGGTGCGCAAGATCATCACGCAATGCCCGCATTGCTTCAACACGCTGCGCAACGAGTACCCGCAGCTAGGCGGAAGCTACGAGGTGGTACACCACTCGCAGTTCCTCTCCGAGCTCGTGGCCGATGGGCGGCTCTCGCTCGCCGGCGCGTCGCTCGCGGACCGCGTGACCTACCACGACTCGTGTTACCTCGGCCGGCACAACGACGTGTACCTCGCGCCGCGCAAGGTGATCGGCACGCTCGCGGGCATCGACATCGTGGAGATGCCGCGCAACGGGACGCGTGGCATGTGCTGCGGCGCCGGCGGGGCACGCATGTGGATGGAGGAGTCGATCGGCAAGAAGGTGAACACGGAGCGGGCCCAGGAGGCGCTCGCGACCGGTGCGAACCGGGTGGCCGTCGCCTGCCCGTTCTGCTGGGTGATGCTCGACGACGGCATCAAGGGCGAAGGCCGTGAGGACGTCGTGGTGTCCGACATCGCCGAGGTGCTCGTCGAGGCGCTGGAGAGCGAACCGTCGCTCACCGGACCCGCCGGCGCCGACTTCGACCCCGGCGTGTAACCCGCAGGTTTCTGCGCCACCGAGCCCCGAGGAGGTGGTCATGGCTTGGGACCCGGCGTCGTACGTCGCCGTCGATCGCTACCCGGTGGGCGCGCCCCACGACGACCCGCATCGCCGTGACGTGGTCGCCTCGTTGCACGCCACGCTCGCCGCCGACGGCGTGGCCCGCCTGCCCGGGTTCCTGCGGCCCGAGGCCGTCGCCGCGGTCGCGGCAGACGTCGACCGGTGCGCGGCGGGCGGGCACCTGGAGGACGTGTGGGGAACGCCGTACCTGGGGCTCCCCGACGATTCGTTCCCGGAGGGACACCCACAGCGGACCTCCGTGCACAGCCTGACGCGCGTGCTCGCGTACGACCTCGTACCCCGCGACTGCCCGATCCGCGTGCTCTACGAGTGGGACCGGCTCACCGACTGGATCGCGGGCATCGTGGGGCGCGGCGCGCTGTATCGCATGGACGACCCCCTCGGCGCGCTCAACCTGACCCGCATGGAGGAGGAACACGTCCAGGGCTGGCACTACGACTCCACCGACTTCGTCGTCTCCGTGGCGATCCGCAGCAGCGAGTCAGGTGGCGACTTCGAATGCGCGCCTTCCACCCGCACCGACGACGACGAGAACTACGACGACGTCGCGCGCATCCTCGCCGGCGAGGCGGGCGCGTCGGTGGTGCGGTACCCGATGGAACCCGGAACGCTGATGGTGTTCGAGGGTCGCCGCTCGCTGCACCGAGTCAGCCCGGTGACCGGACCGGTGGCACGGATCGTCGCGCTCCTCGGCTACGACACCGCTCCCGGGACCGAGAGCTCCGACTTGCTCAAGCTCGTACGCTACGGCCGCACCGAGGCCCTCTCCACACCGACATGATGCAGATCGGGGAGTCGTTCGTCGGCGACGGTGTCAACGCCGCCCACGTGAACACGGTGCTGGGCGAGCGGGACGGACCCGTGGGCACCGCGTGGGCAACGGCGCTGGCCACCCCGACGTCCGGGCACGCCCCTTTCGTGGCCACGCTCCGACCGTCGCTCGCCCTGACTCCGCCGACGCTCTTCGTGAACAAGGCCGCGATCACGGGCGGGCGCCACGCCGAGCTCACCTGGGGTGCGGCACAGGCAGGGCTGGCACTCGGGGTGCGCGACGCCCTCGCAGATCGCACCATCGCACCGGGCGCCGTCGGCCGGCTCGTGCTGATCGCGGCGGTGTGGGTGAGCCCCGACGCCGACGACGCCGCGGCGGTGTGCAAGAACAACCGGGCGGCGACGTCGGCCGCGCTGCGCGCCGGGAGCGCCGGGCGTCCGACCGTCGAGGAGCTCATCGCCGTCGAGGACGCGACGAACGCCTTCTACCCCCGCTGACCCGCCCCGTTTAGACGCGCGATTCGCGCGCTCCAGTGCTCACATTCGGCGCCGAATCCGAGCACCAGGGCGCGCGCTTTCGGCGCAGGAACGTGGTCGGCGGTGTCAGCCGGCGAGCTGGGTGTGGCGGAAGCAGTCGACGGTGTGGTCGTTGACCAGGCCGACCGACTGCATCATGGCGTAGACCGTCGTCGGGCCGACGAAGCGGAAGCCCCTTCGCTTCAGGTCCTTGCTGATCGCCTTCGAGAGGTCGGTCTGCGCGGGGATGTCGCCGAGGCCCTTCCGGCGATGGACGATCGGCGTGCCGTCGACCCAGCCCCAGAGGTACGCGTCGAGGCTGCCCTCGTCGCGCTGCAGGCGAAGGACCGCGCGCGCGTTGTCGATGGTGGACTCGACCTTCATGCGGTTCCGCACGATGCCCGGATCCTGCAGCAGGCGCTCGACGCGCGCCGGCGTGAAGCGCGCGACCTTCGCCGGGTCGAAGCCGGCGAAGGCGGCGCGATAGCCCTCGCGCTTGGCAAGGATCGTGCGCCATGACAACCCGGACTGCGCGCCCTCGAGCGTGATCTTCTCGTAGAGGCGCCGGTCGTCGTGGACGGGAACCCCCCACTCGTCGTCGTGGTAGGCGACCATCAGCGGGTCGTTGCCCGCCCAGCTGCAGCGCACCACTGCGCGCGGGCTCACCGGTCGTCGCGGAAGTTGAGGTAGTAGCGACTCGGCGTCGGTCCCCGCTGACCCTGGTACTTCGAGCCCTTCTCGCTGCTGCCGTACGGATGCTCCGCCTCGGTGGTCATCTGGAAGAAGGAGATCTGGCCGATCTTCATGCCGGGGTACAGAGCGATCGGCAGGTTCGCAACGTTCGACAGCTCGAGCGTGAGGTGCCCGTCCCATCCGGCATCGACGAATCCCGCGGTGCTGTGGATGAGCAGGCCGAGGCGTCCCAACGACGACTTCCCCTCGAGGCGCGCCACGAGGTCGGAGGGCAGCTGCACGCACTCGGCGGTGGAGCCGAGCACGAACTCGCCGGGGTGGAGGATGAACGCGTTGCCCTCCTCGACCTCGACGATCTCGGTGAGGTCCTCCTGGGCCTGCTTGGGGTCGATGTAGGGCGTCGTGTCGTTGCGGAAGACCCGGAAGTACTTGTCGATGTGGAGGTCGACCGAGCTGGGCTGCACGTCACGCGGGTCGAGCGGCTCGACGACGATGCGGCCCGAAACGAGGGCCTCCTTGATGGAGCGGTCGGAGAGGATCACGGGCGGGGACGCTAGCAACCGACCGCCGAGCCCAGCCGGGCCGTGTCAGTCAGATCCCCGGTCGCCAGACCATCAGGCAGAGGAGGGCGACGAGGAGCAGGGGCAAGGCCATGGCGGACTGCCGGCGCGCCTGTCGAGGGCCTCGACCTGGGCGACCTGGGGCGGCGGCCCAGCAGCCGCGCCCGCCGGTGGGCCGGCGCTCACTCTCTCGTCCAACAACACGTTGATGCGCTTGGAAGTCGGGATCAGTACGCCGAGCAGGAAGACCGCGTAGATCGCCTTCTCCGCGACGAGGCTCACCGTGAGGTTGGCCCGCGAGATCGCCAGGCCACCGGGTTCGGGTCGGCGCTTCGACTCCCGGGCGTATAGCCCGTTGAGGAACACGGTGAGGAGGCCGACGATCGCGCTCAGGACGTGCGCGACGAGCAGCACCTTGTAGACCCCGCTGGTAATTCCCATGTCGCCCCCTTTGCCGCGCCCCGGATCGTCAGATCGGCCGACGGGATCCCATTGCAGGGGTGCTTTGCTAGGTTCGAGGGCTCCGCGGGTGTAGTTCAGAGGCAGAACATCAGCTTCCCAAGCTGAGAACGCGAGTTCGATTCTCGTCACCCGCTCCAACATGAAGGCCCAGGTCATCCGGGGTTTCCGGAGCCTGGGCCTTCGTCGTGGGCGACGCCAAGATCGGCACCGTGACCTTCGCGTGACCTAACGAGGTCGTGTCGCCGTCGGCTCGGGTGTCCGCCGGTTTCGGCACGCCTCCTGACGTGGACCCCGTTCTGGTTGTCGGTTCAGGTCGCTCGGGTTTGTAGATCTGGGGTGTCTCGCCAGGTGCTGGCGACTTCTCGGGGGGTGCGGTAGCCGAGCCCGGAGTGGGGCCGGTGGTGGTACGCGTCGATGTACGCGCCGATCTCGGTTCTCGCCTGGTCGATGGTCTCCCACTCGGCGCGCCACGCGCACCGCTTCTTGAACTGCCCGAACCAGCTCTCGATGAACGCCTGGCTCTCGGGGTCGCGGTAGCCGCCACGACGGTGGGTGATCCCCCGCGCCGAGAGATGCCGGCGGAAGTCCCGACTGGTGAACTGGCTGCCGTTGTCGCTGCCAAGGGTCAGCTCACCGGGCCGAACACCCCGCGCGAGGACCGCCTCCTCCACGGCGTCGATGGCTTCGTCATCACGGCAACGCAGCTCGAGGTTCCAGCCGGTGATCTCCCGGGTGCAGCAGTCGACCATCGCGTGCAGGTAGACCCAGCCGTGCTGCGCGGTCCAGACCTTGGTCATGTCGATGTGCCACAGCTCGTCCGGACGCGTCACCCGGAAGAACCCCGGCCGACGCCGGCGGCCCGACCCGCGCGTCGGCTGGAGCAGCTTGTGGGTACGCATGACGCGTTGCACCCGCTTGCGGTTCACCGGCTTCCCGAGCTCCCGAGACGCGATCGCCGCGACCATCCGGGTCCCGTCAGTCGCGTTGGCCTTGGCGACCTCGACGATCGCCTGATCGTCCGGACCCACCCGACCGGGACCAGCCGCGGCGGGCCGACGCGTCGGTGGCCGGTAGATCGCCTGCCGAGAGATGCCCGCCACCTTCGCCACCACCATGGGGCGTCGTCCGGTGGCGACGACCGCGCGGGCTCTGGACACGCGGACGCTCACGTCCAGTCCCGCAAGAGTTCCCCCGCGACCTCCGCTTCGTAGGTCTTGCGGCCGAGCGACCGTTCCAGCTTGGCGATCCGCTTCTTCGCCTCGCGGAGTTCGAGCTCGGTCGGGTCCTTGCCCCGATCGCGGCTCGTCGCCAGGGCCGCCTTCCCACCCTCCAGCAGGCGGTCACGCCACTGGTAGTAGAGGGTCTCGGCGATCCCCGCCTCGCGGCACACATCCCGCACCGTGCGGTCACCGCGCAGACCCGCGAGAACGATCTCGGTCTTCTGCTCCGGGCTGAACGTCCGGTACTTGCGCTTCTCGCTCACGTTCCTCCTTCGAGGTTCAGTGAGCGACCATGCCCCAAGCCCTCAGGCCAGGACAACCGTCAACGCGCCACCGGGGTCCGCGTCATCCACCGACGAGTCGAGCAAGCGTTCACCGACCTCGCCGCCACGATCTGAGCTGCAACCCGACGGCGACTCACACCCCACCGCGCCCAGATCCGACTCAACGCAACAGAGCCCCTCGGTTGGGGAGGTGGGCCCGACGAGCCCGCCGTGGACGCTCAGGCGCTCCCGGCATCTCCCTGATCTACGCCGAAGGCACGGCCGACCTGGATGTACCGGGGTCTGCCGGGCTACTGCGCCACGATCGCGGCGAGCCCGGCGATCGTCATCACGAGACCGAGGATCGCGAACACCAGCGATCGGGCGACGGGGGCCTGCACGAGCTCGCCCTCGCGCGTGCGGCCCGTCGTGACCACCCGAGAGCTGCCCTTGGCCTTCGCACTTCGCGCCTTGCTCCTCGCGCCCCGCTCCTCGGCGTCGCGACGTCGGCGGAGCAGCGCCAGCACGTTGGCCACGAACAGCGCGGCGCCGAGGGCAACGACGAGCTCCCGGAGCACGTCGTCGTAGAAACTGCTCACGGAGCCAGCGTACCGATCTGCTTGCGACGGCCTCGCAGCAAAAGCCACACCGGCAATCCGAGCAGCGCCCCGAGAACGGCAAGAGGCACCAACGCGCCTAGGACCACGATCACGCCACCGACGACGTCGAGCGCGACACCGGTCGCGTCCTCCCAGGCCCGAGCGAGCGTCGACGGCTGCGCCGGTGATCCCGACGGCACGCCGGTCACCGCGAGCGCCACCAAGAGCGTGCCGAACCCCGACTGGTCGTCGAGCAACCGGCGCTGGCCTTCGAGCTGCTCGACCTGCGCGGTCACGCCCGAGAGCTGCTGCTGGACTGCGATCGAGTCCTGCACGGTCTCGGCCCGGCGCATGAGGTCGAGCAGCACCGCCTCCTGAGCGCGAAGGTTGCGCAGGCGAGACTCCAGGTCCACGTACTGCGCGGTGATGTCCTCACCCGAGACCGACTCGTCGGTCACCTCGCCGATCCCCCGCAGCGCCGCGACCGTCGTCTCGAACCGAGTGGCCGGGATCCGAAGGGTGAGCTCGGCGCGGCCCTTCGACCGGCTGCTTCCCGCGACGAACCCACCGCTACCCTCGACGGTGCCGAGCACCGACGCGTACGCGTCGTCGAGCCGGCCGCGCCGCACGTCGAGCGAGAGCGTCGCGGTCTTGACCACCCGCGTCGGCAGGACCGGGATCGGATCGGCCGACCTGACCACCCTCTGCGCGGCCGTGCTTTCGTCACCGCTCGAGGTCGTCTCGTCCACGAGGGCCGCCGACCCCGCGGGCGCGTGGGGCGCCATCCCGTCTTCGGCCACGACCATCGGGTCCGAGCGGCTCGTGTCTCGTGCCCGCCGCAGGCCGTCCCCGCCCGAGATCGACGCGACGATGCCCCCGGTGGCCAACAGGACCACCACCACGACTGCTGCGACTCCGAACCAACGCCTGGCGCCCATCGCGCACCTCCTCGTCTCGTCTGGTTCCTCTCGCGTGGCGTTGGACGCTGCTTGGAACCGTTGCGGTTCCCGCACCAAGTGGATCCCTCGGATGCCTGTGCCAACATCCGGCCGTGCGCGTCATCGTCGCCCGCTGCTCGGTCACCTACGAGGGCCGCCTCGGCGCCCGGCTCCCACCCGCGCTGCGCCTGGTACTCCTGAAGGCCGACGGCTCGATCGCGGTGCACTGCGACGCACGCGCGTACAAGCCGCTCAACTGGATGAGCCCCCCCTGCGAGATCCGGGAACGTGACGGCGTCCTGGTCGCCGAGAGCCCCAAGGGCGAGGTGCTGCGCGTCGAGCTGCACGAGGTGATCGAGGACCGGCGCTTCGAGCTCGGCGACGACCCGGGGCTCGAGAAAGAGGGGGTCGAGGCCGAGCTGCAGCAGCTCATCGCGGCGCGGGTGCAGGCGCTGCGCGACGGCCTCACCCTCGTGCGCCGCGAGTACCCGACCGACATCGGCCCGATCGACCTGCTCTGTCGCGACGCCGACGGTCGAGCCGTCGCGGTCGAGATCAAGCGCGTCGGCGAGATCGCCGGCGTCGAGCAGCTGCTGCGCTACCAGGAGCGCCTTGACCTCGACTCGCGGTTGGCGCCGACACGCGGCATGTTCGTCGCGACCCACATCAAGCCGCAGGCCCGCGTGTTCGCCGAGAGCCGCGGGGTTGAGTGCGTCGAGGTGGCGCTCGCCGACCTGCGCGAGCACGATAGCCCCACCATGAAGCTGTTCTGAGCCGACCGAGCAGTCAGGAGCCGAAGCCGCCCACACCGACACCGGCCGCCCCGGGCGGCGGCGAAGGCGCCCACGAGAGAGGAGCGATCGATGTCCCATCCCCGTGAAGAAGTCCAGGCCACGGTCGATCGATACTGCGCGCTGCGCGCCAGCATCGAAGCCGGCGACGCCACGTGGACCGATCTCGCCGACTTCTTCACCGACGACGTCGTCTACCTCGACCCGGCGTGGGGCCGCGTCGAGGGCATCGTCGAGCTGCGTGCGTTCCTCGACGAGTCGATGCGGGGCCTCGACGACTGGCGCTTCCCGATCGAGTTCAGCGCGATCGACGGGGACCACGTGGTGGTCAAGTGGGCCCAGGTCACGCCCGGGGCGCGCGCCGACGGCTCCGAGTACCGGCAGTCGGGCATCTCGACGCTCGTCTACGCGGGCAACGGCAAGTTCTCCTACGAGGAGGACCTGCTCAACATGGTCCACGTGCTCGAGGATCTCCAGGAATCGGGCTGGCGGCCTCGGCCCGGCTTCCAGGCACCACCCGCTGACCCGAATCGAGACTGGTCGAGGCCCACCTGACTCCGGGCGCCGGCGGTCAGTCCTTGGCCATGTTGGCGAACTTCACGAAGTGGTCGAGGAACGCGAGGCGCGCCGAGCCGGTGGGGCCGTTGCGGTGCTTCGCCACGATCAGCTCCACGACACCGCGCTGGTCGGACTCCGGGTTGTACGCCTCGTCGCGGTAGATGAACAGCACGACGTCCGCGTCTTGTTCGAGTGATCCCGACTCACGAAGGTCGGCCAGCATCGGGCGCTTGTCCTGGCGGTACTCGAGCTGGCGGTTCAGCTGGCTGAGCGCGAGCACCGGGCAGTCGAGCTCGCGGGCGAGGATCTTGAGGCCTCGCGAGAAGTCCGACACCTCCACCTGTCGGCTCTCCACCCGGTGCGGCGAGCTCATCAGCTGCAGGTAGTCCACGACGATCAGCCCGAGGTCGCCGTAGCGCGCCTTGATGCGGCGAGCCTTCGCCCGCATCTCCATCACGGTGCAGTGCGGGTTGTCGTCGATGAACATGGGCGAATCACCTAGATGGCTCATCGCGGTGTGCAGCCGGCCCCAGTCGGCGTCGTTGAGCTTGCCGGTCTGCAGCTTGCGCGCCTCGACCCGCGCCTCGGCCGCGAGCATGCGCTTGGTGAGCTCGAGCGAGCCCATCTCCATCGAGAAGAAGACGACCGGACGCCGACTCACCATCGCGACGTTCGCGGCGGCACCGAGCGCGAAGCTCGACTTCCCCATCCCCGGCCTGGCCGCGGCGATCACGAGCGTCGAGGGCTGGAGCCCGAGCAGGATCCCGTCGAGGTCGTTGTAGCCGGTGGGCACACCGGTGAGCGCGTCGTCCTCGCCGTAGAGGGCCTCGAGCTGGTCGACGGTCTGGGTGATCGACTCGAACACGCGCACGAGCGACTCGGAGATGCGCTTCTCGGCGACCTCGAAGACCATCGCCTCGGCCCGGTCGACCGTCGCGGTCACGTCGTCGGGCTGGGCGTAGGCCGACTCGGCGATCTCGCCCGACACGGTGATCAGACGGCGTAGCAGCGCGAGCTCGCTGACGATCTTTGCGTAGTGACCCGCGTTGGCCGAGGCCGGCGTGGCGGCCTGGATCCCGAGCAGCATCCCCTTGCCGCCGAGGGGCTCGAGCAGCTCCTTGCGCCGGAGCTCCTCGGCGACCGTCACCGGGTCTACGGGCTCACCCTGCTCGTAGAGCGACCAGATCGACTCGAAGACGTGGGCGTGGGCGGGCTTGTAGAAGTCGGCCGCGTCGACCCGGGCCTCCACCGCGGCCGTGATCGCGTCGCGGCTCAGGAGCATCGCTCCGAGCAGCGACTCCTCGGCCTCGAGGTTGTGCGGCGGGACCCGGCCGGCACCGCGTCGACTCGCCCGCTCGTCGTCGATCTGGACCACGCGTCCCCTTCGATCCTGCCCGTCCGCACACGAGCGTTCCGAGTGCCCAGGGCGGTGGTGCAGACCGCTTTCCGCCGACCCTGGTTCGACGCCGGCTCTACGCCGTGGGCCCCGGGCATGGTCGCATCCACCCCCTGTGGGGAGGAAGAGGCAAAACCCCGGTTTCTCGTGTGAATTCCCTGTGGATGACCTGTGGATCACGCGGTCCGTCATCCCCAAGCCGATCGGGTGGGCGGTCGGGGCGAAAGCGCGCGCAACCCATTGTCGTTCAGGGGTGTGACAGCAAACGCGGATCCCGGGAGAACGCGGCTACTCGGCGACGACCTCGATCGGGATCGCGACGACGACTTCGGGGTGCAGGCGGACGGTCACCTCGAACGGCCCGAGCGCCTTGAGCGGCTCCGCGAGCTCGACCTTGCGCCGGTCGAGCTCGACGCCCGAGACCGCCGCGATGGCGGCGGCGACGTCCGCGGCCGTCACGGAGCCGAACAGCTTGCCGCCCTCGCCGGCGCGCACCTTGATCTGGACGGCCGCGGCGGTGAGCCGCCCAGCCAGCTCCTGGGCCGCCTCCCGGTCGCGGGCATCGCGCACCTCGCGGTTGCGCCGCATCGACGCGGCCTGGGCCACGACGCCCTTCGTCGCGACGATCGCGAGACCCCGGGGTACCAGGTAGTTGCGGGCGTAGCCGTTCGCGACCTCGAGCAGGTCACCCTTCTTGCCCAGCGACTCGACGTCGGAGCGCAGCACGACCTTCATTCCCCGACCTCCTGCTCGATCGCAGCCTCCACGACCTCCGCCGAGGCGTCGAGCACCTCGGTGACCTCGGTCGCACCGGCTTCGAACGACACGCCCTCGGGCCCATCGACGTCGTCGTCGACGACGACCGGCGGCGGCGCATCGGGGGTGGGCATCGGAGCGGAGAGGTCGGGGCGGTCCCGGTCACGGCGTCCGCGCCCACCGCGCTGGGTCACCTGGCGGACGCTGTAGGGCAGCAGCGCCATCTCGCGGGCGACCCGGATCGCCTGCGCCACCGCGCGCTGCTGCTGGGTGCTGTTGCCGGTCACGCGGCGCGCCCGGATCTTGGCCCGCTCCGACATGAACCGCCGCAGCAGGTTCACGTCCTTGTAGTCGACCCAGTCGATCTTCTCCTGGGTCAGGATCGAGATCTTCTTCTTGGGCTGGCGCCGCCGGTCTGCGGCGGCGCCACCCTTTCGCCGGTCTCTGTCTCTCGCCATCGTCTCGCTCTCCCGCGATCTCGCAGCCCTAGAAGGGCTCCTCGTCCCCGAAATCCTCGTAGGCCGGAGCCGCGCCCCCGGCGCCCCCGGCGGGCCGGCTCGCGCCGCCACCGCCACCGCCGGCCCCACCGCCGAAGTCCCCGCCACCGCTACCGGGACCCCGGCGCTCGGTGCGGTTGACCTCCGCCGTCGCCCAGCGCAGGCTCGGGCCGACCTCGTCCGCGACGATCTCGACGACCGAGCGCTTCTCGCCCGGCTCGGGCTCCCAGCTGCGCTGCTCGAGCCGGCCGTTGACGATGACGCGGTTGCCCTTCGAGAGCGACGACGAGATGTTCTCGGCCTGGTCGCCCCACACGGTGACGTTGAAGAAGCTGGTGCGCTCCTCCCACTCGTTGGTCTGGCGGTTCTGCCAGCGCCGGCTCACGGCCACCCCCAGGCGAGCCTGGGGCTGGCCTCCGGCGGTGTAGCGGATCTCGGGGTCTCGGGTGAGGTTCCCCACCACGGTGATCGCGTTGTCAGCCATCGTTTGCTGCTCTTTCTGTCGGTTCCGCCGTGGGGGTGCCGCCGAGCTTCCCGTAGACGTGCTCGGGGATGCGCAGCACCTTGTGGCGGATGACCTCGTCTGCCAGGGAGAGCGTCCGGTGCAGCTCGTCCATCGCCGCGGGCTCGGCCTTCGCCTGGAGGACGACGTAGTAGCCCTCCCAGCGGTGCTTGACCTCGTAGGCGAACCGCCGCTTGCCCCAGAGGTCGACCGGGCCCTTCTGGGCGCCCTTCGACTCGAGCAGCGCGACATAGCGATCGACGGCGGACCGGATGGTCTCCTCCTCCAGGTCCGCGTCGAGGATGACCATGACCTCGTACGGCCGCATGGGCCGTCACCTCCTTCGGACCGCAGGCGATCCGCCTGCGGGCTCCCAGGTTCACCGAGGCGACAAGCCTCACCACGGTGCCGGGGAGCAGGGCTGGTTGTCCGGACCCAGGGCCCGGTGGAACCGGAGGAGGCTAGCAGCCCCTCCCGGTAGAGCTCCGACGCTGACCTATCGGGGTGAACCCTACGCGGGGGGTGTGACACTCACCGGAGGGGCCTCGCCGTAGAGGTCGAGGGCCTCGGCCATCCGGTCGGTCATGTGGTAGGTCTCCTCGCTCGACGGGAACGTCCCGGCGCGCACGTCGGCGACGAACCGGCCGACGGCGTCGAGCCCCATCCCGAGCATGTCCGCGTAGCGGCGGACGAACTTCGGCACCTTGCGGTCCTCGAGCCCCACGAGGTCGTGGAACACCAGCACCTGACCGTCGCAGTGCCGACCGGCACCGATCCCGATCGTCGGCACGTCGAGCGCGTCGGTGACCATCCGCGCGACACCGTCGGGCACGCACTCGAGCACGATGGCGAAGCAGCCCGCCTCGGCCAGGGCGACGGCGTCGTCGACGATCGCCCGCGCCGCATCGAGCTCACGGCCCTGCACCTTGAAGCCGCCGATCGCGTGCACCGACTGGGGAGTGAGGCCGAGGTGGCCCATCACCGGGATCTCGGTGTCGAGGATCGCGCTCACCGAGTCAAGGCGCTTGCGCCCGCCCTCGAGCTTCACGGCGCCCGCGCCGGCCCGGACCAGGGTGGCCGCGTTGCGCACCGTCTCCTCGCGCGACAAGTGGTAGCTGAGCCAGGGCAGGTCGCCCACGATCAGGGCCCGAGGTTTGGTGCGGGCAACCGCGGCCACGTGGTGCGCCATGTCCGCGGTGCTCACCTGGAGCGTGTCGTCGTAGCCGAGCACGACCATCGCCAGGGAGTCGCCGACGAGGATCATGTCGGCCCCCGACTCGTCGACGATGCGCGCGGTCGGCGCGTCGTAGGCAGTGACCATCACGAGCGGATGGCCGTCGCCCTTCGCGGCCGCGATGTCGGGCGCGCTGAGAGGACGGGGTCGCGTGGACGCGGTCGGCGCCATGGTGTACCTCCGCCGTCCAGGGCTCCCACGGCTCCCGGCGGCAAGAAGAATCGTAGACCCGCTACGAACGCGCCGTCACCCCGGCCCAACTTGCCGGAATCTGAGCGGCACCAACGACGGCCACCGCTCGGTGACCTCGGTGCCGGTGCTCAGGCCCGGACCACCCGGAGCCCGGGCCGGTCAGCGAGATGCGTGTCAACCCGCGTGGCGGCGGCCGTGGAGCTCGCGGCGGCCGAGGTGGTTCCAGCGGCAGTCGACGCAGACCTCGACGACGTAGCAGTCGAACTCGTCGTGCTTGGCCCGGAGCTTGTCGAGTTCGCCCGGATACGACAGGCAGCAGCCGTTCGCCGCCTTCAGGCCGTCGCCGTAGACGTAGGACACGAAGTAGAGCTCGCCGCCGCCACAGACCGGGCAGTCGGCGGTCGCCGGCTCACCGACGTTGCGGGCCGCCCGCACGAGCTCGGGGTGGGCGTCGCAGACGTCCTCGCGGGCCCGCGTGCCGAGGCGCAGGTCCCGCAGGACGGCCCGGCGGGCCAGGGCGTAGTCGGTACCGCGAGGCACCGCCGCAGTGTAGGCAGCATTCGGGACTCTGGAGACCGACCGCATGCCGAAGGCGAGGACCAGGCCCGCACGTACCGTGCGGACCCCGAGCCGGGGCCCGAGCGGCCTGCGCCGAAGGCGCGGGAGCGGGAACGGGGGTGCTTGCAGATGCACGCAGAGACGCGTATACTGCTCTTCGATATATCGTTTCGATATATCGCCGGATACTCGAACGGAGCCCCAGAATGCTGGAGCTGGCCGTCCTCGGCCTCCTCAAGGAGCAGCCGCTCCACGGCTACGAGCTGAAGAAGCGCCTCGGCGAGATGCTGGGCGCCTTCTGGGGCGTGTCGTTCGGCTCGCTCTACCCGGCGCTGCGGCGCCTCGAGCGCGCCGGCGCGATCGCGGTGGTCACCGGCGACGCGACCGCCATGGGGGGCCCGACTTCCCGGGCGGTCCCGGCCACCGGGTCCGTCGACGGGGAGGCCGCCGCCGCGCGCCTGCGCCTGGTCGCGGGAGCCACGGGCCGACGGGCACGCAAGGCCTACCGGATCACACCGGCCGGCGAGCGCCACTTCGCCGAGCTGCTCGCCGCCGACGACGACGGTGACGACGAGCGCCTCTTCTCGCTCAAGCTCGCGTTCTGCCGCCACCTCGACCCGGCTGCCCGGCTCGCGCTGCTCGAGCGCCGCCGCGCCGAGCTGACCGATCGCTTGGCGCGCGCCCGTCGGAGCCGAGGACCCGCACTCGACCGCTACACCCGCTCTCTCGTAGAGCACCGCACCTCGTCCACCGAGCTCGACCTCGCGTGGGTCGACGACCTCATCCGGGCCGAGCGCGACGCGCTCGACACCCCGACCCGAAAAGGAGCTTCCGCATGAGCACGAGCGGTTCGAAGATCCGAGTCGCCATCGCCGGCGTCGGCAACTGTGCGAGCAGCCTGGCCCAGGGCATCGAGTACTACAACGACGCGGACCCGATCGAGTCGGTGCCGGGCCTCATGCACGTGGAGCTCGGGGGCTACCACGTGCGCGACGTCGAACTCGTCGCCGCCTTCGACGTCGACGCCGCCAAGGTGGGTCTGCCGCTCTCCAAGGCCGTGTTCTCGGGCCAGAACAACACCGTGAAGTTCTCCGAGGTCCCCGACACCGGCGTGCTCGTGCAGCGCGGGCCCACGCTCGACGGGCTCGGCAAGTACTACCGGCTCACCGTCGAGGAGAGCCCGGCACCGGCCGTCGACGTCGCCCAGGTGCTGCGTGACACCGAGGCCGACGTGCTCGTGAGCTACCTGCCCGTCGGCTCCGAGGAAGCCCAGAAGCACTACGCGCAGGCGTGCCTCGACGCCGGCGTCGGGTTCGTCAACGCGATCCCGGTGTTCATCGCGTCGGATCCCGAGTGGGCGGCGAAGTTCACCGCGGCCAACGTGCCGATCGTCGGCGACGACATCAAGAGCCAGGTGGGCGCCACGATCGTGCACCGCATCCTCGCCCGCCTCTTCGAGGACCGCGGCATGGTGCTCGACCGTACGTACCAGCTCAACGTCGGCGGCAACATGGACTTCAAGAACATGCTCGAGCGCGAGCGGCTCGAGTCGAAGAAGATCTCGAAGACCCAGGCCGTCACCAGCCAGCTCGACCACGGCATCGAGGCCGACGACGTGCACATCGGCCCGTCGGACCACGTGGCCTGGCTCGAGGACCGCAAGTGGGCCTACATCCGCCTTGAGGGCCGCAACTTCGGCGACGTGCCGCTCAACGTGGAGCTCAAGCTCGAGGTCTGGGACTCGCCCAACTCGGCCGGCGTGATCATCGACGCGCTGCGCTGCGCCAAGATCGCCAAGGACCGCGGCATCGGCGGTCCACTGCTCGGGCCCTCGGCGTACTTCATGAAGTCGCCGCCGGTGCAGTACCGCGACGAGGAGGCCCACCAGATGGTCGAGGACTTCGCGAGCCGAGTTTGAGCCCTCGAGGCCGGCGAAGTGGTGGTCAGGCGGCCACGCCAGGTGTAGAAACCGGCGCATGGCAGACGAGACACCCCGCGCCGCCCTCCGCCGCATGCTCGGCCACGTCGCCGGCAAGCGCGTGCTCGAGCTCGGGTGCGGTCCCGGCGAAGCGGCGATCGGCCTCGCGCGGGAGGGCGCGACGGTGATCGCAATCGACAGCGCTGCCGCCCACGCCGACGCGGCGCGAGCGGCAGCGCAAGAGGCCGAGGTCCGGCTCGAGTTCCACGCCACCGACCTGGCCGACCTCGCGTTCCTGCGCGCCGACTCCGTCGACGTCGCCGTCTCAGCCGACGCGCTGGCCGGACTCCCCGACCTCGACCGCGTGTTCCGCCAGGTGCACCGGGTGCTGCGCACCGGCGGGATCTTCGCGTTCGCCCTCCCGCATCCGATGGCGCTGTGCATGCCCGCGGAGGCCACCCCGGAGGGCGCGCTGCCGCTGACCCGCCCGAGCCTGACGCGCTCCTACTTCGACGACGGCCAGGTGAACAGGGGGACCGAAGCCGAGCCGGTGACGGTGTACCCGCACCAGATCGGCACCGTCTTCACCAGCCTGCAGCGCGCAGGGTTCCGGATCGACACGCTCCTCGAGCCCGAGCCGCCGCGTGGCGCCGCGGGCCGCGTACTCACCCCCGAAGCCGTGCTGTGGCGCGCGAAGAAGGAAGGCGTGTAGCTAACCGACGGGCTCGATGCCGCGCTCCCGTGCCCACGCCGCGAGGCGCGCGTAGGCGTCGGCCTCCTCGATCGGGCCCTCCTCAAGGCGGGCCTCGAGGAGGAACGCGAGCGCTTCGCCCACGACCCGCCCCGGCTCCACTCCGAGGAACGCCATGACCTGCCAGCCGTCGAGCGGTGGGCGGATCGCGCGCAGCTCCTCCTGCGCTGCCAGCACCTCGATGCGCTCCTCGAGCTCGTCCATGCGCCGGGCGAGCGCGCGGGCCTTGCGCTCGTTGCGCGTGGTGCAGTCGCAGCGCTGCAGCTCGTTGAGCTGCTCGAGCAGCGGCCCCGCGTCGCGCACGTAGCGGCGCACCGCGGCGTCGGTCCAGCCCATGGCGTAGGTGTGAATCCGCAGGTGCAGGTACACGAGCTGGGTCACGTCGTGAACGATCTCGGTCGGGTACTTCAGCGCGCTCAGCCGCTCGCGGGTCATCCGGGCTCCGACCACCTCGTGGTGGTGAAACGTCGCGCGCCCGCGCTCGAAGGAGCGCGTCTTGGGCTTGCCGACGTCATGCATCAGCGCGGCGAGGCGCAGCACCAGGTCGGGGCTCGTCTTCTGGACGACCGCGATCGTGTGGGCGAGCACGTCCTTGTGGTGGTGGATCGGGTCCTGCTCGAGCTCCATCGCGTTGAGCTCGGGAAGGAACTCGTCGGAGAGGCCCGTGCTCGCGAGGAACCAGAGGCCGGAACCCGGGTCGTCGACCAGGAGCAGCTTGGAGAGCTCGTCGCGAATCCGCTCAGCACTCACGATCTCGAGCCGATGGTGCATCTCACGCACCGCGCCCACCAGCTCGGGGGCAGGAGCGAAACCGAACGCGGCGACGAACCGAGCCGCGCGCATCATCCGGAGCGGGTCGTCCGCGAAGCTCACCTCGGGCTCCATCGGAGTTCGCAGCCGACGCGCGGCGAGGTCGACGGCACCGTCAAACGGGTCGACGAGGCGCGGCTCGGGCAGCGCCAGAGCCATCGCGTTCACGGTGAAGTCGCGGCGCGAGAGGTCGGTCTCGACGTCGTCGCCGAACTCGACCGTTGGCTTGCGACTCGCAGGGTGGTACACGTCGGCACGAAACGTCGTCACCTCGCACGGCACCCCGTCGACCTGCGCGCCGATCGTGCCGAACTTCGCGCCCTGGAGCCACACGTGCTCGGCGATCGGGCGCAAGAGCGCCTCGATCTGCTCCGAGCGGGCGTCGGTGGCGAAATCGAATTCAACCGGGTCCCGCCCGATGATCGCGTCGCGCAGACTTCCCCCCACGAGGTAGCACTCGTGGCCAGCGTCGGCGAGTGCCGTCGCCACGCGCTGCACCGGCGAGCCGGGCGCGAGCATCGGGGCGAGCCGCGGCGGGACCGACGTCATGGGTCACATGCTCGCACGGGAGAACACGCGAGCCACTACCAATGCGCGGTGCCGGGTCAAGCGGCCTGTCGGTCTAGGAGACGGTCGACTCGTTCTCGAGCTGCTGCTGCGCTCGCGTGAGATCGAGGGCGTCGAGCTTGAGTCGCAGGTCGTGCGCGTTCGTCGCGGTGGTCATGGCGTCGCGTCGCTTGACCACGCCCTGCTCGTAGAGCGCCAACAGCGACTGATCGAAGGTCTGCATGCCGTAGAACTCGCCCTCCGCGATGATCTCCTCGAGCTCGTGCGTCGCCTCGGCGTCGACGATCTTGTCGAAGACCCGGCCTGTCGCGACGAGCACCTCCATCGCGGGGACCCGCCCGTCGCCCCCGGCACGCTGGATGAGCCGCTGCGACAGGATGCCCTTGAGCGTCCCGGCCAACGTCATGCGCACCTGCTGCTGCTGGAACGAGGGGAAGAAGTCCATGACCCGGTTGATCGTCTCGGTCGCGCCCATCGTGTGCAGCGTCGAGAACACAAGGTGGCCTGTCTCGGCCGCCGAGAGCGCGGCCCACACCGTCTCCGGGTCACGCATCTCGCCGATCAGGATCACGTCGGGGTCCTGACGGAGCACGCGCTTGAGTGCTGCGTGGAAGTCCTCGGTGTCCGTACCGATCTCGCGCTGGTTCACGATCGAGCGCTTGTCGAGGTGCAACACCTCGATCGGGTCCTCGATCGTGATGATGTGACGCGCCTGCACCTCGTTGATGTGATCGATCATCGCGGCCAGGGTGGTCGTCTTGCCCGAGCCGGTCGGTCCCGTCACGAGCACGAGGCCGCGACCCTCCTCGGCCAGCCGCCGGACCACGGGAGGCAGCCCGAGCTCCTCGAAGCTCGGGATCCCCGGCAGCACCCGCCGCAGCACGAGCGCGACCGAGCCCCGCTGGCGCATCACGTTCACGCGGAAGCGGCCGAGCCCGGCGAGGGTGTGCGCGAAGTCGGCCTCGCTGTGCTCCAGGAACTCGTCGGCCCGCTGTTTGGGCATGATCGCGAAGGCGATGCGCTCGGTGTCGGCCGGCTTCACCGGGTCGAGGTCGCAAGCCACGAGAGAACCGTCGATGCGCAGGTAGGGCGGGGAGCCGACCTTGATGTGGATGTCCGACGCGTCGAGCCGGACCGCCTCATGCAGAAGGTTGTCGAGGTCGAGCACGAGTTCCTCCTCCTGGGGCCGGCTCCGGTAGGCGATATCGACGCCTCCCGAGGGCCCCTGTAGGGGCTTCGAGCGGGTTCAGCCGGCGCGGCGAGACCAGAGGTCCGCGACGGCCTCCACGACGTCACGCCCGGGCCCGCCGGAGGTCTGCTGCTCGCCGTCGGGCACCGCGCCGGTGACCCCGACGAGCGCGGACAGGCTGGCAGCGACGCAGTCGCGCAGCGCGACGAGGTCGTAGCCGCCCTCGAGGAAGGCTGCGAGCCTTCCGGGCCGGGCCCACTGGGCGACCCGGGCGGTGATCGCCGCGTAGTCGCCGGCGCTCAGCCCGAGGCCAGTGAGCGGGTCGGCGCGGTGCGCGTCGTAACCGGCCGACACGAGCACCCACGTCGGTGCGAAGCCGTCGGCGAGCGGCGCCACGACGTCGTCGAGCGCTCGCAGGTACACGTCGCCGGTCGCTCCCGCGGGGAGTGGCAGGTTGCACGTCGTCCCCTCACCGGGGCCCCGCCCAATCTCGTCGTGACGACCCGTCCCTGGATACAGCGGCCACTCGTGGAACGACACGTAGAGCACACGCCCGTCGTCGTAGAACGTGTCCTGGGTCCCGTTGCCGTGATGCGCGTCGTAGTCGACCACGAGCACCCGCTCGCCCCGCGCCGCCAACGCGGCCGCGGCGATCGCAACGTGGTTGAGCAAGCAGAAGCCCATGCCCTGGCTCGGGCGCGCGTGGTGCCCGGGCGGCCGCAGGGCCAGGAACGCCGCGTCGCCCAGCCCGTCGGCGAGCGCCTCGACCGCCGCCAGGCCGGTTCCCGCCGCGGCCACCGCGACCCGGTACGACTCAGCGGACATCGACGTGTCGGCGTCGAGGTACCCACCGCCGGCCTCGCAGCGGGCCTCGAGGCCGTCGAGGTACGCCGCCGGATGGACCCGCTCGAGCTCGGCCCGGGTCGCGTCGCGGATTTCCAGCCGGTGCACGCCGTCGACCACTCCCGACGCCGCGATGCCGTCGCTGACCGCGCCCAGCCTCGCCGCTCGCTCGGGATGGCCCCGGCCGGTGTCGTGCCGCTCGAAGAGCGGGTCTGTCGCCAGGACCAGCACGCCGCGCACGGTAGCCCGCGCGAGCCGGGACATCTCGACGACCGGCGCCTACGCTGCATGCCCATCATGAGCGAGGACACCCTCCGCTGGCGTGGCGGCTGGGCGCGGCTCGGCCCCTGGCGCGGCCATGCGGACGTCGGCTACCTCTCGGTCGGCGCGACCCGACCGTTGTCGACCGACGTCGTGGAGCGGTGCGTCGGCGCGCTCCGCCGGCGCGGCTACGCGTCCGTCGTCACCAGCGCGCTCGCTCTCGGAGACGCGCTCGCGTTCGTGGATGCCGGCTTCACGGTGCGGGAGCGACTACACCTGCTGGCGCACGACCTCGACGACCTCCCGCCGGTCGACCGATCCACGCGGCGCGCCCGTCGCTCCGATCGGTCAGCGGTGCTCGCCGTGGACCACCTGGCGTTCAGCCCGTTCTGGCGCCTCGACGAGACGGGGCTCACCAACGCGATCGGCGCGACGCCGTCGGCGCGCTTTCGCGTCGCGGGCGACGACGGAGCCGTGGCCGCCTACGCGATCACGGGCCGCGCCGGCGTGCAAGGCTACCTGCAGCGGGTGGCCGTCCGCCCGCAAGCCCAACGCCAGGGCTGGGGGCGCGCAGTCGTGGCCGACGGTCTCCGCTGGCTCCGGCGGCACGGCGTCGGGCGGGCGCTCGTCAACACCCAGCTCGAGAACGACGCCGGACTCGCCCTCTACCGCGCCTGCGGGTTCCGGCCGCTGCCCGCGGGGCTGTGCGTCATGGGCCGCGCTCTGTGAGCCCACCCGGGAGGGCACTCCCGAGGCGCTCGCCCGGTGCGGCGGCGCGGCGTGTGCGCGTTGCGATCATGGTCGCGGTCGG
The DNA here is from genome assembly GCA_016870395.1 of Actinomycetota bacterium. GTDB lineage: Bacteria > Actinomycetota > Acidimicrobiia > IMCC26256 > JAENVU01 > SHUZ01. The sequence continues at coordinate 37,922 of VGBT01000001.1, read as the reverse complement.
TCTGGCGCTCATGGCGTTGCCCGCCAGCGCGACCCGCCAGACCGAGCGCGCGACCGGTACCTCGACCACCCCCGCGATCGCGCTGCTCTCCCAGCCCGCGTGGTCACCGCTCGGCAGCGACGTGCCCGTGCGCGTCGACCTAGCCGGTGCCACGCCGGGCCTCGAGGTGCGCGCCGTGGTGCACACCTACGTGCAGAGCCGGATCGCGTTCGAGCGCACGCTCGAGGGTGAGCGGCTCGGCTCCGAGATCGGGACGGTCGCCCAGCCCGTCGAGCTGCTGCCCGCCTCGCCCGAGGGCGGCCGGGTCCTCACCCTCCCCCTGCAGGACCCGAGCGCGCCCCGCGACCCGAACCGGCTCCGCATCTCGTTGCCACGCACCGTGGCCGCGGGCGTCTACCCGGTGGAGATCGAGCTGCGCGACCCGGAGCGCGGCGAGGTCCTCGCGGGCTTCGTCACCCATCTCGTCGCGACGGCACCGGTCGCCGAGGGTCCCCTGGTCGCCGAGCAGCTCCGCCTGTCCTGGATCTGGCGCATCGCTGCGAACCCGGCGACCCGCGTCGACGGAACCGTCACCGCGGCCTTCACGCGCTCCGTGGGCTTCGGCGGCCGTCTGAACCGGATCGCGTCGCTGCTCCCCGCGGCCGTCGGGATCCCGATCGTCCTTGCTCCCGGGCCGGAGACCGTCGCCACCTGGGAGGCGGAGGGACGGCGCGATTCCACGGCGGCCGCCGGAAGCGCTGCGATCCGCGACGCGGCCGCCACCCACGAAGTGCTCGCCGCTCCGTTCGTCCCGATCGACGGCCCGAGCCTCGAGACCGTCGGGCTCGGCACGGAGTCGGTACACGAGCTACGGGTCGGTACCAGCTCGCTCGACGCGGTGCTCGGCACCCGCGTGGACCCGCGGACCACCGATGCCACCCCCCTCGACGCGGCCTACCTCGAACGCCTCCGAACGGCCGGTGTCGACCGCGTGGTCGTGCCGCCGAGCGCGCTCGCGCCGCTCGACGACCCGGGCCAGTACACGCCGACCCACCCGTTCGCCCTCGAGAACCTCGGTCAGCTCTTCGCAGCGGTCGAGACGCGCCCCGAGCTCTCGGCGCTCCTGGACACCGCCGGTACGCCGGCACTTCGCGCGCAGCGCTTCCTCGCCGGGCTGAGCGTGGTCGCGCTCGAGCAGCCGAACGACCTGCGAGGCGTGGTGGTCGACACGGCGCGGCGCTGGAACCCCGATCCCGAGGTGATCAACCCCGTCCTCGCCGGGCTGCGCGAGAACCCGCTGATCGAGGCGAGCTCTCTCGACGAGCTGATGACGACGGTTCCGCCCCGCGAGGGTGAGGCGGGCCCCGTCGTCCGGCAGCTCGTGCCCATCGCGCCGGGGCCCCCGTCGGTGAGCGCCATCGCGTTCACCGCGACGAGTCGACGCCTCGACGGACTCGCCAGCATGGTGGGCGCGACCGACCCGGTGGTCGAGCGCGGCCGCGACTCGCTGCTCGTCGCACTCACGTCGGCCTGGTCGCCGGCGACGGCGCGCACACGATCGTCCGCTCGACTCAACCACGTGGACAACGAGATCCACAGCGTCGCCAATCAGGTGATCGCGCCGGACACGCGCACGGTGACGCTCATCTCGCGCCGCTCCGACATACCGATCAGCATCCTCAACACAACCGGACGCGAAGTCACGATCCGAGTACAGCTCGACAGCGAAAAGCTCGAGTTCCCCGACGGCGACGCGCGCGTGCTGACATTGCCCAGCCGCAACACGACCGTCCGGCTCCCGGTGGAGTCGCGGGCGTCGGGCACCTTCCCGCTGCGCGTCACCATCACGTCGGAGGATGGTGCGCTCAACCTCCAGCAGGCGCGCTACACCGTCCGATCGACGGTCGTGAGCGGCGTGGGCGTGATCCTCACCATCGGCGCTGGGCTGTTCCTCGCGATCTGGTGGCTCACGCACTGGCGTCGGACCCGGCGCAACCCCTTGCCGGTCGCGCCGGTCCCGACGTGAGACGCGCATGAGCCCGCGTTCGGCGGAGGACCGGCTCGTGCGATCGAGCGCGGTCGTCGGCCTGGGCACCCTGCTCTCGCGCGTCACCGGTGTGCTCCGCTTCGCGGCGCTCGCGGCGCTCGGCTTCGCGAGGCTCACCGACGTCTACAACGTCGCCAACTCGATGCCGAACATCGTGTACGAGCTCCTGCTCGGCGGCATCCTCACGGCGACGCTCGTGCCGCTCTACGTCGAGCATCTCGAGCACCGAGACCGGCGGGCATCGGATGCGATCAACACGGTCGCGATCGCCGTGCTGGCCGTGATCACGGTGCTCGGTGTCCTCGCGGCGCCCTGGATCGTCGAGCTCTACACGGCTCGGCTGCCCGACGGTCCGGGGGTCGAGCACCAGCAGCAACTCGCGACCGACCTGTTGCGCTGGTTCATGCCTCAGATGTTCTTCTACGGCCTCACCGCGCTGGCCACCGCGATGCTCAACGCGCGGCGCCGTTTCGCCGCGGCTGCGTTCGCTCCCGTGCTGAACAACGTGGTGGTGATCTCGGTGCTGCTCGCACTCCCCCGGGTGATGACGGCGGAGCCCACGGTGGAGTCCGTGCTCGACGATCCCTGGATGGTCCTCCTGCTGGGACTCGGGACCACGGCCGGCATCGTCGCGATGGCGCTCGTGCTGCTACCCGCGCTGTCACGGGCCGGCGCCGGATTCCGGTGGGCCTGGGATTGGCGCCATCCCGCCGTCCGCAAGCTCGCCCGGCTGTCGGGCTGGACGTTCGGGTACGTGGCGGCCAACCAGGTCGCGTTCTTCATCGTGCTCGTCCTCGCGTATCGCGAGAGCGGCGACGCGTCCGTGTACCTCGCCGCCTTCACGTTCTTCCAGCTGCCGCACGGCCTCTTCGCAGTGTCGATCATGACGGCGCTCGCCCCCGAGCTCGCCCGACATTCGCAGGCCGGCGACACCGACGGCCTGCGCAGCGCCTTCGGCAGCGGCTTCCGGTTGATGGGTCTGGTGGTGCTGCCCTCCGCCGCGATCCTCGTGGTCCTGGCCGGCCCGATCGTCCGCGCGCTCCTGGACTACGGCGCGTTCACAACACGCTCGGCAGATCTCACCGCCGAGACGCTCGCGGCCTTCGGGCTGGGCCTCTTCTTCTTCTCGGCGTACCTCTTCACGCTACGGGGCTTCTACGCGATGCAGGACACGCGAACCCCGTTCCTGCTCAACGTGCTCGAGAACGGCACCAACATCGTGCTCGCGGTCGCGCTCTACCCGTCGCTCGGGGTGCAAGGGCTCGCGCTCTCGTGGTCGATCGCCTACGCCGTCGCCTCGGTCGCCGCGCTGGCCGTGATGCGAGCCCGGCTGCACCGCCTGGACGGCCGCCGGATCGTGGCCTCGCTGCTGCGGGTCTCGGTGGCGTCCGCCGCGCTCGCCGTCGTCGCCTACGGGGTGGCGAATGCCGTCGGCGACGCGACGGCCGGCCAGGCGATGGTCGCCACCGTGGCCGCCACCGCGGCGGGTGGCGCGGTCTTCGTGGGCGTCCTGGCCCTGCTCCGCCACGGCGAGCTGGCCGCGCTGGGTGCGGCGCTCCGGCCCCGCAGCCGAGCGGCGAGCGTCGAACGCGTGTAACCATTTGCCCGCGGCCCGGGTCCAACACCCGCGCCGTCGTTACGTCCAAGGAGGAGGCCAAGTGGGGGTTCGCGTCGTCACCGACAGCTCGTGTGACCTGCCCCAGGAGCGGGCCGACGGGCTCGGGATCGAGATCGTGCCGCTCACGATCCGGTTCGGGGACGAGGAGTTCGTCGACCGGATCGAGCTCTCCAACGACGACTTCTGGAAGAAGGTGGCCGACTCCTCGGTGCTGCCCGAGACGGCCGCGCCGTCGGCCGGCGCGTTCGAGCAGCGCTTCCGGGCGCTCGCCGACGACGGCGCCGAGGGGATCGTCTGCATCAACCTCTCGTCGCGGCTCTCCGCCACGATGCAGTCGGCCCAGCTCGCGGCCAAGGCACTGGAAGGGGTGTGCCCCGTGCGGGTGGTCGACTCCATGAGCGTGTCGATGGGCCTCGGCCTGCAATGCATCGCCGCGGCGCGGCTCGCCGAGGCGGGCCAGGACGTCGACGGGATCGCGACCGCCGTGGAGGACCAGACTCACCGGACCCGACTCTTCGGCACGCTCGACACGCTCGAGCACCTCAAGAAGGGAGGCCGGATCGGGGCCGCTCAGGCCCTGCTCGGCGGGGTGCTGTCGATCAAGCCCGTCATCGAGGTGCGTGACGGCGTGGTCGCCGAGGCGGGCAAGGTCCGCACGCGGTCCAAGAGCCTCCGGTTCCTCGCGGACAAGGTGGCCGGCGCGGTGAAACCCGACGGGGTCTACATGTTCCACGCGCACGCACCCGATGTCGACGAGCTCCTCGACCTGGTCGCCCATACCGTTCCCCGCGAACAGATCGAGATCGGGATCATCGGTCCCGTGATCGGCACCCACGCCGGTCCGCGGACGATCGGGCTCGGCTGGGTGGAGCACTGGTAAGTCGAACCCCCCGGCGGGCGCGTTAGCGTTCCGGCGTGGGTGATCCGCTCGAGCCTGGACGCGTCCTCGGCGGCCGTTACCGCCTCGAGCGCGTCATAGCGAAGGGCGGCATGGGGACCGTCTGGCAGGCCTCCGACCCGTTGCTGGCCCGCGAGGTCGCGGTCAAGACCCTCGATCCGGCCCTGAGCGGCGACGACGCGCTGCGCACCCGCTTCCGCCGCGAGGCCGTCGCGGCCGCCGCGGTCGCCCATCCCAACATCGTCGCGACCTACGACACGGGTGAGGACGATGGCATCGCGTTCATCGTGATGGAGCTCGTCGAGGGCGTGACGCTGCGCCGGATGATCGATACCACCGGGGCGCTGCCGGTAGGTCGCGCCGCAGACATCGCCGCTCAGGTCGCGGACGCGCTCTCCGTCGCGCACGCCCGGGGTCTCGTGCATCGCGACGTCAAGCCCGGCAACGTGCTCGTCCAGCCCGACAGCCGGGCGAAGGTCACCGACTTCGGGATCGCGAAGGTCGCCGGTGGCGGCGGAGACGAGCTCACCCGAACCGGGATGGTCGTCGGCACCGCGCGCTATCTCGCACCCGAACAGGTGGAGGGGCACGACGTCGACGAGCGCTCCGACGTCTACTCGCTGGGACTCGTCCTCTACGAGATGCTCACCGGCGAGGCCCCCTTCGAGGCCGAGACCGACATCGCGACCGCGGTGGCGCGCCTCACCGCTCCCCCCGGCCCGGTGACGACCGCCCGTCCCGACGTCCCGTCGGGCCTGGAGCAGGTGCTCGAGCGAGCGCTCGCCCGCGATCCGCAGGCGCGCTGGCCGACCGCGGCGGCTATGCGCGACGCGCTGGGGCCGTTCCGGGACGGTGGGGCCTCCGGTGCGCCGACCGCGGCACGCGCCGACGCGACCATGCCCGTGCGGCTGCCACCCCGAGCGGCTGCGCCCGCCCCCGCAGCCGTCGCCGCCACTCCGGGTGGCTCGTCGCTCGCCCGTGGAATCCTGTGGGTCCTGGCCTTCGCCCTCGGTGCCGGCCTCGGCTACGCCGGGTACCGCTCCGTCGCCGAGGACGACGGAGCGAGGGCGTCCCCGCCCGGCGCGCCGAAGGTGGAGGCGCTGCCGATCGTCTCCGTCACCGACTACGACCCCGAGGGCGACGACGGGGAGGAGAACCCCGATCAGATCGATGCGATCATCGATCAGGACGTGGCGACCTGGTGGGAGACCACGACCTACTTCCAACCGGATGTCGGTGGAAACAAGCGCGGTGTCGGCTTCGTCGTCGACCTGGGTGCAACGCGTTCGGTGAGCGGCGCGGAGATGACGACCACCGGCCCAGAGCCGTGGAGCGCCCAGGTGTACCTGGGGGACACCGTCGCGGAGGAGCTCGACGGCTGGGGTCCCCCGGCAGGCACGCTGGGCGGGAGCCAGGTCGGGATCCCGATGGTCCTTGCTCCTTCGACAGCCGACATCGAGCCCGCGCGGGCAGCGCGCTACGTGCTGTTCTGGCTCACCGAGCTCCCACCGGTCGGCAACGACCGGTATCAGCTCGCCGTCTCCGAAGTGCGCGTCCTTGGCTCGACATGACCGTCGCGCCGACGCGGCGCTCGCGCGAGCGGCCGCAGGCGGTGACCGTGGCGCGCTCGAAGCCCTGCTCGAGCGCCATGTCGAGCGCGTCCATGCGGTCTGCTACCGAATCCTGGGCCCCGATGACGCGATGGACGCGGCTCAAGAAGCGCTCTGCTCGGTGATTCGCGCCATCGGGGGCTGGGACGAGCGCGCTGCGTTCACCACGTGGCTGCACCGCATCGCCGTCAACGCCGCGCTCGACGAGATGCGTCGGCGCGCCCGTCGGCCGCTCCCCAGCGACCGGCTCGCCGAACCGGCCACTGTGGATCCCGGACCCGAGGCCGTCGCCGACCGGCTCGACCTCGACGCCGGCCTCGCGCGGCTGCCGGAGGAGTTCCGCGTCGCCGTGGTGCTCCGCGACCTCTGCGACCTCGACTACGCCCAGATCGCCGAGGTGCTGGAGGTGCCCCCCGGCACGGTCCGGTCCCGGATCGCTCGCGGTCGCGCCGCGCTCGCGAAGCTCCTCGGGAACCCCGATGGCCCCGGCGTTCGTCCAACGAGTCGTCCATGAACGACGCCGACGACACCCGCGACGACCCGCCCTTCGGCGACGACACCGACGAGGCGGTCAGTGCCTGGCTCGACGGCGAGCTGGCCGCGTTCGCGGCCGAGCGCTCGCTGACCGAGGCCGAGGCGACCGATCTCCTCGTCGACTGGCCGCCCGGACCCGCAGCACGCGACGCGCTCGCCCGGGCGCGCGATGCACTCGCCACCCCCGTGCCGCTCGACGACCTCGGTCGACGCCGCCTCGTGCACACCGCGCTCGGCACGCCTGTCGCGGCGTCCGAGACCGGCACCGGTCACCGCTTCCGGCGCGCGCTCGCCGTCGCGGCCGCTGCGGTCGTCGTCCTCGGGCTGGGCGCGTTCCTCGTGGCTCAGGACGGCGAGGACTCCACCAGCTTTACCGCGACCGAGGCCACGGACGCGCGGGGCGACCTCGGCGACGTGGGGGACGTGACCGACCCGGCACGGATCCGGGACCTCCTGGGCGACGAGAGCAGCCGGGTCGCGAGCAGCGAGGCCGCGGCCGACGCGCCGGAGAAGGGGCTGCCGTCGAGCTCGCCGCCCGCGCCCGTGCCGGCCGACGCCTCGTCCAGATGCGCCGAGGAGCTCGCCCAGGACCGCGAGGAGGTCTTCCGCGCGACGGGCGCCTATCAGGGCACGCCCGCCGTGCTGGTCGGGATGCGCGTCGGTGGTCGGACGATCGTCTTCGTCGTCGCCGCGGAGGACTGCCGAGTCCTCACATCGGTGTCGCGCTGACGCTCGCGTCCGCTTCGGGCTTCGCCGAGTCACCCCACCCGCGGGACCGGGCCGCGGCCACGTGAGCCCGGGGATCCTCTCGGTTACGCTCCTTCCCCGCCGAGAGGGAGGACCTCGTGACCGACGCACGCCCAGACTGGACCGACCGTGCCGCCGACGTCGTGGAGCAGGCGGTCGTGCTCGTTCGCGACCGCACGGTGCTGCCCGCGCAACGAGCCGCCAAGGCAGTGGTCTACGGACTGCTCGCCGCGTTCTTCGCGACGACCGCGGCGGTGCTCCTCGGGATCCTGCTGTTCCGCGTGCTCACGATCCCGCTGCCGGTCTGGGCAGCCTGGATGGTGCTCGGGGGAATCTTCGTGGTCGCCGGGGTGTTCTGCTGGTCCCGCCGCGCCATCCGCGAGGAGGAAGCGCTCCGTGTCTGACCCGCGCGACATCGTGATCGTCGGCTCCGGGCCCGCCGGCCTCACCGCCGCCCTCTACACGGCACGCGCCAACCTGCACCCCGTCGTCGTCGAGGGGTTCGCCGCCGGGGGCCAGCTGATGCTCACCACCGACGTGGAGAACTTCCCCGGCTTCCCGGAGGGGATCATGGGCCCCGAGCTCATGGCCCGCATCCGCGAGCAGGCCGAGCGGTTCGGGGCCGAGCTCGTCACCGCCGACGCCGAACGCGTCGATCTCTCCTCTCGCCCGTTCAGGGTGACGGTCGGCAGCGCCGAGTACACCGCCGAGGCCGTGATCATCACCACGGGTGCGTCGGCCCGGATGCTCGGCCTTCCCGACGAGGCTCGCCTGCTCGGACACGGCGTCTCCACGTGCGCGACCTGCGACGGCTTCTTCTTCCGCGATCAGGAGATCGCGGTCGTCGGTGGCGGCGACTCCGCCGTCGAGGAGGCCGTCTTCCTCACGAAGTTCGCGTCGAAGGTCACGCTGATCCATCGACGCGACGAGCTACGGGCCTCGAAGATCATGCAGGAGCGCGCGTTCGCGAACCCCAAGCTCGAGCTCCGCTGGAACGCGGTCGTCGAGGCGCTGCACGGCGAGACCAAGCTCGAGCGCGCGACGCTGCGCGACACGGTGACCGGCGAGTGCTCCGAGCTTGCGGTCACCGGGATGTTCATGGCGATCGGTCACACGCCGAGCACCTCGCTGTTCGAGGGCCAGCTCGATCTCGACGAGAACGGCTACATCGTGACCGCACCCGGCTCGACGAGCACCTCTGTGGAGGGTGTCTTCGCCGCGGGCGATGTGCAGGACCATGTGTTCCGCCAGGCGATCACGGCCGCCGGCAGCGGCTGCATGGCCGCGATCGAGGCCGAACGCTGGATCGAGGGCGCCCGCCACCCGGCGGCGGCGCGATGAGCGCGCGCCGGGAATGCTCGGGCCCGTGGTCCCGTTTCGCTGGTCGCTAGACTTCCCCGACCACAGGGTTCCCTCTCCCCGCTCGAAAGGACTGCTCGTGTCTGACCACATCCTCACCCTCTCCGACGCCACCTTCGACGAGACCGTGCGCGCGTCCGAGACCCCCGTCGTGGTCGACTTCTGGGCCGAATGGTGCGGGCCCTGCAAGATGATCGCCCCGGCGCTGGAAGAAATTGCCAGTGAACACGACGGCAAGCTGACGGTCGCGAAGCTCAACATCGACGACCACCCCGACATCGCCAGGCACTTCGACGTGATGAGCATCCCGACGCTGCTCGTGTTCCAGGACGGCGCGCCTGTGAAGCGCCTCGTCGGCGCCAAGGGCAAGGGGCAGCTCCTCCAGGATCTCTCCGAGTACATCGGCTGAGCCGGGTCGGAGTCTCGATGAGCACTCCGACGGTCCTGTGCAACGGAGACGTCGGTGACGCGGTCCGCGAGCTCCAGCAACGCCTCGCGGCTGCCGGCCATCCCTCCAACGACGAGCTCGGGCGATTCGGCGCGCCGACCGAGGCGTCAGTCCGCGCGTTCCAGGACGCCCGCGGGTTGAGAGTGGACGGGCTCTGCGGTACCCAGACTTGGGCCGCGCTCGTCGAGAGTGGCTTCGAGCTCGGCGACCGACTGCTCTACCTCGGCCGACCCAACCTGCGCGGCGACGACGTCGCCGCGCTCCAGCACGACCTCAACCGGCTCGGCTTCGACGCCGGCCGGGAGGACGGGATCCTCGGGCCCGACACCACGACGGCATTGCGCGAGTTCCAGCGCAGCCAGAGCCTCGAGGTCGACGGGGTCGCCGGGCCCGCCACGTTGACCGCGCTGCAGCGCGTCACCCGCCTTGCCCCGGGCTCGGTCGCCGCGATCCGCGAGCGGGAGGCCCTTCGCGCTCCGGGCCGGCTCGACGGCCGAAAGGTCTTCCTGGCGATCGCGCCCGGCTTCGACCAGATCAGCACGTTGGTTGCTCGCGAGCTCGCGACCGCGGGTGCACAGGTCATCGCTGACACCTCGGGAGCCGACGACTCCGAGCTGGCCGCGCGAGCCAACCGTTGGGACGCGCAGCTGATCGTGGCACTACGCTCGGGCGATCGACCGGGCTGCCGCTGTCTGCACTACGGAGCCGGCCAGTTCCGCTCCGAAGCCGGCCGCCAGGTCGCCCTGCGCATCCGAGAGGAGCTCGGTCCGGTCGTCGGAGCGGCCGAGCCGGGCACGGTCACAGGTCGGACGTACGCGATCCTGCGCGAGACCAGGATGGCGGCCGTCGTCTGCGCGCTCATCGCCGAGGGGGACTCCGCGGCGATGGCCCAGGCGCTTCAGCGCGCGGCCGAGATCGCGCACGCGATCGCGCGCGGGATCCGTCGCGGCATCGAGGAACCCACCGACCACGAGTGACCGTGGGCTGCGCCGGGCCGCTCGGCAACTACTCCGTGATCAGCTTGTAAATCCGCTCGAGATCCTCGAGGGTGGAGAACTCGATGGCGACCTTCCCTCGCTTGGTCCCCATGTCGATCTTGACGCGGGTGTCGAGATGGTCGCCTAGCAGCTGCTCCAGCTCGACCAGCCCAGGGGGACGAAGGCGCCGGGTCGCAACGGCGGCATCGACGGCCGAGTCGTTCGCCGTGACCTCGGGCTCGGTGCGCAGGAGCTCTTCCACCGCTCGCACCGAAAGCTCCTCGGCCACGATCCGCTTGGCCAGCTGCTCCTGGAGGGCCCGGTCGGGGGTGCCGAGCAGGGCGCGGGCGTGTCCCATCGACAGCGCTCGGTCGCGGACCATGCGCTGCACGGTCGGGGGAAGCTGCAGGAGGCGCAGGGTGTTCGACACCGTCGCCCGGCTCCGCCCGACTCGTGCCGCAACCTCCTCGTGGGTGAGGCCGAAGTCCTCGACGAGCTGCTGGTACGCGGCCGCCTCCTCGATGGAGTTCAGGTCCGCACGGTGCACGTTCTCCACCAAGGCGTGCTCGAGGGCCGACGCGTCATCCGTGTCGCGCACCAAGGCAGGGATCTGCTGCAGCCCCACCCTGCGGGCGGCCCGCCACCGCCGCTCGCCGGCGATCAGCTCGAAGCCGTCGCCCACCGACCGCACGAGAACCGGCTGGAGGATCCCGACCTCGCGCACCGACTCCGCCAGCGCCGCCAGCTCCTCCTCGTCGAAGTGTTCCCGGGGTTGATAGGGGTTCGGCCGGATCGCGGCCACCGGGATCTCCTCGAGCCCACCTGACCCCTCCGTCGAACCGGCGGGGATCAGTGCCCCCAGTCCCTTACCCAGCCCGCCGCGTCGCGCCACTGCTCACCTCTTTCGCCAGCTCCCGGTACGCCACCGCGCCGCGGGAAGTCGGGTCGAACAGGATGATCGGCTGCCCGAAGGACGGAGCCTCCGAGAGCCGCACGGTCCGGGGCACCACCGTCTGGTAGACCCGGGGTCCGAAGTGGTTGCGCACCTCCTTCTCGACCTGGTCGGCCAGCTTCGTGCGCGCGTCGTACATCGTCAGGACGATGCCTCTCACGTCGAGTCCGCGGTTGAGGTTCTTCTGGACGAGCTCCACGTTGCGAACGAGCTGGCTTAGACCTTCGAGCGCGTAGTACTCGCACTGGATCGGGACGATCACGTCGTCGGCCGCCGCGAGCCCGTTGACGGTCAACAGGCCGAGCGAAGGGGGGCAGTCGATGATCACGTAGTCGTACTCGTCTCTGATTTCCTCGAGGGCCCGCCGGAGCTTGAGCTCGCGGCTGAACGCGGGGACCAGCTCGATCTCCGCCCCCGCCAGATCGATCGTGGCGGGAGCCAGAAAGAGGTTCTTCAACGACGTCGGCTCGATGCAGTCCTCCAGCGCGGCGTCGTTCATGACCACGTCGTAGATCGAGGCCTGGAGGTTGCGGGCGTTGATCCCGAGCCCGGTTGTCGCGTTCCCCTGCGGATCGAGGTCGATCACCAGGACCCGGAAATCGAGCTCGGCCAGCGCTGCACCCAGGTTCACGGAGGTGGTGGTCTTGCCCACCCCGCCCTTCTGGTTCGCGATAGCGATGATCCGCGGCAGCTCGTAATCCGCCGCCGGCTCGGGCGCCTGGGGTGGCGTCGGCTCGACCGAGCCCCCGACAATCTGGGCGGAGGCAGGTGGGGCGGACGGCTCCGTCACCGCCCGCGTCACCTCGGGACCGGGCACGGCGCGAGGCGCGGCCGCGTCCGCAGTGGCGGAGCCGGGACTATCGACCGTCCCTTGATCGGGTGATGGCACCACCACGCTCGCCGAGGCCGCGACCCGGTCGCTGCGCGCTGGCTCGGCGGCAGGTGGCTGGGCGGCATTCGGCAGTGCGGGCGCCGCACCCGGGACCGCGGCTGCGGAAGCAGGCTCGGACGGGCTCGTGGGAGTCGATGGCGTGGCCAGATCGCTCACCTCCGAATCGTCTGCAGGGGTCTCGACCGGCTCGTCGGGGCGACGCCGGGCTCCGAACAGGCGGCGTCCTCGACGCTTTCCGTCGCTCCCCTCCATCTGACCTCCTCGTCGGACTGGATCCTCGACCACCCTCAGGCGCTGGTCAAGGGTTTCGAGCATGTTCCACGTGAAACATTCCGGCTCCACGCGGCGCCGGTGAGGTGGTCCGCGTGCAGCTACCAGAGCGGGCGACGGTGCGGGCGGCCATTCCGGCGCGGCCAGCGCTCGGCGATCGCCCCCCGCTTCGGCAGGATAACGAACGAGGCGCGCCCGTGCACGACTCGGGACGCCGGCCCGAATCCCAGATCCTCGAGCCGGCCCTCGGGCCACCGGCCGGGCGCCTCACCGGGGGGCTCGCTCACGCTCAGCCGTCCCCCGGGGGTCACGAACGCGGCACCGCACTCGGCGGTAGCCGCCGGAGGGCCGAAGCCTCGCGCGACCACGAGATCGAACCGCTCCCGATACCGCGGGTCGTGTCCGGCCATCTCGGCCCTCGCGGCCACGGCCACGGCCCGATCCTCGAGCGAGAGCTTCCGGATGGAGTGGCGCAGCCACGCGACTCGGCGCCTGGAGGCATCCAGCAGAACGGGCTCGCAGTCCGGCCAGGCCAGGGCCAGGATCAGGCCGGGCACCCCGGCCCCGCTGCCCAGATCAAGCAGCCGACCTCCGAAGGGCCCCAGCGCGGACGCCCAGGCCGATGCGTGCGCCAAGTGCTTGCCGATCGGCCCGGGTCCGAGCAGGCCGATCTCCCGGGCATGCTCGAGCAGCTCCACGAGCTCCGGAGCCGACCCCGGAGTCACCGTCAGAGCGGACGGATCACGACGTAGCGGCGCGGATCCTCACCCTCGGAGAGGGTCTCCACCCCGTCGATCTCGTTGACCGTGTCGTGGACGACCTTCCGGTCGGCCGCACCCATGGGCTCGAGCGCCTGCTCCTCGCCCGACTCGACGACCTCGGCCACGATCTTCCGGGTGAAGGCCTCGAGCGCGATCCGACGCTTGGCCCGATACCCGGCGACGTCGACGTAGACCCGGGCACCGTATCCCCCGCTCTCGCGCTGGACGACGGCACGCACGAGCTCTTCGATCGCCTGGAGCGTCGCTCCCTTCGGCCCGACCAGCAGTCCGAGATCGTCGCCGGCGACGTCGACGTTGATCACGTCGTCGTCGATCACGGACGTGACTTCGGCCCGAGAGCCGAAAGCGTCGACCAGACCGGCGGCGAACTCCACCGCGGCTGCCGCCTGCTCCTCGATCGGGATCGTCGCCGACTCGCTCATCTGCTGCTCTCCCTCGTTGGGTCGTGCCTTCTCGTCCGCGCGGGGCTTTGCCCCCCGCCCTCCGTTTCGCGGACGACGGCCGTCGCTACGCCGATCGCCACCCCCGCCTTCACGCCTTCGTCCCTGCTTGCGCCGGCGCCGGTCACCTGGCTTCTCCCGCGACACCGGCTTCACCCGCGCTCGGATGCGCGCGTCCGCCCCGCCGAACCGGCCGAGGAACCCCGACTTGGGCTCCACGAGCACCTCGAACTCGACCTCGTCCTCGTGCACCCCGAGCATGTCCAGGGCAGCGTCGAGGGCCTCTGGAACCGTACGCCCGGTGGTCTCTACCCACTCCATCTATCGCTTCCGCTTTCGGTTGTTCCGGCGGCGGTTCGTCCCGCCGCTGCCACCGGATCCGCCTCCCGAGGCAGTTCCGCCGCCACCCTTGGCCGCAGCGTTGTCCGCCCCCTTGGCGGCGTTGGTCTTGCCGCCGCTCTTGTCCTTGGTGACCTCGGTGCTCTTCGCCTCGATCGCGGCGCCGCCGCCCTTTCCTCCGGCGTCGCCCCTGCCCCCACCACCCGCGCCCTGCGGCGAGTGGTACTTGCGGTACACGACCTCCTGCTGGCCGAGCTGCCAGAGGTTGCTGGTGAAGAAGTAGAGGGTGACGCCCGCCGGCATGCTGAGGGCGATGAACCCGAACACGACCGGCAAGACCTTGCCGATCACCTGCATCTGCGGGTTGGCCTGCGTCTGGGCCCGCATCGTCTGGCGCTGCTGCAGGTACGCGGTCACGACCACCAGGCCGACCAGCACGAAGTAGGGGAGCGCGGATCCGAAGCCGCCCTTGGCCGCGCTCGCGGACTGGGTGAGATCCATCCCGAAAAAGATGAGCTGCGGGTTCTTGCACTGCGCGGCCGTCGTCGCCGATCCGCAGACGTCGGCGAACATCTGCGAATCGGTGGGGATGAACTTCTGGATCTGGTTCAGCGTCTGGTACAGCGCGAGGAAGACCGGCATCTGAGCGAGGATCGGCAGACAACCCCCGAGGGGGTTGATCTTGTGCTCCTTGTAGAACGCCATCAGCTCCTCGTTGAGCTTCTGGCGGGCCTGCGGGTCCTTGGAGTTCTTGTACTTGGCCTGGATCTTCTTGATCTCCGGCTGGGCCTTCTGCATGGCGATCATCGACTTCGCCTGCTTGGCCGTCAGCGGGAACAGGGCCAACCTCACCACGACGGTGAGCATGATGATCGAGACGCCCGTATTGGGGATGATCGAGTAGAAGAAGGCCAGGAGCCAGCCCAGGCCTTCTCGAATAGCGTCCCAGACCTCTTGCACGAGACCTACCTCGATGGATGCGAACGTGTGTTCGGCTCGGGAACATGATCGACGCCGCCGAGATGCCAGGGATGGCACCGTCCGATGCGCCGGAGACCCAGCCAGGTCCCGCGCAACGACCCGTGACCCTCGATCGCCTCGAGCGTGTACTGGGAGCAGGTGGGGAAGAAGCGACAGCGCGGCGGGGCCCACGCCATGAGGTGCTGGTAGCCCCGAATGCACCGGATCCCGATGCGCGCGGCCAGCCTCGGGCGGCGTGTGATCATCGGAGCCGTCATCGCGGCGCTCCGCTCACCAGTCGGCGCACGGCCGCTCGCAGCTCGTCGGGGCTGAGCCTCACGGCCGCGGCCTCCGCACCGAACAGGTAGCTCGCGCCGGCCGACAGCTCGCCGGCCATCTCGTCGACGGCCGCTCGGAGGCGACGTCGGAGCCGATTGCGCACTGGAGCGGGGCCCACCTTGCGACCGACCGCGTACGCGACCCGCGGGGGCTCAGGCCCCTCGCCGGCCCGGAACCGTAGCCACAGGGGTCCGTCTCTGCGCATCGGCGCTCGTAAGAGGTCCCGGAACGCTCCATGACCGCGGACTCGCCAGATCAGGCTGAGAGGCGGGCGCGGCCCCGGGCGCGCCGCGATTTGAGCACGGCCCGCCCGGCGCGGGTCTTCATCCGAAGGCGGAACCCGTGCTTCTTCTTGCGCTTCCGGTTGTTCGGCTGGAAGGTCCGCTTCACGCATGGCCTCCTCGGAGGGGTCGCCCGTGGGTGGGGCGGGCCCTGCAGCAGGGGGTGGGCCGGCCCGGCGGGGATCGGCGAAACGGCAGAGTGTATGGCGCGGCAACCGGTGCTCGCAACGCGACGCCAGCGCTGTCGAGCGGCGTGGCTCACCGTGACCGCCGGTCGACGTCACGTAGCGTGCTCCACGGTGGACATCTCCCCACCAACCGCGCGATCGGTCCCAGGTTTTGGGGATCTCCCCACGAACGGGCGAGAAATGTCGCAACGCGATCTGGACCGCTCCCCTTGTGACTCGCGGAGCGGCTTTGCTACGGTCGCCCGCGCGCCGATCGCATCGGCCTCGATGCGGCGCACTTCCCCGTCGGACCGTCAGGTCCGCGGCAGGCCGACGGAGCGGAGACAGGTGATGCGGGCCCTCGGGTCCGTCATCCATCGTTTCTCCACACGTGTGGACGGGGCTGTGGAAAAGATCGAAGGCGGCGCGACCGCGGCACAGGACCTCTGGCGCTCGGGTGCCACGGCGCTACGCGCCCAACTCACCGAGGCAACCTGGACCACATGGTTCCGTGACGTCCAGCCGGTCCGCTACGCCGACGGCGTCCTGATCCTCGGCGTGCCCAGCTCGGTCGCGGCCGAGCGGATCCGCTCCAGCTATGCGGGCCTCCTGCGTGACCTGCTCCACGACGTGAGCGGAGACGAGATCGCCGTGGAGCTGGTGGTCGAGTCCACGCCCCGCACCGACGAGCCGGTGAAGCTGGCCGCCCACGAGCTGTACCGCCCCGAGCCGGCCTCGGCCGCACCGGGCGCGGTGCCGGGCCCGCCCACCGGACCGGCGCCGGCCTTCGGCTCCGACGAGCCCCCGGCCCCATGGACCGCACTCAACCCGCGCTACACCTTCGACCAGTTCGTGATCGGCGCCTCGAACCGCTTCGCCCACGCGGCAGCCCTTTCGGTGGCCGAGAACCCGGCTCGCTCCTACAACCCACTGTTCATCTACGGACCCGCGGGGCTGGGCAAGACCCACCTCCTGCACGCGATCGGCAACTACGTACGCGACGTACACAAGCTCACCCGGGTTCGGTACGTGTCCACCGAGACGATGATGAACGAGTTCGTCGACGCAATCCGCAACAACGCCGGCAACGCGTTCCGACGTCGCTACCGCGAGGTCGATGTGCTGCTCGTCGACGACATCCAGTTCCTGGAGCGCAGTCAGCAGCTCCAAGAGGAGTTCTTCCACACCTTCAACTCGCTGCACGGCGCCGGCAATCAGATCGTGCTGTCCTCGGACCGGCCGCCCCGGCAGATCCCCCGCCTCGAGGACCGCCTCCGCACTCGACTCGAGTGGGGCCTGATCACCGACGTCCAACCACCCGAGTTCGAGACCCGACTGGCGATCCTGCGCATGAAGGCGGAGTCCGAGCGCCTCGACGGGATCCCGCCCGAGGTCCTGAACTTCATCGCCTCCAACATCTCGGACAACGTACGCGAGCTCGAAGGAGCTCTGATCCGGGTCGCAGCGTACTCCAGCCTCAACCGGGAGCCCCTCTCCGAGGAGGTCGCCCAGCAGGTCCTCGCCGACCTCCTTCCGCCGGCGACCCCGCGGGTGGTCACCCCGGAGCTGATCCTCGACGAGACCGCCAAGATGTTCGGCTTCACCGTCGAGGACCTCTGCGGAAAGAGCCGGCGGCGGCCGCTTGTGACCGCTCGCCAGATCGGGATGTACGTCTTCCGGGAGCTCACCGACTTCTCGTACCCGCGCATCGCGGAGGTGTTCGGAGGCCGCGACCACACGACCGTCATCCACGCGGTCGAGAAGATCAAGTCGCAGATGACCGAGCGTCACAACGTGTTCGCCCAGGTGAACGAGCTCATGAGTCGCGTCCGGCTCGGCACCGGCGCATGAGCCGCTCACCGGTGGATAAGCCTTTGGACCGGTGGGGAAATCTCGGCGCGTCGGTGGGGAACCACACCCACGCGACATCTTGCCGTCACCGCCCTGGGGAAACGGTGGACGACCACGGGACGACGCTTCCCGGTCTGACCAGCACCGACCGCTGGTCATCCACAATCCACAGGCTCTACTACTGATGCTAGCAAACTCTTTGAACTCGTATCCCGGAGGTGGATCGTGAAGTTCCGCTGCGAGCGCGACACCCTCGCCGAGGCCATCGGCACTGCCCAGCGCGCGGCAGCCGAGCGCGCCGGGTTGCCGGTGCTCTCGGGCGTGAAGGTCAGCGCGGTCGGCGACCACGTCGAGCTGGTGGGAAGCGACCTGGACCTGACCATCCGGGTACAGGTGCCGGCCCAGGTCGAGACACCGGGTGACGCCGTCGTTCCCGCCAAGCTGTTCGACGGGCTGACGACGCGGCTGCGACCCGGCGCGGTCACTTTCGAGGTCGAAGGCGACGACGCTCGTATCTCTGCAGGTCCGGCCCGAGCCAGCGTACGTCTGCTGCCGGCCGACGAATTCCCGCGCTCACCCGATCCAGGAGGTTCCACGGTCACGATCGACGCGGGTCCCTTCGCACAGGCCCTGCGGCAGGTGACGCGCGCCGCGTCGAAGGACGACGCGCGACCGATCCTCACGGGTGTGCTGATCACCGCGACCACCGGTGGGCTGCGTCTCGTCGCGACCGACTCCTACCGGCTCGCGGTGCGTGACCTGGCGGGCGTCGGGATGCTCGCCGAGGGACAGAAGGTGTTGGTGAACGCGCGGGGTCTCGACGAGGTTGCTCGCGTCTTCTCGTCAGGTGACGTGCAGGTGACCCTCGGCGAGCGTGAGGTGCGGTTCGCATCGGAAGCCCGCTCGGTGACGACACGCCTGATCGAGGGCGAGTTTCCGAACTACGAACAGCTCGTGCCGGCGGGTTACCCGAATCGCCTGACGATCGAGCGCGCGGCGTTGGAAGAAGCGGTCCGCTTGATGCAGATCGTCGGCGAAGGACGGGACACGACGCCGGTTCGGCTGGCCATGTCGGCCAACTGCCTCGAGCTCTCCGCGACGGCCCAAGAACGCGCCGACGCAGTCGAGGCGCTGGACGCGAAGTTCGAGGGCACCGACCTCACCGTGGCGTTCAACCCACAGTTCCTGCTCGATGGGCTGCTGGCGATCGACGGCGAGGAAGCCGTCCTCGAGACGCTGGACCCTTTGAAGCCGGCAACCCTGCGCGGTTCGGACCACCCGGAGTTCCTGTACCTCCTGATGCCCGTGCGCATCTCCTGAGCGGGGAGCCGCGATGCGGCTGAGCCACCTCTGGCTGCGCGACTTCCGCTGCTACGAATCGCTCGACCTCGCGCTCGCGCCGGGGTGCACCGTGATCACCGGCACCAACGGGCAGGGAAAGACGAGCCTGCTCGAAGCGGTTGCGTGGGTGGCGACCGGGCGATCGATGCGGGCGGTGAGCGACGCGGCCTTGGTGCGCGCGGGTGCCGAGGAGGCGATCGTGCGCGCGGAGATTGCGCACGACGACGAGCACGCGACATTGGTGGAAGCCGCGATCCGGGCGGTCGGGCGCAACCGGGTCCTGGTGAACAAGCAGCCGCTGCAACGGCGGCGAGATCTCGTCGAGCATCTTCGGGTCACCGTGTTCGCACCGGACGATCTCGACCTCGTCAAGGGCGGGCCAGCCGCGCGTCGCGACTACCTCGACGACCTCCTGGAGGCGAGCATCCCGCGCTTCGCCGGGGTACGCGGCGACGTGGAGCGCGTCGTGCGACAACGCAACGCGCTGCTGCGCGCCGGTGTGCGTGACGACGACGACCGACGCACCCTCGACGTGCTGGACGAGCGCTTGGTCGAGACCGGGGGTGAGCTCGTGCGCGGGCGGCTCCGGCTCGCGGCGCGCCTTGCTCCCGAGGCGGAGGACGCCTACTGCTCGCTCGCGGGAGACGCGCCGGGCTTTGCGGCCCGGTACTCGCCCGGTTGGAGCGACTGCCCGCTCGACGTCGACGACGTCGACGAGCGAATGCGGGCGGCTCTGGAGGCGTTGCGCCGGCGTGAGCTCGAGCGGGGGGTGAGCCTGGTCGGTCCACATCGCGACGACTGGGCACTCGAGCTGCGCGGGCTCGACGCGCGGAACCACGCGTCGCAGGGTGAGCAGCGGACGCTCGCCCTCGCGTTGCGTCTCGGCGGGCACCGGGTGGTCGCTGAGCTGGCCGGGGCGGAGCCGGTGCTGCTGCTCGACGACGTGTTCAGCGAGCTGGACCCGCAGCGTTCCGCCGCGTTGGTCCTGCACCTCCCGCAGACCCAGACGCTGCTCACGACCGCAGCTGCGGTGCCCGAGGGGGTCCGTGCCGACGCGTGGGTCGGCGTCGAGGCGGGCCGGGTGCTGGAGCCGTGACGAGCGACGAACCGCGCCCGATCGCCGACGCGCTCGGTGCGGTGCGCAGAGACCTCGGGCTCGGCCGTCCGGGAGGGCTCGCCGCGCTCGGTGCGGCATGGGCGCAGCTCGTCGGACCGGCACTCGCCGCGCACACGCGCCCGCGGGCGGTCCGCGACGGCGTGCTCGCGATCGTGGCCGACGGCCCGGCCTGGGCCGGTCAGCTCCGGTACCTGGACCGGGTGCTGGTGGAGCGCATCGCAACGGAGGTGCCAGGCGTCGAGGTGCGGGAGGTACGGGTGTCGGTCGGGCCCCTCAGGAGCCCCTGACACCCGCGGGTCCGGCGCGCGCCCGCCGGCGGCGACCCCCCGGAAATTCCGGCTCGTGGAGACCTGAGAGCGTCACAGGGGTCTGGTAGGCTTATTGTCACGGCAATTGGGCCTCCGACCTGCGGTTTTACCCGGAATTCGACCCCCGGCGCACCGGGTTCGCGGGACCGGACCGGCGTCCGAGGTGCAAGGCCCGAAACGCCCACTCGTTGACCGTCGAAAGGGTGCTCGCGCGTGGCATACGCGGCGAAGGACATCACGGTGCTCAAGGGCCTCGAACCGGTCCGGGAGCGCCCCGGTATGTACATCGGTTCCACCGGGCTCACCGGGCTCCACCACCTCGTGTACGAGGTGGTGGACAACGCGGTCGACGAGGCGATGGCCGGCCACGCGACCCGCATCGACGTCACACTCCTCGCCGACGGGGGCTGTCGGGTAGCCGACAACGGGCGCGGGATTCCCGTCGACCCGCACCCGGAGGACAAGAAGAAGTCCGCGGCCGAGATCGTGCTCACGGTGCTCCACGCCGGCGGGAAGTTCGGGGGCGAGGGCTACAAGATCTCCGGCGGGTTGCACGGCGTCGGCGTGTCGGTGGTGAACGCGCTCTCGTCCCGGCTCGACCTCGAGATCCACCGTGACGGCGGTCGATGGGAGATGTCGTTCGCCAACGGCGGCAACCCCAGGGGAAAGCTCACGAAGAAGGCCGACTCGAAGCGCACGGGCACGGTCGTCACCTTCTGGCCCGACCCGACCATCTTCGAGGAGACCGAGTTCCGCGCGCAGACGCTCGTCGAGCGCCTGCGGGAGATGGCCTTCCTCAACAAGGGGCTCGAGATCCGCTTCAAAGACGAGCGCACCGACCCCGTCACGGAACAGAATTTCAGGTACGCGGGCGGCATCGTCGACTTCGTGAAGCACCTCAACGCGACCAAGGAGCCCATCTTCAAGCGCGTGATCTCCTTCGAGGACACGACCGACGATTCCGAGGTCGACGTCGCGATGCAGTGGAACACCGGGTACTACGAGGGCATCCACAGCTTCGCCAACAACATCGCCACCACCGAGGGCGGGATGCACGAAGAGGGTTTCAAGAAGGCCCTCACCAACGCGATCAACAAGTACTCGCGGGGCAAGGGACTTCTGAAGGAGAAGGACGTCAACCTCCTCGGCGAGGACATCCGCGAAGGTCTCACCGCGATCGTGTCGGTGAAGCTGCGCAGCCCGCAGTTCGAGGGCCAGACGAAGACCAAGCTCGGCAACACCGAGATGCGCTCGCTGGTCGAGCGCGCCACCAACGAGAAGCTCGGGGAGTGGCTCGAGGAGCATCCGGGTGAGGCGAAGCAGATCGTCGGGAAGGCGACGCAGGCGGCACGCGCGCGCGTCGCTGCTCGCCAGGCGCGCGACCTCACGCGCCGCAAGTCCCTGCTCGACTCGGCGTCGATGCCCGGCAAGCTCGCCGACTGCCAGTCGCGCGATCCGGAACGCTCGGAGCTGTTCATCGTCGAGGGTGACAGCGCCGGCGGCCCTGCGAAGCAGGCCCGTGACCGCGAGTACCAGGCGATCCTGCCGATCCGCGGCAAGATCCTCAACGTCGAGCGCGCGCGCCTCGACAAGATGCTGAAGAACGAGGAGATCCAGGCGCTCATCACGGCGATCGGCGCAGGCATCGGCGAGGAATTCGAGCTCGAGAAGGCCCGGTACCGCAAGGTGATCCTTCTTTCGGTCGACGGCCGTGAGCCGGTGCTGCTGACCGACGAAGAAGGCCGGCTGCGCCTGGTCGAGATCGGTCCCGAGGTCGACTACTGGCTCTCCGAGGGCGTCGACGTTCCGCCGATCTCGACGGTCTCGGTCGATCGGCTCGGCCGCGCACCGCGAATCTCACCCTTGAAGCAGGTGATCCGCCACCACTATCGCGGCTGGATGCACCGGATCACCACGGCGTACGGCCGCGCCGTCTCGGTGACCCGAGGCCACGCGGTGCACGTGTACGACAACGGGCGCATCACGACGCGCCCCGGCGACCAGATCGTGCCCGGAGACTTGGTGGTCGCGCCGCGGCGGTTGCCGACTCCCGAGGTGGCGACCCGCGAGCTCGACCTCCTGGAGCTGTTCGTCACCGCCGGTGTCGGTCGCGGCTTGCGGGTCGACGGGGAATCGGTTCGGTCGCTCTCCCGTGAGCACAGCGCGTGCGAGCACGACCCGGAGGCGCGGGTCGAGCTGCCGGCATCGACCTGGAGGCAGCTCGCCGCGCGCCGTCGGGCTCTCGGGATCACCCAGCAGGCGATGGCCGAGGCGATCGGGCACCGCCAGGCCTGCACCGTCTCGGAGTTCGAGACTGGTCGCGGCCGCCCGGCCCAGTCGGTGCTAGCGGCGTACCTCGCAATGCTGGGCACGACGTGGCCCGACGACGCGCTCACGGTCCCGTTGCACGTGGAGCGAAGGGGTTCGTTCCCCGACGAGTCCGGCAACGGCCGCTGGCGACGTGTCGGGCGCTCGAGGCGCGTCGACGAGCTCAGCTGGGACGACGTGTTCCTCCTCGACCGCGCGGTCGAGCTCGTGCCGCAGGCCCATCGGGACCGGGCCGTACCCCGGATGCTCCCGGTGACCGAGGCGCTCTGCTATTTCCTCGGCTGGTACACGGCCGAGGGCACGCTCGCGCGCGGGTCGCAGGTGGCGCTCTCGCTCGTCGAGGACGACGAGCCCTACCTCCCCTCGATCGTCGAAGCGATCGAGGAGACCTTCGGCGAGACGCCGCGGCTGCACGTCGACAAGCGGCTCCCGAGCTCCCGCAAGCTCTACTTCCACTCCGCGATCGCGGCCCGCATGATCCAGGCACTCGGCCTGGCCGGACGCGCGCACGACAAGCGTGTCCCCGACCTGATGCTCAACGTCGACGAGCCCTGCCGCCTCGCGTACCTGGAGGGTTACTTCCTCGGCGACGGATGCAAGACGGCGCTGAACCGGCTGTCGTTCACGGCCGCGTCGAGCGCGCTTGCCGACGGCGTCTGCTACCTGCTGGGCCAGCTCGGCGTCGTGGCGTCGCGGTCGACCTATGACCCGGCCCCAAACCCATTGTCGATGCGGCCGCGCACGAATATCACCGTGGTGCATGCTTACCAGGTCGCACGGCTCGAGCACCTCTGGCGCAAGACCGCCAACGCCGACGAGCGGCGACAACGGATCGCGCAGGGCCGGAAGGGCCCCGGCCCGCGCTACGTCGAGATCTCCGACGACCTGATCGCCCTGCCCGTGCGGTCCAACGTGGCGACGCCCTTCGACGGTCCGGTGTACGACCTGTCGGTCGCCGATGACCACAACTTCGTCGTCGGGTCGAGTGGCGGCGTCCTGGGAGAAAATACCGACGCCGATGTCGATGGCGCACACATCCGTACGTTGCTGCTGACGTTCCTGTACCGGCAGATGCCCGAGATGGTGATGCAGGGGTTCGTCTACGTCGCGCAGCCACCACTGTTCTCCGTGCCGGTGGGCAAGGAGAAGGTGTACCTGAAGGACGAGTCGGCGCGGGCCGCGTTCGTCGTCGAGAACCCCGACCGCAAGATCGAGTTCCAGCGGTTCAAGGGTCTCGGCGAGATGGACTACATGGAACTCTGGGAGACCACGATGGACCCGGCCACGCGCTCGCTGCTGCGCGTGTCGGTCGAGGAGGCCGCGATCGCGGACGACATCTTCTCGAGGCTCATGGGCGACGACGTCGAGGCTCGCCGCGAGTTCATCCAACAGAACGCCACCGACGTCCGCTTCCTCGACATCTAGCCACCATCACGCACCGGGAGGTACGGCGTGCCCGAAGGCACCCAACCCACGCTCGAGCCGAACGTCGAGCCGATCGAGATCCAGGAAGAAGTCGAGCGCAGCTTTCTCGACTACGCGATGTCGGTCATCGTGTCGCGCGCGCTGCCCGACGCGCGCGACGGCCTGAAGCCGGTGCACCGCCGGATCATCTATGGCATGTACGACCGCGGGCTGCGCCCCGACCGCCAACGCGCGAAGTCGGCGCAGGTGGTCGGCCACGTGATGGGCAACTTCCACCCGCACGGCGACCAGGCGATCTACGACGCGCTCGCGCGCATGGCCCAGGACTTCTCGCTGCGTCATCCACTCGTCGACGGCAAGGGCAACTTCGGCAGCCCCGACCCCAACGACCGTCCGGGGGCCATGAGATATACAGAATGCCGGTTGGCGCCGATCACGATGCAGACGCTCGAGGGGATCGACGAGAACACCGTCGAGTTCGTCGACACTTACGACGGCAAGACCAAGGAGCCCGAGGTCCTGCCGTCGCGCTTCCCCAACCTGCTGGTCAACGGCGGTGGCGGCATCGCCGTGGGAATGGCCACCAACATCCCGCCGCACAACCTCGGCGAGGTGATCGACGCGACGGTCCACCTCATCGACCATCCCGACGCGACGGTCGAAGACCTGATGGGCATCGTGGCTGGACCCGACTTCCCGACCGGTGCGCTGATCCTCGGTCGCTCGGGGATCCAAGACGCTGCGCGCACCGGGCGCGGGTCGATCAAGATGCGCGCGATCGCCGAGATCGAGGAGCACAAGAACGGTCAGCGGATTGTGGTCACGGAGGTGCCGTACCAGACCTCCGTGGAGGCGATCGGCACGAAGATCGCCGATTTGGTGGGCGACCGCAAGGTCGAGGGCATCCGCGACGTTCGCAACGAGACGTCTCGTGGCGAGTACCGGCTGGTGATCGACCTGAAGCGCGACGCGAACGCGCAAGTGGTGCTCAACCAGCTCTACAAGCACACGACGATGCAGACCACCTTCGGCGTGATCATGCTGGCCCTTGTCGACGGCGTCCCGAAAGTGCTGAACCTCAAGGAGGCGCTGGAGCAATACATCGCCCACCAGGTCGATGTCATCACCCGACGTACCCAGTTCCGCCTCGACAAGGCGCGCGACCGCGCGCACATCGTCGAGGGGCTGCTACGGGCGCTCGATCACATCGACGAGATCATCGCCCTCATCCGCGGCTCCGAGAGCGCGGATGCCGCCCGCAGCGCGCTCATGGCGAAGCCCTACGAGTTCACCGAGATCCAGGCCAACCACATCCTCGACATGCAGCTGCGCCGCCTCGCCCAGCTCGAGCACCAGAAGCTGAAGGACGAGTACGAAGAGCTCACCAAGACCATCAAGGAGCTCGAGTCGATCCTTAACAGCCGCAAGAAGCTCGAAGGCGTGATCAAGACCGAGATCCGCGAGATCCGCGAGAAGTACGCATCGGAGCGCCGCACGCAGATCACGTTCGACTCGGGCGAGATCGACGTCCTCGACCTCATCGAGGACGAGGAGGTCGTCGTCGTGCTCTCGAAGAAGGGCTACGTCAAGACGGTCGCTGCCGATGCGTTCCGCAAGCAGGGGCGTGGCGGCAAGGGCGTGCGCGGCTCGAGCCTCAAGGAAGAGGACTACGTCGAGCACCTTTTGACCACCACCGCCCACTCGTACCTCCTGTTCTTCTCGAATCGTGGTCGGGTGTACCGGTTGCGCGCGCACGAGATCCCGATGAAGGAGCGCACCGCGCGCGGCACCGCGCTCGTCAACCTCATCGCGCTCACTCCCGAGGAGCACATCCAGGCGATCATCGACACCCGCACCTACGAAGAGGGCGCGTTCCTGTTCTTCGCCACCCGCCAGGGCCAGGTGAAGAAGACGAAGATGGGCGAGTACGACTCGTCACTGCGCACCGGGCTCATCGCTATCAACCTCAAGGAGGGCGACGAGCTGGTCCGGGTGATCCAGACGACCGGCGCCGAGGACATCTTCATGGTGTCCCGCAACGGCATGACGATCCGGTTCTCCGGGGTCGATGTGCGCCCGATGGGGCGGGCTGCCGCCGGCGTTCGCGGGATGAGGCTCAAGAACGCCGAGGATGCGGTCGTCTCCTGCGACGTGGCGAGGGACGACTCCGTGATGCTGTTCGTGAGCGAGAGTGGGCATGGCAAGCGCACCAAGCTCGACCGCTTCAACCGCCAGGGGCGCGGCGGCCAGGGCGTGCGCGGGATGAAGATCACCGCCAGCCGCCAGGGTGTGGTGGCGGCCTTCACCGTGCAGCCCGACGACGAGATCCTCGTCTTCTCCTCCGCCGGCAATATCATTCGCACCGGGGTGAAGGACATCTCGAGTCAGGGTCGTGACGCGACCGGCGTGAAGGTCGCGGCGCTCGGCTCCGGCGACAGCGTGGTGGCCGTCGCACCCGTGCTCGAGGCCGAAGACGGAGAGGACGCGTAGCACGATGGACCCGGCTCCGGTCGTGACCGCACCCCCGGTGGCGAAGTCCAAGCGGCAGCGCAAGCGCAAGGCGGCGGTCGCAGTCACCGAGACCGAGACCGAGCCCGAGACCGAGCCCGATCCCGTCGTCCGCCAGTCCCGGGTCCGGGTGAGCAAGTTCGACCTGTGGTCCGTCCTCAAGATCGCGCTCTGCTTCTACCTCGCCTCGGTGCTCGTGGTCGTGGCGGCCGGGGTCGCGCTCTGGCTCATCGCCGACGGGCTCGGCGCGATCCACGACGTCGAGAAGTTCATGGGCAATATCCTCACCTCGAACAACTACCGCCTCGTCCCGGTGCAGATCCTCGAGGGCGCAGCGCTCGTGGGCGTCGTGTTCGTCGCCCTCGCCACGATCCTCACCGTCGTCGGCGCCGCGCTCTACAACCTCTTCGCGGAGGTGCTCGGCGGTTTCGAGGTCACCCTCTCGGAGTCCGAGCCCCGCCGCTGAGCTCGCAGCCGATCCCGACTGTTAGCCTGCTCGCTCCCACCGGGGCTATAGCTCAGTCGGTTAGAGCGCATCCCTGATAAGGATGAGGTCGCTGGTTCGATTCCAGCTAGCCCCACAGTCATGTCGCTGGGTGGCCCGGCGCCGTGCCTTGCGAGCCTGAGCACCGGGAAGCGTCTACCGAGCGGCAGTCGTCGTTGGTGCCCCACAGTCATGTCGCTGGGTATGCTCCGGGGGTGCGTGCGTTCCGTCGAGGTGTGGTCGTGCTGCTGGTGGCCGCCCTCGCGGGTGCGCTGATCAAGCTGCGGGGCAAGGGTGGGGTACCGCCCACGAGCGGGGGCTGGCGGGAGCTCACCGGACCCGACCTCCGGTGACCCGACGTTGACCGACGGCGCGACGGTTCTCCTGGTCGGCGCCGGCGCCGTTGGTGGCCGCGCCGCCCGCCAACTGGTGGAGACCCCCGGCATCGCGCGGCTGCTCGTCGCGAGCCGCGACCTCGAGCGTGCCGAGCGGCTGTCCACGGTGATGGCCCCGCATGCCGAACCGCTCGACTGGAAGCCCGGGCGTCCGCTGCCCGGTGGGCTCAGCGCGATCGCCTGCGCCTTGCGGACCGGGGCGGACGCGGCGGTCGCCCAGGCGGCCATCGCCGCGGGGATCCCCATTGTCTCGGCCGGGGACGACTCCGTCGGTCTGGCCGGGCTGGAGGTGCTCGACGGTCCCGCTCGCGCGGCTGGTGTGCTCGTCGCCGCCGGTGCCGGTCTCGCACCCGGCTTGGCCGATGTGCTCGCCCGTCACGCGTCCGACGCACTCGAGCACGTCGACGAGGTCGGCGTGGCCCGCTTCGGGGCGGGAGGCGAGGCATGTGTCGCGAGCTCGCGCCGCGCCCGGCGCGAGCGCCCGGCCGAGGTGCGCGACGGCCTGCTCGTGCCGACCAAGCGAACCGGTCACGAGCTCGTGTGGTTTCCCGACCCGGTGGGCGCGCAGGAGTGCCAGCTCGTGGCGCCGGGCGTGGCATTGCTCCAGCACGCGTTCCCCGACGCGCAGCGAGTCAGCGTCCGGATGGCCGAGCCCGAGGCGCGGTCGTGGTGGCAGTGGCCCCGCAAGGCCGACGCCGAGAGCTGGGGTGCGCTGCGGGTCGAGGTGTGGGGGCGGCGGGGCCGCTTGCGCGAGGTGCTCGTCTACGGCGTGATCGAGCGCACCGCGATCGCGGCCGGCGCGGTGCTTGGTGTCACGGCAGCCGCGCTGGCGGGAGCGCTCCCGGGGCTGCTGCTGCCCGAGGTCGGCACGCACGGCCTGGGCGAGATCGTCGCGGCCCGGGCGTTCCTCGCCGAGCTCGCGGGCCGCGGCGTGAAGGCCGCGGTCTTCGAGGGCGTCCCCGTCGCCTGATCCCTCCGCGGCTGCTCTCGCTCCGAGCTCGGCGGTCAGCTCGGGGTGGGGACGAGATCCTCGGGGTGACGGGCGCGGTCCCAGTTCTGGTCGAGCAGCTCGAGCAGCCCGTCGACGGCACTCGCGGCGGCCTCGTCGACGGCACGACCGGAGAACATCGACGCGTCGAGCACCCGCGCCGCCGCCGCCAGCGCAGGCGCGTGGATAGGATCGAGCGCGCCGAGTGCCGCGGCGTAGTGCGGCGTGGTCTCTGCCGCCGCGCGATCGCGACCGCGTCGGCGACCGAGGCGTTCCAGCCGCTCGAGGCGGACTCCGGCCCAGCTCGTCGGTCTCGCCGCGCGCACCCGACGGGTCCGACGCGTCCAGGAACGGGCCGCGAACGAAAGGACGACAAAGACTGCGAGCAACGCGAGCACCGGGCCGAGCCACGCCGGCAGGTCGATCCGTGCGTTCAGGTACGCGAGCGCGCCTGTGCCCGCGCCGTCGATCGCGGCATCACCCGCCAACGGGACGGAAGCGGTCGGGTCGAAGCCCTGCCAGCCCACGCCCGGGAAGTACACCTCGGCCCACGCGTGGGCATCCCTCGCCCGAACTTCGTAGAGGCCGGTGAACGGGTTGCGCTCACCCGGTGTGTAGCCGACGACGAGGCGCGCCGGGATCCCCAGCTCGCGCAGCATCACCACGAGGCTCGTACCGATCTGCTCGCAGAAGCCGCGCCGGTCGACGAACAGGAACTGGTCGACCGCGTCGTGCCCTCGTGGCAGCGGCGGGATGTCGAGCGTGTAGCGCGTATGCGCGCCGATCCAGGTTTCGAGGGCGCGCACCTTGTCGTAGGTCGTCGGCGCACCGGCCGCGACCGACGCGGCGAGCGCTCGGACACGCGCCGTCGTCTCCGGTGGTGCGGCGTACTTCGCCGCTATCTCCGGTGCAACCTGGGTGGCGTCGCTGACCCGGAGCGCGGTTTCGGTCACGAGGTTCCGCTGGCTCACGACCGTGTACACGCTTTCGGGATCGAGTCGCACTCCCGCGCGTAGCGCGCCGTCCGGCATCTGGAAGATCGTTCGCTCGGGGAAGTAGAGCCTGGTGGGGGTGGCCGCAGCGAAGATCACGTTTGGGCCCGCCTGTTCCAGGTAGTAGGTCTGGACGAGCTGGTCCACGGCCGCGAAGTCGTTCGCGGGGCCGTCGTCGAGGACGCGGGGGATCCCGATCGGCTGTCCGCCGCGAACCGGACGGGGGTGATCGTCGGACGCCCGCCAGGTGCGCCCGTCCCAGCGGTCGAAGGTCTGGCCGCGCCAAAAGTCGGGGGATGCGGCCCGCACCCGCATCACGAGCGTGTCGTCGGGCCGGCCCCGTACGCCGGTGTCGAGCTCGTCGGAGAAGCCGAAGTAGCCGAACGCCGACCTTCTGCCCCCGGGCTCGCCCGGAGCGGCTCGACGAGCGGGATCGGCTCCTCCGAGACTCGGGTTGGAGAGCCCGCCCGGCTCCGGGACCGCCTCGCTCGGCGGGAGCTCGGCCGGGAAGGTGAACGATCGGTCGGTACCGGCCACCGGTGCCACCGCGAACGCGGCCGCGCCGAGCAGGGTCACGACCGCGAACACCGCAGCGGCGATGCCGAGCGCCGTCCGGATGCCCGCCGAGGGGCGAGAAGCGGCACCGTCGAGCCGGGGGAGGCGCTCGAGCTCCGAGCGGTGCGCGAGCGCGAGCGCGAGCAGCGTGGCGAACGCCCACCCAGCCAGCCAGGGAGCGAGCGCGGTCGAGATCGAGAACACACCGGCCAGTGTCACGAGCACGAGCGCGGCGAGCAGCGACACCATGAGCCCCCGTCGTCCCGAAGCCTCGAGGGCCTGGAGCCCGAGGAGCACCATGAACACCTCGGCGAGCGGGACCTGCACGGCCGCGATGGTTCCCACGGTAATCGACGCGGCGAACAGCACGACGACGACGATCGCGATCGCGCTGACGGCCGCTCGGAGCAGCAACGGCCGGGATCGGCGGGTGAGGTGGGCGACGGTGAAGGCGAGCGGGTAGCCCACGAGCACGACGGGCCACAGCGAGGAGCGGCCCACGCCTTCGCGGAGCACCGCAATCGCCGCGGCCATGAGCGCGGCCAGCACCGCCGCGCGAAGCGCGATCGAGTCCTCGGGTTGCTCGGGGGCACGCGCCTTCACGCCGTGCTCCCGACGTGGAGCACCTGGGCGCCGCTCGGGAAGCCGACCGCTGCCGGTACGCCGGGTACGGCCCGGGCCAGGCGGCGACCGACGTCGATCGTGCTCACCACCTCGCCAAGGCACGGTCCGTCGGGCTCGGCGGTGGCGAGCTCGACACGCGCGCCCCTGCGAAGGGCATCGTCCGCGATCGCGGCGGCGCGCGAGGCTGCGCTCTCCGGATCAGGACCGCGCAAGTCCGCGACGACGACCACGCGGGGCCGACGGGGCCCTTCCATCTCACGCACCAGAACGGTGCCGGTGCGCGCGGTCGCGGGCCAGTGCAGGAGCCGGATCGGGTCTCCGTCCACGTAGGCGCGCGCGCCGCGGGTCAGCTCAGCGCCGGGCGACCCCGCGCTCGGGTCGTCGAGGGGGGTGTGGCCGGCCCCGGCGAGTGCAGGGAGCGCGACGGGGCTCCGTCGGGGGGCCACCTCGACGCCGAACGCCAGGGGGACGCGGATGCACCGGCGCCACGCGAAGAGGCCGAGCGGCCCCGCGTGGCGCAGCTCGACCCGCACGCCGTGAAGCACACCGCGCTCCGGCGGAACGACCGTGACGGTCCCGCGCGTGCCGGCGCGGGCTCGGACGCGCTCGCCCGGAGGGTCTTCGACGCGCACGACGAGCTCCGGTCCGTGCCCCGACAGCGAAAGGGTGCAGGCGAACGGGTGGCCGGCGATGGCGTCGCGGGGAGCCTCGACGGCGGCGCCGGTGCGGAGCAGCCCCCACGCGGGGAGGAGGGCGGCCACGACGAGCGTGCCGGCAACCGCGCACATCAGCACGACGTCCCACCCGGCGCCGGTGGTGCGGGCGATGACGTAGAGCGCCAACGACACCGCGAGGAGCACGACGGTGGCGCGGCGCGGGGCCGCGGGCACGGGCAGCCCGCGCCCGCTCACGGCCTCGGGATGGGGACCGTCCCGACGAGCCCGTCGACGAGCGTCCGGGTTTCCCGCAGGCGGACCGGGTCACGCAGCACGAGCCGGTGGGCCAGTACGGCCGGGGCCAGCCGCGCCACGTCGTCGGGAACGACGTAGTCGCGGTCGTCGAGTACCGCACTTGCCTGGGCCGCGTGTAGGAGCGCGAGTGCGGCGCGTGGGCTCGCGCCGATCACCACTTCGGCGTGCGAACGGGTCGCGTTAGCGACGGCGACCACGTAGTCCGCGAGCGCGGTGCTGCAGTGCACGCGCTGGGTCGCGCCACGCGCAGCGAGCAGCGCGGTCGGCTCGACGAGCGCGGGCAGCTCGGCGAGTGCAGGCTCGCCCCCCTCGCCGAGGAGCAGCGAGCGCTCGGTGAGTGGGTCGGGTGGCCCGATCTCGGTGACGATCATGAACCGGTCGAGCTGGCCCTCCACCAGTGGGAAGGTGCCGGCGGTCTCGAACGGGTTCTGCGTCGCGACGAGGAAGAAGGGCACGGGCAGGGGGCGGCTCACGCCGTCGACGGTGACCTGGTGCTCCTCCATCGCCTCGAGCAGCGCAGACTGGGTGCGCGGCGTGGCGCGGTTGAGCTCGTCGACGAGCACCACGTTGGCGAACAACGGGCCGGGCCGGAACTCCCACTCGTTGCCGGCGAGATGGAACACCGAGACGCCGGTGAGCTCGGAGGGAAGCAGGTCGGGCGTGCCCTGGATGCGGCGGAACGTGCCGCCGACGGCGCGAGCGATCGCCTTCGCGAGGAGGGTCTTGCCCACGCCGGGGACGTCGTCGACGAGGAGGTTGCCGCCGGCGAGCAGCGTGACCAGCGCGTGCCGGACCGGCTCGGGCTTGCCTCGCAGCACGGTCCCCAGACGCTCGCCGAGGGCGGCCGCGAACCGAGACGCGGCTGCGACCCCGAGGTCGCTCGGACGTAGCTCGGGCGAGGACATTCGCTGTTTTGTCGGCGCCGGGAGCGACCGGCTTGACCGGAGTCGGCCTCCGCTAGCGTGCGGGCCCGTGAGCGACCCGAATGCGAACAAGGCGTTGATCGAGGAGCTCTGGGCGGCCCTGGCGCGCCGGGACTTCGCCGCGGTGGCGGCGTGCTTCTCCGAGGACGGGCACTACACCGACGTGCCCGCCCCGGAAGACGGAGCGCGTGGGCCCGCGGCGATCGAGGCGAGGTTGCGACTGGGCCTCGAGCCGCTGGAGCGCTACGTGCTGAACGGCGGGCCGATGGTCGCCGAGGGCGACATGGTGATCACCGAGCACTCCGAGGACTGGTACTGGCCAACCGGCGAGCACGTGCGCCTGCCGTTCGTGTCGGTGCACGAGGTCCACGACGGTCGGGTCACCCGGTGGTGGGACTACTGGGACCTCGGCACCCTGATGAACGCGGCCCCGGCGTGGTGGGTCGAGCAGATCATGGTGGGCTACCAGTAGACGCCCTGCTTTGACGCCGGAGCGGCGCACCCCGACGACCAGAACGCGCGTCGGGACGCGTGGCGCCGGCAGGGTGTGGACGCGGTACCGTCGTGTGTCTCGGGGACGTAGCTCAGCTGGCTAGAGCACCTGCTTTGCAAGCAGGGGGTCGTGGGTTCGAGTCCCATCGTCTCCACTCGTTCGACCAGAACAAGCGCGAGAGTCGCGACTGGTCGCCGCAGCGCCTGGCGTGAGTTGGCCGAGAAACCTCTCACCGCGTCGACCTCTGCCCTCGATCCTGGCCAGGATTTCCGGCGCGTGCACCGCCAGCCATCGCGAAACCGACCACAGGCCAGTGAGGTACACGGCGGCGCCGAACAGGACGGGTGAGAACGGCCGCGAACGTCTCGGTCGCGACCGTGTCAGTTCTTCTCGGGTGTTGGTGTGACCTTGACCAGGGTCCCTTCCGCGCCGGGAAAGAAGACGCTGCCTCCGTACCCGGGTTGAATGGCGCTTCCCTGTGTCATGTACGGCAACCGGGCCGATCGTGCAAGCTCTCGACCAGTGGCGGCATCGCGGAAGACGACGATGTCCGTCTTGTTCTTGCCCGGGATCTCCGCGCCCGGGATCAGTGTGCCGACCCAGACGCGTTGGTTCTTCGGTCCGATCAGCGTTGCCCACTCGGTAGTCGTCTGCTTCTTCTTCCAGACGGTCTCGAGGCCGGCGTCGGTGATCCGGAATGCCGCAACCTTGCGCGCCAGGGTCTCGACCCCGTAGATCAGACCGTTCTCTGGATCGGCTTCGAGCGACATCCCCGCCCAGCTGACGGCCGGTGCTCCGGCGGCCGCAGTGGCGAAGGCCTTGGCCAGCTCGGGCGCGACCGGGTCGTCGACGTAAGGCTGCAGCAGGTGCACCTTCGAGGCGTCGCTCTGACTGATCGCGAACATCGTCAGCGCGCCGGTGGCAGGTACCGAGTTCGTCGCGCCGAGGATCCAGTCGTTCATGACGATCAACGAGCCGCCGGTCGTCTGGCCCGCGTAGGGAACGGCGGCGGGGGTCCAGCTCGTGTCCAGGGTGAAGATCCCGTTCTTCACCGAGTAGCGCACTGGGTTGGAGGTCAGCTCCAACAGGTAGACGTAGTCGACGCCGCGGTACCGCGTGATGGTCGGTCGAGCTCCGGCGAATGCGGGCAGCGTGATGTTGTCGACGATCCGCATGGTCTTCGGGTCGACCGAGATCAGGTTGGAGGCCGGAACGTTCCTGGAGTCGGGGCAGGAAAGGATCGCCGTCGGGCCGTTCATGGTGCACCCGGCGACGCGGTAGAGCGACTTCACCACGATCGTCCCGTCCGGGAGTGCGTTGATGCCGTTGTAGGAGGTATTGACCGCGTTCTCGGTCGGGGTCGAGTCATACGTCGCCGGCGTCGCCGGATAGTTGTTGCGCATGTTGACCATCGTCGGCAGCTGGAGCGTCGCGACGACGGTCCCGTTGGCGGGATCGACCTTGAAGATCCGGTAGCTGGACACGACGTAGATGAAGCCGTCGTTCATGATGGCCATGGCGCCCGGGTAGTCCCACTCGCCGGTCTGCACGGTGTTCAGCAGCTGCGTGTACCAGATGGGCTTGAGCGTCTTCGGGTCGACTTTGGCGACGAAGGGGCCGATCGAGTTTTCGAGGTTGCCGTAGCTGCCGCCCTGAATGAACGCGGCCTTGTTATCGAGGTAGGACATGTTGTATCCGGAGGGGTAGGCGCCCTTGTCGGATTTGACCAGGCTCACCTTGTTCGGCTCGCGGAACGAGCCGCCGAACTTGGCGAGCGGGAAGACGTGCGACCGGCCCGAGTCGTAGTGCTCGAATCCCTGCAGCGACGGATACCACGGCAGGTTCGTGTCCGCGGGCTGCGCATTCGGGCGAGACCCGCTGGACCCGGAAGGCTGCGCGTCGCTGGTGTCGTCGGACGAGCATGCCGTCATGACGAGCCCGGCAACGACGAGGAGTGCCACCACGGTGCCCTTGAACGTCGTCTTCACTGTCTGCCCTACCTTCGCTCTCGTCTGCATCAGCTGCTCAAGGAGCCGCAACAAGGCGGATGTCCCTCGAAGGACACGTCGGTCGTGCCGACGTCGGGTTCCAGCCGACACCGGATCGGACGACGACGAGCCGCAGGTGCGTGGTTTCTGAAGCTGCGCCTCACCCTATACGTTCTATGGTGCGGAGACGAGCGGCGTGACGCCCTCGGGCAACCCCTGGTCGGGGGTGTCCCGAGGGTCGGAGGGCCGGCGCAAGCCCGCCTATGGACAGGGCTCCGACGCCCCGTTGCCACGGACAGCTCGAGCCGGGAGGGGAGCGCGAGATGGGACCCACGATCGTCGCAGTAAAGCGTGCCGCACAGCGCTTCGCCGACCCCGCGGTGCGGAGCCCGAGTCCTGCCCGGGCACGCCGAGGGCGTCGGACTCTACGACATGGTCGAGAGACTCGGCTTCGCCACGGCGACCCGGCGAGCGGCCCGTGGAGAGGCCGGTGAAGCCCGGATGGTCATGGCGAGCGGGCACGATGCGGCGACGAGCCGCTGGGCCCTAGTCTTGGTGCTGGCCGGTCACTCGGACCGGCCCTCTTGCTGAATTGAGAATGCTGTGGCTACAGGCACCGTGAAGTTCTTCAACGCAGAGAAGGGCTTCGGCTTCATCTCGCGCGAGCAGGGAGACGACGTCTTCGTCCACTTCTCCGCGATCCAGGGAACGGGCTACAAGACGCTCGAGGAAGGGCAGCGGGTGGAGTTCGACGTTGGCCCCGGCCGCAAGGGCGAGGAAGCCCAGAACGTCCGGGTCATCTGACCCGAGCAGCACCCGAGAGCGTTGCGAGACGCGTCAACGGGAGGGCGTGCTCGCCGGGATCTTCGCGGCGAGCACGCCCTCCCCACTCTTGGGCCCGAGCCTGCTCGTCAGGCTCGAGGTGACTGTCCTCGGTGACGAGGAAGCTCTCGGGCTCGGTCACCACGTCAAAGCCGTGGTGACCGAGCTTGCGCCTTATCCCCTTCGACGCGCGCCCGGAAAACGCCGGCGGCGCGTCGATCCTCGTGTCGAACGCCGCGGCGAGTGCGTGCACTTGCCCGAGCGACGCGAACCAGTCCCGCAGTCCTGGACCCCCGCGTCCGGATCGAGCCCGAGGTCGCTGTTGGGCTTCTGCGCGGCCTTCACCGCAGCCTTGCGCGTGCTCGCATGGCTCATGCCGTGCGCCTGGGTCGGCCCACCCACCACGACGAGGTCCGCAGCGGCCAGACTCCCTTGGGTGGCTCCTTCGACAGAGACGACCACCAGGTCGTTCGATGCGCCGAGTCCTTCCGCGATCGCCTCGGCGATCAGGTGGGTGTTCCCGTACATCGACTCGTAGACGCCGACCGCTCTCATCACGTCCACCTCTTTGCCCCCGAGCTGGCCCGAGCCTGCGGGTCGACAGGTCGGTTTCCAGGGGACAAGGTCACGTCGACCGCCCGCTCGTATCGGACCTCCGTCACGCCCATCGCGACGTCGGCGGGGCACGGGCATCGGTCTCGCGATCGTCCGCGGCTTCGTAAAGCTCCAGGGTAAGACGGTGTGGGTAAAGAGCCGGCCCGGCGAGGGCTCGACCTTCCGGTTCACCGTTGCGGCCGCGGGCTCAGTAGCGGTAGAAGCCTCGGCCTGACTTCCGGCCGAGCTTGCCTGCGGCCACCATCTGGCGCAGCAGCGGCGGAGCGCGGAAGGCGTCGCCGAACGCCTCGCGCAGGTCGTCGCAGATCGACAGGATGGTGTCGAGCCCGATCCGGTCCGCGAGCTCGAGCGGGCCCATCGGATGGTTCCACCCCAGCTTCATGGCGGTGTCGAGGTCCTCCGCGCTCGCGACGCCCTGCTCGTAGGTGCGGATCGCCTCGCAGAGCAACACCACCCCGAGGCGGGTGGTGACGAACCCCGGCAAATCGCGCACCTCCACCGTCTGCTTGCCGAGAGCGTGCGCGAACTCCATCGCCCGAGCGAGGGTCGGGTCGCTCGTCTCGGTGGAGCGCACGACTTCGACGAGTCGCATCGCCGGAACCGGGTTGAAGAAGTGTGTGCCGACTACCTGCATCGGCCGGCCGCTCGCCGCGCCGAGCACCTCGATCGGCAGGCCGCTCGTGTTCGATGCGAGCACGGCGGTGTCGGACGCGGCTCCGCCGAGCGTCGCAAAGATCCGCGACTTGAGGTCGAGGTCCTCGGACACCGCCTCGACGACTATGTCGGCATCGGCGACCACGGCCGCGAGGTCGGTGCCGAGATCGAGCGAGCCGAAGTCCTCGAGTGCCGCGCCCTTCGCGCGCGCTCTCTCCTCGTAGTGCGCGACGCGTTGGGCGCCGGCTTCGCACAGCTCGGGGGTCGCCTCCACGATCGTGACCGGGAACCCTGCCACTCGCGCCTCGTACGCGATGCCCGCGCCCATGATCCCGCCACCCACGACCACGGTCCTCACGCCCGCTCCTTCGGTGCTTCGACCGGCGCGGACTCGCGGCGCCGGAGGATGAACGAGCCGGTCGCCTTGCTCACCACGTCGCCGTCGGCGTTGGTGATCGTGGTCTCGAGGTACGCCACCTGCTTGGTGATGCGGGTCACCTCGCCGCGCACTGCGAGCGGGTGGCCCTGAGCGGCGGGACGCATCGTCGCGTAGGTGATCGAGATCGTCGCGGCCCGGTCGCCGCGTTCGAGCGCAGCGTTGGTGGCGAAGTTCATCGCCGCGTCGTGGACGACCGCATACACGCCGCCGTGCACCGGCCCCCCGGGGTTGCAGGCGTCGGCGGTCGGCACCCAGGTGGCTTCCGCCCAGCCCTCGCCGTAGCGATCGAAGGTCACGCCGAGCTGTCCGAGCAGAGGCATCCCGCCGTCGCCGAGGGATCGGTCCATGTTTCGCATCGGGCGTGGACAGTAGTGCGGGGTCCGTGTCTACACTTGACCGTACGGTCTAGTTGCCGGCGGGTGCCGGCTGGCACTCCAGGAGGTCTCAATGCCCACCGCGGTC